>CAZHXG010000001.1:0-226709 GCA_964536285.1 uncultured Bifidobacteriaceae bacterium
ATGCCATAACCAACGTGCAAGATGGAACAAACAACGCGTCAAATGGAACAACTTGAATGCAAGATGCGACAACTTGCACGCCAGATGAAGCAACCCGCGCGTCGTTTATGACGACCCAAACGCCAGACAGGCGGACGCCGCCCTGATTGTAGGAGTCGGGGTGACGAGACTCGTTCTGAAGTGAAATTAGAGACTCCTTGCCGTCTCCTGCGATTTTGATTTACGGCAGACGCCAGACGCCGCTGCCGACATGAATTAACAATTTGGCGTCGCGGAGAACTTGCAACTGCTGGCGGATTTTATCTCTGACGTGGCGGTTGTCGGGATGCAGTTTTTCCAATTCTCCCTCAAAAGCATAAACATCCTCGTTAGTGAATTCTTTTTTACCGAGACGCCGCACGATGTTCAACACATCTAAACTCCAGCCACGGTCATTGACGGAAATTTCCTTGAGCGGTTTAACACGCTTGAATTTGTCGCGCACTTCGGCGGCAGGAACAATTTGTTCTTCCGTGACGATAGGGATTCGCGCTTCGAGCGGAATTCGGTTTAGGGCAAAATTACAACCAACCCATCCCGCACGTCTGGCGCTTGGTGAAAGTGGTTTTCGTTTGATGATGGCAGAAGGTGGAAAAGCAAAGTGTGGAACAATCAACAGATTGCGGACGCTCCAAGTTGCTAAATCATAATGCAGAAAAAAGAAATTCGGGGAACGGTCTTCCTTGATGGCTTCCATCATCGCGCCATAAGCACCATCGGTGATGGTGTTGCCAATACGTGTCTTTTTACTTTTGAGTTGAAACCAAAATCCGCAACTTGGACAGCGGTAATCATTCGCCTTCGTGCCGGGTTTCAGCCAATCCAATTTAGGAGAAGAACAATTCGGACAGAAGAAATTATCCGCACCCCAAGCTTCTGTGACATTTCCGGCCTTTTGCGAACCGCTTTTGAAAGCGATTGCCAATTCGCCGCGCATGGAAAGATTCATCGGTGGCGATTAGATCACCGATGAACTGCCGCATCAATCTGATTTATGCCGCTTGAAGCTGGTGGTCTTTCTCAATCTGATGAAAACCACATTCGCGTTGGTTCCGACTCCGTATCAGATATTTTGCGCCCAAATAAAAGCCAGCCACAAATGCCAGTCCAATTAAAACAATCCAGCCTAGATATTTTTTCATAGTTCAGTCTGTTTAGATTTTCAAACCGACTTTACTTTATGCGAAAGATTTCAGTTTCGCAACGGACTACGTGCGTTGTTTCACGCTTCTTTCCATTCGGTGTTTTTGCCCACGCTTCCTGCAAGCTCACGTCAACCGTCGTGTGAACGACCGAGCCACGTGCAACTTCAGCACAAGACAGAAACACGAACTTGCATTCGTGATAAATTCTTTCAGTTTCAATTTGGGGCACGTCGGCCATGCGACGTGATCCATTGATCGAATCAGAAAACAGATCAAGATCATTTTGAGAAAAAACTGAAACTTCAATGCGCACACGCAATGTGCGCAAAACGATTTCAATGATTTCCCGTTCGCATCGTTTCACCGCAAGTGCAATGTGAGCAAAGTCCAATTCAATGCCGACGCAGCCGCGTTTTAGTTTAATAGCCGCAACGGCAGTTGTGCCGCCGCCCAGAAACGGGTCGAGCACGAGGTCGTTTTCGTTGGTTGAAGCCAGCAGGCAGCGTTCAATCAGCGCCACGGGCTTTTGCGTGGGATGTTTGCCGTGCGCCTTCTCGTCGCCGGAAGGAGCCGTCATTGTCCAGATGCTTGAAGGTGGAACAGGCGTCCCGCCTGTTATGTTCGGCGTCCCGCCGAATACGTCTTCCGTAATTTCATCTGACGAGACGTCAGATGAGGACAGGCCGGAGGCCTGTGCCACCCCGAATTCTTCCTTCCGCCAGACGGTTTTCATCTGCTTGCCGGTCACTTTGCGCATGTCCTGATAGTTGAAGACGTGCTTGCTCTTTTCATTCTTCGCCGCCCACAAAATGGTTTCGGTGGAATGGGTGAAGTAGCGGCAGCTCAAGTTGGGCGGCGGATTGGGTTTTTCCCACGCGATGTCGTTGAGGATTTTGTAGCCGAGTTGTTGCATGGCGTAACCGATGGAAAAGATGACGTGATGCGTGCCGCTCACCCAAATCGTGCCGTTAGGTTTGAGGACGCGCTGGCAGCGCTTGAGCCATTCGGTGTTGAACTCGTGATTGAGTTCCGCACCGCGACTTTTATCCCAATCGCCCTTGTCCACCTTGACCATTTTTCCGGCGTGACAACTGATACCGCCGTTGGAAAGGAAATAGGGCGGGTCGGCAAAGATGGCGTCGAAGCGTCCGGCATTTCCATGCCTGGCATAAATGGCGTCGAGGAGTTCCAAACAATTTCCGTGATACAGGCGGATGAAGGGAGAGTCGGAGCGGAAGATTAAAGCAGGTGGAACAGGCGTCCCGCCTGTTGTGTCCGGCGTCCCGCCGGAAACTTCTTCGGAGATTTCATTTGGCGAGACGCCAAATGGGGACAGGCCAGAGGCCTGTGCCACCTTGATTTTTTGAATTGAACCGTCTTCGCGAAGTTGGAAATGGGAAGAGGGCAGAGGGCGGAATTCAGAGACCGGATGCCGGAGGCCGGAATTCTGATTTCCGATTTCTGGCTTCCGGCCTCCGGCTTTCGGCGGCTTCTGGCGATAGAGCGCGCGGGTTCTGGTTCGTTTCGCTTTTTTCGGCACGCCCAGATCAATTGATCAGAAGTGCGGATCGGATCAAGCACGAAGGTTGCGGGGTTGTGATTTATGTTAATAACTAAATCTGGTCTTCAAGGGAATGGGGCGTAGTGTGACTGCTTCTTGCAAACCGTTGAGAAGTCAACAAGGGTAAATCAGAAGTGGCGAATTTTGGTGGTGGATGACGAACCCGCTGTTTGCGGAGCTATCAAGATGATGGTCGAGCATTACGGGCACGAAGTGCAGACGGCCACCAGCGGCAGGGAAGCCTTGTCATTGCTTGAGCAGGGCAGCTTCGACGTGGTCATCACGGATTATTCCATGCCGGGAATGAGGGGCGACGAACTGGCCATTGCCATCAAGCAGCGCCTGCCCGACCAGCCGGTCGTGATGATTACGGCCCACGCCGCAATGTTGAAATCTTCCGGCAATCCGCTCGCGGGCGTGGACTTCATGATCAGCAAACCGTTCATGCTGGAAGAACTGCGCGAAGCCATCGCCGCGGTTTTACCGAAGAACTAGCGTTTTATTGCGGCGCTTTTTCGAGCAGTTGGAGAAGTTCGTCCGGATGCGAGCGCTGGGCGTTGTCCTAATTTGAATTTATGGCGGTCTTGCCTTTCGGCGGTTTGGCATGAAATTCGGTCATGCAGGTATAAATTTTACGGCAGCGGTAGTGGATTCACTTGCGTATCATGCATATGCACGCCAGGAGTTCTATCTTCAGGGGTTTCTACATATATTTTAGAATATGCGTCACTAATTCTTCTGTATATTGCACTTTCTTTATTTTGTATCTGCATCACATCTTGGGGGCTAATATTAGGATTCCGAAGTTCGTTTTCAGATTTTTGCAAGTCATTTTTCGCCTTAATTAGTTCAGCCTCTGCGGGTGTTGGTTTTTCTCCAACCACGATTAAAACACCATTAAATTTTATCGTTGTTCCCCTGCTACTGTTTTCCATTAAGGCATCAATTCCACCCTTGTTTAATTCATCTGCAAGCGCAGCACAGGCATCAGAGACTTTATTGTATTCTTCGGAAGATGGCTGGTTTGTGAACCATTTTGAAACATGGACTCCAAAATCAACTTCTTTGGCCGTCAAAACAGCAGGTTCAACATGCCAATTTGAAAGACCGACGCCTAATATAGTTCCAATTTTTGAAGCCGTTTCAGAACAATCTGGACAGGCGGCACAAATTATGACCGCATTAACACCAGCAAACTTTCTTAATGCTACACTCGGCGCGTATTCTTCAATGTCTCTTGGCTTCATTTGCTCCTCAATCGCGATGTTGTTTGATCGAAGTTCTTCGATGGTGGCTGAAAGCAGCAAGTTTGAACGAGTCAGCTCTGCAAAATGCACTTCATTGGTTGAAGCGCGTTCGTTTGCTTCACTTGCAATTTTTCGCGCATTACCAGCCTCAACAATCGAATGCGGAAGCGCCACGACCTCCAACAACAAACCAAGTATCAAAACAATCAGGGATGTTATTTCTATCCGCCTTTTTAATGATTCTAGTGGTGGAAATCTGGTCGGATTGAATGGGAACCGCTTGAACTCCGCGACAAGTTCGCCAGCCACCCCAAGCAGCACCATTATAGTGCCAACAACTTGCAGCCAATCCCAAACCGAAAACGATGATATTGCCGACAACATACATTACAAGGTTTCAGTCTGGTGTTCGTCTATAACCGCTGGTGCGCTGGGTGTTTTATTTTTTGCTTTGCTGTTAAAACTTCTATTAAAAAAATAATTTGAAATTCTAAAAATGCGTGTAATTTTCAAATCGAATTGGGTGCGTAAGTTAATTGGCAAACTTGGCGTTCTTTACAATCGCAGATTGCGAGTCCGAGGCTCGCCGCATCCACTGAATTTATGCTGCCGATTTATCACTCCCCGCAGCGGAAAGCAACGCTTTCCGCGCCCATTCCGACTGGCTTTGTCCGGCGCGGCGTATTGCCCTGCTAATCACGCTGTTTTCCTCCGGCGAAATCCGCGTCACTATGAAAATGCCGCGTTTTTTAGCCTTTGCCACCTTCGGTCTGCCCATTTTTGCTTTCATAAATACTTTGTGTATAACCAAAAAAATTGTTGACAAATCATACAATCGGTTATACATTTAGTCAACAATTAAAAACGATATGGCAAACAACCTCGAAATTGAAAAGAAAGTCATGGCAGTTTCAATGCTGGCCGAAGGCAATAGCATCCGCAGCATTGAGCGCATGACAGGCATTCACCGCGATACAATCATGCGCTTGGGCATCCGTATCGGTGAAGGCTGCAAACAAATCATGGACAGCAAAATGCGCGGTCTGGCGTGCAAGCAGATTGAATGCGATGAGATTTGGGGATTCATCGGCGCGAAGCGTAAGAACGCTGACCGCGTTGGTGCTTATGGCGACGTTTGGACTTTCATCGCGTTGGATGCAGACACGAAGCTGATTCCGTCCTTCATCGTGGGCAAGCGCGACTCATATCATGCGCGGGCTTTCATGGAAGATTTGGCTGGACGCATGGCAAACCGAATCCAAGTTTCAACCGATTCGCTCAAGGCTTATCCTGACGCGATTGAACGCGGATTCGGAACTGAAGTTGACCACGGGCAAATCGTAAAAACCTACTCCACAACAATTCTCGGTAACGCCGCAGCCGCCGTGCGGTATAGTCCGGTTGAAATCGTCAAGGTCGAGCGCACAATCGTTTCTGGAATGCCGGACGTGAACCGGATTACAACGTCACACGTCGAAAGCCAAAACCTCACCTTGCGTATGCACTGCCGCCGTCTGACTCGTTTGACGAATGCTTACAGCAAGAAATTTGAAAACTTTCAGGCTGCGGTTGCGCTCAATTTCGCGTATTACAATTTTGTGAAAACGCACAATTCTTTACGCATGACACCCGCACAAGCGGCTGGCGTCGAATCTAGCGCGTGGACAGTTGCGGAACTCATCGAACGCTGTGGCGAATAAAGATTACATCGAACGGTTGAAACAAGTGATATTCCACTTGCACAAGGCCAGCCCAACTTGGGTTGAGTCTGTGCCAGTGGAAGAAATCTTTGGCGGCAAGGTCATCTGGAAAGGCATCGTGGAAGTGTTCACGCTCGCCAATCATCCGAAAGCCAAGCGTTGCTTCGCTTGGTCGCACAAAGACGGCAAGGATGATTCTGACGAACGGTTTGTGGCCGTGCTGGAAATTCCGCCAGTGGTATCGCCGGAAACAGCCGTCAAAGTGGCAATCGTGGCGGAAGTGAGGACGAAAAAGTGAAATCAGCAAAGAAAATTCAAATTAGGACAACGCCGAGCGCTGGACATTGTGGTCGCCTTCCATTATCCATGCCGTCCAGCCGCGGGCTTTGGCGCGCTGATAGAATTTGTAGAAATCGTCCTGTTCCGGCGCTTTGCCCTTGTCCACGGTAAGGATGTAGGTGGCCGGCAGCTTTCCGGCAACGTCCTGATGTTTCAATGAAATGGGTTCGCTGAAAGTTTTGGCCGGCATGAGAACGTCGTGCGGCAGCGGTGTGTTGTTCGTGACCCAAGGCGCGGTGATATAACCGTCTTTGATGGGTTGCTTCAAGCCCGGCGCAATGATGTCGTTCACGCACTCGCCGTTTTCAGGCAGCAGGGCGTCGATGTAAACCAGATGCTTGATGCGGTCAGGCACGCGGTCGGCCACGCCGGTGATGACCATTCCGCCGTAGCTGTGCCCGACGAGCACGACGTCATGCAGATTTTCCCAGAGGATGACGTTGACGACGTCCTGAATATGCGTGTCCAAATCAATTTTCCTGCTGGCGAGATGGGAGCGTTCGCCCTGGCCGGTGAGGGTTATGCGATAGACCTTGTTTCCATCGGCGGTGAGCAAATCGTCCATGTGTTTCCAATCCCAGCCGCCGCCCCACGCGCCGTGCACCAGAACGTAGGTGAACTTTTTGTTTCCCGCCGGAGCGCTGCTTGTGTCATCCGCGCGCGCGCCGAACGCAACAAGGCATATGAGGCTTAACGCTGCGAGGAGCTTTGCGAAAAATGGTTTGTTCATGCTGTTGAAGGGACAAGGGATGCTTGCATCAAGGCCGCGCTGATTCAAGGGCATTATCGGGAGCGCGATGAGACGCGCAAGCCGTCTTGCGAGGAAATTAAAACCGCAGCATCACTTAATGATGATGCCCGCCGCCGCCGTGAAAACCACCGCCATGATAATAGCCGCCGCCCCAGCGTCCGCCGAATCCGAATGAAAGCGACACGGCCGGATAAGGCCACGCGTAATACGGATAGTAGTACGGCTGGGCATAATAGCTGTCGTAGTAATACGTCTGCGTGTCGGGAATCACATAGACGGTCGAGGACGGGACGCTGTAAGTGGTGGTCGGTTGCGCGTAGGAAGTCGAAGCCTGCGCGGTGGATGAATTATCCGGTTGCGTCGCGGGTTGCGCGGGCGCTGCCGCGACCTTGGGCTGGTTCAACATGGCGGTGATGACATTGTCGGAAACGCCCTGTTGCCGCAGATAGATGATTTGATCCGCGTTCAGGCCGTAGCCGTTGCCGGAATTTTTTATGTAGGCGATGATGGTGTCGTCGCCGACCTTGGCCTGCGCGAGTTGGAGGACTTGCGGCACGCCGTAGGACAGTTGTGGTGCGGTGGCGGTGGGTGAATTCTGCGCCAGAACATTGGCCGCCAAAAGAGCGAGTCCGGCAACAACGGCCAGCAAAAGTTTTGCAAAGTTTTTCGTTTTCATAAGACGGCTCCAATCAATACAACACCATACGTTCGCGCGAGTTTCGCGGCATGTCAAATGGCCGCGCTCGACTTTTTGGCCTTTTTAGCCTGAAATGTCGCGGATGATTTCACGCAGTCCAAAAAAGTTGATCCGCCCGCTCGTGTGCGAATTGCATCCTTACGTCTATGGCGAGCAGCCGAAAATCAAAGGATTGATCAAACTCAACACGAACGAAAATCCGTATCCGCCGTCGCCGAAAGTTCTGGCGGCGGTGAAAAATGCGACGGACGGACGGTTGCGGCTATATCCGAGTCCGACCGCGCAGGTGCTGCGCGAAAAACTGGCGAAGCTTCACGGCTGCCACGCGGACAACATCATCGTCGGCAACGGCTCGGATGAATTGATCGCGCTGGCGACGCGGGCGTTTGTGGAACCGAAACAAAGAGCGAAAGATGCGCGGGCGACGGTGCAGTATTTCACGCCGAGCTATTCGTTGTATCCCGTGCTGGCGGACATTCACGGCGCGGCGAAAAACGAAGTGCGATTGAAACCGGATTTCAGTTTGCCGGGCGTGACGGAATTAAAACGCGCGAAGAAATGGAAATTTGACGCGGCGCTGACTTTTGTCACGACGCCGAACGCGCCGAGCGGGCGCGGTTACAAAACCTCGGAACTGGAAAAACTGTGCCGCGCGCAACGCGGCGTTGTGATTTTGGACGAGGCGTATGTGGACTTCGCGAAGGAGAACGCGATGAAGCTGGCGTTGAGATTCCCGCACGTCCTGGTCGCGAGGACTTTCTCGAAGGCGTATTCGTTGTGCTTCCAGCGCGTCGGATATTTTGTCGGGCATCGCGACCTCATCGCCGCGCTGCACAAGATTCGCGACAGTTACAACGTGAACGGCCTCGGCCAGACCGCCGCCGTCGCGACGCTGGGCGATCTGAAATATTACCGCGCGAATTTTAAGAAGATAATTTCAACGCGCGAATGGTTAAGTCGCGAATTGACGAAGTTCGGCTTCCGTGTCTTTCCGAGCCAGACAAATTTTATTCTGGTGCGTCCGCCGCGATTTAGCGCGCACGAGTGGCAGCAGAAGTTGCGCGGGCAAAAAATCCTCGTGCGCTGGTTCAACTTTCCCGAAGTGAAAAACCACCTGCGCATCACGGTTGGAACGCAGGCTGAAACGGAAGCCCTGGTCAAGGCGGCTCGGACAATTCTATTCAGTTGACGGATTTGGCGGCAAAACCTTTTCTTTGCCGGACACGGGATTTTTGCTAAAAGCCACGCGTGTATCTGGAATATTACGGTTTGAGGCACGCGCCGTTCGACATCACGCCGAACCCGCGTTTTCTTTTTCACAGCGCGAAGCATCGCGAGGCGTTCAATCACCTGCTCTACGGAATCCGCGAGCGAAAGGGATTCGTCCAGTTGACCGGCGAAATCGGCGCGGGCAAGACGACGCTCTGCCGCGCGCTGCTGGAGCAGTTGGATTCGCGTTATTCCACCGCGCTCATTCTGAATCCGGTCTTGAACTCGGAGGAATTGATGAAAGCCATCGCGGCTGAATTCGGCCTTGAGATCAAAAAACGCGACCGGCTGGAAACCATCGCGGCCATCGGCGAATTTCTGCTGAAACAAATCGAGCAGAACAAGGAGACGGTGCTCATCATTGACGAGGCGCAGAATTTGACGGAAGACCTGCTCGAACAGGTGCGCTTGATTTCCAACATCGAGACGGACGACCGCAAGCTGCTGCAGATTGTCTTGATGGGACAGCCGGAATTGCGCGACCGGCTGAACAGCCCGCGCCTGCGCCAGTTGCGCCAGCGCATCACGGTGCGCTATCACCTCGAACCGCTCACGCGATTCGAGGTCGCCCAATACATCCAGCACCGGCTGCAGGTTTCCGGCGCGAAGGGCATCCCGTTTTTCACGCCGCCGGCGATCTGGCGCGTCTTCAACTACAGCCGCGGCATCCCGCGCCTCGTGAACGCCGTTTGCGACAAGGCGCTGCTTGCGGGATTTGTTGAAAAGTCCGACCGCATCAATTATCAAATGGTCGGTCGCGCCATCCGCGAACTGGAAGGAAAAATCAACACATGAGCCTCATCAACGACGCGCTCAAACGCGCACGCGATTTGCACCGGAAAAATCCGCCGCCGGGCTCGCCGCCATTGACGCCCTTTGAAGCCCGGAAAAAAGAGGGCGGCGCCGGCTGGATTTTGCCCGCCGTCATCATTGTTCTCATCGTCGCCGCGCTCTTTTTCGTCGCATTCGCGTTGATCCAGCACGGCGTCAAAAAAATCGTCAATGCACCGGAAATCACCGAGACGCAGGAGGTCGAGACTGTCGCTGCGTCAATACCGTCTCCGCCGCCACCCGTGATTGGTCCCGCCGCCATCACCAACGATGTTTCGCCGGCGCCGTTACATGTTCAGGGCATTGCCTATGGCTCCGTGCATCCGTGGGCCATCATTGACGGACGGACGGTTTTCGCGGGTGACTACGTGGGCGGGATGCGCGTGAAGGCGATTTCGCGCAACTCGGTCACGCTCGTCGGCAACAGCCAGACCAACAGCCTCGTCGTTGGCCAGTGACAAACCCCGCCAAATTCGTGTGCGCCTCCTGAAAAAGATTTTCGCCGGATCGTCGATGGCGTCGCGCGTCGCGCCGTTCCTGATTTTTCTCGCGTTGACGTTTTGTCAGGGCAAATTTGGCGCGGCCTCGGCCTACTGGTTTTATTTCGCAAAAACATTCGCCGGCGTGTGGCTGGTCTGGGAAATGCGGCCGTTCGTTTCGGAAATGCGTTGGGCGTTTAGTTGGGAATCGATTGTCGTTGGCGTCGGCATTTTTGCGATTTGGGTCGGAATTTTCGGCGAATGGACAACTCAAGATTCACTTTGGAGCAAACTCGGATTGGCTCATTCTCAAACGGCTCCCGGAAAAATTTGGAATCCAAACGGACCGTTCGGCCAAAATTCGCCGCTCGCATGGCTTTTTATTTTGACACGGATTCTTGGCTCCACTTTGGTCGTCCCGCCGCTGGAAGAGGTTTTTTACCGTTCGTTTTTGTATCGCTACATCGCGAACCAGAATTTCCTTTCAGTGCCGCTGAACAAATTTGTGCCGCTGCCGTTCTTTGCGACCGCCGCTCTTTTCGGTTTCTCGCACAACGAATGGCTCGCGGGAATCGTGTGCGGCATGGCTTATCAATGGCTCGTCATCCGAAAAAACCGGCTCGGCGACGCGATGACCGCGCACGCCATCACCAATTTTCTGCTCGGCGTTTGGATTGTCTGGCGTGCCGCGTGGAATTTCTGGTGAGCCTCGCGTTATTTCGCCTCGACGTTGATGCCGTTGCGTTGGAGTGTGCTGCCTTCCTGTTGCGCGAGATTGGCAAGGTCTTCGTTGTAATTGGCCAGCGCGCGGATTTCCGCCGCGCGGTCGGTGGTGAGCGTGTTCTGGAGTTGCAGAACGGTGAAGGTGGTGCTTTTGCCGACATTGTATTTTTTCTGCTCGGCATCAAGCGCCGCTTCCGCGTAAGTGCGCGCCGAGCGCGTCGCGTTCACGCTTTGATAATCCGACTGCGCCTGCTTCATGATGTCGTCAATCTGCACCATGATGGTCTGTTCCAGTTGTTTCAGCGTCAGCAACAATTGCGCTTCGGTGACTTTGTCGGATTTGTATGTGTTGCGCGCGCCGATGTTGCTGAGGGGAACTGAAAGTTTCGCACCAAACGTATAATATGGCCGGTCGCCGGTACCGATTTCATCAAATGTGCCGCTATAATCCCGGGACGCGCCGGCATAACCATACGATCCGATCAAATCCAGTTGCGGAAAAATCTGGTTGCGGTCGAATTTCAACTGGATGCCCTGCTTTTCCACGTCGAGACGCGCCTGCAAAAGATCAGGCCGTTCGGTCATGCCTTTGCTCCAGCTGTCCTGCAAATTGAATAATTGCAACGGCGCTTCGAGCGTTGCCGTCGGCTGGATATTCGTGTCATGCCATTGCGCATACACGTCCGTGAGCAAATTTTTCAAGGTGTTTTGATCCTTGTTGAGCGTGTATTGCGCTGCAATCAAATTCGCCTGGCTCTGCGCGACCTGCGCCTGATCCTGTTGCACGTCCAGTTGCGCCAGCGTGCCGATCTGCACGCGCTGATTATCTTGGTCCAATTGCGTTTGCGCGAGGTTCAACGCCTCCTGCTGCACCTTCACATTTTCTTGCGCATAAATCAGTTCGTAGTAGGCGTTCTCGACGGCGGTGATGGTCGTGATGAACTGTTGTCGCAAACTTTGCTCGGAATATTTCAGCCGGTTTTTGGCGACGCGGATTGTCAGGCGCGTGGTATCAATCCAGAAATCTTTGAGCAGGTGCTGCGTCAGGTCGACTTCCACCGAACCATCCGTGCTTTTGCCGAAATTGGAATTGATACTGTTCGTTCCAAAAAAGGTCGTCCCCGAATCCTGTTCAATGCTCGCGATGAAATCATAGTCCAATCCCCACGGTAACGATCCGCCCAGATCCGATTTGAAAATATCCCGGTCCGATGCGGTTCGGGGAAATAAAACAAAATTTGTTGATGTGATCGTTGTAAGTGTTGCCCCGTTTGTCCCGAAGGCGTTGACGTTGTGATCGCGTTCGCCGGAAATGTTAAAAGTCGGGTCGTAACCACTGTAAGCGCCGCGCAAATTGTAGAGCGAAATCTGTGGGGCATAACGCTCGATCTGCACGTCGAAGTTGTGGGACAACGACTGCTGGATGCAATCTTGCAGCGACATCTCGCGCGCCGCCGTCGCATCCAGATTCGTCTGGGCGGCGACCGCGAAAACGGCGGCGAAAAAAGCCGTAACAACGCTAAAGATTCTCATGGTGCTGCGATTTTGCGGCTTTTGCCGCGATTCGTCAAATTCAAGACGCTTGAAAATGCGTCGAGGTAACCAATTAGTTAATTAACATCCGCTTCGCGACGGAAGCCGCGGACGGATTCATTTTGCGATTGCCGCCGGAACATTCTCGATTTTGGCGTTGATCTCGAGAAAATTGAGCACCTTCTCGTGCGCGATCTGGTCGTAAAGCTCGTTCACGCCGTTGCGCTTCTGCAAATCCTTGATGAACTTGTCGGGCGGGATCTGGTACGCCGCGGCCAGCGCCTGCACGCGCTGGATCACTTCCTCCTGCGTCACGGAAATCTTTTCCTGCTCGGCGATGCGCTGCACCAGAAACGCCAGCTTCACCCGCTCCTTCGCGCTGTTCGCCGCCGCGGAATAAATCTCGTCCTTCTGCTTTTCGATCAACTCGCGTGGCACGCCGCGTTTGGAATTTTCCCGCACAAGGTCATAAACCACGTTGCGCGTCTCGTGCGCGACCGCCGTTTCCGGCAGATCGAAATTCGCCCCGGCGAGCAATGCGTTGACGACCTGCCCGCGGATCGCCCGCGCCTGCGAATACTTCAATTCGTTCTCCAGATCCGTGCGCACTCCCGCGCGAAGCTTTTCCAGATTCTCCGCGTCGAACTTTTTCGCCAGCTCGTCGTCAACCGGAGGCAAAACTTTTTCCTTCACCTCGACGATCTCGACTTCAAAAACGCCCTTTTTGCCCGCGAGCTCCTTCGTCACGAAGTCGGCGGGAAAATCCACATTGACCGTGCGTTTGTCGCCGGCTTTCGCGCCGGTGAGCTGCTCGGCGAATCCTGCGATGAACGTGTTCGGCGCGATGTCCACCCAGAAATTTTTCTGCTCCGTCAAACCCTTCGCCGTCGGCGCGGTCTCGGTGATCGGCTTGCCGTCGCAAGTGCCGGTGTAATTCACCACGGCCACGTCGCCCGTCTTCAATTCGCGCGCGACCGTCTCGAACTTCACGTGCTGCTGCGCGAGCAATTTGATGGCGCGCTCCACGTCCTCGTCCGTGACCGATTTGGTTTCGCGTTTGACCGGCAGGCCTTTGTATTCCGGCAGTTGAAATTCCGGCGCGGTCTCGATTGTCGCGGCGAATTGCAACGTCTGCCCGCGACCGAACTGGATTTCCTCGATGTCCGGATTGCTGACGACGTGGATTTTTTTCTCTTCCAGCGCCTTGCGATACGAATCGCCGATGAGCTTGCGTTTGACCTCGTCCTTGATGTCGGTCTCGTATTTTTTCAGGACGAGGTCGCGCGGCGCCTTGCCCGGACGGAAACCCGGCAGCGCGGCCTGCTTTTGATAATTCTTCGTCATGGAATCGAAAGCCTCGTCCACGGCCTTCGCGTCCACTTCCACCCGCAGCAATTTTTTGCACGGCGCCAGATTTTCAACGGTGATGTTCACAATAAAATTTCTCGCAAGCGAGCCGTGCAGAGTAAATGAATTAAGCAGATTCCGTCAACGGTTTTGAAAGGTCGGTAATGCCTTAATTTGAATCCAGCGCGACGTTGGGTGGTTTAATGTGTCAATTTATCAAATAAAATCGGCCATACACACAGCCAAACAATAAATAAAATTGTGGCAATGATAGCTCGAAGCCATCCCATGTAACAAAATCGCTTGAGAGCCAAAACACACACAATTGGAGTAACGATGATGGTAAATTGAGGAATATAAATTGACGACACAAGAGCGACCAAGGTGACACCCAACGAGACAAAAAATAGTGTGGAATAAGACCGGGCGGCATCGTGGCGGGCGACAAAAAATAAAATGAGCCACAAAATCGCGGGGTCGAGAAAAAATCCAAGCATATTTTTTATTGCCTCAAACCTGAACTCTAGCCGCCCTAAAATCAAGTCAGCAAACCAACGTTTCTGCCAAAATCCAGAAGCGGATTTCCATTGATTCAATTCAAGGCCATTGTGATTCCACCCGGATTCCGCTTTGATGTTGGCGAATGAAGCAAACGCTTTTCATCACCGGCACGGACACCGGCGTCGGCAAAACGGTTTTGACCGTGTTGCTCGCAAATTTTTTACGCGAGCGCGGCGTCAATGTGGCGGCGCTCAAGCCGGTTTGTTCCGGCAATCGCAACGACGCGCGGAAAATTTTTGCGGCGATGGACGGCGAATTGTCGTTGAATGAAATCAATCCGTGGCATTTCCGCGCAGCCGTTGCACCAACACTCGCGGCAAAGCTCGAAAAAAAATCCGTAAAACTTTCGCAATCGCTCGCGCATGTCCGCGCGATGCAAAAACGCTTCGACGTTTTGCTGGTCGAAGGCGCGGGCGGTTTGTTGAGTCCGCTTGGCGAAGGTTTCAATTCGCGCGATTTGATTTCGGCTTTGCGCGCGATTCCGATTGTCGTCGCGCAAAATAAAATCGGCGCGGTGAATCAGGTTTTGCTTACGCTCGAAGCATTGCCGAAAAATCTTCGGGCGAAAGCGCGCGTCGTTTTGATGTCGCCGTCAAAACCGGATTCTTCCACGGACTCGAACGCAAAACTGCTGGGACAATTTTTTGGTCCGCAAAAAATCCTTTCACTGCCACGGCTGGCTGTAAATTTTACAGCGGTTTATGTTTTGGAAAATTCGTCTGTGAGAAGAACTCTTCAGGCGTTGACAATTTGAATTTTAGCGCAAAAAAGTCTTTGCATTTTTCCTCGCGGCGGGTAGAAATTTGGGAGGCGGAGAATCACGCCGCTTGGCCGCAACTTCGGTTCCTCACGACCAGGCACATTGTCAGCATGATATACGGATATTTTTCTGTTGTCGTGGGGGCCGCTTCCAATCAGGCGGAACTCATCTACGTTTGGGACAAGGCGACGCCGGAAGCCAAGGCGATCATCGTCTTTCTCATCTTCTTTTCCATCGTCGCGTGGACGGTCATGACTTCCAAGGCGCTGCAAATGCGCCGTGCGCGAAAGTTGAACCTTTATTTCAACGAGGAATTTCGCGCGCAAAAAAATGTCCTCGATATGTTTGACCGCAAATTGCAGGTCGAAGGCTGTCCGCTCTACGAAGTTTATCAGGCCGGTTGCGTGCAACTGGATGCGCGCCTGCACGGGCCGGGCGGCGAACGGCGCAAACAAAATGTCTCGCTCAAAAACATGGAGCACGTCAAGCGCGCGCTCGAAAATGTCGTCGCGCAGGAATCGTTGAAGCTGGAATCGGGTTTGATCCTGCTGGCGATCGCCGTGAGCGGCGCGCCGTTCATCGGACTACTTGGAACGGTCTGGGGCGTGATGAGCACGTTCGCCGGCATCGCGCAATCACCGCAGGGCCAGGCGACGATGGCGGCGATGGCGCCGGGCGTCTCGGCGGCGCTCATCACGACGGTCGCCGGACTGCTCGTGGCGATCCCCTCGATGTTCGGTTACAACTGGCTCGTGCACAATTTGCGCACGTTCACCGTCGGTTTGGATAATTTCGCGCAGGAACTCGTTTCGAAAATGGAATCGGAATTTCTGGCGGACGAATAAATTTTTGCATGAGACGATTTTCACAACGCAGTCATATCGTGACGTTGAGCGAAATCAACATCACGCCGCTTCTCGATCTTGCGTTCGTGCTGCTCATCATCTTCGTCATCACCACGCCGCTGCTCGAACAAAGCATCAACCTCAAATTGCCGACCGGCGGGACGCCGGACAAAAAAATTGATCCCAGAAGCGTTCGCACCGTCGAAGTGACGACGACCGGAGTTTACACACTCGACAAACAACGGCTTGGGCTTGACCAGATCATCTCCAAACTCGCCGCGGACTTTCGTGGTAATCCGAATCTGATCGTTTACATCCGCGCGGAGAAAACCAGTCCGTATGAAAATGTCGCTGCCGTGATTGACGGTTGCCAAAAAAGAGGCATCACGCGCTATTCGCTGCGCACCGACCCGACGGCCAAATGAACCGGCTCCAAATAAAATGTCTGTTGACGTTCGTCGGCGCTCACCTGTTGCTACTGGTGATCCTATTTGTCGGTCCGGCATTTTTCGCGCCAAGGCCGAAGCCGGACGATTCGCAAGTGCTCGACGTGATTCCGGCGAACTTGATTGACGCCGCGTTCAACAGCGGCGTCAGGAACGCCACGCCGCCCGCGCCGAAACCGATCGTGACTCCGCCGCCACAACCAACTCCGATCGCGCCGCAACCGGTCGTTCAACCCGCGCCGACTCCGACGCCCACGCTGACGGAACGGATTGAAAAACTTTTCAAACCTGAACCCGCGCCGACTCCGAAAGAAAATCAGCCGCATAAAATTGATTTGCAGCCGGTGACGCGCAACGTCCCGAAAAATTCTCCGCCAGTAAAACCCCAAGACGATTCGCGGCAACTACGCTTGCGGCAACAGGCATTTCAAAAGGCTGCGCGGAGTTTGAAAAATAATCTTACTTCGGCGACGACAGTTGACATGCCCGGCAATAGCAGCGCGGCTTACGCAAATTATGCGAGCGTCGTAAAGAGCGTTTACGATCAGGCGTGGACTTTGCCGGACACGGTTGCCAACGACGACGAAAACGTGAAAGTCAGCGTGACCATCGCCAGCGATGGCACGGTGATCAACGCGCGAATCATCACGGCGTCAGGCGACGCGCCAGTGGACGCAACGGTCCAGCGGGCATTGGAACGGGTCACATTTATTGCGCCATTTCCGTCCGGCACGACCGACAACGAGCGGACTTACGTCATCAATTTCAACCCCAAAGCCAAACGGATGCTCGAATGAAAAATTATTTTTCCCTGTTCAAAAAATTTCTGCTGCTGCTGTTTGCCGTCGTTGCGATTGATTTCGCCCGCGCTCAAAATGAAATCACCATCACGCACGAGATTTCCGTCATCGGCAACACCAAGCCGATTCCCGTTTCGCTCGACGGTTTCAGCGGCGAAGTCGAAAGCGTTTTGAAATTCGATCTTTACGTTCAGGGTTTCAGCTTCGTTTCGCCGGACGCGGCGCAATATCAGATCAGCGGCAGCGATTCGGGCAACGTCATCGGCCGCGTGACCGACAAATTTGCGAAGAGCGCGTTGCTCGCACGCAGTTACACGGGCGCGAGCTTGCGGCGGCAGGCGCACGCGTTCGCGGACGACATCGTTTTTGCGATCACCGGAAAAAAGGGAATCGCGCAGACGAAAATCGCGTTCAAGGCCGAGGCGCCCGGCGGCAACGGCGAAATTTACGTCGCCGATTTCGACGGCCACGGCGCGCAAGCCGTGACGCACGACGGCACGATCGTCGCCGCGCCCTCGTGGGTGCCGGGACATCTCGCGGTCTGTTACAATTCCTATTTGCGCGGCAACCCGGATATTTTTTATCACGACTTCAGCAACGGACAGCGCCGCTCGATCGCGCACTACAGCGGCTCGAACATCAGCCCGGCGGTTTCGCCGGACGGCTCAAAGGTCGCGTTCATCGCGAGCATCGGCGGCAGTCCGAATGTTTATGTCTGCGGCACGGACGGTTCGGGTTTGAAGCGACTCACGACCGGTGCCGAGGATTCTTCGCCGTGCTGGTCGCCGGACGGACAATGGATCTGTTTCGCGACAAAGATCAACGAGCGGCGCGTGCTCGCAAAAGTCCCGGCGGGCGGTGGCGCGGTCCAGCGCATTCCGACACCCGGCGCGCCGAACCCGACCGAACCCGACTGGTCGCCCGATGGAAGATGGATCGCGTTCACCACGCAGATGGGCGATTTCAACATTTGCGTGATGCCGGCCGGCGGCGGTGCGCCGGCGGTGCTCGTCACGGGCGAAGACCCGTCGTGGTCGCCGAACTCGCGCACGCTGGTTTTCGCGCGGCGGACGGGTGGCGGTTACAAGTTGTCTGTGCTTGACGTGTTCACGAAACAGGTGAAGGATGTTTCTCGGATTTCGGGGAACGATTCTGAACCAGCTTGGGCGAGATGAATTTGCCTTTGATTTTTTACCGAAATTTTAACCAAAAATTAACCGAAGGAAAAATATGAAGATGATGAAACTGATTTACCCGCTTGCGCTGGCCGTTGCGCTGGCCGTGACCGGCAGCGGCTGCAAACACGACACCGGCAAAATCACACCGCTGCCGGGATCAAATCCCGGCATCGTCGGAAACGACAATGGCGGCGGAACTTTGCCCGGTGGCGGGACAGTGCCTCCAGATACCAATCCCCAACCCGGAGGCGGGCCGACGGCGAACATCGAAGAATTTGAGAACATGGCGATGGACCGCGCAGCGCTCGCCGCTTACACGGTTCATTTCGCCTACGACAGCGCCGTCGTGAAAAAGAGCGAGGAAGCGAATCTTCAATCCGTCGCTTCCGCATTGAGTTCCGACGCGAGCACGAAGCTGCTCATCGAAGGCCATTGCGACGAACGCGGCACGGAAGAGTATAACCGCTCGCTCGGTGAACGCCGTGCGCTGGCGTTGCGCGAGGCGCTGGCGAAAATCGGCGTTGACCCGTCGCGCGTCCGCACCATCAGCTATGGCAAGGACAAACCCGTTGACCCCGGCCATGACGAATCCGCCTGGTCGAAAAACCGCCGCGGCGAGTTTGTGCTGCTACATCCGAAGTCGCAGTCGTAATCGAAGAAATTTTTGCGAATCAATTCAAAGGCCGCGCTCAAACGCGGCCTTTTTTGTTTTTGTAGCGGCAGGATTTTTGATTCTGAAAATTCCGTGAATTCTCTCTTTAACTTTCGACTCTCGACTTTCGACCCTCGACCAGTCATTGCTTTTCGTATTCGCCCTTCTTGATTCTTTTGAGAACGGTGAAGCCGGCCTTCTTCGCGTCCGAGATGGAGAGTGGCTTGAGCTTTTGCGGCGAGCTGAAACTGGAGATGATTTTGCGCACCGGCTTTTTGCATGCCGGACAATTTGTGAGCGGCTTGGCCGAGAGCGGACGATTCAAGGTGAATTTCCCACCACAGACCTTGCAGTCGCCTTCGCACAGTTCGTATTCGTAAAGAGGCACGAGGTAAATTTCGATTGTTGGTCAGCGGATGTCGAATGGAATTTTCAGAATGCGCAGATTAATTTTTCTGCGGCTTGGCTTCGCGCCATTCCTGAAGTTTAGATTTAGCGATTTGGATTTGTTCCGAATTAAAACTGTGATGAGACTCAATTTGCCGGACAATTTTTTCGGCACCACGGATATTGCCGCAATACTTGCCATGAGCTTCGGCCAATTTAAGTTTCAGTTCAAAATCATCCGGTTGTTCTTTGGTTTTTCCCTCCAGAACTTCAATAGCCGTGCCCAGATAGCCATTCGCCAGTAATTCATCAACCGATTCCGGCAACGGCGCAATGACTGGGTCGGCTTTTTTTTGGCTCCAGTCGTGGATCGAACGTCGCGCGTATTCGATGTGGCTGGACGGAACATGCGGCTGTGTTTTCAGCGTCCGAAGAACTTCCGCCGCCTTATCGCTCCGGCGCAAATCCTGCGCGTAAAGCCGCATCAACATCAATGCCGCGTCCGCGTTTGACGGATTTTCCACCAGCAACGAATTCAAGATCGTTTCCGCCTCGACGAATTTCCCCTCTGAACGCAGTCGACACGCTTCTGTCAGTGGCGCGGGCTTTCGTCCGCTCTCCAAATGGATGCCATGGAGCGCAAGCAACGTTTCCAAAACGAGAATATTGGCGTCGCCTGTTTCCTTGAGTTTGTGACAGAGTTGCAGAGCCTCTTCTTTCCGTCCGTTTTTGAGCAGGATTGCAATCATGTCCAGATCGCGAGTGCTCTTGTTTGGATCAAATTCGCGCCGGTCATCCGAATCAATTAGCCGGTGAAACCCCTGCGAAAGCAATTCGCTGATTGGACCGCACCACAACAAACTAAGAGATGTCGGGATGATGAATATCAATGGTATGAAGGTGTAACCGAGTGCGACGGCATTGGTTCCAAAAAAAATCCCGGCCAGAATCAACGTTGCGACACACCGCACGATTCTGCGGATTAAATCCGCCCGCCTGTTCTCGCCTGTCGCTTTCGGATCAAATCCGCTCAACCACCAGATGGCAACGGTGGCGAGCGTCAACAGGATGACATATATAAAAGTCATTCCCAAACCCGCGAAATTTGCGGAGGTCTTGGCTTTTTATTTCTTCAAAAACGCGCTGAACAAATCTATTGGCAGCGGCAGGAACGTCGTCGTGTTGTGTTCGCTCGCCATTTCGCGCATGGTCTGGAGATAGCGCAGTTGCAGCGCGATCGGCTCCTTCGCGATCAACGCGGCGGCCTGCACCATTTTTTCGGCGGCTTCAAATTCCCCCTGCGCGTTCACGACCTTCGCGCGACGTTCGCGTTCGGCCTCGGCCTGCTTTGCCATCGCGCGCTTCATGCTGTCGGGCAGTGACACTTCCTTCGTCTCGACGCTCGTGACCTTGATGCCCCACGGCTCGGTCTGTTTATCGATGATCTCCTGCAACTTCTGATTGATGACGTCGCGTTGCGAAAGCAGTTCGTCCAGCGCGGATTGCCCGAGCACGCTGCGCAACGTCGTCTGCGCGATGAGCGAAGTCGCCTTCCAGAAATTTTCCACTTTGACGACTGCCGCGTTCGGGTCCACGACTCGGAAATAAATCACCGCGTCCACCGTGGCGGGCACGTTGTCGCGCGTCATGATTTCCTGCTTGGGCACGTCAATCGTCACGACGCGCAAATCCATCCGCACCATCTTGTCTATGATGGGCCAAAGCAAGATGAGTCCGGGGCCTTTCGCACCCTGCAGTTTGCCGAGGCGGAAAATGACGCCACGTTCGTATTCGCGCAGAACTTTGACCGCCGAAGTTAAAATGAAAAGCCCGACGACAATGATCGGAATGATGATCGCCAATCCGCCGCCGAGAAGATGTTGAATTGATTGTTGGTCCATAATTTTTCTCCGTTAATTTGTTTTCGGTTTCACTTTCAAAGTCAGTCCTTCAATTCCGGTGATTTCGACCGGCTCGTCTTTTTTGATGACGACATCGCTGACGGCGTTCCAATGTTCGCCTTCGATAAACACCTTGCCGCCCGTCGAGTCAATCCGCGAAAGCGCGTTCACTGTTTTGCCGATCATCGTTTCCGCGCCCGCGCTTTTCGGCAGACGTTGCGCTAGGATTCCTTTGCTGACGAAGAAAAAGAAAAACGCAGCGGTCACGAGCGTCGTTGAAACAATCCAGCTCATGGGCAGATGATAACCGACGGGCGCGTGATTGAACAGCATCAGCGCGCCGAGAAAAAAGGCGATGATGCCGCCGCCGGTCAACACACCGTGTGTCGGCGCAAAAATATCGATGACGAACAGCGCGAGCGCCAAAAGAATCAGCGCGACACCCGCGATGTTCAGCGGCAGCGTGGCCGACATGTAGAGCAGCAGGATCAGCGCGAGCGCGCCCGCGACGCCGGGAAAAATCGCGCCTGGATGGCTCATCTCGGCGATGATGCCGTAGATCGCAACAAGCAGGAGCAACATCATCACTTGCGGCTGCCAGAACAATTGAAAAAATTCTTCGCCCGCACTCATCGGGATTTCCACGACCTCGGCCTTCAGCGTGTGAAGTGTTTTGTCGCTGATCTTTCGTCCATCGAGTTGTTTGAGCAAGTCGGGAACGTTCGTCGCAATCAGATCAATCACTTTCATTTTCAATGCTTCTTCAGACGTGATGGCCTTGCTGTCCGTGACGGATGATTTTGCCCATTCGACGTTGCGATTGCGTTTCTCGGCGATGGTCTGCATGACCTTCGTGTAGGCGTTGCCGACCTTTTGCATCATGATGCTATTGGTGGTTTCGTCTTCACTGCCCATGCTCACGGGATGCGCCGCGCCGATGGTGGTGTGCGGCGCCATTACCGCGACGTCCGCCGCGAGCGTGATGTAAACGCCCGCACTGCCGGCCATCGCGCCTTCCGGCGAAACGTAGACGACCACCGGCACGCGTGACGCATAAAAATCCTGCACGATGTCGTCCATGGAATTGGCGAGGCCGCCGGGCGTGTTCAGTTCGATGACGAGGCACTCGTCGTTTTGATTGGCGGCGAGGTCAAGGGCGCGGGAAATGTAGTTGGCCGTGGCCGGACCGATGGCGCCGTTGATCTTGATCAGCCCGACCTGCGCGGCGTGAGTCGCCGCTGCGCCGAAAACCAGTCCGGCAATTGCGATGGAAATCCAGCGCTTCATAAATTTTCCGACCTGATGGCAACGTAACAAAAAACGCGCGCTGCAACAATTTAATTTTGAAATGCGCCGGAAAACTGTTACTCAATCATTTGGTGAACGAAGAAATAAGGCCGGACGAAAAGAGATTGTGGTTCCCTGCCAAAAAGTATGGCTGGGGCTGGGGACCGCCGAATTGCTGGCAAGGATGGCTGGTGATTCTGGCGTATGTGTTACTGGTTGCTGCCGGGTCTCCTTTGCTGGCCGTCAACGCAGGTCTTTATATTGTCCACGTCATCATCCTCTCGATAATTCTGATCATCGTCTGCTATCTCAAAGGAGAAAAACCCGGCTGGCGCTGGGGTGGGAAATAATTTATCGCGCGAAGGACGCGAAGTGGGCGAAGGAAATTTGAAGCTTATTTAATTGTCAGGTGACTCCGTCTCTCTTATCTGCATAAACTTTGTAGGCTTCGCCATATTCCAGTTCAAGAGTTATCCGAAGCAAGCCAGGGTAAGAAAACCAAAATCCTTCTCGCAACCTTTTGGCCACTGATTCCGCTCCCTCTGATTCAGAGTGCATTCGTATATCGAATTCTGTCATCGGACTCCGGTCAATTTCCATAACTTCTTCCACTCTTTTTTGAAGCAAATTCACAAGCTGTTCTTCTGTGGCTATTCCGAAATCATTCAACTCTCGCAATTCTTCCACATAATCACATTCAAAATCATCATTCTTTGCGGGAAAGAACCGCTTAAGAACTTCGTGAACTGATTTTGGAGTTAACTTGTGCATGGCTTCAGATTTGTTTCCCAAAATTCTCCGCCATCGCAATTGCCTTCCGCATCGCTTTGGATTTGTTCACGGTTTCCTGAAATTCATTTTCCGGCACGGAATCGTTCACCCAGCCGCCGCCGGCTTGGATGTAAGCCTTGCCGTCTTTAATCAGCGCGGTGCGGATGGTGATGCAGGTGTCGAGATTGCCGTTGAAGGAAAAATAGCCGACGCATCCGGCATACGGTCCGCGAGCGGTCTGTTCGAGTTCAGAAACGATTTGCATCGCGCGGATTTTCGGCGCGCCGCTGACGGTGCCCGCCGGAAACGTTGCGCGCATCAAATCGTAAGGCGTCTTGTCGGCGGAAAGTTTTCCCTCGACCTGTGTCACGATGTGCATCACGTGGCTGTAACGCTCAATGGTCATCAGTTCCTTCACCTGCACGCTGCCGAAATCGCAGACGCGCCCGATGTCGTTGCGCGCGAGGTCCACGAGCATGACGTGTTCGGCGCGTTCCTTCGGGTCGGCGAGCAATTCTTTTTCGAGCGCGGAATCTTCGTCGGAATTTTTTCCGCGCGGACGCGTTCCGGCAATCGGACGAATCTCAACTTTTCCTTCTTCGCAACGGACGTGAATTTCCGGCGACGCGCCGACGAGCGAAAAGCCGTCCAGCTCCAGCAAAAACATATACGGCGACGGATTGATGCTGCGCGCGGCGCGATAAATGTCCAGCGGTGACGCCGTGACCGGCGCGGAAAATCGCTGCGAGCCGACGACCTGGATGATGTCGCCCGCCGTGATGAGTTTTTTTGACGCCTCGACGTTCGCAAAGAACTTTTCCTTCGTCTGGTTTGATTCGAATGCAACCGGCGGGATCACTTCAGGCTCAACACCCACAGATTTGTGTTCACTCGGCTGTTCGAGCAGCGAAATGATCCGGTCAATTTCGCTCGTCGCGTTTTCGTAGGCTTCGGTGGGATTTTCGGCGTCGTCCAAAATTGCGTTGACGAGAATCGTGATGGTCTGCGCGACGCGGTCGAAAATCAAAAGCTGGTCGGCGATGAGAAAATAAATGACGGGCGTTTTTAATTTGTCATGCGCCGGACGCGGAACGACCGGCTCGACGTCGTGGATGAATTCGTAACCGATGAAGCCGACCGCGCCGCCGGTAAAGCGTGGCAAATTAGGAATGGCAACTGCGCGATATTTTTTCATCACGCGCTCGACAACCTCGAGGCCGTCCTTCACATCTTTGCCGACGACCGCCGTTTCCGTGACGCGGCCGTTCTCGAACATCTGGACGTGCTGGCCGTCCTGCCGGATGACGGCGCGCGGATTGCAGCCGACGAACGAATAACGTCCGATGTGTTCGCCACCCTCAACGGATTCGAAGAGAAACGATTCGCCCTGTCCGCGAATTTTCCGGTAAGCCGAAAGCGGCGTTTCAAAATCAGCGAGGATACGGCGCGTGACGGGAATCAGATTTCCCTTCGCGGCCAGCTTCAAAAATTCATCGAGTGTTGGCGAATACATGCGCCAGCATCTTAAACGATTCGGTCGGGCGGGCGCGAGCAAGTTTCAACGACGAAGACGCGGCCATTGGCGGATTTGTCTTGCGCCGCCTGCCGTTTCGCCTCGCGTTTAGTGGCGCGACGAATCCGCCAGATCGCCAGCAAAGAATAAAACGCCACGGCAATCGAGTAGGTCACCATGCCCATGCCGACGGCGAAGGGCACGAGTTGCAGCCGGCTGAACCAAATCAACGCCGCGCCGATGGCCGCCGTGAGCAGCGTGTTTCCGGCGAGGCAAAAAAGGTAAAGCGTGACGCGGGTTTCGCGGATGCGCTGAAGATGCCAGTCGCGGTAGATTTCCTCGCCAAGCGAATGCATGAGCCACGCGGATTGAAAATTGCGCGCGGCGACCAGCACGCTGGCCGTGGCGACGATAATCGCGGACAGCGGCCACAGTGCGACGGTGAAAACAAGGACGACGTTGATCAGCAAGCCCCATTTCCAGCCGAGTTTTTTTGCGAGAGGGTTTCCTTCAAGCACCAGATTCGGCGTCGCGATCCAGGTGCTCAAAAAATCCATTCCGCGCGCAAAGATGAGCAGCGCAAGATATAAAAAATACTCGCGGCTGCCAAAGGAGGCGGGGTCGTCTATCATTTTTTGCCGTAAATCTGTTCGGGCGTTTCAAGTTGCGCTTCTGTCAACTTAAACGATTTTCCGTCTTTTTCAACCGAACGGAAGAAACAGGATTTGTAACCTTCGTGACACGCCGCGCCGGTCTGCTCGACCTGGATGAGCAGCACGTCGCCGTCGCAATCGAACGCGATGTCCTTGACGAGTTGCACATGGCCGCTTTGCTCGCCTTTCATCCAGAATTTTTTGCGTGAGCGGCTCCAGAAATGTGTTTTGCCGGTCTCGATAGTTTTTTCGAGCGACGCGCGGTTCATCCACGCAAACATCAAGACGCGTCCGGTTTTTTGTTCCTGCACGATGGCGGGAATCAAGCCGTTCGCATCAAACTTTAACTTGTCGTAAAAGCTCATACACATTCAATTTCACACAAAGACACCAAGACACAAAGTTGAATTTATGGCGGGTTTGTCGGCGGACTTGCAGGGGCAGGAATTTCATTTGTGAGAAGAGGCAGGGAGTTTGTTGGAACAATTATTGTATTGGTGGAAATTGCCGCAACGTTTGTCGGCACAATCGCGGCATTCGTTGAAGCGTCCGGCGCATTGGTGAGAACCGTCGTGGAATTTGTCGAAACACTCGCGATTTCCATGTTGGTCGGCGGATTTTCGTGGTCGGCCAGATTTTTTTCGAGCCGCTGCTTCAGGAAGGCGTAGGCCGGATTGGTCACGGCATCGAGTTGCGCGCTTGCCTCGGCGAAATATCCGGCGGCGATTTTGATCCGCGCCAGGTGGATGTAAACGCCTTCGCGTTCGTTGTCGTCGTGGGCGATTTGCAGCGCGTTCGTCCACGCGGCGAGCGCGTCGTTCGTACGGAGCGGGCGGATGCCGTAGTAACTCATCGCATAATCCGTCGCGAGCGGGAAATTGTCCGGTGCCAGCCGCATCGCCTTCCGGTAAAGTTCCAGCGACATGTCGAAAACCTGCGGCTCGGTGACGTTGTAAAATTCGCGCGCATCCTTGCGGAACAGATAAACTGTTGTCGCGAGATTTTGGTAATACACCGGTTCGTTCGGATTCAATTCAATCGCCCGGGCATAATAAACAAACGCGTTCGTGATCGGGCCGTGTTCGCCGTAATAATTGGCGAGGTTGTTCCATGCCGCCGGATTTTTCGGATCGAGCTGGCGGGATTTTTCGTATTGGACGGACGCGGCGTCTTCTTCGCCGATGTCATTGAGAAAACTGCCGTAGGCCAGATAGCCGCGGACGGAATTCGTGTTGCGCCGCAAAAAATCCTCGTAGCCTTTGCGGACGGAATCGAACCGCGCGAGGATGCGCTTGTTCAGTTCGGCATTTGGTTCGCCACCGCCCTGTGCCGAGAAGTTGTTGTTGTCGCGGATCCATTTGTCCACCTCGGCCTGCGCCGCGTCGTCGTCCATCATCAACCGCCGCAACTCCAGTTCCGCCGGGTCGTTCGGATTCACCACCTCGACCGACATGCCGGTGTTCTGCTGGATGAGATTGCTGACGGCCTGCGGCTGGTTTGTGGCCAGCAACGCGCTCAAAAGGCCGATGGTGAGGTCGCTCATGTTGACAGCGTATCACTCCAATAAGCGGAGTCGAGCCGCAAGCTTTTCCGGTCAAGCCATCAAAACAATCCAGAGAAGAATTCCGGCGAGAGAGACCAATGTCACCGGAACGCCGAGTCGCGCGAAATCGCGGAAGGAAATTTTGATCCCCAGTTCGCGCGCCTGCTGGACCACGATGATGTTCGATACGCTGCCGATGATGATAAGGCTCCCGCCAAAGCTGTTGGCCAGCGCCAGAACGTACGCCGTCGCGGGTTGCGAAAGATTCAGGACTTTCAGCAGCAACATCACCGCTGCGGAGTTGTTGATCAAATTGGACAGCGCCGCCGTTGTCAGAGTGAGATTCGGCAACGCGTTAAGATTGAATCCGCCGTGCGCCAGCCGTTGCACGGCTTGATCGCCGTAACCGGTTGATTGAAACGCGCCGGTGACGACGAACAGCCCCATGAACAAGATGAGAATCGGCCAGTTTACCAAATCCAGCAAATCGTCCGTGCGGAATTTCGTGCTGGCCAGATGAATCCCCGCGGCGGCGAGCACGACGACTTCCTTCGGCAGCGGCGAAAAAAACAAACCGACGACGACGACCAGAATGGCCACGCCCTTGATCGTGTGCGCCCGGTTGAACGGATAAATTTCCTGCTTCGATTCATTTTGCAGGGGCAAGGTGGATTGGAGATTTTTTCGCGACATCAGCCAGATGATCCCAAAGGTAGCGACCATCGCAAAAACGACCGGCGCGCTGCACCAAAGCAAATATTGGCCAAAGTCCAGATGCGCGATTTGACCGATCATCATGTCCTGCGGATTGCCGATGAGCGTCGCCGCCGCGCCGATGTTACTCGATATCGCCAGCGCGATCAGAAACGGGATGGGATTGATTTGCCTGCGCAGTAACGCGGTTCCCACGATGGGAGCAAAGACATAGCAAACAATATCGTGATTGAGAAAGGCGGAAAGTCCGCCGGTCACCAACATCAAGACGAACAGAAACCGCGCGGGATGATCCAGTCGCGCCGAAATGCCGCCGGCAATTTTTTCGTAGAACCCGGACAGGCGAAGTTGAGCCGAGATGACAAAAAAGCCGAAGAGCAAAAAAATCGTCGGCCAGTTGATGTACGAAATGACTTCGGATGTGCCGATGCCGGCGAAAATCATCATGGCGATGGCGCCGAGCAAGGCGATGCCCACGCGGTTGAGTTTCAGGCCGGGCACGCGCCCTATCGCGATTCCAAGATAAGTGATCGCAAAGATTGCCAGAATAACCGGTTTTTCGTGAAGCTCGGTTGGGGTGACAACAGACGAGCCGATCATATTATTTATTTTGTCAGCGATTTGCGGATCGCCAGCAATTCCTTCCGGTGTTCTTTGGTCGGCTCGGGAAATTTCATCTTAAGTCCTTTCAACGTGTCCAGAACGATTTGCGAAATGATGAGCCGCGCATTGGCCTTGTCGTCCGCCGGAACGACAAACCACGGCGCATGGCCGGTGCTCGTCGCACTCAAACAGTCTTCATAGGCTTTCTGATAATTCTTCCACAACTTTCGCTCCTCGATGTCCGACTGGCTGAACTTCCAGTTTTTCTGCGGGTCCTCAATTCGTGCGAGGAAACGCTTCCGCTGTTCCTCTTTTGAAAGATGCAGAAAAAATTTCACGACGCGCGTCCCGTTGCGATACAGGTGTTTTTCCAGATCCAAAATGGAACGATACCGTTCGTCCCAGATTTTTTTATCGTGCAGCAATTCGTCGGGAATATTTTCAGCCTGCAAAATTTCCGGATGCACGCGCACGATGAGAACTTCCTCGTAATACGAGCGGTTGAAGATGCCGATGCGTCCGCGTTCCGGCAGGCAGCGCGTCGTGCGCCAGAGAAAATCGTGCTGCAATTCCGTCGCGCTCGGATGCTTGAAGCTGAAGACCTGGCAGCCCTGCGGATTGACGCCGGACATGACATGCTTGATGGCGCCGTCCTTGCCCGCCGCATCCATCGCCTGAAAAATCAGCAGCAGCGCATAGTGGTTGCTGGCGTAGAGCAAACCCTGACGTTCGCTCAACTTTTCCGTGTGCTCCGCGAGGATTTCTTCGTAGTGCTCCTTCGATTTGTAGAACGGCTTGACCCGCGTCGGCCATTTTTTGAGCTTCACCGCCCCATCTGGTCGGACGCGAAAATCGTCAGGATTGATTTTCATGTTTCAAACTTCCTTCACGACGCCCCAATAAACGTCGAGCCGTTTGCCAAGATAAAGTTTCACAGCCTTGACGAGTACGTCGGCTTCGAGTTTCTGGCCGCGCGCGATGATTTCCTTCAATTCCATGCCGGGACGGACGACGAACGCGCCTTGCGCGATGATCGGGCCTTCGTCCAGTCGCATCGAAACGAAATGCGCGGTGACGCCGGCGATCTTCACGCCCTGCTCGTAAGCCTGGCGGTACGCCTGCGGCCCGGGAAAACTCGGCAGCAGCGACGGATGGATGTTGATGATCTTGTTTTTGTAGCGCCAGACGAAATTCGGCGAGAGGATTTTCATGAAGCGCGCCAGCACGATGAAATCAATTTCGTTTTCCTCGAGCAGCCGTAGCGCGCGGCTTTCGGCTTTCGGGCGGTCGTTCCAATTGATGTGAGCGAACGGCAATTTGTGCTTCTTTGCGAGCGGCGCGAACTGGGCGTAATTGCCGATGACCAGCGCGGCGTCGGCTTTCAACTTCGCGGCCATGAGCGCGTTGAAGCAATGCGTTTCCCTTGTGACCATGATCGCGAATTTCTGGCGGCGATTCGGCTCGGTGAAACGGGCTTTGATTTCCATGCCGAGCTGCGCCGCCAATTTTTCCAGGCCGGCGCGGAGCGAGCCGGATTTCAGTTCGCTACTTTTCCACGAGGCCTGAAGCGTCATGCTGAACTGGCCGCGCGTGACCTGTTCCTCGAGCGCCTCAATGTTGGCCTTTTGCTCGAAAAGAAAATTCGTGACGCGCGCGATGACGCCGGTCTTGTCGCGCCCGATGACGGTGACGGTTGCGAATCGCTTCATTCGAGACATGAAATACACAAAACACCGCGAATTGGAATTCAATTTTCCGGGAGCGTTCCGGCCATCAATGGCGTGGCGGAATCATTTGAGGTTTGCCCGTTCTCGAAATCTCTGTTACCAGATGCAACTTTTCGGGTTTTGAACTGTTTAAATACGGACAAATAAATGGCTTTCAGCTCTGTAAAAAATCTTGTCGCATCGGTCGCCGAGGCGTCGCCGGACCAGTTTGACGGCTGGCGCAAGGCGTGGCGGACGGCGGCGGACGGCGGCTCGACCGAGACGCTGCTGACGTTCATCGCGCGCGAACGCGGCGTGGCCGAGGACGTTTTTGTCCAGCGCCTCGCGGCGAAGCTCGACTGGCCGTTCGTGGATTTGCACAAATACGCCGTCCCGACCGAGGCGCGGAATAAAATTTCCACGAAGGTCGCGTTCCAGTATTCCGTCCTGCCGTCGGCGCTGAACGACGGAACGTTGCAGGTCGTCACGAGCGATCCGTTCGACGCGGCGATGATGAATGCGGTGCGCTTCGACGCGCACATGCCGGTGCAGTTCGCGCTCGCGCCGAAAACGGAGATCGAGAAGGCGTTGAAAAAATATTACGGCGTCGGCGCGGAAACGCTCGACGAACTCGGCGCGGGCGAACCGATGGAACTGGAGATTGCCAACGACAAGGAAATCACCGAGGACGATCAGGAAGCGAGCGTCATCAAGTTCGTGAACCAGATCATCTGGGAAGCGTTCAAGGATCGCGCGACGGACATCCACTTCGAGCCGGCGGAGGATGAGTTGAGGATTCGTTACCGCATTGATGGCATTTTGCACCAGACGCCGATGCCGCCGCAGTTGAAACGGTTTCAGGCCGCGTTGATCTCGCGCATCAAGGTGATGAGCGGAATGAACATCTCGGAAAAAAGGCTGCCGCAGGACGGACGCATCAACGTGCGGATCAAGGGCGAGGAAATCGACATCCGCGTCTCGACCGTACCGACGGTCTATGGAGAAAGCGTCTCGCTGCGTTTGTTGACGCGCGGGAAAATTTTCTTGAGCCTCGACAAACTCGGGTTTGCGCCCGCCGAGGAAAACGCCATACGCGAAATCATCCAGAAGCCGCACGGAATTTTTCTCGTCACCGGCCCGACGGGTTCCGGCAAATCCACATCGCTCTACGCGTTCTTGAGTTCCATCAACTCGGTCACGAAACGCATCATCACGATCGAGGAACCGGTGGAATATGAATTGAAGGGCATCAATCAAATCGCCGTGCGTCCGGAAATCGGCCTGACGTTCGCGATGGGCTTGCGCCACATCCTGCGCCAGGACCCGAACGTCATCATGGTCGGCGAAATCCGTGATTTGGAAACCGCCGAGATCGCGATCCGCGCCTCGCTCACCGGCCATTTGGTTTTTTCCACACTGCACACGAACGACGCGCCGAGCGCGTTCACGCGGTTGATTGACATGGGCATCGAGCCGTTTCTTGTGGCGTCGTCGGTCGAGGCGGTCATGGCGCAGCGACTCGTCCGCACGATTTGTCCGCATTGCAAAACCGAGCAAAAGGTGGACGCGGATTATTTGCGGCGGATCGGATTTCCCGAGGCGGACATCGGCACCGCGAAAGTCTGGCGCGGCCTCGGTTGCGAAGAGTGCCGCCAGTTCGGCTATCAGGGGCGCAAAGGCATTTACGAATTGCTTCTCGTTAGCGAAGCGATCCGCCCGCTCATCATGAACCGCGCGCCGGCCACGACGATCGCCCAGCGCGCGATGGAGGCCGGGATGCGCACGCTTCGCGCCGACGGCTGGATCAAGGTCAAGGCCGGCGAGACGACCATCGAGGAAGTGTTGCGCGTCACGCAAATGGAAGAACACATGGACGCGCTCGCCGATGGCGAGAAGACACAATTTATCCCGCGAAGCTAACCAAAATTTTTCATGGCCCGCTGGAATTCCTGCAACATCCTTCACGTCGCCGCCGACGCGAACCGCCTCTGGCAGTTCGACGCCAAAAGCGGCGGCTTCGTGCTGAACCGCGAGCACACCGGCGCGCCCGGACAACCGCTGCCGCCCAAGTTCGTCCAAAAATCCTGGGACGCGCTTTGGCAGCCGAAATTGAACGTCGCGTGGCTGCCGCCGGAAAATGTTTTTCTGCGCGTGGTTGAACTGCCCAAGAGCAGCATCGAAGAGACGCTTTCGATGGTGGAATTCCAGTTGGAAAAACTTTCGCCGATCCCGCTGGCGCAAATCGTCTGGACGTTCCAGGTTTTGCCGCAGACGACGGCGGAAAATTTACAGACCGTCATCGTCGTTTTCGCCGAGCGCAGCGCGGTGGAGGAGTTTCTCGGCAAACTCGAGGCGCAGGGTTATCTCGCCGACCGGCTTGAAGCGCCGATGCTCGACCAGTTGCAATCCGCGCCCGCGAACGAAGACGGCGCGTGGATTTATCCGGTTTCATCGGGCGGTCAAAGAAGCGCGCTGGTGGCGTGGTGGATCGGCGGCGCGTTGCGGAGTTTGAGTTTCATCGTGTTGCCGTCAACCGGCGACCGCGTGAAAAGCCTGAAAGACCAGCTCGCGCAACTTGCATGGGCGGGCGAAATCGAGGGTTGGCTGACGGCGCAGCCGAAATGGCATCTGGTCGCCGACAGCGCGATGGCCGGCGAATGGGAAACTTTTTTGCGCGAGGGTCTGGGCGAGCCGGTTCAGGTGACCAGTCCGTTGCCATTCGGGGAACTGGCCGCGCGCACGGCGCAGCGCGTGACCGGCACGAATGCGTCCTCGGTTTTACTGCCCGCCGAATTTTCCAAACGTTATCAGGAACAATTTTTTGACCGCCTGTGGCTGCACGGCCTGGGCGCGGCGCTGGTTTTGTATCTGGCCGTCGTGGTGGTTTATTTTAGCGCGACAGGATGGCTGGCGTTCAAGACGAACAAGATCGAACAGCAAGTCGCGGACGTCAGCGGCAGCTACACGAATGCGCTGCTGCTCAAGGCGCGTTACGCCGTGCTGGAGCAGCGGCAGGAATTGAAATTCGCCGCGCTGGACTGCTGGAAACTCGTCGCGGAACAACTGCCCGCCGGAATTTCGTTGCAACGGTTTTCTTTTTCAAACGGCCGGCGGCTTTCGCTCAACGGCACGGTGCCGTCGGAGGACATCAACAAAATAATTGATTTCAATGACGCGCTGCGGAAATCGCAATTGAACGGCCAACCCATGTTCAACCGCGACCCCGGCAGCGGCGAACCGCTGGTCTATCGTCAGGGCGGCGATCAAGTGACGTGGAATTTCGCGCTGGATTTGCAAAACGCGGAGGAAACGCAGTGAAAAAATATTTCGCGCAACTTCGTCCGCTGGAACGCCGCCTGGCCATCGGCGTTTTGGTCGTTTTGTTCCTCGTGCTGAACGCGTGGAAGGTCTGGCCGCATTTTTCGGATTGGGGGGATTTGCAACGCCGGGGCGATTCCGCGCGGGCGAAACTGAAGCTTTACCAGACGACGATCTCGCAGTCGGCGAATTACGAAACGCTCGTCAAAAAATTCGCGAGCGAAGGCGAATCCGTCGCGCCCGAGGATCAGGCGATCGACATGATGCGGACGATCAATTCGCAGGCCGCGCAAAGCAGCGTGGGCATCATCAACGCGTCGCGGCAGATGACGCGCACGAACGAATTTTTCACCGAACAGACCCAGAACATCACCGTCATCGCCACCGATTCGCAACTGGTGGATTTTCTTTACAAGCTTGGCAATGACGCCTCGATGGTGCGCGTGATCGACCTTGAGCTTCAATCCGACAGCACCCGGCAGCACCTCAACGCGAACATCCGGCTCGTCGCCAGTTACCAGAAAAACACCAACGCGAAAAATTTAAAAACCGCAACCGCAAAGGCACAATGAAAACAACCACGCTCATCCTGATTTTATTTTTGACCGGCCTTGATCTCTGGGCGCAGACGGAGCCCACGCTGCGCCAGATGCCCAGACGCGTCCGCACCGGGACAAACGCGCTTGTGCCGCCGCAACCGCCGGCCTTCCCCGCAGCATCCGCGCCCGACCAGATTGTGCCGCCGACAACATCTCCGTCGGTTGTGTCTTCGGACGCAACCGCGACTCCGACCGGCGGCGAACCGGCGGAAGAAATGATTCCGGCGGGCAACATCAATTTTCAGGGTGTGGACGTGAACCAGGTGCTTGAAGTGTATGCGCAACTGGTCGGGCGCACGCTGCTGCGCGCGGGTTTGCCGTCGGCGCAGATTGTTTTGAAGACTGAAACGCCGTTGACCAAGAGCGAGGCGATCCAGGCGTTGCAGGCGGTGCTTGCGCTCAACGGCATTTCAGTGGTGAATGTCGGCGACAAATTCGTGAAAGTGCTGCCGGTGGAACAGGCGAACTCGGCGGGCGCGGAATTCAACCAGTCGGATGCGACCAACCTGCCCAATCTGGGGTCGTACGTGACGCACATCGTCCAGTTGAAATATACCAAGCCCAGCGAAATGGTGCCCATCATCCAGCCGTTCGCAAGACTGGCGAACTCAATCCTGCCGATTGACAGCAATGGAATTCTCATCCTGCGGGACAACGCTGAAAACGTGAAGCGGATGCTCGAAATGATCGCGCAGGTGGATGTTTCGGGAGGCTCGTCGGAAATCGTTTCCGAGGTCATCCCCATCCGGTACGCGCTGGCCGATGACATCGCCAACGCGCTGAACAGTCTTGGCGGTGGTGGCGGCAGCGCCGTGAGCATCGGCAACACGCCCGGCACGACATCAACCATCAACGGCATGGGGCGGCCCGGCGGCACGGCAGGCACGGCAGGCGCGCAGGGCGGAATCAACGCGTATCAGTCTGGCGTCAATAATGGCAACAATGGCGGCCGGACAGGCGGATATGGGACGACGGCCAACGGCACGCCGGGAACGGGCACGACTTTCCAGCAGCGCTTGCAGGCGATTGTCAGCCGCGCATCCAACGGACAGCAGGATCAGATACAGGTTTTCGGCCAGACAAAAATCATCGCCGACCAGCGGAGCAATTCGCTCCTCGTCTTTGCGACACAGGCGGACATGGACAGGATCAAGGCGGTCGTGGCAAAACTGGACGTGCTGCTTTCGCAGGTGCTCATCGAATCCGTCATCGTGGATGTGACGCTTGGCCATACATTTGACTTCGGAGTTTCTGCGGCGCAAAATCCGACCGCGAACAATTCTTCCATCACTACCGCCGGCGGCATTAACAATGGCAATACATTCATGCATTTTATCCAGACCGTTACAACTAACTTCACTACGATTGGAACGAACACGGCTATTAGCAGCATTGTCAGCTCGATATCATCTGCAGGAAGCACAAATTCGATCTTTGGCAACAGCCTTGGCAGCGGCTTCAGCTACTTCGGCAACATCGGGCCGACATGGGATGTGGCGCTCCAAGCCATCGCCGATGATAGCAGCGCCACGGTCATACAACGTCCGCGCATCCAGACTTCGCAGGCGAAGGCGGCTTCGTTTTTTGTCGGCAAGACCGTTCCTTATATCACCAGCACTTACAGCGGTGGCGTCAACGGCAACAGTTCATCCTACTCGCAACTTTCGGTCGGTGTTGAACTGGATGTCACGCCGTTCATCAATCCCGACGGCCTCGTCGTCATGGACATCAGTCAGGAAATTGACGACATCGCAAACTACACGACCATTGATAACAACAACGTGCCAAATACGGACAAACGCACGCTCAATTCGGAGATCGCCGTGAAGGACAAGGACACCATCATGCTCGGCGGCTTTGTCCGTTCGGACAAGAGCACTGACAAGAGCGGAGTTCCGTGGCTGAAAGACATTCCGCTGATCGGCAACCTGTTTTCCCAGCGCAACGATTCGAAGAATCGCAATGAAACCGTCGTGCTGATTCGCCCGACGGTTCTGCGCACGCCAGAATTTGCCGCCGCACAGGCCATCAAGGAAGAACAACGGCTGCCAGGCATCGCCCATGCCGAGGCCGATGATGACGTCGAGGCGCAGAAACAAATCGAAGCCGAGCGAAAGGCCGAGTTGAAGGCGGCGAAATCCAGGAAGCACAACGCCGGCGTTTTCACGCCGCAGGATCAGGTTGACACGAACAGCGTCTTCCCGTCCGTGCAAAGCACCAACGACGTCGCACAACCGAACCCGGACACCGGCCAGTATTGATTTCAATTTACCGGCAGGGGATGGGGTATGAAAAAATGAAATATTCAGGAAACATATTTTTTTGTTTGTACGCGGTCTTTTTGCTGGTGGCGGCCGATGCTCGGGCGGAAACCGTCTTCTGGTCGGACAATTTTGAAACTAACGCCGCCAGCCGCTGGATCACCAACAAGGTCTGGCGAATTGGTTCGCCGACCGCAGGTCCTGCGAAAAATACAAATGGTTTTCGCACATATTCCGGCACCAACTGCGCCTCGACTCAAAATTATGCCTACAACTCTGACCGTCGGCTCGTCTGCACAAATTACAACGGCACCAATCGGCTTGTCGTTCCAGCCACAAACCAATTCCCCCGGTTGCGTTTCTGGCATTGGTTCAATTTGGAAAACGCATTGGGCTTTGTTGAAATCAGCACCAACAGTGGCGGCAGTTGGAATCAGATTTCCCCGACTTATGAGAGCATCACCAGCGGCGGCGTCTGGTCGCGCCCGTCCATTGACTTAAGAGCATTTGCCGGACAGAGCGTGCAGATTGCTTTTCGCTTTTATGGCGGCAGCCCCGGCAATGGCCAGGGCTGGTATGTGGACGATGTCGCCGTGGTCACCGGCGAGCCCGTCCTGAATAGTTTTGAATCCGGCGAAGGTGATTGGTCGGTGGAAGATGGAACGTGGGAAATCGGCAAGCCGACCAGCGGACCGAATGCCGCGCACACCGGAACCAACTGCGCGGCGACCATTTTGGCGGGCAATTATACAAACAACGTGGATTCAAGATTGATCAGCCCGCCGTTTGCCATTCCCACAAACAGCAGCGCAGCTTTGAGCTTCTGGCATTGGTATAAATTCAATAACGCGCTGGGCTTTGTTGAAGTCAGCACCGACGGCAGCACTTGGAATCAGATTTCACCGACTTACCTCAACGGCAGCACCGGCGGCGTTTGGACCAATATATCTTTGGATTTAAGTGTTTATGCCGGCCAGACAGTGCAGGTGGCCTTTCGTTTTGCTTCCGGCGGCATCGGCACCGCCGCCGGCTGGTATGTGGATGACGTATCATTTGTTGCAACACCAATTTTGATTGCTTCACCAGCGCTGAAAATTGCAGCCATCACGCAACCGCCCAACGGCGGTTTTCAACTCACGTTCAGCACAGGCTCGAACACCACCTGGCGGCTTGAGGCTTCCACCAATCTGTTAAGCTGGCTGCCACTGTTGACCAATACAGCGGGTGCAAACGGCATAATACAATTCACCGATTTACTGGCGACGAACTATCCCAGCCGTTTTTACCGGGCGGTTTTGCAATAGCACAACTGACAAAGTTGTACCGATTGCCAACGCGAATCAGCTTTATTTTTGCGGTGCCGGGCTGGAGGACACGTCGCCGCCGGGGAATATTTCCTGAATGCTGCGGATGGGATGAAGCGGCATCAAAAGGAATTTCGGGACATAAACCGGATCGCTTTTTGGATTTTCGAGTGTGCCGGTGATTTTATATTCGAACAACTTGCTCACCGGCCACATGACCGTGCTGATGAGCGGGCCGACCGCCCAGGTGTCGCGCAACAGTTGCGCCGTGACCCGGGCGTTCACATTCTGCTTCAAGTCCACCGTGCCGGCGTAGTTCAGCCGCGCCATCAACGTCCTCATCTCCAGCGAGTCGGTGAAAATCACGCCGTTGGTCATGGTGAATTTCGCCGACGCGTCCGTCGCGCGGCTGTTGCCGAGCCCCGGCGAAACCGTGTTGAGCACTGGCGACAAAATCCCAAAAATCGGGACGTTCCAGATCAAGCCGTCGTGCAGATTGACATGGCCGTAACCATCCCACGTCCGCCAGTCGCGCGTGTCCGCGTGTGTGACGAAAAGTCTTCCGGCCAGCGTTCCTTCAAGCCGGTTGGTGGGCGAGGACAAGTCCGCCGCGAGCCGGTAGAGATTCACACCGGTCACGTCCACCATGAATTGATAATCCGCGCCCGGATGAGGCGGACTAAAATCAAAAAATGCAAAACCATTTCCGTCTCCGCCATAAAATGTCGCCGTCAAATTCGTCAGGACGAGCGTTTCTCCGAGCCAGTGGATCGTACCCATGATGCCCGGCGTCTTGAGTTTGAGCCATTGGAACGGCGCGGGTTGCAAAATGTCAAAACGTAAGTCGGCATCGTCCACGTCGTGTAGGCTCTTCACGTCGCGCATGGACACGCAGCCGTTCACGCGCGCCGTCGGCGGCTTCAAAAAATGATACGGCTCGATCAGCCGCCATGTCTTCGGCCCGATGGCGCGGGTGATCGCGTCCGGGTCGGCGATGCTGAAACCGTTCGTGATATAAATGAGTTGATTGGTGAAGTTCAAAGTGATCATGTCCGCCGTCATCTTTTGCGCGCCGTTCTCGCGCGACAGGCCGGGATTGAAAAATTTGAGGACGCGGTTCGCATAAAACAATTCGCCCGCGACGCTGTCCATCGCCTGTCCGCGAAGTGTGAAATTGGTCAGCGCCACGTGGCCGCTCGCGCTGATGCTCTCGTAATCATCCAGATGCCCGCGCACATTCACGTCCAACGCGAGCGGTTCGGCGAACGTGAACTGGTTCAGTCCGTGGATCGCGTTGCTCGTCGTCAAAAACGGGCGGACGATTTCCGGTTCGACCATGCCGCGGATGCGCCAGTGATAAAACTTTGTCAAATCCTCGCCGCTGCCCTCGAGTTCGAGCCGTGTCCGCGCCTGCGCGATCGCGAGCCGGACGCTGAACGAGCGGATGTCGCGTCCGTCGCCCGCCACGTTCAGGTTCAAGTGCGGCGGGCTGTCGTAATGGGTTTTCTCGACCGCCTCGGAAAATTTTTGCAGTTGTCCCTTCAACGCGCCGTAGTCGCGGGATTTTTCCCCCTGGAAAAATTTCCAGTTGCGGATTTCCGGCGCGTGGATGACATCGCCGGAAAAGGCGAGTTTTGCGCCCGCAAAGTCGGCCTGAAAATCGTCGAGCGACCAGGTGTCATTGACCTGGAAACGCAGGTCGGTATGGATGTTGTCGAGAGCCAGCGTGTTCGTCGGCGTGATCGGCCAGACGAGTTTTCCCTGCCGCAAAACGAGTCCTTTGATTTCCAACCGCCGGCGCAACAACGCGCGGAAATCCAGTTGCAATTGGACTTCACCGACTGAAAACGTCGGGTTGTCAGGAATTCTGGCGTCGCCGACGCGGACGTTTTCAACAACGAGCCCGCGGGTGACCCGCATCCGCATCCGGGAAAATTCCAATTGGATTCCGCGCGAGTGAAGCGCCTCGACGAGCCGCGTTTTCAAAAAATCCGGAAGGCCGATGCGGTTGAGCCAGACAAAGGCGCAAACCATCACGAGCACCGCGAAAAGCGCGGTGATGCGGCACCAGCGAAAACAGATTCGGCATTTCCGCCAGAAAGCGGGTTGCAATCGCATATCAGGGGACGTTCGCCGGAATGGTGAGATAACTCAAGACGAACTGGTAAAGCGTCTGCGGAAAAACGAACGCCCAGCGTTCGCCGTCCAGTGTCACGGCGGCCAGCGCCGTCTGGTCGGAAATGGGCGTGCCGAAATCAACGGTGAGTTTTTTGCCGTCCTTGAGTTCGAACGTGATGGAAAGATTGTCCGGCTTGAATCCGAATTTTTCTGGTTCGGCCATGTTGCGTCCGATCCAGCCGACGGCGCCCAATCCGCCGAGCCGGTGGGCCGTTTCTTCAATCGCCGGGGGATTGATGATGCCTTGTGAGCCGGCGGCGAACGACCATTTGTCCGGACCGTTGTGGATCATCGTGCGCGTCTTGCCGTTTTGATGAAGTGTGATTTGCGCCACGTCGCCCTCGGAAAAATTCCAGATTCGCCTGTCACGAAATTCCCAGCCGTTCTCCGGCAAACGGTTGAAATCTTCCGGCGCGATGGCGTAGATGAAATCCTCGTCCGCGCGATGGACAAAAACCCCGTTGGTCTGGACCGCGAAGGAAAATTGTGCGATGACGGCGTTGCTGTCGCCGATTGTGGAGCGCAAAACAATCCCGTATGTCGGCTTCGTCAATCCGTAAAGCGGCAGGTCGGGGGCGGTCACGACGTCCTTGACGAATTCCGTCACGCGCATGCCGGCGAGAAGCTTGATGAAGGCTTGCACATTTTCGGCGTCCGCCGGAAATTTTTCGCCCGCGATTTTCCAGTCGTTTGAACCCTGCCGCTGCAAAATGAAATTGTCGCCGCCATGCACTTCGATTTCGGCGACGGGCACGGTTACTTCAAGCAGATGCGGGTCGCGAAAATCATTCACCGAAACGCGCCACGGCGCGGACGCGTCTTTTGCCGTGGTGAAAACCGTGCTCCAGCCTTCGCGCCTGGCGAAGATTTGCGCCGGATCGTTCGTGGAGCTTTTTCCGAAATGGACGGCGTCGGAAAAGTTCGTTCCGTGCCCGAGCCACAAATCCAGATCGGCGGGTTGCAATCCGAACGAGCTCAAGTCCGCCTTTGGATCGTCGGTGACAAATCGCGAGACGCTCGCGGTTCGCAGATATTGCAGCGCGTCGGTGATCCGGTCGTTGTCCGCCCGCGCCTGCAAAGGCCGTGTCATGCGCCAGAGATGGTTCGTCGCGTCGCGATGGAGTTCGATGACTTTTGCGCCGTTGGTCACCACGATGAAATCAAAATCATTTTTTCCGGTGTCCACCAGCGCGGTGCTGCGCCAGTCGTCGGCGGAGCGCGGGATGAATTTGAGCCAGTCGGCGTCCACGACAAAGGCGCCGTCCACGCCGACGATACGAAGAAAAACCTGATCGCCCGGCGCGGTCTTGTTGCCGATCAACAATTGCCGTCGCTGATCGTCCGATTCGACGACGAGCGAGATTTGCGGATTTTCAAAACCGAATTCGGACTCGGAGTTTTTATGCTGGCTCAATTCCGCGGCGTTGATTTTGGTCGCGGGTGCGAGTTTTTGCAGCGCATCAAGCAGGGTCTCGATCGCAGCCGGCTGCGCGGGATATGAAATCGGCCTGGACAAAACCCATGAATCGTTCGTGCGGTCGGCGCGGATCTCCAGCGCGCCGGACGGGATGACTTGAATGCTCGTGACTTCGGACGGCTGCAATCCGGGCAGGATGTTCGTCGCGGTCGGCGCTGCGGGGCGCAGATGATTTTCAAAAAACCAGATGAACGCGAACAGCATCGCCGCGAGGACCAGCCACACCCATGTGTTTTTCGTGTTCATCTTATTTTCTCCGCACGAGCCAGACGAGCCAGCCGAACACGAGCACACCGCCGGGCAGCGCGCCGAGCAGCAGCCAGCGGACATTCTTTTGCTGCGCGCGCGTCATCGTCAGGCGGAATTCCGTGACAGGTCGCGGGCCGATTCCTTCGAGCAAACTCGAGCGGTCGAGCAGCCAGTTCGCCGCGTAGCCGACGAAATCGCGGTTCGCGCCGCCTTCGATGTTGTGGTTGCCGAGAAAAAACGAATCGCCGACCACGATGATGCGTGTCGTGCCGCGTGTGTTGGCGACGCCGGCGACAGGTTTTTGCTCGACCGCGGCCATGAGCGGATAACTGCGCGGCGGATCGCCGGGTTCTCCCGCGAGTGTTGACGTCGCGCCGGAGAACGCGAGTTCGTCCACTTTGGGCGCGTCGGCGGGCGGATTTTGCCAGTTCACGCTGCTGATCAACCGCGGCAAAATGAGTTGCAATGCGAGTTGTGAGAGCGGATTGACGACGGGATGACGGCTGAAGTTGTAGGTGATCACGTCCTGTCCGGAAGTCGTGTTCTTCGGGTCTTGGACAATGTCGGAAGAGACATTCACGCCCCAGCGCGCGAGAATCGGTTCGAGTCCGGTCGGATGTTTGACGGAAAAATAATTGAAAAGCACGAACAGCCTTCCGCCTTGCGCGAGGTATTGATCGATTTTTTGCAGTTCCAAATCCGAAAATTCCGTCTGCGGCCCGGCGATGATGAGCAGGTTGCAATCGTCCGGAATGACGCTGTTGCCGAACAATTGCAGCGGTGCCGTGGCGATGTAATTTTCGCCGAGGATCGCGCCGAATTTCAAGTAACCCAAATCGGCGGAATCGGACAACGACGGCTCGCCATGACCTTGCAGAAAATACGCCTTGAGCGGCTTGGGATTTTCGAGCGCGAGCAGCATCGAGGTGAACAGCATTTCGCCCATGAAGGCGACGGGACGGAATTCGATTTTTTTATCTTTTGTGACCCCGTCCGGCCCGTATTGGGAGAGCTCGTCGCCGTTGGCGATTTTGACACGTCCGTCGCAATCGAAAATGACGAGGTTTTTGTCCGTCGCGGAGCTTAATTTGTATTGCTCCTTGATTTTCTGCGCGTCGCCCGCGTCGCGCACGTAGTCCACGGACTTGACGGAAATTTTCGGATTCGCCGCGCGATATTCGTTCAGCAGCGCGACGATCATTGGGTAAAGCTCCTCGCTCTTGTCGTAATAAAGCGTCACGGCGACGCGGTTCGTCAGCGAATGCAGCACGCTCAACGTGCGCGAGGACAACTCGACTCGCGTCTGCGAACTCAAATAGAACCGGTGGGAGAAAAATGCGCCGAGATAATTCACCATCACGACGATCGCCAGCACCAGCGCCGTGCGCACGAGCACGTCGAATCCGATTTTCCACCGGTGTCGCGGCGAGAAGCTGGGTTGGGTTTCAGTCGGCATTTTATCTCCAGCGCCGGCTTTCGACCGCCCGCAAGGTCAGGAACAAAAAGAAAAAAGTCGCGCTCACGTAGAAAATCACCGGGCGCGTGTCCACCACGCCGCGCGCGAAATCGCCCATTTGCTCGAACAAGCCGAAATACGACAACACTTGCGATTGCCACTGCGCCGTCATGGGGATCGCCTCGGCCAGAAATCCGAGCGAAAACAAGCTCACGCCCAGGACAAAACTGATCATCGCGGCCGCCATCTGGCTGCGCGTGACGGACGATGCGAAACAGCCGAGCGACAGAAACAAACAACCGACGAGGAAAATTCCAAGGTACATTCCGCCGATCGTGCCCCTGTCCAGCGCGCCGGGCTGATTTGTGAAATGCCGGACGATGAACAGGCACGCGAGCATCGGCAGCCACATCACCGTGTAAAAAATGATCGCCGCCGCGAATTTCGCCGCGACGACCTGCAGATCGCTCACCGGCGTCGTCATCAACGTCTCAAAAGTGCCCGTCGCTTTTTCCAGCGCGAACAACCGCATCGTGATGACCGGCGTGGCCAGCAGCACGATCAGCCAGAAAAAGTAGGTGCGATAAAACATTTCCGTCACCGGCATCGGCGAAGGGTCGCTGCCGAGGTTGGTCATCAGCACGACGAAGCTCAAGCCGGTCAACAGCGTCACCGCCGCGATGATGACGTAGCCCGCCACGGATAAAAAAAACGACGCCAGTTCACGACGCGCCAGTGTCCAAAATATTTTCATCAGATTTCTTCCTCGTTCGTCTTCGTCACCTGGACGTAAATGTCTTCGAGCGAATGGCGGTTGCGCGTCAGTTCCCGCAACACCCAGCCGCGCTCGCGCACGAGGGCGAAAATCGCCGGGCGCAAGTCGTATCCATCACGCGGCGTCAGGGCGCAGCGCTGGAATTGGCCCTCCGCGGACGAAACGTCGAACTGCTCGACGCCGGGCATCTGCGACCACGCGTCGCGCAACTCGTGCGCGCCCGCGCAGATTTCCGCGACGATCTGGCTGCTGCCCGCCATGAGCCGCTGCAAATTGTCCGGCGTGTCCGCCGCCAGAATTTTCCCGTCGAACATGATGAGCATCCGGCTGCACATCATTTCCGCTTCCGGCAAAATATGCGTCGAAATCAGCACCGTGTGTTTTCCCGCGAGACTTTTTATCAATTGCCGCACCGAGCGGATTTGATTCGGGTCAAGGCCGATGGTCGGCTCGTCCAGAATGATCAGTTCCGGTTCGTGCACGAGTGCGTCCGCCAGACCGACGCGCTGGCGGTAACCTTTCGATAGCTGCCCGATGATGCGGCGGCGCACGTCCGTCAACCCGCACTGTTCCATCACCGTGTCCACGCGCTCGCGCGATTTTTTCCAGCCGAGACCTTTCAAACGCGCACGAAATTTCAGATATTCCCGCACGCGCATTTCAGGATACAACGGATTATTTTCCGGCATGAAACCGATCCGCCGTCGCACTTCGTCCGATTGATGAAAGACATCGAAGCCCGCCACGCGCGCCGTGCCGCTCGTCGCCGGCATGAAACACGACAAAATCCGCATCGTCGTGCTTTTGCCCGCGCCGTTCGGTCCGAGCAGGCCGACGATTTCGCCACGCGCGACCGAAAACGAAACGTCGCTCACCGCCGTGCGACCGGCGTAGCGCTTCGTCAAATGTGTCACCTGGATCATCGCCTTTTAATTCATCAATGCTTGCGGAGTTTAGCCGAAAAAAAGCATTCACGGCCAACAAAAATTAAGCCACTGCATATACTAACAGGCAAACTCGTGGTTGGATGCGTTCAAAATTTTTCGCAGCGGACTTGACTTTGCATCGTCACTCGCGCAAAAGCAATCACAGGGTGACTTCGACGGGTCGAAATTTTTATGCCGCGTGGCGCGCGCAATCCCGCGCGGCGGATTTCTTGCGCGAAGAAAATGACGCGCCGGCCGAGCGGCTGCTTCAAGCCGTCTGGCAGCATCAACGTTTGCAGCGCGACCGGCTTACGACCGCCGCTGGAAAAGTTGTGCGCGTTTTTCATCCCGGATTCGCCAGCGTCGAAGGCGGGCCGGATTTTCGCGGGGCTGTCCTGCAAATCGGCGATGAGCCGCCGCGTTCTGGCGACGTGGAAATCGATTTGCGTGCGAGCGGCTGGCGCGCGCACGGCCACGACAAAAATCCGGCTTTTAAAAACGTTTTGCTTCACGTCGTCTGGGACGAAACAAAATCGAATCCGGACGAAACCGTTCCTGCGGCTTTGTCTTTGAAAAATGTCCTCGATGCGCCGCTGGCGGAATTGAGTTTATCGCTCGAAAACGAACCGCTGCGCTCGCTGCCGGAGAATTTGCGCGGCAAATGCTGCGCGCCGTTGCGGGAACTGGACGAAGTGCAACTTGATGAACTTTTGCGCGAAGCGGCGCGCGTCCGGTTTGAAAGCAAGGCCAGGGCGATTCTTGACCGCGCCAAAAATGCCGGTTGGGAACAGGCGCTTTGGGAAAATCTTTTTCGCGCGCTCGGCTACAAGCACAACGTCTGGCCGATGCAAAATCTGGCGGAAACAAAATCGCGCTGGTCGCGCGCCGCAAACTCGGCGCTCGAACTTCAGGCGCGATTTCTTGGCATCGGCGGTCTGTTGCCAACCGAACCGGCCTGCCTTCATTTTGCCGGGCGAAATTCCGGCGCGACAAAGCTCGCGAAACCGGAAAATTATTTTCGCGAGCTTTGGGATTTTTGGTGGCGCGAGCGCGACGAATTTTCAGATTTGATTTTGCCGCGCGCCGTCTGGAGATTTCACGGCCTGCGTCCAACGAACCATCCGCAGCGCCGGCTTGCGCTGGCGTCGCACTGGCTTGCCGCCAAAAATTTGGTTTCCAAAATCGAAAATTGGAGCGTGGCGGAAATTCCCGACAAAAAATTATTGGAGTCGCTTCACGAAATTTTGCAGGTCGGGCATGACGAGTTTTGGTCATGGCATTGGACGTTCAAATCGGCGCGTTTGAAGAAGCCGCAGCCGCTGCTGGGCGACGCGCGCGTGACGGATCTGGCCGTGAACGTCATTTTGCCGTGGCTTTGGATTCGGGCCAAAGAAGGCAGCAATCAAAAAATCCTAGGCGAAATAGAGCGGCGATTTTTCGAGTGGCCGGCGGCGGAGGACAATTCGGTCCTGAAACTCGCGCGCCAGCGTTTGCTCGGTGCTTGCGCACGGCCACCATTTGACATCAAAATTTTCAAGACGGCTGTCGCGCAACAGGGATTGATGCAGATCGTCCGCGATTTTTGCGAACATTCGAACGCGGTCTGCGATGATTGCCGTTTTCCCGATCTGGTGCGCGGCTGGAAAATCGCTCCGCAGCAGCCGACGTGAGTCGGCTCAATTTTTGGTCAGAGCGGACTCACGTCCGCCGCTACGATTTCACTTCGAGTTTTGAAAACGCGTCGTTGAGTCCGTTGGACTGCGTTTCTTCGGAGACCGGGACTTTGGTTTTCGACGGTGTCGGCGTCGAATGAGATTCATGATTGTTTTTCTCCGGCGGATGTCCGTGCTCGTTTTCAGCCGCGCGCGGGTTTTTCGCGCGCTTGTTGCGCGGCAGCGGGCTGATCATCACGTTGATTCCACGGCCGATGAGTTTTGGGGGAAAATCGGGATGGCCAAAGGGCGCGATTTCGGTGATGAACTTGTTGACGACATCGAAACCGACCTCGGTGTGCGCCATCTCGCGTCCGCGGAATTTCAGCGCGGCCTTCACCTTCATGTCCTCGCACAAAAACTCGATCGCGTGCGCGACCTTGATGCCGAGGTCGTGCGGATCAATGCGCGGGCTCAACTGGATTTCCTTCACCATCGAGGCGTGCTGGCGTTTCCTGGATTCTTTTTCCCTCTTGGCCAGCTCGTAACGGAACTTGCCGATCTCCACGAGCCGGCAGACGGGCGGTGCGGCGTTCGGCGAAATTTCCACGAGGTCAACGCCGTTTTGCCGCGCCATATTCAGGGCTTCGTTCAGCGGGAACACGCCGAGCTGTTTTTCGCCCATGATGACACGGACTTCGCGTGCGCGGATTTTGCCGTTGACCCGGAGATACGCGGCGGACGAAGAACTGTGGGAAGGAAAAGGGCGGCTCAAAACACCCTCGTCGGTTGTGGCATAGCTGTAAGTTTTTGCATCAGACGCTCCCGCACGGCGGGAACAGTTCAAATTGTGCTGTGTTAATAAGCCTTTTGCGCCGCCCTTGCAAGCAAATAATTGTCAATTTTCAGCGGCGTTTCAATGGTGTCGGAACAGCCGCCTCCGGTTTTTGAGCAAATACCAGACAATCAAAATGTTCAGCGCGAGAATGATGAGCAGGCCGATTTTGGGATGGTGAAACAATTCCGGCCGCGGGTGGTCTGCGATTTCCGGTGCGCGACGGCGGACCAGTTCAAAAATCTCAATCGGGATGAAAAACGCCGATTCGCCGATGGCCAGCCAGATTGCCCACTTCGCGCGAAACGCCAGTCCCGTGCCGCCGACGAGCAGAAACAAACCGTAAAGCGTCGTGCCCAGAGCGACGGCGCGGATGTTGGCCGTCGTGATCGTGTCCAGCCAATCGCCGATGTTGCTGAAAAACCGGTGCTCCGGATCCAGATGCACCCACCGCAAAAATTGATCGAACACATCGCTCAAATCTTTCCCAGCCAGTGAAAAAATTCCTGCTGCCGTCAGCAGCAAAACCAGACCTTTGACCAGCTTGATCGCAACGATGAAATACAGCGTCGGCGCGCGTTCTTTCGTTTTCGGAATTATTTTTGTGTCAGGCATCAACGAATTTTAGACAGTAAAAATTCCAAAAGTTCAGAAATTTTCAAGCGCTCCTGTTTCCCGTCGTCGCGGTAGCGGATCGTCACCGTGTCGAGGAGTTCCGGTTTTTCGCCGAGCGTGTCGAAATCAACCGTCACGCAGAACGGCGTGCCGGCTTCGTCCTGTCGGCGATAGCGACGGCCAATCGCGCCCGCGTCATCGTAAAACACGTTCATGTGCGGACGCAAAACATCGCGGACTTCCACCGCCTTTTTTACCAGCTCCGGCTTGTTTTTCAACAATGGCAGCACGGCGGCCTTGATTGGCGCGATACGCGGGGCGAAACGCAGCACGACGCGCGTCTCCATTTTGCCTTTTTCGTCGGGCATCTGGTCTTCGGAATATGCGCTGCAAAGAATCGCCAGCGCAATCCGATCAACGCCGACAGCCGGTTCAATGACATGCGGGACGTATCGCCGCTTTGTCGCTTCATCGAAATAAGTCAGAGGCGTGCCACTGAATTTGGCGTGTTGCGAAAGATCGTAATCGCCGCGCGCAGCGATGCCCCAAAGCTCCTGCACGCCGAAGGGATATTTGAACATGATATCCGTCGTGCCTTTGGAGTAGAACGCGAGTTTTTCCTTCAGGTGATTATATTCGGAAAGTTGCGCTGCCGGAATACCGACGGAAATGAGCCAGTCGCGGCACCAGTCAATCCAGTAACGATACCATTTCGCCCAGTCATCTTCGTCGCTGATGAAAAATTCCATTTCCATCTGCTCGAATTCACGGCTGCGGAAAATAAAATTACGCGGCGTGATTTCGTTGCGGAACGATTTGCCGATTTGCGCGATGCCGAAGGGAATTTTCACGCGCCCCGTGTCGAGCACGGCTTTGAAATCCACGAACATGCCCTGCGCCGTTTCCGGCCGCAAATAAGCGACGGAAGATTCGTTGCGCAATGCGCCGACGTTCGTTTCGAGCATCATGTTGAATCCGCGCGGCGGTGTGAGGCTGCCCGGCTCGCCGGTCGCAGGAGAAGGAATCAACGGAATTTCTTCCGGCTTCGCCTCTGTGAAATCACGCGGCTGAACCGGCTCGAGTTTTCCTTGAATTGCTTTCTTGCGTTTGAACGCCTCGGCTTTTTCCTGAAGTTCCTCGGCAATTTTTTCGCTTTCAAGCGCGCTGACATAGCCGGCGATTTTTCCGTCAACGACGATTGCTGCAAAAAAAATCTGGTCGGCGCGAAATCTTTGCTTGGAAACTTTGCAATCCACCATCGGGTCGGTGAAGCCGCCGACGTGGCCGGATGCCTCCCAGACTTTCGGGTGCATGATGATGGAAGATTCAAGGCCGACGACGTCGTCGCGTCGGCGCACCATGTCGTTCCACCAGCAGTCGCGGATGTTTTTTCTCAACTCTACGCCGAGCGGGCCGTAATCCCAAAAGCCGTTGATGCCGCCGTAAATCTCGGAGGATTGAAAAATGAACCCGCGCCGCTTGCACAGCGACACGATTTTTTCCATGAGCGGATTTTCTTTTGGCTCGGCCATCGGGTCGGTTAGTGTTTGTTAATTGCGTTGAAAAATCAATCACGAAGGCGCGGGGAATTTGGAGATGAAATTGGAATTTGCCGCCGAAATTTTTTCAGGATTTGGGTTGTCACCCGATTTTTTGCGAACAACTTTTCAGCCGATGCGTGAAATCCACGCGTTGATGCGTGAAATCCACGCCTTTTTGGATCGCCACGAGAAATCATTTTGCATTTTTGCTGGAATTTTTAAAGAAACGGCGGTTGGCATCAGCAGTGCTAAAGAAATCTTTAGAAATCCGGTTGACAGTTTGCATGATTCCGCTAGAGTTCGCCAACTGTCCCCGGACGAAAATAAAAACAACAACTTACTAATCAACGTATGAAAAGCATCAAACAGAAAAAGGCTTTCACGCTCATCGAATTGCTGGTCGTGATAGCGATCATCGCCATCCTCGCGGCCATGTTGCTGCCGGCGCTCGCCGCCGCCAAGCGCAAGGCACAGCGCATCAATTGCGTCAGCAATCTCAAACAAGTCGGCCTGGCCTTCCGCGTCTGGGAAGGCGACAACGGCGATAAATATCCCATGGCTGTCAGCACCGCCGCCAACGGAGCGCAGGAACTGATTCGCAGCGCAACGTTGAATTCATCAGGTGGACTTGGAACCGGCGGTTTTGCCGGTATAACCAATGTTTTCTTGTGCATGTCCAACGAATTGAGCACGCCAAAACTGTTGGTTTGCCCGTCCGACGTGAAAGGTTCCGCGACAAATTTCCTTCAATTTGGAAATGGATTGGGTTACGTGAGTTATTTTATTGGCGCTGACTCCAGCGAAGCTTACCCGCAGATGATCCTCTCGGGTGATCGCAATATTGGCATTTCCGGAACTGCCACTTCAGGCGGCACGCCCGCACCTCTGATAGACTTTGGGACGAATTCAGCTTCCGGCCCCAGTGGCCCCACGACCTTTACGAAAGCTTGGGTTACGTTTGCATGGAGTATCAATGATTTGCATCAAAAAGTCGGTAATTTGGGGATTTCTGATGGCAGCGTTCAACAGGCCTCTGTATCTGGTTTGGACGCCGCGCTTCTCACAGCCACTAACGGACCAACAGTGACTCCAGTCTATGATATCCCATAACTCTTGAGTTTTTTTGCACTGATAAAAACAGGGCGTCCCAAAAGGACGCCCTGTTTTCTTTGGAAGAAGGCCAGAATTATTTTTTAGGATTTTCATTTTTACGCCGTTGCCCGGAGAAGAAATTTTGCAGCAACGCCCGGCATTCCTCCAGTCGCACGCCGCCGGTGATTTCGCAACGATGGTTCAACGTGGGGAATTGCAGCAGATTTATCGCGCCGCCGGCCGCGCCGCCTTTCGGATCGCTCGCACCAAAAACGACGCGCACCAGCCGCGTATGCACGATCGCCCCCGCGCACATCGGGCACGGCTCTTTCGTGACGTAAAGCGAGCAGTCCGTCAGCCGCCAGTCGCCGACGGCGCTCTCGGCCTGCGTCAGCGCGAGCATTTCGGCGTGCGCCGTCGCGTCTTTGAGCTGTTCGACTTGATTGAACGCACGGGCGATGATGCGTCCTTCGCGCACGATGACCGCGCCGACCGGCACTTCGTCCGCCTCGTAAGCTTTGGCAGCCTGGCGCAATGCTTCGCCCATGAAATAATGGTCGCTCTGCAAATCAATGATCGGTTCGCTCATTTTGTAAATTGTAGGAGACGACGTAAGGAGTCTCTAACTTTTATTCAGAGTCTCCGTGTGTCGGCTCGTACAAACGCTTCTTCCAGCGTCCAGTCGTTTCTCCCGTCCGGATGACAATGACAGTGCGCCGCGAAAAATCCACCGCGAAATTCCCAGAACCACGGCCAGATTTTTTCGCGATCCGTCTGTGGAATTTTCAAGCTGGCGATTGCTTCACGCCGGAAGAATTGGAAGCGGCCTTCCGCGTGCGCCAGCGGCAACGAATTCAATTTTCGTTTCACCTCGAACAAAAACATCAGCCAATGTGTCCGGCCTTGATAGCCGTGTTCGCTGACGAGTCCGGCCAGATGCAAATCCGAAGGCGCGATTTTCAGCCCGATTTCCTCCCCGGCCTCACGACAGGCGCAAACGTAAGGTGATTCGCCGATGTCCATCTTCAACTTGCCGCCGCACGGACTCCAGAAACCGCGGTTCGGCTCCTGCGCGCGTTCGAGCAAAAGGATTTCGTCGCTGTTGTTGAAGCAGTAAAGCAGCGTGGCGACTTTGTAGGGCAATGCCATGACGGGAAATTTCAAATGCCGGATGCCGAATGTCGAATGTAAAATTCCATTGTCTCGCCGCGCCAAAAAAATAGAATGGCACTTCCTGATTCATGAAAACTTTCAAAATCGCAGCGCTCGCGGGCGACGGCATCGGCCCGGAAGTCATGCGCGAAGCCATCAAGGTTTTGCGCGTGGTGGAAAAGAAATTCGATTTCAAACTCGAAATCACCGAAGCGCCCGTCGGCTGGGCTGGCATTGACGCGGCAGGCAAGGCGTTGCCGGACGCGACACTCGCGCTTTGCAAAAAATCCGATTCCATTTTGTTCGGCTCCGTTGGTCTGCCCGACCGTGACCCGACGATTCCGAAAGAAGAGCGTCCCGAACGCGCCGCGCTGCTGCGAATCCGAAAAGAATTCGGACTGTTCGCCAATCTGCGTCCGGTGAAATTGCCGAAAGCGCTCGCGCACGCTTGCCCGCTCGCGAAGGAACGGCAGGGCGACGGCATTGACATCTTGGTTGTTCGCGAACTGACGGGCGGGATGTATTTCGGCCAGCCGAAAAAAACCGAGGACATCGGCGGCGGAAATTTTCGCGCGGTTGACACGATGGTTTATACGACGCCGGAAATCGAGCGCATCGCGCACGTCGCATTTCGCGCCGCAAAATTGCGCCGCAGAAAAGTCACGAGTATTGACAAGGCGAACGTTTTGGAAAACGGGATTCTCTGGCACGAAGTCGTCACGCGCACCGGCAAAAATTATCCCGACGTGACACTCGAACATATGTTCGTGGACAACGCCGCGATGCAGCTCGTTTTGAAGCCGACGCAATTCGACGTGATGCTCTGCGAAAACATGTTCGGCGACATCTTGAGCGACGAAGCCGCCGCGCTCGGCGGTTCGCTGGGAATGTTGCCGAGTGCCAGCCTCGGCGCGACGAGCGGTGAAAACACTTTTGGATTTTACGAACCGGCGGGCGGCACGGCACCGGACATTGCTGGAAAGAATCTGGCAAATCCGATCGCGCAAATTCTCTCGGCTGCGATGATGTTGCTTCACAGCTTCGATGAACATGGAGCGTACAATGCGATTGTTGAAGCCGTTGGCAAAGTCATTGCACAAGGTTTCCGCACCGGCGACATTTTCAATCCGAACGAAGCGAACGCCTGCAAAGTCGGCACGCGCGAGATGGGTGATGCAATTGCGGCGGCGATTTGATACTTTAACCTCCGAAACGAACATGAAAAAAATCATCTGGATTTTGCTCGTCACCGCCGCCGCCGTCGGTTTGCGCGCCGCGGAAAAAAACGATCCCACGATTGCTGAAACGAACGCGCCGGCAGCCGCAAACAAATCCGAGGCGGCGACCATCCCCGACGCCACGCACAAGCCGGTGTTCACCACGAACACAGTCACCATCGCCGGCCAGCGCGTGACGTATGTCGCGGAGACCGGAATGCTGCCGATACTTAATTCCAACGGCGAGTCGCGCGCGTCGGTTTTTTACGTCGCCTACACGCGCACCGGCCGGACCAACGAATCCGCCCGCCCGATCACGTTTTGTTTCAACGGCGGTCCCGGATCTTCGTCCGTCTGGCTGCACCTCGGCGCGCTCGGCCCGCGCCGCGTGAAGATGAACGAAGACGGCACGCTGCCGCCGCCGCCGTTCGGTCTCGTGGACAACGAGCATTCGATTCTGGGCGCGAGCGATCTGGTTTTCATTGATCCGGTCGCCACCGGTTTCAGCCGCCCGACGAAAGCTGAAAAGGCCGATCAATTTTTCGGCGACTCGGCGGATTTGGATTCCGTCGGCGAATTCATCCGGCTCTGGACGACGCGGCACGAGCGCTGGCTTTCGCCAAAATATCTTTGCGGCGAAAGTTACGGCGTCTTTCGCGCGGCGGGACTGGCGGAACATCTGCGCTCGCGTTACGGAATGTATTTGAATGGCCTGATACTCGTCTCCGGCGTTTTGGATTTTGCGACCATCTGGAACAATGCGGGCAACGATTTGCCGTATCCGCTTTATTTGCCGGCTTACACGGCGGCAGCGCAGTTCCACAAAAAATTGCCGCCTGATTTGCAAAACGATTTGCCCAAGGCACTCGCCGAAGCGCGTGCCTTTGCGAAGGGCGAATACGCGTCCGCGTTGCAACGGGGTGATTCGCTCTCCGCCGACGAGCACAAGAAAATCGCCGCCGAACTTGTGAGGCTCACCGGCTTGAAACCGTCGGTCATTGAGGACAACAACCTTCGCGTGGACGAAGGCGTTTTCCGCAAGCAATTATTGCATGACGAAGGCTTGATTCTCGGCGCTTACGACGCGCGCATCACCGGGCGCGACGACGATCCCGCGTCGCCGTATCCTGATTTCGATCCGTCCGACGCGGCGGTGCACGGGCCGTTTGCTGCTGCGATAAACAGTTACGTCCGCAGCGAATTGAAATTCGAGGACGACTTGCCTTACGAAATCATCGCCGGCGTGCAGCCGTGGAATTACGGCGTCCACAACAGCTATGCCAGCGCGGGCGAAAAACTTGCCGCGACGATGAATCAAAATCCCTATATGCGCATTCTCATACTCGGCGGCCGCTGCGATCTCGTCTGCCCGATCGACACCGTGCACTACGCGCTTGACCACATGCAACTCGACGCCGCTTACCGCACGAACATCACCTACGCCGAGTTCGATGCCGGACACATGATGTATATCAATCTGCCGGACCTGAAAAAAATGCAGAAGGATTTGGAAAATTTCCTGAAATAATTTCAAAAGCCAGAGCGGACTGACGTTCGCTGCTACTCGTGAACTTTAATCAAAGTTTTGATCGCCGAATTTCCAGCCGCCATTGATTTGAACAATTCCGGCAACTGCGTCAGCGGACATTCGCCGTCCACAAAATCCCTCGCGCGAACGACGCCCGATTCAATGAACTCCAGCGCGCGCCGGATTGTGCGCGGCGTGTGATGAAAACTCGCGAGCAACGTCAGGTTGGAATAATGGATCAATTCGGTTTCGAATGAAACTTTCGCGCCGGACGGACAGCCGCCGAAAAAATTCACCGTGCCGCCTTTGCGGACGAGTCGGACGGCAGCCTCCCAAATTTCCGGTTTGCCGACCGCTTCGATCACGGCGTCAAAACGGATTTTGGAATTGGTGCGGATTTTTTCCACGAGATTTTTTCCGTCGCCGATGTCAATGACTTCGCTTGCGCCAAGTTTTTTCGCTGCTTCGAGCCGCGCCGCGTGACGGCCGGCGACCGTCACGTTACAGCCAAGATTTTTTGCCAGCGCGACGAACATCAGGCCAATCGGTCCCGCGCCGATGACAAGGACATTCTGTCCTGCGCGCAGTTGCAAATCCTCGACGCCCTGCACGACGCACGCGAGCGGCTCGGTCAGCGCGGCGTCGCGGAAATCCGTTTCCGGCTTCAATCGTAAAAGATTTTTTTGGACGAGCCGCGCGGGAACGACGATGGATTCCGCATAAGCGCCGTTCAGGAAAAGCAAATCTTCGCAGAGATTTTCCTGATGGTTTTTGCAGAAGAAACAGTCGCCGCACGGCGCGGAATTGGCAACAACGACACGGTCGCCCACTTTCCAATCCGTAGCAGCCGATGTAAACCGGCTCTGACTTTTCGTTGGAGAAAAATGAGCGGACTCACGTCCGCTGCCACTGATTTCTGAAATGACGCCGGAAAGTTCGTGGCCGAAGACGGCGGGCGGCGTGATCATTCTGGCGTGATAGCCGCGTTTGAAGACCTTGAGGTCGGTGCCGCAGGTGAGCGCGGTTTCGATGCGGATGCGGACTTCGCCGGGCTTGAGCGCGGGCGATGGAACATCTTCAATCCGAATTTTTTCCTGTCCGTGCAGGACGGCGGCTTTCACGCGGGCAGTTTATCGCTGCGGATGACCAAAGCGGAAGAAAGTTTTTAACGAACGGCCGGAATCAGTAAGCGTTCCAGTTGCCGCGGATGACGGCCTTGGATTGAGGCGTGAGCGGCGGCAGGCCGCCTTGTTGTGCGAAATTGGAATCAAACCCCCAACTGCGGGTGGGTGCTTGATAATAGCCGGTAGGGCTGGGATTAGGCGGAACCTGATAATTCGTCGCATATTGGCTGGGAAACATGACTACAATCGAGCCATTGTAAGTAAGCGTATTACCAGACCAATCTTCCAACAAACGCAGAAAATTTTCCACGCCGCCGCTGTAGATTGAATTGGTTGATTGAACAATGCCTTCGAGGCAACCTGCATTCACGGTGGTATTGCCCGCATCAGGGCATTTAGTTGTGGTGGTATCGCTCCAGCTGGTGGAAAGGATGGTGATGGCGTCGGCCATGAACGCGGCGGGATAAGTGTGTGAGGTGTCGGTTCCCTGACCGAGTTGCGATCCGCTTGTGTTCTGCACATTGTAATTGCCCAGCACATAGATTGGAAACGGTGTCGCGATAGTCAATCCATGGGTTGATCCATTCGGCGTGGTCGCGTTGCTTGCCGACGGCAATTTCGATCCGTTGACGACGCGCACGGCCGGAAGTGTCGTGCCGGTCAACGGAACAGAGTTATAGACGTAAATGGAATCAATCGCATGGGATTTATGGGTGCCGAGCTGGCACTGTTGGTTATAAGTATAGCCGCCATTCGCATTCGCCAAAGCGTTGGTCAGCCAAATATTTAACAATGAGATGTCAATCTGGACGGCTTGGACGGCTTTTCCTTTACCGCCGATTCCATTTCCGCTGTTCCAGCCTTCACGCCAATCGTAGAAGAGAACATTTGTCACAAATGAATAACCGGCGTAATAAATATTTGTTTGCGCCCCGGCATGATATATCGCCAGTGTATTTGTATTAGGATTGGACGAGTAGGAAATGGCATGTGTGGTTTTATTTGAAAGAATGAAAAAATCGTTTACCACCTTTGTCAAATAGGGTGTGTTGGCTGGATCTGAATAATAAATAATCATGTTGGTGCCATAGGGCACAAGACTGCCCCAGTTGGTGCCGTTGGGTGAATTGGTGATGTAGAGGTCGGCTTCGTTCGCAAGATAATTCGTGCCGCCTCCATGATACCCCGCCGCGGTTCCCATGGCATAAGCCGGCGGCGGCAGTTGGAGAATGGATTCGACGTTGGTGGGATCGTTGTTGGTGACACCGGCAATCGGCATGGTCAATGCATTTGCGTTGTTGATTGGCGTACTGGCAAAGTTTCCAATGGTTGTGCCGCTGTCAGTTTTGAGTGAGTCAAAAGGATCACCGGAAGCAGAGTTGGCGTTGTAATAGACTGTTCCGACAGCGGTGACCGATGAATTGTAAGTGACATTGTTGTTGCCCGACCAAAGTCCCCTGTTGGAAAATACCGGGCCGTTGATGGGCATGGAGGCACCGGGATCGATCTCCAGGTTGATATTATAAAATATAGCGAATTGGAAAAGCGGGATGGAAGCGAATTGAAGTGATTCGGAAACCGTGGCCGGCACAATGTAGCGCACGCCATTTTGGCTGATTGGCGTGGCCGTGGCGGTCAGAGTGACAGGCATCACCAGACCATATAAGCCCGAGTATTGTGAGTTCAAAGGCTGCGTGGTGGCACTCCAGGAACCCATATTGACAGTGATTTGGCCGGTATTGCCGTTGGTGTCGCTATATACATATTGAACAGGCCACACATTGCCTGCGTTGGTTTGATTCGGAAGCAGATTAATGTAGTTGCCCGAGCTTTGGAGGCTTTGGTTCAGGAAATCATGGTCCATTTGGGAAAGAACTGTTTCAGTAGCGGCTTCAGCGGCGGCTTCGCTCATGTTGAACTGGTTATTCCGCAAACTCACGTTGGCATTGCTGGAGACCCAATACATCATGCTGCCAAAAACCATCAGCATGACAGCCAGAAATATAAGCGTTATGATCAAGGCGAAACCCCTGCCGCTATGTTGCACTGATTTGAGAGTAATTCGCATAACATTTTTTGCTTTTCAATCAAGCGCGCGCCGGCAGACCTTTGTGCGCAATTGATAATGGTCATACGCATTGAGACCGATGCCTCCGACGTATGCGATGGGATATTCCCATTGGTAAAATTGAAGTGTCAGACCATAGACCTGGTTGTTCTTCAGGTTATTCGACAAGATGTTGCCCTGAAAATCCTCGGCGTCGAAAATGATCGTGTTTGTGATGTAGCCGGCCAGCGTTTTGATATTGGTGGCAGTGCTGGTCGAAATATATTCCCTCAAGTAATTGGTGGACGAGCTTTGATCCAAATAGTAAATCGAATAAGGAGTGGCGTTTGTGGTTGGAAAAATTTGCAATGCGTTGCCCATTGCAGCATTGGTTCCGGAAATGGCATTGAATGAAGTGGGGGTACCACCGACTGGTACATTTCCCACCTGCAGCGTTTTTGCCTCACGAATCGCATCGCGAATTTGATCCAACGTGTTGCGGGCACCATTTGTGGCTGACAGCTTGGTCGCTGCGAGCGTATAGACGCGCAAACCAAAAACCTGAATGGCGACCATAACGCCGGTGAAAATGAACAGGAATATCCCGACTGTCATCATCATTTCCACCATCGTGAAAGCTGAAATGTTCGTCCGACGTGTCCGGTTCTGGATGTTTGGAAATAATTTCATTGGTCAGGCGCGCGTAACGTGATCACGGTAGCGGTGTAATATTTGCCGTCCAAAGGGAACCACCATACGACATCCGAACGGATTTGCCGCAGTGGCGGGCTGATTGAAATATTCGTGACCGTGATGTAGTTTGTAATAACAATTTGAGCGCCGGTGGTCGGAATGTCCAACGTGTTCGTTTGGAAATAGCTCAAACTGCCATTTGTAGCCACGCCTGATGGGATTAGTGCGAGTTCATCGTCTGTCCCCGGCCCGTTCGTTATGGGCCACTGCTCCGAATTCCATTGTGCTGAACGCGCCTGTTCGAGTCCCTGCGAGGCATATGACTGGGCCGCCAACGACCATGAACTCCAAGTCGCCATGCGGTTGGCTTGGATATATCCGTAAATCAGTCCGCTGATCACGATCGTGAAGACAAGAAAAGAAATCATGACTTCGATCAGGGTAAAACCGGCGCGCCTTGTCTGCCTTTTTGCTTGTGCCGAACGCAACATCATAAAATCAATAAACTTCGCCTACTTACTCTAAAAGTAGCACGCCACATACCATATTGACAAGTTTAAACACTTCTCTTCAAGGCGTCTAATGGCGCCGATACCCAGTGCGTGTCATTAAAGTTGACAAAACTGTCCGCAATTAAGATCAGGATACAAATGTCTTTCCCGGCGGCGTTTTCACAAAATTTGTCTCCCGCAGGTAAATCGGTTCAAATTTGTCATCTGCGATGAAATCGTTTCTGCTCGCAACCAGTTTCGCCAGCGTCGCCGCACTGGGAAAAATCACCGGGCCATCCGGAAACCATCGCGACACTTCAGGCCCGATCAAAAGTTCATTCGCATCCGCCAGCCGCTGGATTTCTGCCGCCGCCAAAATCCGAAGCGGTTCTATTTCTCGCCGGCCACTAGCCGAAATTTCATAAGTCGCCAGATAAAATTCTCCGCGCTGCGCGTCATTCACCACATTCACCCGGCCAAAAATTTCCCCGGCCTGCGCCTGCGCCGCGATTGCCTCGACGCTGCTCACGCCGAATAATTTTATCCCCCGCGCCAATCGCCAGCCTTGTGCGATCGCAATCGCCGCACGGATGCCCGTGTAAGAACCCGGCCCCAACCCGACGACAATCGCCTCGATTTGTTCGCGCTCGATTTTTGTCTCCGCCAGTACTTTTTCAATCATGCCGAACGCATTTGTCCCGCGCCCGCCGGTTTCAACGGCTTCGGCAAAAACTTTTTCTTCGCGCGCGACAGCCACGCTTCGTTGCGGCGATGAAAATTCAAGCGCCAAAATCGTCATAAGCAATTTTCCGTTCCGATTCGGTTAGGATTTCGATTGTCATAAAAATCCATTTCTGTTCTGGCTTCCGCCTTCCGGCTTCCGGCTTCAGCCGTTCCGCCCATTCGATCACCGCCACGCCGTCCGGCTGCAAAAATTCCTCAAGTCCGGCGGACAAAATTTGTTCCCGCGTTTCGAGCCGATATAAATCCAGATGAAACAATTTCAACCGCCCGCCGCCGTATTCGTTCACCAAAGTGAACGTCGGCGAATGAACCCGCGCCGGAATCCCAAGTCCGCGCGCGACGCCTTTGACGAATTGTGTTTTTCCAGCGCCAAGTTCGCCCGTCAACGCGATCACAAGCCCGCGTTGCGCCGCGCGGCCAAATTTTTCGCCGAGCGATTCCGTTTCTGCCGGACTATGCGAAATGAACGTAGCCATTGGCGTTGAGTTTGTGCGAACCGTTTTTGTCGCGAACCAAAATCCCGCCGCCCGCGACGATTTTCCCGATGCAACTTAATTTCAGTCTCGGAAACTTTTTCTTCCAGGCATCCAGCAATTTGACCGCGTCTTTGCCGGCGATCATGAATAACAATTCAAAATCCTCGCCGTCCGTCAGCGCGGCGGCGAACGGCGGTTTTGCAGAAGCAACTTGCTTCGGTCGCGACTTTGCAGCGCGCGAAATGGGAATCGCCGATTTCAACAACTCCGCGCCGACGCCGCTCGCTCTCAAAATATGCGGCAAATCTCCGGCAACGCCGTCGCTCAAATCAATCATCGCGTGAACCTGAAAATTTTCCACAAGCCAGCGCGCTTCGGCCAGCCGCGGCTCGAACTCCAAATGCTTTTCCGCGAGCGAACCGCCGAGTTCGCCCGTCACAAAGATCGCGTCGCCGACTTTCGCGCCGGAACGGAGGACTTGTTTTCCGCGCGCAACCGTTCCGAGCAATGAAATCGAAATCAAGATGCGCTCTGGATTCGCCGTCGTCTCGCCGCCGACGATCGCAACACCGGATTTTTCCGCGAGAAAATTCAGGCCGTCGTAAATTTTCGCCACGAATTCCGGATCGAAATTTACTGGCAGAGCGATTGTCACGAGCGCGGCGTTCGGCGTTCCGGCCATCGCCGCGATGTCACTCAGGCAGCGCGCGAGCGCCTTGTGTCCGATTTTTTCCGGCGGCGTTTCGCGCGTGAAATGGACGCCTTCGACGACCGCGTCGGTTTTGAACAAAAATAATTTTTCAGGCAGGCCGAAATCGAGCACGGCGCAGTCGTCGCCTGCACCGGCAACGACATTTTCATTTGTCGTCAACGATTTCGTCAGGCGCGCGATGAGTTCGAATTCGTTCATTGATTTTGAGAGATCAGCACAATGAGATTCACCGCGTTAAACAGGCTGTGCGCGGCAACGGGCGCGAGCAGATTGTCGGTGAATTTGTAGAGCCATGTCAACGCGAGCGCCAGCGCGAACAACGGCACGAAAATCGCCGCGTCGAAATGAATGAGCGCGAACAGCGCGCTGACGCCGAACCACGCGAGACGCGGATAACCCAGTCGCTTGACGAACGGGAAAAGCATTCCGCGAAAAATGAATTCCTCCGCCACGGGTGCAATCACGATGGCGAACACGCCGAAATAAATCCGTGCCCACCACGTTTTTGCGCTTGCGAACAGCTGCACGGCGGCCTGATCCACAAGTGGCCAGCCGATTTTATTCAATATGAACACCGATAATTTTTCAAGCGACAACGCAACCGGCAGAATAACGATCACAACGCCCGCGGCCACAAGCAAGGTTTGCAGCAATTGCGGCCCGCGAAGGCCAAACGCCTCGCGCCAGCGGATTTGATGTTGCCGCAAAAAGAACGGAATCAAGATCCATGTCGCGCCTTGAAAGCAAAGTGTTGCGACCAGCGCAGCCCCAAAATCTTCGGGCTGTTTGAAACCATTGACGCCAAATTTGTGCAGCAGGCCGATGACAACCGCGCCGGAACAAAAGCAGGCTAATTGTAATGCAATAAATTGCATCACGGCCTCGCCCCGCCACGGTTTTTCCGACAACATGATTTAAGTTTATCGCGGCGGCGTGGCGGAGACGATGTAAAATTCGTGCGCCAACCTTTTTCGCATCGTATCATTCGATTGTGGCCGCCGCTCACACAAACCGTCTCGTCCGCGAAAAGTCGCCGTATCTTTTGCAGCACGCGCACAATCCCGTGGACTGGTTCGCGTGGAACGACGAGGCGTTTGAAAAGGCGCGCCGCGAAGGCAAGCCGATCTTGTTGAGCATCGGCTATTCGACGTGCCATTGGTGCCACGTCATGGAGCGCGAAAGTTTCGAGGATGAAAAAGTCGGAAAATATTTGAACGAACATTTCGTCAGCATCAAGGTTGACCGTGAGGAGCGCCCCGACGTGGACAAGATTTACATGACATTCGTGCAATCCACGACCGGTAGTGGCGGCTGGCCGCTGAATGTTTTTCTCACGCCCGATCTGAAGCCGTTTTTCGGCGGCACTTATTTTCCGCCGGACAATCGTCACGGCCGGCCGGGTTTTCTGCAACTGCTCCGGCAAATCGCAAAACTTTGGAAAGAGCGCCGCGAAGAAATCACTTCATCTGCCGACGAAATCCATGCGCGGCTCGAAGCGGCAACCGCAAGTCTCGCCGAATCGAATTTGTTGCTGAACGCGGACGTCTTGCGAAATGCGGCGGAATTTTTCAAAAAAATGTATGACGCACGCCACGGCGGTTTCGGCGGCGCGCCAAAATTTCCGCAGCCGTCCATTCCATCGTTGGTCTTGCGCGTCGCGAAACGTTTCGACGATGACGTGGCAATAAAAATGGTTTTGCACACCTGCGAACGCATGGCCGCTGGCGGCATTCACGACCAGCTCGCTGGCGGATTCGCGCGCTACGCCGTGGACGCCGAATGGCTCGTCCCGCATTTCGAGAAAATGCTTTATGACAATGCGCAACTCGCGCAGCTTTACCTCGACGCATTTCTTGTCAGTGGCGACGCGCGTCACGCCGAAGTCGTCCGCGACATTTTGGATTATGCTTTGCGCGACATGACGCATTCCGGCGGCGGATTTTTTTCCGCTGAGGACGCCGACAGCGAAGGCCACGAAGGAAAATTTTATTGCTGGACGAAAGAAGAGCTTTCCAAATTGCTGACCGTGGATGAATTCAACGTCGCCGCGAAATTTTTCGGAATCACCGCAGAAGGAAATTTTGTCGACCACAGCCATCCGCAGCCGCTGTCAGGACAGAATGTATTGAGCGTCGTGAATCCAAACGCGCTGGCGGAAGATTTGCCGTTGCTCGAATCGGCAAAAAGGAAAATGTCCGGCGTTCGCACGAAACGAATCCGCCCGCATCGCGACGACAAGATTCTCGCTTCATGGAATGGTTTGATGCTCGGTGCCTTTGCGCGGGCATCCATGGTTTTAGGCGATGAAAAATATCGCGCGGCGGCGGAGAAAAATTTGCAGTTCATCCGCGAAAAACTTTGGGACGAAAAATCCAAAATGCTTTTTCATCGCTGGCGCGACGGCGAGCGCGACAACGTGCAATTGCTCGAAGCGTACGCGTTTTTACTTTCAGGCGTGATTGAACTTTATGAAGCCACGCTCGAACCGAAGCATCTGGATTTCGCCATCGAACTGGCCGGGGCGATGCTCTCAAAATTTTTCGACGCGGAAAATGGCGGTTTCTGGCAAAGCTCCGCCGGTTCGAAAGATTTGATTTTGCGAGTGAAGGACGATTACGACGGCGCGGAACCTTCGGGAAATTCCGTCGCCACTTTGTCGTTGCTGAAGCTTGGCGCAATCACCGGAAGGAAAAATTTTACGGAAGCCGCCGAAAAAACTTTACGCCTGTTTTCCGAACGATTGCAAAAATTTCCGCAGGCCATGCCGTTCATGCTGCACGCGCTGGATTTTTCGCTGCAGGAGCCGAAACGCGTCGTGATCGCGGGAAATCCAGATTCTCAAAAGGCGCGGGAACTTTTACGCGCGGCGCACTCGGTCTATCAGCCGGACAAAATTGTTTTGGGCAATGCGGGCGCGGTCGAGGAGTTTGCGCGCGGTTTGCCCGCAAAAAATGAAGAGGTGGTTTATCTTTGCACTGGGAATTCCTGCCAGCCGCCGACGAGTGAAACTGAAAAAGTCAGGGAGCTTTTGAAATAGTCGCGGCAAAATCAATCGTCCGCCTGCGGCTGTTCTTCGCGTCTGCCGCGCGGCGGCTGGATTTTTCGCAAGGCGCGTCGCAGCGATTCGATTTCGCGTTCGTCGTCGAATTTCTGATGCTCGGCGAGTTCAACCAGTTTCAGCACTTCTTCCATCTGTTCCAGCGCGTGTTCGAGCGACTCGACGATTTGCCGGACTTCATCAACGGCTTTGCTGACAGCCGCTGCCGCAGATTCGGTTTTACCAACGACCGGGCCGTCCGGCTTGGCGGCGCGCGGAGCGGGAACTGGAGGCTGGACTTTTTGCTTCGACAGGACGGGACGCGACGGCACGGGACGCACCAATGTTTCGCTCAAACGGATCGGCGGTTCGATTTGTTTCGCCGGAGATTCCGATTGCCCGGAAACCGGACCGGCCGGCGCGGGACGGCGGCGTCCGCGTCCACCGCGATGACCGCGGCGTCTTCCGCCTGTTCGCGGCTGTGCGGGACGATTTGATTCCTGTTGTTTTTCCTCGGGCATTTCCAATGCGAGAATGCCGCGCCGCCCGGCAAAAGCAATGGCGAAGTGCGATTACTTCTTCACGAACAGTGCGAGCGATGCGGTGTAGCTGTGCAAAAAACTTTTTTTGCCGACCGGACCGATTTCTCCGTTGCAGAAAAATCCGGCGAGGCCGATCGGTCCGAATTCCTTTTGGACGAGGACGGCGTCGTGGTCCGGCGTGCCGAAAAGATTTTTTCCGCGACCGTTGCAGGAGCAAAGGCAGCCGCCGTAAATCGTCGCGCCGCCGAGTTCTTTTTTCGAGCGCGCGAGCAGTTCACCCATGTCCTCGGTCGCCGCCGCCGCGTCGCGCCGCTGGAACTGGATGGTCTGTCCCGCGCGCGGCAGCGCGCCGACGGCGAGCACGCCGGAATTCGGATCGCCGCCGATGAGGTTGCGCACAAGAAAATCACCGCGATGAAAATCCTCGAGGTATTCGTTGACGACGAGGCCGATGAGCAGATTGCCGCGCGCCTTCTGCTGGTCGGCGGGCGAAAGTTTTTGGACCGTGTCGGCCAGCACCGTGTAGGCGGGACGGTTCGCGATCTGGTGGATCAAATTTTGTTCGACGCGCGTGAGCGTCCACGTCTCGCCGATGGGCGTGCAGCCTTGCGAGATGACGCCGGAAAGTTTCACGTCGCCGCCGACGGAAACCGCCACGCCGCCTTCCTCGAAGACGTCGCCGTTCAGATAAACCTGCGTCGTCTGTTCGGAAAGAGTTCCGCTGGCGAGGCCGCCGAAAACCGGCAGCGGCGAGTAGGCTTCGTTCCACGAGCGCAGCCAGCTTTCGGCATCGAGATGAAACGGGTCAATGAACGCGAGCCAGCCGTTCGTGCGCTTTGGTTCGACGCCGGTCTCCAGATGCCAGTACACCGCGCCGTTAGCTTCTTCAATCTGCTCTTGTGTGAAACGAAAACCTTTCAACTCCGCGCCGGGCAAGGAATAAAGTGCGAGCACAATGCCGGTCGCGCTTTCAATTTCACGATCGCCGCAAACCAGCGCGGTGCTCGAACAACCCGTGAGCAGCGGAATCCGCGCGTGAACCCGTAAAATTTCCAGTGTCTGCTTGGCATTCGGAAAAAATTTCGGCGACATGAAGACGAGACCCAGTGAAACCGGGCGATCTCCGAGTTGGGAATGCAATTTCTCCGCCCACTGGCGCAGGCCGGCTTCATCGAAGTCATCCTGCCAGTGAGCGGCGGTGGAAAATTCATTGTTCACAAGTTCAGCTTAACCCCGCCGCGCCCGATTGCAAATGTTCTACACGAAGAAACGGATTTTGTTTCGGCGGGATTTTTCGGTTATGATTTGAACCGGATGGTTTCAACCGCCACGATAGACACTGCCAAAAGCAAATCAGGCGCGCAAAATATGCTGCGCCTGCCCGAATTGCTCGCGCCCGCCGGAGATTGGGACTGCGCCAAGGCCGCCGTCGAGAACGGCGCGGACGCGATCTATTTCGGCCTCGAAAAATTCAACGCGCGGATGCGCGCGGACAATTTCACCGAAAGCGATCTGCCGAAGCTGATGGAATTTCTGCACCGGCGCGGCGTCAAAGGTTACGTCACGTTCAACATCCTGGTTTTTCAAAATGAACTGGCCGACGCGGAAAAATATCTGCGCGCCATCATTTCTGCCGGAGTGGACGCGGCCATCGTGCAGGATGTCGGGATTTGCCGACTCATCAGGAAACTTTCGCCCGATTTTCCGATTCACGCCTCGACACAGATGACGGTGACAAGCGCGGGCGGGATTGAATTTGCGCGCGAGCTTGGCTGCAATCTCGTCGTGCTGGCGCGCGAATGTTCGATCAAGGAGATCGAAAAAATTCATTCCGTATCAGCCGCGGCATTTGAGATGCCGCTCGAAGTTTTCGTCCACGGCGCACTCTGCGTCGCCTATTCCGGCCAATGTCTGACGAGCGAAGCGCTTGGCGGACGTTCGGCCAATCGCGGCGAATGCGCGCAGGCGTGCCGGATGCCTTACGATTTGATTTCCGACGGCAAACAGGTTCCGCTCGGCGACAAACGGTATTTGTTGAGTCCGCAGGATTTGTCCGGCTTGGAAGTTTTGCCGGATTTGATTCGCGCCGGAGTCGCGTCGCTGAAAATCGAAGGCCGTTTGAAATCGCCGGAATATGTTGCGAACATCACACGGATTTATCGCAAAGCACTGGACGATCTTTCGCGTAGCGGCGTTCGGGAGAACGCCGCTGATTCTTCGGGAGATTTGCGGCTTTCTGCCGAAAGCCGCTACGATATGGAAATGGCTTTCAGCCGCGGCCTTTACACCGGCTGGTTTGGCGGCGTCAACAATCAGGAACTCGTCCACGCGCGCTTCGGCAAAAAGCGCGGCGTGTTTCTCGGTGAAGTCACGCATGTTCACGCTGAAAAAGTTTTTCTGAAACTCGCAGCGCCGCTCAAACCCGGCGACGGCGTGGTGTTCGACGCGGGCAGGCCGGACGAAAAAGAGGAAGGTGGGCGTGTTTATGGAATCAAAAATTCAAGAGGCAAAATTCAAGACGCCGAAGAATCCGTTCTGGAGTTTGGACACGGCGACATTGATTTTTCACGCATTCATGTCGGTGACAAACTTTGGAAGACGAGCGATCCGGAACTCGACAAACGGCTGCGAAAAAGTTTTGAAGGCGACACGCCGAAATTTCAACGGCCGATCGAAATCGAAGTTCACGGCGGCATCGGCAAACCGTTAACGCTCATCGCGCGCGACGAATTTGGAAATATCACGAAAGTCGAATCGGCGATGCCATTGACAAAAGCAGAGAAACAACCGCTCACGACCGAACGTTTGCGCGAACAGCTTGGCCGCCTTGGCGGAACGCCGTTCAAATTTGGAGAACTAAAAAATATACTCATAGGCGAAGTTTTGTTGCCAATCAGTGAATTAAACCGCCTGCGTCGCGAAATTGTGAACGAACTGGAAAAATTATGGTCGCAATCGAAGCGCTGGACGTTGAACGATGGCAAAGTCGAAGTCGTGACAGCTTCTGCAGATTCTCAATCCACAAACTGCCAGCCGCAATTGATCGTTCTTATCCGCAACCTTTCGCAACTCGAAGCCGCGTTGAAGTGCGGCGTGCAGACAATTTATTGTGAATTTGAAGATCCTAAAAAATATCGCGAAGCCGTTGCTCTCGCGCACAATCCATCGACTCTCAACCCTCAGCCATCAACTATTTTTGTTGCCCCTCCACGCATCTTCAAAACAGGCGAGGAATGGATTTTGAAACTGGTGCGTTCGTGTAATGCCGACGGTTATCTCGTCCGCAATTACGATCACTTGAAATTTTTTGCGGACGACCGGAAGCGCGGCGATTATTCTTTGAACATCGCCAACCGGTTCGCGGCGGATTATTTCAAAAACAGATTCGGGCTGGAATTCATCACGCCATCCTACGATTTGAATTTCACGCAACTCGAAGCGTTGCTGCGCGCCGCGCCGCCGGAATGGTTCGAGGTCACGATCCATCAGCATATGCCGATGTTTCACATGGAGCACTGCGTCTTCTGTGCGTTTCTTTCGAGCGGCACGGACTACACGAATTGCGGCCGCCCGTGCGACACGCATGTCGTGAAACTGCGCGACCGCGTCGGCGCGGAACACGCGCTCAAGGCGGACGCCGGCTGCCGCAACACGGTCTTCAATTCGCAGACGCAGACCGGCGCGGAATACATTTCCAAGATGATCGAACTCGGCGTGCGGAATTTTCGCGTGGAGTTTCTCGATGAATCGCCGGAAATGGTCGAACGCACCATCGTGAAATATCGCCAGCTTTTACGCGGCGAAATTGACGGAACACAACTATGGCGCGAACTGAAATTGATGAACCAGCTCGGCGTCACGCGCGGACAGATCGCGAAATAAATCTTTTCACTTCTGCCACGGCGCGATTTTCTCGCCGGCCCAAATCGCTTTCACCGGCTGGCGTTCGCGGACGGCGGCGATTTTTTTTCCGCTCACCAGGACTTCCGCCGCAAGCGGACGCGCGTTGTAATTCGAGCCCATGACCGAGCCATAAGCGCCCGCGCTCAACAGCGCGAGGCAATCGCCTTCGCCGGCTTTCGGCAGCGGTCGGTCTTTACAAAAATAATCGCCCGATTCGCAAATCGGTCCGACCACGTCGGAAGAAATTGTTGCGCCGGATTTGTTCACCAGCGGCACGATTTCGTGATACGCGTCGTAGAACGCGGGTCGGATCAGATCGTTCATCGCGGCGTCCACGATGACGAAATTTTTCCGGCCGGTGCGTTTCACATATTCGACGCGCGTGACCAGAATGCCCGCGTTGCCGACGATGAAACGGCCGGGTTCGATTAAAATTTTCAAACCGAGCGGCTTGAGCAACGGCACAAGGCGGTCGGCGTATTTTTGCGGCGTGATGATTTTTTTTGCCACCGCCGATTTCCACCAGCTTGCCGCGCCGCTGGCGAGAGCGGGCTGATAAACGATCCCAAGCCCGCCGCCGATGCTGAAAAATTCCAGGCCGTATCTCGTTTTCAGTTTGGCGACGAGCGGCAAGACTTTGCGCACGGCTTTTTCAAACGGACTCGCTTCCGTGATTTGCGAGCCGATGTGCATCTGAAGTCCGCGCAGCCGCAAATTTTTCAATTTGCTTGCGCGGGCATACACGCCTTCGATTTGCTCGAACGCGATTCCAAATTTGTTCTCGTAAGTGCCGGTCGTGATTTTCGCGTGCGTGTTGGCTTCGATGTTTGGATTCACGCGCACGGCGACGGGCGCGATTTTTTTCAGCCGCGCGGCGACTTTATTGATGCGCAGCAACTCCGGTTCGCTCTCGGCGTTGAACGAATAGACATTTTGCCGAAGGGCAAATTCGATTTCGTCCTCCGTTTTACCGACGCCGGCGAAAACGCATTGGTGCGGGTCGCCGCCCGCCGCGGTGACGCGCCGCAATTCCCCGCCGCTCACGATGTCGAAGCCGCCTCCCAAATCGGCAATCGTCCGCATGACGGCGAGATTCGAGTTCGCCTTCATCGCGAAACAAACCAGATGGTCGAGCGGCGCGAGCGCAGAATCGAGTTTTTGGAAATGATCCGTCAGCGTGCGCTGCGAATAGACGAAAAGCGGCGTGCCGAATTTACGCGCGAGCGTTTCGACGGCGACGCCTTCGCAAAACAATTTTTTCCCGATGTAACGGAAATCGTGCATGGCAAATCAGTTTAAGGTTCAACGTCCGGCGTTCACAAACAAAAACCCGCCGGGGAAATTCCGGCGGGCGGAAAACCGATCGTGTTCCGATCAATCCGGCTGCGCCAGAATCGCCGTGCGTTGTTTCTGATATTCGGCGGGGGTGATCTGGTCGGCCTTGTATTTTTCGAGCAATGCCTGCAATTGCGATTCCTTGCTCGTGGAAATCGGCAGCGGCGGCGCAACGATGGGTTGTATCTCACTCACGGACGGTTTTGAAGCGACCGGTTTGGTTTCCACGACGGGAGGCGCGGCGACCGCCGGAGCGGGCGCGGGTTCGGTCGGCTGCACGACCGGATTTGTCGGCGGCGATGTCACAACAGGAACCACGACCGGAGCTGGAACTGAAGTTGATGTCATTTCAGGAGCCGGAGCAGTTGCGGGTTGTGCGGGAGCAGGCGTTGCCGTTTCTGCATTTGTCGGCTGGCTCGGCTGTTCGACTGTCGCGCCCGAAGCCGTGACCACGATCGGCGGCGGAGCTGCGGGTGTCGCTGTTGTCGGCGCATTTGTTTCTGCCGGTGCCGTGGTGTTCGTCGGCGTCTGGTTTTGCTGGCCGTTATCCAGCTCGTTCATTTTTTCAATCAACGCCGCGCGCGCGGCGGCCTGCGCCGGATTGTCCTGGTCTGCGCGGGCGGAAATCAAACTTGCGCAGGCGGTCGCGACACAAGCCGCCAGGAGAAACTTGAAAATTCGCATATCTTTTCTTACGCCAATTTTTCGCCGGACGCAACTGCTTTTCCGGTCGCGGGAAACAGGTTTCGCCACGCCTTCGGGAACGGACAGGCCAGCACCGAACGCATCATCATCCCGCGCACTTCGGCGCGCGAAACCTTCACGCGCTGCCGCAGTTCGATCACGTTCGCCGCGCGCAGTTTTTCAATCGTCTTCATGCCGATCAAAACCGGCCACGCACAGGCAAGACGGACGCGGAACTGTCCGAACGGCAGCATGTTCGTGTAACGCCACCCCGCCGACAGGTGCGATTCCGCCTTGTCGAGATATTCGTGGAACAACTCCAAGAATTTTTTTTCGTTCGCAGGCGACAGCAGGGTTTCCGGCGACAGCTTTTCCTCATCCAGTTTTTGTGTCGGCAGATAACAGCGGCCTTTTTTCAGATCATCCGGCAGGTCGCGCAGGATGTTCAAGAGCTGCAAACCTTTGCCGAAACGGATGCCGTCCGAGATCAACTGCACTTCATCCAGTCGCGCTTGCGGAAACAGATGCGTGCGGCAAATCTTCGTCCAGAACTCGCCCACGCAGCCGGCGACGCGATAAGTGTAATCGTCCAGCTCCGACGCCGTTTCGAGCGCGACGATTTTTTCGGCGGACGCGCTGGCGAACCGGCGCAAGTCCAGTTCCTGTCCGCTCGTGATGGTGACGAGAACGTCGCGGACGAGTTTCAAATCTTGCGGCGAAAGCGTTTGCAACAGCGCAAGGCTCGACTCGGTTTTTTCCAGCAATAATTTTTCGGCGGGCGAACCTTGATGTTGCGCGAGGTCGGTGAAATTTACCGGCTCGGTGCGCGAACCCAGAATGCGCTCGCGCAGGATTTGCAGCGCGTGGATGCGCTGGACGGGCGGGACGAGTTCGGTGTCGGCGATGGTGTCGGTTGTGCGCGCGAGCAGGTAGGCGAGGCCGATCTGCGGGCGCACGCGCGCGGGCAACACGCGCAACGTCAGATAAAACGAGCGCGACGTCGCCTGGAGCAGATCATTTAACGCCGTTGGCATTTTTAGACAGACCAATTTTCAGAATTCAATTTGCACCGCCAGTTTGGATTATCTGTTCTTGAAGTGCAATCGTGTGTAGCCTAAAACGACAGCATGAAAATAAATCCGCCAAAGGCAATCATTGACGAAAAGAACCCATTCGGTCACGCGCTTTTTGGCCGAAAAGATTTTGCCGACTCGCTAAACAATTTGCTTCTCCATGTCGAAGAAAGCTTGGTCATCTTTGTGAACGCGCCTTGGGGTGAAGGAAAGACAACATTTTCCGAAATGTGGCGTGCTCAACTCAAGCAACGAAACCTTGAGACGATTTATTTTGACGCTTACGCCACAGATTATTTTGATGATCCATTCGTTTCTTTTTCAGGCGAAATTCTTGAACTGGCAAATAAAAAACTTTCTGATGGAAAAGGATTACTTGAACGCCGCGAGTTCAAAGAAACCGCCGTCGAAGTTGGAAAACGCCTCGCTGGACTAGCGGTAAAAGTTGGTCTGCGCGCAGCTTCGTTGGGTGCTGTTGAATCAGCGCATGTGGACGAGCTTAAAGAAATCGCAACTGGCGTTTCTGAAATTGGTGCAGATGTAATTGAAAAGAAAATTGAGAATTATGGTGTAGAGAAAGACGCTCTCAAAAAATTCAAGGAAAGCTTGGAAAAACTCGCTGCTAAAGTTCGAGAAGAACAAAAATTTCCTCTGACTATCATTGTGGATGAACTTGACCGCTGCCGCCCTGATTTTGCTCTCGGCTTGCTCGAACGAATTAAACATTTATTCGATGTTAAAGGCGTAGCATTCGTGTTGCTGGTCAACCGCAGCCAAATCGAGAGCTACATCCAAACAGTTTATGGCAATGCGGATGCCGAAGCTTATCTGTTAAAGTTCGGAAATCTTTTTGTAGATTTGCCACGCCAGCAATCTAAATTTTCATTTCAATACGAAACAGGTCGCAAAGAATATTGTAATCGGCTTTTGAGCCACTACGGATTATCCAGTCGAGTTCAAGACGGCCATTTTCTTGTAACGTGCGCCGCGATTTTCGCCAATCATTTTGACTTGACCCTGCGAGAAATCGAAAAAGCTTTTACCGTCATGTCGCTTTATTACGGGTCTTTGCCAAATGATCAATTTGCTAACCCAGTTTTAGTTTCGCTGCTTTCAATTTTGAAAATCAAACGGCCTTCGCTTTACCAATCGTTGAGCAAAGGAAATATTTCGAGAGATGTGTTTTTTGAAAAGAGCTCATTAAATGAAATTGATCTCGGTAGTAGTGACGGATTTAGCCTAGAATGGGCTAAAAGCATGTTAGACTATTGCTTAATACCTGATATTGAATTTAAGAATTTAACCGATGATGCTCGCAATAAACTTTTACAAATGAGAAATTGGGTAGGAATGGACCGCCAAAAAGCAATTCCAGCTTTATGTTGGCGATTAGATCGGTTTTCTCTGCTGCCTCAATAGATTTAATTTCACGAAAGCTGTTCCCGCCAGCGCGCCAGTTGCTTCGCGACCTCCTTTGTGCCCGGTGCGCCGGTCAGGTTTCGTTTCGCCATCGCCGTTTTCAGATTGAACACGCCCAGCGCGTCGCGCCCGAATGTCGGGTTCACACCTTGCAGTTCCGCGAGCGTGAGTTGGTTCAGCGGTTTGCCGGTTTTTTCCGCCAGCGCCACCACCGCGCCGACGACGTGATGCGCCTGGCGAAATGGCATTCCTTTTTTCACCAGATAATCCGCGAGGTCGGTCGCCAGCAACGCCGGGTCGCTCGCGGCGGCGGCGCAGGCGGCGCGATTGATTTTTACATTGCGCAACATCGCGGAAAAAATCCGCGTCGAGGCGCGCACGGTGTCGGCGGTGTCGAAGAGGCGTTCCTTGTCCTCCTGCAAATCGCGGTTGTAGGTCATCGGCAATCCTTTCAGCAGCGTGAGCAGCGACATCAGGTTGCCGAAGACGCGGCCGGTCTTGCCGCGCGCGAGTTCGGCGATGTCGGGATTTTTTTTCTGCGGCATGAGCGACGAGCCGGTGGTGTAGGCGTCGGCGATCTTGATGAAATTAAATTCCGCGCCGGCCCAGAGAATCACGTCCTCCGCGAGCCGCGAGAGATGCACGGCCAGCAGCGCGCCGGCGGCGCAAAATTCGACGGCGAAATCGCGGTCGCTCACGGCGTCCATGGAATTTTGCGTGAGTTGAACTTTGCCATTCGCGTCCACGAAATTGAGCAGCTTCGCGACGAGTTCGCGTTTCAACGGCAAGGTCGAACCGGCGATCGCGCCGCTGCCGAGCGGGCAGACGTTCACGCGCGAGTGGCAGTCCCAGAGGCGCTCGCAATCGCGTTCGAGCATCTCGACGTAGGCGAGCAGATGGTGCGCGAGATAAACGGGCTGGGCGCGTTGCAGATGCGTGTAGCCGGGAATCAGCACGTCGGCATTTTTTTCGCTGAGTGAGACGAGGGCGCGTTGCAAGCTGGCGATTTCGCCGAGGAGCAAAGTGATTTCATCGCGCAACCACATCCGCACGTCGAGCGCGACTTGATCGTTGCGCGAACGGGCGGTGTGCAATTTCGCGCCAGCAGGAACGCGCTTCGTGAGTTCGGCCTCGATGTTCATGTGAACGTCTTCGAGTTCGGGTTTCCACTTGAATTTTCCGGCGGCAATTTCTTTGGCGATTTGATTCAAGCCTTGGATGATCGCGCTTAATTCATTTTTTTTCAGCACGCCGATTTTTTTGAGCATCGTCGCGTGTGCAATGGAGCCGACGATGTCGTGTCGCCACAAACGCCAGTCGAAGGAAATGGATTCGGTGAATTGCGCGACGTCGGCGCTGACATCGCGCGCGAACCGTCCGCTGCGGGAGATGGATTTTTTTTTCATGCGTTTTGATTGAACCGCCGATGAACACAGGTTTCGAGATGCGGCGGCAAAATTCAATCATAAAGCGCGTTGAAAAACTTCGTTGCCGTCGGCGCGCGACTATGGAATGTTTTGCACGCGCTCATGAGTGAATTCAAATACGCCTGTCCGGTTTGCGGCCAGCACATCAAGTGTGACTCGTCGCAGGCGGGCACGCAGATGGAATGCCCGACGTGCTTCCAGAAAATCACTGTGCCACAGGCACCCGACACGGACGACCAGAAATTGATCATAAAAGGGACAAAAGTCGGCAACGAGCGGCCGGCTCCGAAAATTCCTGATGCGGCTCCGGTTGCAACACCGGAAACAGGTTTTCCGGGCGTGACGGTTGTTTTGATCATTCTGGTCTGCATCGCGGCGGCGGTCGGATTCGTGTATCGCGGAACCATTTTCAAAGCCGCTGCCGGGCCGACCAATCAGGTCGCAAGCGCGTCGAACGAGACGCAAACGGTTGCGCCACCGCCGCCCAAACCGGTTGCCGGGCCGGCGTCCGTCGTTTTCGCCAAAGGCGACAGTCTCGTGCTCGGGTCCACAAACGAGGCGGCCGAAACAATGGATACGGCGAAGACCGCATTCCTTGACACTTTCAAAACCGATCTCGCCAGTCCTTTGGCATTCGAGGGTCCCGGCGAGTTGTCAGCCATGCCTGCGGGAGGCCGCGAGGTTCCCGGTGCCGGGGGTGAAATACAGTGGCATAATTCGTTCCGTGGCGGACTTGTCATCGGCGTGACGCTTCAGGGTCTTACTCCCAATCACGAATATGTCCTCACGCTCAACGGCGATACACACCGCCCGGGGAATGGCCATTTGCCGGATCAGATGACGCGCAACAACGGAGAAAAATTTTACGATTTCAGCACGATCACGACCGACGCGAACGGTCGTTATCAAACGACTTTCGGCATCGTGCTGCCCGCGAGCCAGTATGATGTTCTGTTTTTTGTGAAGGACACGAAGGACTGGAAAATCGTCCTCTCCCACAGCTTTTTCCAATTCACGGTCGAGTGACTTCTTGAGCCGGCGGAAAAACGGAACGAACATGCCGAAGTCTTCAAACCAAAGCCGCCGCAGTGAAAAAATTGAAGAAACGATTGTCCGTTCGCTGGCGGGACGAAAACAGACTTTGGCGATTGCCGAATCCTGCACGGGCGGTCTGATCGCAAACCGGATCACAAATGTTCCGGGCGCATCCGAAATTTTTTCCGGCGGAATTGTCGCTTACAGCGACGGGGTGAAGAAAAAATTTCTCGGCGTTCGCTGCGGTACTTTGAAAACGTTTGGCGCGGTGAGCGAAGCGGTCGCGCGCGAAATGGCCGAAGGTGCGCGGAAAAAGTTCCGCGCGGATTTTGCGATCGCCGTGACAGGAATTGCCGGGCCGGCCGGCGGAACAAAAACCAAACCCGTGGGAACGGTTTTCATCGCACTGGCCGGAGCGTTTGGAACGTTTGTCGAGCAGAAATCAAATCCTTTCGAGCGTGAAAAGTTCAAGGAAGTCACGGCGAATCAGGCATTGGAAATGCTGCTTTCACGATCGACACAAACGTGACATGCTTTGTCCTTGAGAGTGAAATTTTTTGACTTAATTTGATTCCTATATGCCTGCGACCGTTGATCCATTGCCCGACACAAACGATTCTGCCGCCGAAATCCTTGAAACACCGGTCGCGCCGAAGCGCCGCGGTACGCTGTTGATCGTGGACGACGAGGACGGGCCGCGCCAGTCGTTGCGCGTGATCTTCAAGGACGATTTCAATTTGCTGATGGCCGAGGACGGGCCGACGGCGATTGATCTGGCGCAGAAAAATGTGATTGATGTCGCCGTGCTGGACATCCGCATGGCCGGGATGTCGGGCATCGAAGTTCTCGAACGTCTCAAGTATGTGAACCCCGACATTGAGGTCATCATGATGACGGCGTTCGAGACGACGGATACGATCCGGCAGGCGTTGCGGTTGCGTGCGTGCGATTACATCAACAAACCTTTTGATCTGGCGACCATGCGTTCCGCCGTTGCGCAGGCGATGCAGCGCCGCACGCTCGAAAGCGAAATCCACAGCAGCGCGGAAAAAGTGCAGGAGCTGCTCACCGAATTGCAGAACCAGCGCGTAGAGGAACAGATCGCCAAGACGCGCGGCGACATCTACGCGAGCATCATCCACGACATCAACGGGCCGCTCACCGTCATCTCCGGTTTCGTACAGGTGCTTAACCAGCGGCTCAACCGCAACGCGCGCATGGAGGTGGAGGATTTGGAATTCATCAAAGACCGGTTGCGCATCATCGCGCGGCAGGTGGGCAATTGCGTGGAGATTTCCCGGCGCTATCTGGGCATCATAAGAAGCCGTCAATCCGAGGAGGCTCCGCGCGTGAGCGTGAACCAATTGCTCCACGATCTCGACCAGCTTGTGCGCGTGCATCCGAGTCTGCATGAAAATGAATTTGTCGTCGTGCCGCTTGCCGAGGACATCGGCGTCAAAGTCAACGGTACGGACGTGATCCAGATTTTGCTGAATCTTTCGGTGAACGCCTTTCAATGCGCCAAATCAAGCCATCGCGTGGAAGTCGGCGGCGAAACCCTGCATGCGCCGCTCGACCTAGCGAAGTTCAAGGACGGGCCAAACGACCGGCTGCTCAATGTCGAAAGCATGGACAACACCGTGCCGCTGGTGAAGTTCTGGGTGCGCGACAACGGACCGGGCATTCCGCCGGAAATACTGCCGAAAATTTTTCAGGTTTTCTTCACCACAAAAGGTCCTCGTGAAGGAACAGGCCTCGGGCTCAATATCGTCCAGCGGCTCATCAAGGAAGGCAACGGCGCGCTGCACGTTCATACACGGGTCGGTGAAGGCACGACGTTCACGGTTTACCTTCCTGGCGCAAAACTCGCGAAGTGACGCGCGGATCAATTCGGCTTGAGATAGGATTCAATCGGCTCGGCGCCGAGCGTGCCCGAGAGTTTTTTCAGATATTCCGGCGATTCGACCGTTTCCAGGATTTTTCGCGCGCGCGCCAAACGCTCCGCGACGCCAAGATTTTCCACGACATCCTCATGGCTGGGCTTCCGTAGAAACTGGTTCAGATATTCGACGTGCCGCCGCCACAGTTTTTTGTCTATTTTCTGTTTCACGATAAGCCGGGCCGCGTACCAGCCGCTCGCCAGAAGATTTTCGCGCGTGAACAATTTCCGGAATTCCGGATCGCCCAGATTTTTCCCCTCCCATTCATCGTTGAGCATGATGTGCAGCAGCGCCTTGAGCGGCGGGCACGCCTGCGCGATGCTGCCGTCGTCGAAATACATCTTGGCGACGCGCTTCTGCGTGGTGACGATATTGTCCATGCCGTCCGCAAAAATTTCCATGTCCTGCAACTCCGGCTTGAGCATCTGCTCGGAGAACACGGCGTGCGGATGATTGAAGACGCGTCCAAAAAAGGCGTGGACGAACCGCGCGTTGATGCGCCAGCCGAGCCGGCTCGCCAAAACCTTTTTCCCGCCGTGTTTGACGTCCTCGCATTTTTCCAAAAAATGGTTGGCGACCAAAAATTTCGGATCGTGTTCTTCCGGCGACATCCGGCAAAAAACTTCCGGCACGATCAAACTCACGTCGTGGTCCACGCGCGCTTTCGGGCCGACGTAGCCTGCGGCGGTGACGAACGCGTGATGGCCGGTGAGAATGAACGATACGAGCGCGTTGTTAAGATCGATGATCGGCGGCAGCGCGTTGAACGGCCCTTTCGTGAGTGCGCCTTCCGAACCTGCGCCGGTCGTCGAGGGCGATTTGCCGGTCATGCTGCAAATGAATTCCATGAACAACTCCGGAAGCTCGAAATAATGGATCGGATTGAAGACCGCGAGCGAACGGATGCCGGTTTCCGGCGGATTGTTCCGGCGTCCGGGCAGCACGACGGCGACGGGTGTGTGGAGCGGTTCGCTCATCGGCGCGCGGCGGCGCAAACGCGCGGCCATTTCGCCGAGATAACTTTCGCGCGGATTGGCGAGATCAGGACGCTTTTGCAGATAGCGCGGATTTTTGCTCGGCTTGCCGTCAACCAATCGCGGATGCGCGGACGAAACAAAGAAATCCGGCTGCCCGATCTCGGCGACTTCGCGGATCAAATGCTGCATCGGTTCGGTGAATTGATAAAAGCCGATGGCGTCCTCAAGGATTTCGCGCGCGTCCTTCGGCGTGAGCGGTTCGTAATTGGAAAAAAAGTTGTCCGGTTTCGAGAAATCGGATTCCGTCTGTTTGTCATAGCCGCGATGGATCGCGTCGTCGGGGCGCTGGAACAAGCGTTGCTCGCAGTTCTTCACGAATTTGAGCGCAAAATTTTTGTCCGTATTCGGAACATTTTTTATCACGTCCGGCGGCACAAGAGTTGACGCGGTGATGTCGTCCTCCATCTGGATTTTCAATGACGGATGAAAATCTTTTCGCAGGCCGAACGTCCGCCATGCGCCGGCGGAATCAAACCCGACGCGCAGATAAGTCGTGACGATCTTACGGTTGTCACATTTCAATTCGTTGCCCGGCGTGCCGTTGATGATGTCCACGCTGAAATGTTCGCGCCAGTCGCCGCCCCATTCCGGCTTGTGATAGCGTTTCACGACGAAGGCCAGTTCCTTGAGATACTGCGGAATACCGTTGAGCCACGCATTGTATTCGGGCGTGTAATCGTGTTCGTCGCGCGTGAGCAGTTTGATGACCGAGCCGAGCGAGCGTTCCGGGGCGAGGATCGTCCGCTTGTCCTTGCGCCGTTTGTCGCGGAAACGGTTCGAGTAATCGCGATCAATCAATTCAGCGACACGATCAAAATCATTTTTCAAATCGGCGATGAAAACCGGCCCTGTCAAAATCGCATCGGTGATCGGTTTTGAAATCTCCGATTTGCCGCCGCCGGAAACCGTGCTGGGTTTGTGGCACAGGGTTCCTTCGGCGACCGTCCCGACGAGCCGCCATGAACGGAACGCACCCGGCGGTTTTTCCATGCGGATTTTGTAGCCGGAAGGGCGGACGTAGGTTTTTTCCGGCTGCAACTTGATGCCGTGTTCGGCGCCGTCGGCGTTCGCCCACGAAACTTTTTGTTTGTGCAAATCGAAGTGCGCGTTTTCGGGAACGTAGATGATTTCCGGAAATTTTTTGTCCACCGCGTAACCTTCCGGCTTTACATTCATCAAGTCGCCGTAAAGCGAAATCATTTCCACGAACGTGTGCCCCATGCGCTTGACGTGGACGTCGCCGCTGAATTCCTCGCCGAGGTCGTAACTCGGAAAAACCATCGCGCCGCCCGCGTGCTCCTCTTCGCAATTACCGAACAGATTCGAGGCGAAACTGATCTGCGTCTTCACCTCTTTTTTGCAGTAACCGAAATAATTGTCCGCGATGAGCGTGACGATGACGCCGGATTCGTCGCGGCAGGTCAATTTGAACGCGCCGCCGCTGTTGTAGATCTCGTCCTCTTTTTTCCAGCACATCCCGTCACGCCGCTGGCGTTCGGTGGCCTTGTCCCAATGCGGCAGGCCGACGGATTTTTTTGTGGCCCTGACCAGATGCGGCGCGAGGATGACGCAGCCCGTATGCCCGGTCCAATGTTCGACATCGAGCGCGGAATCGTTTTCCGGCAGGATCGGGTCGCCGCCGTTGCCAAAAATGCTTTCGACGAAATCCAGGTTGCTCACCAGATTGCCCGGAACGAAGAAGCGGACTTCCATCGTTTTTTCCGAAATGAACCCGGGGACTTCCGGGCAGACGATCGGGCGGAGCAGAAGCGAAACAAAACATTCCGCCGGCTTGGGCTGCGTCGCGGTGAACGGCAGGCGCATCAGTTCGCGCGGCGGATTGAGCGCGAGCGCGAGCATTTTGGCGAAGGTGATTTTCGGCACGGCGGATTTGTCATCGGGAATCGGCAGGCCGCCTTCGGTGACGTGAAAAATTCCCTGCGTAGTGCGGCGGTCACTTTTTGGATTATGCAAAACGCCGTTGGCAACGCGATACGAATTGATGATTTCGGAACTGAAATCGTCGCGGTCAATCGGCAGCGAAAGCACGCGCGCCAGCCCGGCGCGGTCGAGCGTGAATGTGCGCGAAGGCAATTTCGTCACCGGCACATCCTGCAAATAATCGTAGAGAAAAGTCTGGATACGTTGGTCTACGGGGCAAAGATATTGCCCGAGCAGCCGGTCTTTTTCGCGCGACTGTCCCGCCATCGCGGAAACGATCTCGGAAAATTCCTTGTTGCCCTCGATCGCCACCGGCGGGCAGCCGATGAGCGCGAGCTTGACGTTGATGTGCGCGATGAGGTGTGTCGAAAGTTGTTTGTTAGTCACGTTCAATGGGTCTCCGGCATATAGCGGATGCGTTTGTGCACGTCTGTGTTGATTGAATGATACGGTTGCGAAAGATTACCCGCAGCAAAAAGAGTCCGCCGCATGTGCTCCATGTCGTCCTCGCCGATCGCGGCGGTGAAAATCGGCAGCAAATAATCGATGCCCATGCGCGAAGGCTGCATCAGTTTCGGATCGTAAAGCGACGGATGCATCTGGCGCGCGTGGATCAAGCCCCAGCGATCGCGGAAACGATTCGCGTCGTAGCCTTCGACATAAAAACCTTTTGTCGTGCTGTATTGCAGAACTGAAACGGCATTATTGCGGCCTTCGACGAGAAGTTCAACGGCTTTTGCACCTTGTTCCGCTGCATAAAATCGGTCGAATAAAATCGGACGGCCTCCGCGCTGCGTGTGCCCGACTTTGCGCGTGAAGATCGCCTCCTTCGCCGATTCGCCGCGACGATAAAGTTGAAAATATCTGTCGCCAATCATCTGGATCAGTTTCGAACGCAATGCTTCCGCCGCGCCGCTCAAAACCATGTTGCCCGCCGGGTCGGTGGATTTTGTTTCCGCGCCGAGCTCGCGGCCTTGTTCATCCACGATGCCTTCGCCGCAGACGATGACGACATTTTTTTGCAGATCGTAAAGATGCTTCACGCGCTCGACGAGATGTTCCAAATCCGGCGCGATTTCAGGAACCAGAACAATGTCCGGCTGCCCGTAGGCCGTGCCGAGCGCGATGTAACCGGAGTGTCGGCCCATGACTTCGATGATGGCAATGCGCCGATGACTTTCCGCCGTCGTGCGGATGCGTTCAACACCTTGCGCGGACACAAAGACGGCGGTGGCGTAACCGGGCGTGGCGTAATTCACGATTTGGTCGAGGGCGAAAACAGCATTCGACTCCGCGCGCTTGTAACGGAAACCGGATTTTGCCGATGCATCATTCACGCGCACCCATTCATCCGGCTCGCTCGGATAATTCAACCCGAGATCGTTATCAATCGTCTTGGGCGCCAGCACCGTCGGCAGACGTTCCGCAAACGGCTGCAAACCATTTAACGTGCCGTCGCCACCGATGCAGATGAGTCCTTCGATGCCGAGTTTTTTAAGGCGCGACGCGACGAGATCGAGGTCGTCCTTTTTATTTGGGTCAACAAAATCGCGCGATGAGCCGATGAGCGTACCGCCTTTCGTCGGGTCGAGTTCTGGAATTTCCTGATACAACGGATTGAGATGGACATGCGGCACGCGCGGATTGAAGAGACTGTTGAAACCTTTGATGAGACCGACGATTTCGACCTTGAGCTGATTGGCACGCGTCACCGCACCATGAATTGTCGCGTTGAGCGCGGGAGTATCGCCGCCGGCAGTGAGGATTCCGATGCGTTTCACAGAAAATTATTTTTGGTTGATTAAAAGAAAAAATTCCGCGCGTGATTATAATTTTAGTTACTCATCAATTCCTGCTGCTCGGTGATTTGCCGTCCCGACGGCTTCCTTTGTCTTCACGATGCCATTGTCGATGCCGCGATGACAATCATTTTTGCGTGAAGCAAAAAATTTGCCGCTCTTTTTCCGACGGGTTTGCGGATTCTCGGCAAGGGGTTTGCTTAACGACTCTGGATGTCCGAAACGAGTTGTGATTTGGGCGGGTTTTTGTGCGAACTCATCTGGAAATTCGCGCGAAACCGGCTGCAAAAGCTAATCGTATTGGCAAATTTGAACTGTTCGAAAATGTCCACGCCGTTCAAAAAGTGACGCACGTTGATTGATATGATTAAAAAATACGCGAGCAACGGAGGGTTCGACGAAATGGTGGACGCGAAGGGGGCGTTCCGCGCGCACTACCGAAAATTTCAAAAACTTTTCCAGAAACTGTCGCGCACGGAGTTCGATGCCAAGCGGCAGACCGTGGACACAAATTTTTTGCGGCAGGGCATCACGTTTAACGTCTATGGCGACGCGCAGGGCGCGGAGAAAATTTTCCCGTTCGATTTGTTGCCGCGGATCATTCCGTCCAAAGAGTGGGAACAGATCGAGCGCGGCCTCGCGCAGCGCATCACCGCGCTGAATCTTTTTCTGCACGATATCTATCACGAACAAAAAATCGTGAAGGACGGCGTCGTTCCGCAATTTTTTATTTTGTCGGGGAAACATTTTCGTCGCGAGTTCGTGAACTTCGAAGTGCCGAAGGGAATTTACATCCACGTTTGCGGCACAGACCTGATTCGTGACAAAGACGGAAATTATCTCGTGCTCGAAGACAACGGACGCTGCCCGTCCGGCGTGAGTTATGTTCTGGAAAATCGCCGCGCCATGAAGCGCGCGTTTCCGGGAATGTTCGAAACCATCGGCGTGCAGCCCGTTGACCAATACGCGCAGGAGCTTTTGAAATCACTCCGTTACATCGCGCCATCGAGCGTCGCCGATCCGACAATCGTTTTGCTCACGCCCGGCGCTTACAACAGCGCGTATTTCGAACACACATATCTCGCGCGGCAGATGGGAATTGAAATCGTCGAAGGCCGCGATTTGTTCGTGCGCGACTCGCGTGTGTTCATGCGCACGACGAAAGGACTTCAACCCGTTCACGTCATTTACCGGCGCATTGACGACGATTTCATTGACCCGACCGTTTTCCGAAAAGATTCGATGCTCGGAGTTCCGGGGCTTGTCCACGCCTATCGCGCGGGAAATGTTTCGCTGGCGAATTCCATCGGCACGGGCATCGCCGACGACAAGGTCATGTATTATTTCGTGCCGCGGATGATAAAATATTATCTCGATCAGGAGCCGATTTTGCCGAACGTGCCGACGTATCTCGCCAGCGAGGAAGCCGACCGCAAATATATTCTGGAAAACCTGCCGGACCTCGTCGTCAAGGCGGCGAACGAATCCGGCGGCTACGGGATGTTGATCGGACCGAAATCGTCGAAGGCGGAAATCGAAAAATTCCGCGAACGAATCATCGCCGAGCCGCGCAATTACATCGCACAACCGATGGTTTTTCTATCGCAACACCCGACGTATTGCGACGGCAAGGTCGAGGGTCGTCATGTGGATTTGCGTCCGTTCATTTTGTCCGGCGAGCGCATTTCCATTATTCCCGGCGGCCTCACGCGCGTCGCGTTGCGCAAAGGCTCGATTGTCGTCAACTCGTCGCAAGGCGGCGGTAGCAAGGACACATGGGTTTTGTATGGAGATGAATAATTTTTCAGGCGTTTCGTCGTTGAATCGTTGCATCGTTACATCGGTTTCCGATTCAGCGATTCACGATTCACGATTCACGATTCAACGATTTCCATGCTAAGCCGCGTCGCACATTCGCTTTACTGGATGGCGCGTTACATTGAGCGTGCTGAAAATATCGCGCGCCTCGTGGACGTGAACCTGCAACTGCTTCTCGACCTGCGCGAATTGGATGAAAAAAAGCTCGCGGCATACTGGCTGCCCATCGTGCAGGCAACCGGCGATGAAAAGGAATTTTTCAAATTGCATAAACGCGCGACCGGACAAACGGTCACGGAGTTTCTCGTTTTTCAAAATGACAATCCGAACTCCATCGTGCAATGCATCTGTTCGGCGCGAGAGAACGCCCGCATGGTGCGCGACCAGCTCACGCTCGAACTTTGGGAAGAACTGAACCGGCTATATCTGTTCGTGCGTTCGTCGCAGGCGCGAAAAGTCTGGGATCGCAGCCCGAGCGAATTTTTTCAGGAGATCAAAGCCGGTTCGTTGCATTTAATCGGCATCGCGAGCGCGACCTTGCTTCACGACGAAGGCTGGTGGTTCGTGCAGACCGGGCAATTTCTCGAACGTGCCGACAAGACGACGCGCATTCTCGACGTGCGATACGAAACGTTGCCGGAACGCGGCGCGCCGGAAACCGTGAGCCAGACCGACATCCTCGAATGGTCGGCGGTGCTGCGCTCGTGCAGCGCGTGGGACGCCTACAAAACTTTTTACGGCGCGGACGTGCACCCGCGGCTCGTCGCGGAATTCCTTTTGTTCAACGACAGTTTTCCGCGCTCGGTCCGATTTTGCGTGAGTGAATTGAACCGTGCCGTCCGCCGCATTTCCGGCGTGGCCGATGGGAATTTTTGCAATGACGCGGAAAAATTGACGGGACGTTTTCTTGCCGAACTGCAATTCAGCACCGTGGACGAAATTTTCGAGCGCGGCCTGCACCAATATCTTGACGAGGCGCAGACGAAACTGAACGACATCGGAGAGGCGATGTTTCGCGCCTATATTTTTCAGCCGTTCCAGAACCCGGACGCGGAGCACATGGTGCAACAGGAGGAACAGCAGCAACAAACGAAATCCCCATTTCAAAATTTTTGATTTCGAATGTCCATCCACGTCGCGCTTCATCACAAGACGCATTACAAGTATGACCGGCTGGTCAATCTTGGGCCGCAAACCGTGCGGCTGCGTCCCGCGCCGCATTCGCGCACGCGGATTTTAAGTTATTCGCTGAAGGTCCGGCCCGAAAAACATTTCATCAACTGGATGCAGGATCCGCAGTCGAACTACGCCGCGCGGCTGGTCTTTGACAAACCAACAAAAGAATTTTGCGTCGAAGTGGATCTGGTCGCGGAGATGTCCGTGCTGAACCCGTTCGATTTTTTTCTCGAACCGCAGGCGGAAAAATTTCCGTTTGCATACGATCCGGCGCTGCACCACGAACTCGCGCCGTTCCAGCGCAAATGCTGGCTCACGCCGGAGTTCACCAAATATCTCACCGCCGTCCGCAAAGATTTGCTCGGCGAAGTCAAGCGGCGCACGAAAAAGGAGCGGCTGGAAATTCCCGAAGCAGAAAAACCGCGCACGAATGATTTTCTTGTCGCGATCAACCAGCGTTTGTGGAAGGACATCAAATATCTCGTCCGCCTCGAACCCGGCGTGCAGACGCCGGAGGAGACTTTGGAAAAAGGCAGCGGCTCGTGCCGCGATTCGGCGTGGCTGTTGTGCCAGTTGTTGCGTCACTGCGGACTCGCCGCACGTTTTGTCAGCGGCTATTTGATTCAATTAAAAGCCGACGTGAAAGCGCTCGACGGTCCGAGCGGCGCGGAAAAAGATTTCACGGACTTGCACGCGTGGTGCGAAGTTTATCTGCCCGGCGGCGGCTGGATCGGCCTTGATCCGACGTCCGGTTTGTTCGCGGGCGAAGGCCACATTCCGCTCGCCTGCACGCCCGATCCTTCGAGCGCCGCGCCGATTTCCGGCGGCGTGGACAAGTGCGAATGCGAATTCAGTTTCGAGATGAACGTCACGCGCATTTTTGAAAGCCCGCGCGTCACGCTGCCTTACACCGACGAGCAATGGAAAAAAATCGAATCGCTCGGCCACGCGATTGACGTTGACCTGAAAAAAGGCGACGTGCGCCTGACGATGGGCGGCGAGCCGACGTTTGTTTCGACCGACGATCCCGACGGCGCGGAATGGAATTTCACCGCCGTCTCGCACAAGAAAAGAATTTTGTCCGGCGAACTCATCAAACGTCTCCGCAAAAAATTCGCGCCCGGCTCGCTGCTGCATTACGGCCAGGGCAAATGGTATCCGGGCGAACCGCTGCCGCGTTACGCGCTCGCGGCGTATTGGCGCAAGGACGGCGTGCCGATCTGGAAGGACGATTCGCTTATCGCGGACGAATCGAAAAATTACGGCCACGGCGCGAAGGACGCGAAGGAACTGTTGTCTCGCATCGCGTCGCTGGTCGGCGGCGATCCGAAACATTTGATTCCGGCCTACGAGGACGCATTTTATTACACCTGGAAGGAACGCCGCTTTCCGACGAACGTCACGCCGGAAAAATCCAATCTCAAGGACAAGCAGGAACGCGAACGTATCACGCGGATTTTTCAGCAGGGACTCGGTTCGGTCGTCGGCTACGCGCTGCCGGTCAAGCGCGTTGGCGGCGGCTGGATTTCCGGCTCGTGGTTTTTGCGTGACGACGACACGCTCTGGCTGATTCCCGGCGATTCGCCGATGGGTCTGCGCCTGCCGCTCGATTCCGTGCCGTGGGTCGCGGAAAAAGATTTTCCGTGGCTGCGGCAGCAAGACCCGTCGAATCCGAAATTGCCGGAACTGCCGAAGGAATTTCCGTATCGGCAAAGATTTGTCGGGCGCTCGGACGCAGCCACATTGCCCGGCGAAGGTCGCGGCCAGCGCGCGCAAAAACTTGGCGAGAAACCGAAGCCGCTCGAACCGTTGCCGCCGGACGAAAATCCCTTGCGCCGTCCCGCGCCCGGCCAAAGCGCGCCGTGGATCATCCGCACCGCGCTGTGCGTCGAGCCGCGCGACGGCCGTTTGCATCTGTTCATGCCGCCGGTCGAGACGACGGAAGATTATCTCGATCTCATCGCGGGCATCGAAACCGTCGTCACCGAAATGGGCACGCCGGTCATCATCGAAGGCGAAACGCCGCCGCGCGATCCGCGCCTGAACAAACTCGCCGTTACGCCTGACCCAGGCGTCATCGAGGTCAACATGCACCCGAGCAAGACTTGGGACGAACTCGTCGAGCGCACGGAGATCCTTTACGAGGAAGCGCGGCAGTCGCGGCTCGGCACGGAAAAATTCATGCTCGACGGCCGTCACACCGGCACGGGCGGCGGCAATCACATCATCATCGGCGCGGAAACGCCGCCGGATTCGCCGGTGCTGCGACGGCCTGACCTGCTGCGCTCGTTGCTCACCTACTGGCAGAATCATCCGTCGTTGAGCTGGCTGTTCAGCGGATTGTTCGTCGGTCCGACCTCGCAAGCGCCGCGCATTGACGAGGCGCGCAACGATTCGCTTTACGAACTCGAGATCGCATTCAAGGAAATGGACAAACAAATTGGCGCGTTCGGCCAGACGCCGCCATGGATGGTGGACCGGTTGTTCCGAAATCTTTTGATTGATTCGAGCGGCAACACGCATCGCTCCGAATTTTCCATTGATAAATTATTTGCGCCGGAAAGTGCGAGTGGACGACTCGGCCTCGTAGAGATGCGCGCGTTTGAAATGCCGCCGCACGCGCGCATGAGCCTCGCGCAGCATCTCGTCCTGCGCGGCCTCGTCGCGAAATTCTGGAACGAGCCTTACAAAAACGATCTCGTGCGCTGGGGCACGGACATCCACGACCGCTGGATGCTGCCGCATTTTTGCGAAACGGATTTTCGCGACGTCATCGGCGACTTGAAGGAAGCCGGTTATCCGTTCGAGTTCGACTGGTTCGCGCCGCATTTTGAATTTCGTTTCCCGCGCATCGGCGATCTGGAGCAGCGCGATTTGCAAATTGAATTGCGCACCGCGCTCGAACCGTGGCACGTCCTTGGCGAAGAACCCGGCGGCGGCGGCACGGTGCGTTACGTGGACAGCTCGCTCGAACGCCTGCAAGTCAAGGCGAGCGGACTCATCGGCGACCGTTTCGCCATCACGGTCAACGGCCATCGCGTGCCGCTGCATCCGACCGGCGTGAACGGCGAAGGCGTCGCGGGCGTGCGCTATCGCGCGTGGCAGCCGCCGGTTTGTCTTCAGCCGACAATCAAATCGCACGCGCCATTGCGTTTCGATCTTTACGACACCTGGAACAAACGTTCGCTCGGCGGCTGCACTTATCACGTCGCGCATCCGGGCGGACGCGGCTACGACACATTTCCCGTGAACAGCTACGAAGCCGAGGCGCGGCGGCTCTCAAGATTTTTCCGGCACGGCCATCAGCAGGGAAAATTTGAAATTCCGCCGCCAATTGAAAATTCTGAATTTCCATTTACGCTGGATTTACGCAATGTCTGACACACGAAAAGTTGCTGAAATGAAATTCGATATATTACACCGCACCCGCTACACCTACGTTTCGCCCGCGCGCGATAGCTTCAACGACGTGCGCCTCGAGCCGTTGTCCATCCCGGAACAGACCGTCGAATCTTTTTTGCTTCGCGTGCTGCCCGCCGTGCGTTTGAGGCATTACACGGATTTTTATTCCAACTGGGTGCATCACTTCGAAATTCCCGAGGCGCACAACTCTTTGCTCATCGAAAGCCAGGTGCGGGTCGAGACCCATTGGCCGAAAGCCATCGCCGAGGACGCGGAACTTTGCCCGCTTGAAAAACTCGGCGACTCGCTGGACGCCGAGCGCTGCTTCGATTTTTTGCGGAGCAGCCGCTATGTTGAAATGGAAGCGGACGCATGGCGGCTGGCAATTGATGCGACGGAGAAACAGACCGACACGTGGCAGGCCGCGCTTGCGCTCATGCGTTTCACGCATAGCTACTTGAAATACCTGCCAAATTCCACGCATGTCCACACGCATATGCGCGATGTCATCGTGCAGCGCAGCGGCGTCTGCCAGGACTACGCGCATTTCCTGATCGGCCTGTGCCGCAGCGTGAAAATTCCCGCGCGTTACATCAGCGGCTATCTGGCGACGGAGATCGCCAGCGCGACGCACGCGTGGGTGGAGATTTACATCCCCGGTGTCGGTTGGCGCGCACTCGACCCGACGCACAACCGTCAAATCGATGAAACTTACGTGAAGATCGGCCATGGACGCGATTACGGTGACGTGCCGCCGGTGAGCGGCAATTATCGCGGCACGCTCGAGCGAACGATGGAAGTGGAAGTGAAAATCACGCCGCTCGTGTAGAATTATTTCGACGCGGATTTGCCGGTGAGCCGAAAAATTCAACGTGCGAAACCCGCACGTTTTTCGGCGCATTCATTCAGGACGGGTTGCTTTTGCATTTCCGAGCCGATAGGATTGGCGCATGAAAAAGATTCCCTTGATTTGCGCGTTTTTCATTTTTGTTTTTCTGTCGTTTCCGGCATTTGCCCAGAACACGGCCACGATTCCCGTGCCGCGCACGACTGTTCCGGCTGACTGGATGTCGCGTCACCAGTCTTTTCTGGCGCAAGCGAAACAAGGCGGCATTGATTTGCTGTTTGTCGGTGATTCGATCACCGCCGGCTGGCAATGGGGAAAGGGCGGACTGAATGTCTGGAACAAGTATTACGCGCCGCGCCACGCCGCCGAATTCGGCATCGGTTATGATCGTACGCAGAACGTGCTCTGGCGAATTGAAAACGGCGAACTCGACGGCATCAAACCGAAAGTCGTGGTGCTGCTCATCGGCACGAACAACGCCGGCAACGAGGACAACGGCAAGCCGCGCAATACCACGCCGGAAATCATCGAGGGCATTTCCAATCTCGTCCGGCAAATCCAGTTCCGCCTGCCGGAAAGCAAGATTCTTTTGCTGGGAATTTTTCCGCGCGGCGAAACCAACGACCCGGTTCGCGTCCAGGTCAAGGAAATCAATTCCAGGATCGCGGCGCTTGACGACGGGGAGAAAATAAAATTTTTGGACATCGGCGATAAATTTCTTGCGCCGGACGGGACGCTTTCTCGCGATATTTTTCCCGATCTGCTTCATCTCGATGAAAAGGGTTATCAAATCTGGGCCGATGCGATCGATGGCACGCTCGCAGAAATGATGAAGTGAAATTGCCTTCTTTATTGTGTCAGCAATTTTGCAATCCGGCATCGGTTACACCTTGACGGAATTTTGTTACAAAATACTATCTTTGTCATGCACAGCGGATTTTTTGCACCAATACGTTTGCGCCTGTCCATAAACGTCACCAAAAGCAGCCACTATAAAACTTATGCAACTTCATTGGATTGACCTTAGCATCATCGCCATCTATCTAGTCGCCACGATCTTCGTCGGTTTCTGGGTGTCAAAGCGGGCTTCCAAGGACATGAAGTCCTATTTCCTGGGCGGTAATAAACTGCCTTGGTATATGCTGGGTGTTTCCAACGCATCGGGGATGTTCGATATCTCCGGAACCATGTGGCTGGTTTATGTGACGGCTACCTACGGCATGAAAGGCGTGTGGCTTCCCTGGCTTTGGCCCGTGTTCAACCAGATTTTTTTGATGGTCTACATGTCCATCTGGCTGCGACGTTCCAATGTGATGACCGGGGCGGAATGGATCCAGACCCGGTTCGGTAAAGGCGCTGGCGCGACCGCCTCGCATATCATCGTCGTAGTATTCGCGTTGGTCAGCGTCATCGGCTTTCTGGCCTATGCTGCCAAGGGCATCGGCAAATTCGCGGGCGAGTTCCTGCCGGGGCATCTCTCGGATGATACTTACGCATGGATTCTGATGGGCATCACGACGTTTTACGTCGTCAAAGGCGGTATGTTCAGCGTGGTTTTCACCGAAGTCGTTCAGTTCTGCATCCTGACCGTCGCGTCTATTGCCATCGGCATCATCGCCATGATGAAGGTCTCGCCAGCGGTACTGGACAAGATTGTGCCCTCCGGCTGGCATGACTTGTTCTTCGGTTGGAATCTCAACCTGAATTGGGTCTCAATCCCCGAAATCAACAACCGGATTGCGTCAGACGGCTATTCGCTCTTCGGCATTTTTTTCATGATGATGTGTTTCAAGGGAATCCTGATCAGCGCGGCCGGTCCCGCGCCGAATTATGACATGCAACGCGTGCTTTCGACGAAAGGTCCGCGGGAAGCGGCGCTGATGAGTTCGACGGTCAATGTGGTGCTGTTTTTTCCGCGCTACATGATGATCACGGGCCTGACGGTTTTGGCTCTCGCCTTTTACACGCCCGATTTGGCGGCCATGGGCGACAAATTGGATCTGGAAAAAATATTGCCGCTCGCGCTGGCGCGATTTGTGCCCGTAGGAATCCTTGGCCTGCTCATGGCGGGGTTGCTGGCGGCGTTCATGTCGAATTTCGCGGCGACAGTCAACGCGGCGCCGGCTTATCTTGTGAACGACATCTACAAGCGGTACATCAATCCCAACGCTCCCGCCAAGCGCTACGTTTGGTTGAGTTATCTGGCTTCATTCGGCGTGGTGGTCGTGGGCCTGCTCTTCGGTCTCATCACTCATTCCATCAATTCGATCGTGACATGGATTGTGTCGGGACTGTGGGGCGGCTACATCGTCTCGAATGTCCTCAAGTGGTATTGGTGGCGATTCAATGGCTGGGGGTATTTTTGGGGCATGGCCGTGGGAATTTCCAGCGCCGTGGTGATGGCTTCGCCATACGTTTTGCCCAACGTTCATGACATCAACAAGTTTCCGATCATTCTGGTGGTTTCGCTCGTGGCCGCTCTGCTCGGAACGTTTCTGACGCCACCGGAGGAAGATGGAATCTTAAAAGACTTTTATCGCCGCGTGCGGCCTTGGGGTTTTTGGGGGCCGATTCATCGGAAGGTTGTTCAGGAAGACCCAAGTTTCCAGCGGAACAAGGATTTCTTCCGCGATATGTTCAACATCGGCATCGGCACCATCTGGCAGACCTGTTTCATCGTGCTCGCGATGTTTTTGGTCCTGCGAAGCTTCCGCAACGCCGCCATCACGCTTGTTGTGCTGGTCGCCACCTGTTTTATCCTGAAAAAAACCTGGTATGACCGCCTGCCGGCACCCACGCCCGACCCCGTTCCCGGAACTGGAGAAAATCCCAAATGAGACTTTACCTTTTAATCGGGGCATTGTGCGCAACAATCGGTTCCGCTTTTGCGGCCGAAACTCCGTTTCAAAATTTCATCACCGTGCGCGACGGTCAACTGATGGACGGCGACCAGCCGTTCCGTTTCATCTCGTTCAACATTCCAAACCTGTTGCTGGTCGAAGACAATCTTCCTTTCACTGAATTGAATGCCTGGCGTCTGCCGGACCGTTTTGAGATTGCCGACGGGCTGGCCACCGTGCGGCAGCTTGGCGGCACCGTCGTCCGCACCTACGCGATTTCCGCGCAACGCGCCGACGCGCCCGAAGTGCCGAGTTGTGTCGTCGGCCCGGGCAAGTTCAACGAGGAGGCGTTCCGTTCGCTCGACCTCGCGTTGCAAGCTGCCAATGAACAAAATATCCGCCTGATAATCCCGCTGGTGAACAACTGGATTTGGATGGGCGGGCGCGGCGAATACGCGGGCTGGCGCGGCAAAACCAAGGATGATTTCTGGACCGACCCGCAATTGATCGCCGATTTTGAAAAAACAATCCAATTCGTTCTCACGCGCACCAACACATTGACCGGCGTGCGGTATTGTGATGACAAGGCGGTTCTTTGCTGGGAAACCGGAAACGAACTGGCGTCGCCACCGGAATGGACGCGCGAAATCGCCGCCTACATCAAAAGCCTCGATCATAATCATCTTGTGATGGACGGTTTTGACAGGGGCATCCGTCCGGAAGTGCTTGCCATGCCGGATGTGGACATCGTCACGACACATCATTATCCCAGCCTGCGGACGAAAAAAACATTCGCGGAACTCATCCGCGCCAACGCCGAGAAAACGAAAGGCAAAAAAGCCTACATCGTCGGCGAATTCGGCTTCGTCGGCACGCAACAAATGGAAGACGCCATGAAAGCCATCGAAGACAGCAGCGCGGCGGGCGGCCTGCTTTGGAGCCTGCGCTTCCGCGACCGCGACGGCGGCTTTTATTGGCACAGCGAACCGGACGGCGCAAACTTATACAAGGCGTTTCACTGGCCCGCTTCCGCGCTTGGCGATGCGTATGACGAAAAAAACCTGATGGCCATCACCCGCTCGAATGCGTTTGCCATTCGCGGCCTGCCCGTTCCGCCGATTCCCGCGCCCGACGCGCCGACATTGCTTCCGATCACCGATGCGGGCGCGATTTCGTGGCAAGGTTCCGTCAATGCAGCGGGCTATCAAGTCGAGCGTGCTGCAAACCCCGACGGCGAATGGGAAATCATCGCCACCAATGTTGACGAAGCCGCCGTGCAATATCGTCCGCTGTTCGCCGACAAAAATGTTCCTGCAGGGAAATGGTTTTACCGTGTCCGCGCCCAGAATGAATCCGGCATTTCCGCGCCGTCAAACATTGTCGGGCCGGTCGGCGTGATAAACGACGCGTTCGTGGACGAACTCGCCGACTTTTCCAAAATTGATTCCAGACAGGGAGATTGGAAAATCGCCGACCGCGATTGTCGCAAGGCAAAGGAAGACGCTTATCGCGCTGCGGGAAACGTCGGAGATGAATTGGTCTATCAACTGCCGACTTCGATCAAAGACTTCCGCGTGTTCGCCTTTTTCACGAACAACGTCAGCGCGCCGGAATTCTCCGTTTCCGACGATGGCAAAACGTTTCACGAAGTCGCCGCGCAAAATAAAATGTATTTCGCCGGCGAAGGCGATTACGGCTACTGGAAACCGGTCCTGTATCACGCGGAAAAAATTGACAGCGGAAAATTTTTGAAGATCACGCTTGCCGGCGAAGCGCAGATCAGCCGGGTTGAAATCTCCCACGAGGCGGAAAAAATAAAGTAGAGGCAATGAATGCCGCCGAACTGAAAGATTTTTCCGCGCGCGTCAGCGATCAATTGTTCGGCCATATCATGCCGTTCTGGTGCGGCCCGGCGCTCGACCGCGAAAAAGGCGGCTGGATGTCGTGGCTTTCCAACGATCTCAAACCCGACCGCACGCAGCCCAAGGGACTCATCATCACCACCCGCCTGCTCTGGACGTTCTCCGCGGTTCATCGCGCCAGAAATGGGGGCGTTTATCAGGAAATGGCCGATCGCGCTTTGGATTTTGTGATGAATCGTTTCTGGGATGTGCAATATGGCGGCGCGTTCTGGCGGATTGACGACGCCGGGCGCGTGAAGGACGACAACAAGAAAATTTACGGCGAGGCTTTTTACATTTACGCGCTGTCGGAATATTGCCTCGCCTTCAAATCACCGGCGGCACTGGCGCGCGCGAAGGAACTGTTCGAGTTGCTGGAAAAGCACGCTCATGATTCAAAAAACGGCGGCTACATCGAAAGCTGCCGGCGCGATTGGACTGAAGCCGGGCCGGAAACACGCATCAGCGAGGAGGATCAGGACGCGAAGAAATCCATGAACACCAGTCTTCACGTCATGGAAGCGTTCGCCAATCTTTATCGCGTTTGGAAAGACCCGCGTGTCGCCGCGCGCCTGCGCGAACTGATTCAAATTTTTCAAAAAAAGATTCTCGACGCCCGCACGCAGCATCTCAATCACTTCTTCGACGAGACGTGGAAAGTGCGTTCGGTCAGCTACACCTACGGCCACGATATTGAGGCGACCTGGCTGTTGTGTGAAGCGGCGGAAGTTCTCGGCGATGAAACGCTGCTCAAGGAAATCCGCGCCATCGCGCTGCGCATGGCGGAAGCGACGTTGAACGAGGGCGTCGAACCGGACGGCGGCGTGTGTTACGAAGGCAAAGGCGGAAAGATCATTGACCGCGGCAAGGAATGGTGGCCGCAAGCCGAGGCGGTCGTCGGATTCTTGAACGCGTTCCAACTTTCACGCGACGAAAAATTCCTGAAAGCCGCAAGTAAAGTCTGGGATTACATCGAGCAACACATCGTTGACCGCGTCCACGGCGAATGGTTCTGGCGCATCACGCCGGAAGGTTGTGTGGATGCGACGAAACCAAAAGTCAGCGAGTGGAAAGAACCGTATCACGCCTCGCGCGCGTGTCTGGAAGCTCTTCACCGGTTGCAGATGATTTCGACGACGAAAAAATCAAACTGAAAATATTATGAAAAAAACAATCCTATGCCTGGCCAGTTCCATTCTGTTCGCTTTGACGGGATCGGCGCAGCTCTCCCAGGTCAGCGTGCAAGGCAATCACTTCGTCACCGCCGACGGTAAAACGATTGTCTTTCGCGGACTGGACACGAGCGATCCGGACAAGCTCGACCGCAACGGCCAGTGGAACAAGCATTATTTTGAGATGGCAAAGTCGTGGGGCGCGAACATCGTGAGATTTCCCGTGCATCCGGCGGCGTGGCACATCCATGGAAAAAAGAATTATCTCAAATTGCTCGACCAGGGCGTCGAGTGGGCGCGTGAAGAGGGACTTTACGTCATCATTGACTGGCACAGCATCGGCAACCTGTATCAGGAGAAATTTTTCGAAAATTCGTCCGAGCTTTATCCGCCCAATCTTTACGACACGACGCAGAAGGAGACTTTCGATTTTTGGAAAACGATGGCAAAACATTATCGCGGCAACAACACGGTCGCGTTTTTTGAATTGTTCAACGAGCCGACCGTGAATCCGAATCTCGGAACATGCACCTGGCCGCAATGGAAAGGGTTGATGGAGCAAATCATCAAGACGATCCGCGCGAACGGCGGCACGGCGGTTCCGCTCGTCGCCGGATTCAATTTCGGCTACGACCTGACGCCGGTCGCGAACGACCCGATTGACGCCGAAGGCATCGGCTACATCGCGCACCCATATCCGATGAAAGCCAAGCCGCCGCTGGACGTTAACTGGACGCACGACTGGGGGTTTGTCGCGGACAAATATCCGATGATCCTCACGGAAATCGGTTTTCTTGAACCGGGGGCACCGGGCGGTTACAACCCGATTACCGGCGACGAAAGTTATGGCGACGCCATTACATCATATTGCGCCAACCATGGCATTTCCTACACCGTCTGGTGTTTCGACATACATTGGGGGCCGACGTTGATCAAGGACTGGAATTTCACGCCGACGCGATCCGGTGACTATTTCAAAAAAGCCATGTCGCAGAAGCAACCGTAACGTTTTTTTTGCAAAACTGTTGATAACCTTCTTAAAAATTGAAACCCTAATAAAACTATGAAACGAATTCTGTCTATCCTCGCCTGTGTCGCCTGCGTCAGCGCGCACGGCCAGAAATTTGAACAACTTGATCAGACTCCCCAAATGGGCTGGAACAGTTGGAACAAATTTCAATGCGACGTGAACGAGGAGCTCATCCGCGAAACCGCCGCCGCGATGGCGACCAACGGCATGAAGGACGCAGGTTATCAATACATCAACATTGACGATTGCTGGCAGGGACAACGCGACGCGCACGGATTCATCCAGCCTGACCCAAAACGTTTTCCCTCCGGTATGAAGGCGCTGGCCGATTACGTTCATTCCAAAGGTTTGAAATTCGGGATTTATTCGGATGCTGGCGCAAAGACGTGCGGTGGTCGTCCGGCGAGCCGCGGGCACGAATATCAGGACGCGTTGACTTACGCGCAGTGGGGCGTTGATTATCTGAAATACGACTGGTGTGGGGGCGAAGATTTGAAAGCGCAAGGGGCTTACACGACGATGCGCGACGCACTTTATGCCGCCGGGCGTCCGATAGTTTTCAGCATGTGCGAATGGGGCGACAACAAACCATGGCTGTGGGCGAAGGACATCGGCCATTCGTGGCGCACGACGACGGACATCACGCCATGTTTCGATTGCGACGTTGATCACAAAACATGGCATCAATGGGGCGTGCTGCAAATTCTTGACGCGCAAAAACCCTTGCGCAAATACGCCGGTCCGGGGCATTGGAACGATCCCGACATGCTCGAAGTCGGCAACGGCATGAGCGTGAATGAAGACCGCGCGCATTTTTCGATGTGGTGCATGCTGGCTGCGCCGCTGATCTCGGGAAATGATTTGCGGAACATGTCCAAAGAAACGCTTGGAATTCTCGCGAACAAGGAAGTGATCGCCGTGGATCAAGACGTGCTCGGCATCGAAGCATTCGTTTATTCAAAGAAAAGATGCTGGATGTTGGAGCATCTATTCATCCGAAATAAGACAACGTGGAAAGACGGCGTGGAAATCTGGTTCAAGCCGTTGGGCGGCGACAGTTGGGCGATGTGCGTGCTGAACCGGAACAAAGAGGCGAAAAAAATTTCATTCGACTGGAAAAAAGAAAAAGTCGCCGACAGTTTCTCAAAACGCGAAGCGCATTTTGACACGACGACTTATTCGCTGCGGAATCTTTGGCTGAAAGCGGGTGCAGGCGACACCAGCAAAACTCTCAAAGCCGAAGTTCCAGACCACGACGTGTTGATGCTCCGGCTCGACAAAATGTAAAAACGTCCCAAAGGCCGTCGCACGGAATCCACCGTGATCGCCATGGAACAGCTTAAAAAGCAAAATCGGCCGCAAATCCGTGACAAGGGGTCGCGATTCGTCGCGTTGACGGTTCTCTGTTCCATGCTGGTTTTTCCGATGATCAATAGTCGTGCGGCAGACGCCGGCATTTTCGATGTTCTCGACTTTGGCGCGCGCGGTGACGGCACGAACAATGACACGGTTGCAATCCAAAAGGCCATAGATGCCTGCGCGGCGCAGGGCGGCGGACAAGTCTTGCTACCGTCGGGAAAAATCTTTTTGACCGGCGCGCTCACGCTGCACAGCGGGATTGATTTTCATCTGGCCAACGGCGCGTTGCTCAAGGGCAGCGCGAACTGGCGCGACTACGGGCATCCCGGCGCGTTGTTGTTCGCGAAAGACGCCACGAACATCACGGTTTCCGGCAACGGTGTTATTGACGGCAACGATCGCGCCGTGTGGCAGAAACTGGCCGACGAAGAAGCCGGCGGCGACGTGAACAAAACAAATTGGTGGCCGGAATCGTTCACCGGCGATTGGTGGCCGTTTGACAAACTGCCCGGCGAACCGCAGACGCACGGCGGACGGCCGATGATGGTGATCTTCATCGGTTGCAGACAGGTCCGCATGCATGACTTCACCTTGCGCAACGCCCCGAGCTGGACGGTGCATCTCGTCGGTTGCGAAGACGTGGCCATTGACTCCATCGGCATCCACAATTCCTGGGACGTGGCCAACAACGACGGCATTGACATTGACCATTCACGCGACGTGCGCATCGCCAACTGTTTCATCGAATCCGCCGATGATTGCATTGTGATCAAGAACACGCCGAACTTCGCGGCCTACGGCGGTTCCGCTCGCATCACGGTGACGGGCTGCACGGTCTCGTCGCGGAGCACTGCGTTGAAGGTGGATGAGACTTACGCCCCGCCCGGCGCGCGCGACATTGTGTTTGCCGACTGCGTCGTGTCGCACAGCAACCGAGGGCTTTCGATTCAGAGCCTTGACGAAGGCGACATCGAGAATGTGCTTTTCGCCAACATCACGGTCGAAACAGGTTTTCAGCCGCACAAATGGTGGGGCGATGCCGAGCCGATCCACATCAGTCATTTTCCGCGCACGGCAAAAACAAAACTGGGGCGCGTTTGCAACATCCGCTTTAGCAACATTCTTTGCCACAGTGAAAACGGAATTTTTCTGATGGGCTGGATGAACTCGCCGCTCGAAAATATCGTGTTGGACAATGTCCGCGTGGAAATCGTGAAGACCGGCGATGTGCCGGGCGGCTTCTACGACGAGAGACCGAACGGCCTTTTCAAGGGACTCTTCGACAGCAAGCTCGCGGGGATTTACGCGCATAACATCAACGGACTGACATTAAGCCACACCGAAGTCGTCTGGGGCCGACCTTCAGACAAGAGTTACGGCAAAGAGTTGGATCAGGCGAATGTTTCGAACTTGGAATTAGACCACGCTTTTCTCAAGACCTCGCCAAATGCTTCATTGATGCATGGCAAATGAAATATCCTTTATCTCTTAATGTAGGCAGATGGGAGCGCCAATTGTTTTTGACAGGCTTCCATCATTTACCCATCCTGACTCTATGGGTTAGCGTGAATAGAAAAAATCGAAGTGTGGTTTCCGCGATCTGAAAATTCTTCGATTCGTCATGTCAAATCGCCACAAAAAGAGAGCAGTATCCACGAATACTCAAAAAGCTCCAGCTCGGGGCAAAATGATTTCTCCGGTAATTTCCCATGTCGTTGGCTGGCGACTTTGGATCTTCCGGCTTCTGGCCTTGATCGCTGCGCCGATACTGTTTTTTGGTTTGGTTGAATTGGTGTTGAGACTGGCCGGCTTTGGCTATCCCACAGAGTTTCTGTTGCCTGCCTCACAGAATGGACAGAAGATTTTCGTGCAGAACAATCAGTTTGGCTGGCGTTTCTTCGGGCCAAAACTGTCGCGGTTGCCGTGGCCGATTTCAATTTCACAAGCCAAAGCCCACGATACTGTGCGGATTTTCGTCTTTGGCGAATCCGCAGCCAAAGGCGAGCCGCAACCCACGTTCGGTTTGCCGCGGATGCTGCAGGCGATGTTGAGCTTGCGGTTTCCGGGCGTGCGTTTTGAGGTGGTGAATGCTGCGATGACGGCAATCAACTCATACGCCATCCTGCCTATCGCGCGCGACTGTGCGACTGCCGATGGTGATATCTGGGTTATTTACATGGGCAACAACGAAGTCGTGGGACCGTTTGGCGCCGGCACCGTTTTCGGGCCGCAAGTGCCGCCGCTGCCGCTCATCCGAAGCGTCCTTGCGCTTAAATCCACGCGAACCGGACAGTTGCTGGATTTCGCCCGCCAGAAGATACAGAAATCGCCGTCAGGAAGTGACGAATGGGGCGGCATGAAAATGTTTCTCGACCAGCAAGTGCCAGCCGATGATCCGCGCATGAACGCAGTCTATGACCATTTCCAGCGGAATCTCGCGGACATCATCCGGACAGGGCAGCGTAGTGGCGTTGGCATGGTGGTAAGCACTGTGGCGGTCAACTTAAAGGATTGCGCGCCGTTTGCGTCGGTCCATAGGCCGGGTTTATCTGAGCCGGACAAAGCAAAATGGGAGTCGCTTTACCAACTCGGCACCAAGGCCGAGGCAGCCGGTGATGAGCAGCAAGCAGAGGAACAGTTCCAAGCTGCGGCACAGATTGACGACCGTTTTGCCGATCTTCGCTTCCGTCAGGGGGAATGCGCGCTGGCGTTGGTACAGACGCAGCAGGCGCGGCAGAATTTCCAGGCCGCGCGGGAATTGGACACGCTGCGCTTTCGTTGCGACAGCAAGCTCAATGACTTGATACGGCAACGCGCTTCGAATCGTGGGCGCGAGCACATATTGCTGGCGGATGCCGAGCATGTTTTTGCGGAGCAAAGTCCGGACGGCTTGCCCGGTGAAAATCTGTTTTACGAGCACGTTCATTTGAACTTCGATGGTAATTATCTTTTGGCTAAAACCATCGGCGCGGAGATCGAAAAATTATTACCAGATTGGGTTGCTGCGCGCAGCGGCACAAACCGGTTATGGCCTTCGGAGGCGGATTGCGCTTGGCGGTTGGGCTGGTCCGATTTGAACGAATTGGATGTTTTGAAAGAAATCCTTTCCCGCATCAGCGTCGCGCCGTTCACGGGACAACTGAACCATGATGCGCAAGTGCTGCGCTTGCGGGCGTCACTCGAAAAACTGGCACCAGCCGCCCAGCCAGCCGGGCTAAAGGAAGCACAAAAAATTTGCGAGGAGGAAGTGACTTCGTTCCCTGATGACCCGATGTTATACGGTCAGTTGGCTTCGGTGAAAAAGAGAAACGGCGATCTTGCAGGCGCAGCGTTGTCACTGCGGCATGAACTGGAACTGCTCCCGACCGACTCGGCGCAATGGTTACAGTTGGGTGTGATTCTCGCACAAGAGCAGCAATTTGAGGATGCCATTGATGCGTTCCAGCACGCCCTGCAACTGGATCCGGAAGATGTACTGTCGGTCAACAACCTTGCACAATCGTTGTGGATGCTTGGCCGGCGTGAGGAGGCGATCCGTGAATTCCGACGCATGACAGTCATGAAACCGGAATCCAGCCTCGCATGGATAAACCTTGGGCAAAGTCTCGAACAGATGGGACGGCAGGCGGCGGCGGAAAATTGTTATCACAAGGCGCTGGCAAGCCATGGCAACGGCGAGTCGGAGTTGATCGCACTGGCGCGTTTTTGTCAGCGCCGTGGTTGGTTCGAAGCTGCCGTGACAAATTACAACGAGGCTATTAGGCTGAATCCAAAGGACGCAAACCTGCGAGTCGAGGTGGGGCAGAGTCTTTTAGTTACAGGACATTATCCTGATGCGGCATATCATCTGGCGGAAGCGGTGCGCCTCAACCCTGAGTCGGCGAAGGCACATCTCTTCTACGGCCTGGCTCTCGGACAAGCAGGCACGGTATCTGAAGCTGAGGAACAATTCCGTGAAACGCTGCGCATCCAACCGGATCTGCTCGAAGCCCGGGTGAACCTCGGTATCGCGTTGATGAAAGAGGGGCATCCCAACGAAGCGCTCTCTCAATTCGAAGAAGTTCTCCAACAAAGTCCCACAAACAGTCTGGCGCTCGAATACAGTCAGACCTTGCGTACCCAGCTTGCTCCACCGGCTCGTTGACAAGCAGGTGCCGGCAAACAACCGTTCCATCGGAATCCGGACGTCGCGCGGAGGAGGTGAATTGACTACTTCGCAAATGCGGCCAGCTTTTCGTTGGCTTGAGCGACAACGGCCAGGGTGCCCTTGTCCGTGTCGAACACGGAATTGAGTCCTTGAGGTTCGCTGAACGGATCGCCCATCAATCCGCTGGATGAACTCATGCTGCCGCCGGCGCGGCCTTCGCCGCCCCATGCCCAAAAATTTGCCGCCTGTAGCGCGCGGCCGGCTTTGCACGATTCCGCCACTTGGTCGAACATTCGGCGGTAATACTCATCGCGCGCCGTCGCTGGTGAAGCCGGATCATAATTTTCATGATCGCGAGGAAGGCCAAATTCCTCCAGTACAAGCGGCTTTTGAAGAGTCTCTGTTGCCAACAAGGTATGTTGCTCGACGTGATCTCTGGCCTTGCCCGCTGCGATTTCAAAATCAGCGCCAAGTTGCGGGTCTTTGATCCAGCCCCAATTTTTCAGCCACATGTGAACGGTCACATAGTCAATTGCCGGAGTCCGGTGCGCCTCCACAAAGACATTGGTGTTGTCCAAACAACCATGAATGCCTTCGGAGCCGGTGCAAACGAGATGATTCGGATCCTTCGCATGGATAAATCGCGCCGTCGTGTCCACCCATTTGCAAAACTCCGGAACTCCGCTGACCGCGGCATCCGTGCCGGGGCGTGGTTCGTTGGCTAGTTCCCAGGTCATGATCGCCGGGTCGTCACGATAGACGCGGCCGTTCACCGTGTTGCGACGCCGGATGAGCCGCGCGATGTAATCCAGATAAAGCCGGTTCGCGGCGGGCGTGACGTAGAGCCGCGCGGAAAATTTCATAAAACCGCTCCAGTCGCCGCGCGCGATGACAGGCTTGTCGGGATCGGGAATCGTGTCGCCGGTGATCCAGCGCACATATTGGGCGAAGCCTCCGGACCACTGCCAATAGTTTGAAACAAAAAGAATCCCGCGCATGTCGCGCTTGGCCATTTCGGCGAGGCAAAAATCCAGTCCGCCCAGCAAATCCTCGTCCAAATCGTGTGGCGCGCGCGTGATGCCGCGCGAAATCGACCCGGCAAGCGGCGATGTTTCCGAGCCGGCGAGCAGGCGGATATTGTTGACCCCGATGCTTTGCAAGCGGTCAAGTTCGCGCACCAACCTCTGCCGTCCGCCGGGCAACATCGCGTCGCTCAAGTAACAGCCGTACCAGAGGTTCGTGCCGACATAAAAGTATGGACGTCCGCGTAATTCAAAACGTCCGTTGCGCACGACGACAAATTCGCCCGATTTTTTTGAATTGTTTCCAAGATATGCGCACCCTGACGCGATCAATGGCAATGCCAGTGCGGTCGTTTTGATGAATTCCCTGCGTGAAGTATGTCGGTAGTTCATAACTTTGGTCGGTGGATTTCCAAAAAACATGGACGTTGCGCAGCATGGATGAAAGCTTTTTGTTTGGCAAATTTTGACGACATTTTTCACTTTAAATCCAACCCCATGCCGTCCAAACTGTTTTGGACAGCAGCCGGCGATATTTGTTTTCAAAATCTTTTTTTACGACAAGCCAGATGACCAAAACCACTTTTCAAAACAATCTCAAGCAACTGAAGCGGCAACACGAACGACTCATCAAACGCCGCAATCGCAAAAAACCGCAAGGCAACGGCATTTTCGACCGTTACGAATTTCCCGCGTTGACCGCTGAACATACGCCGTTGTTCTGGCGCTACGATCTTGATTACGCCACGAATCCGCATCTGATGACGCGGCTGGGCATCAACTGCGTGTTCAACGTCGGCGCGATGGAGTGGAACAAGAACATCATCCTCATGGCGCGCGTCGAGGGCTGGGATCGCAAATCGTTCTTCGCCGTCGCCGAAAGCAAAACCGGCGTGGATGGTTTTCAATTTTGGGATTATCCGGTGCGGATGCCGGAACTCGAGGACAAGGAGACGAACCTTTACGACATGCGCCTCGTGCGTCACGAAGACGGCTGGATTTACGGATTGTTCTGTGCCGAGCGCCATGATGATTCAAAACCCAACGACCTTTCCGCCGCCATCGCCCGTTGCGGCATCGCGCGCACAAAGGATTTGGTGAAATGGGAACGTCTGGCGGATTTGAAGACACCTGCATTGCACCAGCGCAACTGCGTTTTGCATCCTGAATTTGTGAACGGCAAATATGCGTTCTACACGCGTCCGATGAGCGACTTCGCTGCCACCGGCAGCGGCGACGGTATCGGCTGGGGACTTGTGGACGACATCACCAGGGCCGAAGTGAAAAAAGAAAGCATCATTGACCCGCGGTTTTATCACACGATCAAGGAAGGCAAAAACGGACTTGGCCCGGCACCAATCAAAACCAAAAAAGGCTGGTTGCATCTCGCGCATGGAGTCCGCAACACGGCGGCGGGAATGCGCTATGTGCTTTACATGTTTCTGTGCGACCTGAAGGATCCCTCCAGACAAATCAGCGCGCCCGGCGGTTATTTCATGGCTCCGGAAGACGATGAATATGTTGGCGACGTGTCAAACGTGGTGTTCGCCAACGGCTGGGTAGCCCGCGCCAACGGCGACTTGTTCATTTACTATGGTTCTTCCGACACGCGCACGCACGTCGCCACGACAACCGTTGAAAAACTGTTGGACTATGTGACAAACACGCCGGAAGATGGAATGCGCTCGAAGATTTGCGTGGAGCAACGCTCACGTTTGATCGGAAAAAATCTGCGGCTGGGTCGTTGAAATGGGAAAACCGCAAACGACGGACTTTTATCACGAAAGGCATTTTCGGTTATGAAAAAGAAACAAACGATTCTCATGCTATCGCTCGGATTGTTGCTGACAGGCTGCTGTTCTGTCAAACCGGTGACGAAAAACGCTTCACCGGAAGCCGTGGCGCTTTTGCAATACATCCACAGCATATCCGGAAAGCATACGTTGACCGGCCAGCATAATTATCCGGCTACAAAGGACATTTCCACCGAACAAGCCGCGAAAGTTTACGGCAAGACACCGGTCATTTTCGGCCAGGACTTCGGCTTTGCCGCGCCCGGTGAAAAAGATGCCGTGGCTGCAAGGCCGGACATCATAGCCGAAGTCAAACGCCAGTATGAAAAAGGCGCCATCATTGCATTATGCTGGCACGCAGTGCCGCCGACCGCGGACGAACCGATCACTTTCAAGCCGCTAAAGGACGCGCCGACCAACCGGCTCGCCAGCGTTCAGGGACAGTTGACCGACGAACAGTGGAACGACCTCATCACGCCCGGAACGGAACTCAACAGGCATTGGTGCGAGCAGGTTGATGTCATCGCGGGATATCTCAAACAGCTTCGCGACGCGCACATTCCCGTCCTTTGGCGGCCATATCATGAAATGAATGGCGAATGGTTCTGGTGGGGCGGCCGGCGCGGCGAACGCGGCACGACGGTTCTTTACCGCCAGTTGTTCGACCGGCTGGCGAATTATCACAAGCTCAACAATCTGATCTGGATCTGGAGCGTGGACAGGCCTTCCACGCCGACCCGGCAATTCGCCGACTATTATCCCGGGAAAAATTATTTCGACATCGCGGCGCTCGATGTTTACCACGGCGATTTTCAGCAATCTTATTACGACGCTTTGCTGAAGCTGGCGGATGGAAAACCGATCACGCTTGCCGAAGTCGGTCCGCCGCCAACGATCGACGTGCTGGAAAAGCAGCCGCGATGGACATGGTGGATGCTCTGGGCCGGCATGGTCAGCGAAAAACCGGACTCGATCAAAGCCATGCAAACTCTGGTCAATGATCCGCGCTCGTTGAGTTTGGAAGACACGGAATATCGCAAAGGCATTTCTTCAGTCCGCGCCGCGTCCGGCCTGCCGCCGTTGCGGTGATGATTCCTTAAGGCAACCATGCCGCGGCGGAGTTGCACCATGGCATTTGCAGGAATTGTGCTGGTGATGTTAGCACAGAATTAAATGTCGCTGGTTGGAACGACTTCAAGCTCCGCAGTTTCAGTTCAGTTGAACCGCTACCGTAAAAATCCATCAACCAGCCGGCCAAATCCACCGGCATGCGCTCGCTTTAGTGCATAGCGGAGGTGAGGGGGGCCAAATAGAACAAATCCTGGTCGTCAGGGGTCTGTAACCCTGTGCCGCCTTGCTGTCCATGCAGCGACATCGGGGCAGAATATGTGCGGGGATCCAGCCATCTATGAACGATCGAATGGCCATCGGCAAAGGCCATGCCAGCCGCATTGGCATGATTGCCGGCAGGATAATCAACGAGATAGGTGGCTCCGGGAGCGGCAAGCGCGGATACGGCCAAAGAGCCGTCATTGATCGTGACAGGATCTTCATCCATCAGCACCCAGGTGTTGGCCGGGCCGGGCTGGGTGAGCGACGTCAGCTTGCCATAGGTCCTCCACGTCGGCTGTGCGTCATTGTAGGCTGCCCCGGGCAACCATCCGCCGCCGACCGCCGACCCGAGCGGAGGTGCAGTGGGACCACCGGCATAGGTGGAAGAGGAATTCCAGCGTGTGCCAACGGCTGAATTCATTGAATAACTGCGCACATGAATTTTATGTCCTGCAAATTGATCAATATAATTATCAGCCGCACAATGGTAGGCGGCTGCGTTGGGAACATAGGGGGAAAACAACGAGTGGGGATCTGTTAATTCAGCGGTACCAGCGGCACCGACCGCATCAAAACCGTTTGCCATGGTGCCGACAACCCAGTTTTTCGCTGAATTCTTACTTCCAACTCCGTTGCCAGTGGGGGTCATCGTGGCGAAAGCGGTCAAGTAGGGAAAATCGTTGGGAGCCAGAAGGTCGTTATTGTCATCGGCATACATGCGCCAGCCGAGCATCAATTGTTTGGAGTTGTTCATGCAATTTACCGAATAGGCTTTTTGCTTGGCTCTTGCCAGTACCGGCAGGAGCATGGCCGCCAGAATGGCGATGATGGCGATGACCACCAGCAATTCAATCAAGGTAAAACCGGCGGGTCGTGAACCGGGATTTTGATGTTCGGGATTTTTTTTCATCGGCTTCTCTTATCAGTTATCAGTCGTGTAAAGCAATCATTTTCCATCGGACAAAAAAAGCAGGCGCCAGCTTTTGCCGGCGCCTGCTGTAACTTTAATCAACCATTACTTACAAGCAGCGCGCACTTTTTATGGGCTGAACGAACCAGTGCTGCCAGTCAAGCTGTTGGCGTCCACACCCGTGATCACGTCGGGACTGTCATTGATCTGGAGCTGGATCGTTCCTGTTCCAGCCGTCAACGAGCAGATATTGTTGACGCCCCAGACATCGTCATTACCAGGCGTTAGAGAGACGCTATCACTTGCGTTGACGATGTTATAGGTGGCGTCCACCAGATTCACCGTCAAGGTCACGATGGCACCCACATATACTTGAGACGTGTCGAAGTTTCCGGAAACTCCCACTCCGACAACATTGCTCTGACCCGGCAGCAATATCTCCAGTTGCGAGGCGACGCGCTTGATGAGGCGGAAGTACGTGTCGTTTCCACCGGGCAATTCGCCGCTGTGGACGACTTGTGCTTCTTCGCCATACAACGCGAAGACAGGGCCAGCGGACGGTTGTGTCCAGACGGCATTAGCATCCTCTGAACCCGACGTCTGCAAACCAAAGCCCGTGGCGGGAAGCGTCCAAGTCACGACTTGAACCGAGTCGGCTGGCGCGACGAACACGGCTTGCGGATTGTGTGATACGGTTTTGCTCCACACACTCGTATTCAGAGTGGAATCCGCCAGGAAGTTGTCACTAACGGGCGTTGCATTGCCGGTTACGCCAAAATTGGCATAAATCACGGCTTGATTCATCGCATCTGCATTGTTCGCCTGCCCGCCAAGATAGACATTGAATCCGGTGCCTTCTGCGAATTCAGCAGCGACAGCGGGTGGCAGGGTGTATGAAGCGGTGGTGCCATCCGGAGCTGTCAGAGTCAAGGCGGTGTCGGAACTGAACGTGACCGACCAAGTACCGAGGACGCCGGTGGTGTTGGCAACAGGATGAACATTGCCCACGGCAGTATAAGTTCCTGCGTTGGGTTCATTCGTCTTGAAGCTGAACGACCCGGTAGCATTGAATGGATCTCCCTGAACTTCGACAACCGCGACAGTAGACTCATTCCAGTCGGGCGCTTCTTCCGAGAAAGCCGGATTAGGAACCAGGAACATGTAAGCTTCGCAGTTTTCCGAGCCGGGATAATTGGTGATGGTGAAGGAATAGGTGGTCCCGGGATGGCTCACCCAGCTCAAGCCGGTGTTCTGCACCAACTCGACTTCATTACGATCATAAAAGGTGTTGCCCTCGGTGCTGTTCCAAATATTCAAACCTGGTAAATTTGAACCAATTTCACCCTTAATCGGCACGATCGGCGCCTTGACTGTCGGCGGCGGCGGCGGGGCGGCAGTTCCTTTGATCACTATATTGTCAATCCAGAACTTGGCAACGGGCGAACCGATGATGGTGTTATAGCTATTGTCCCACTTTTCCAAATCAACGCCGCTGACGTCACCGATGTTGGGGATTGTGATGTCAATGGGAAAGTGCACATGCGCCCAGCCGATCGCTGCTCCTGCTGGAACATTGGTGCTGCCCATCTGTATCCAACTGGGACCAGAAGGATTGACCACTTTGATATTAAAGCCTTTGCTGTAAGGGTCGCCATCGTGGCCCGTTCCGTACATTACCGGCCAGGTGCTCACATCATTAAATTCACCAAGCGTAATGGCCGAATTGGCATTGTCCCACTTGATGTCGAAATCAATTGCTGAATACAGTGTCAAGTCAACGTGACCGGCATCCCACCACGGATTGCCACCATTCATGCAAACGTATGGATTCAGGGGCGTGTCACTGCTGGCATCATTCAGGGAAGTGATGTAGAGAGAACCTCCGCTATTGCCGGTGTTATCTTGCGTGCCATCCCAAGTGTAAGTGCCCGAACCATACCAGTTGCCGACGCCGTTGGCGTTTGCGTCAAAGGACTGGACGGTCAGGTCGGAGGTGAGAGCATAACTCAACCCCGTGCCTCCCAACAGTATTAACACGGCCATTGCTAGGCCGCTGGATATTTTGTGTTTCATAACTTTCATTTTCTGTTTGTTTTGTTTTTAGTGATGTGTTTCCGAACTTGTGGCAAATTTTTCTATTTCCGGTCTGGCTTTATGATTTTATGGTTTGTGCAAACGCATTTTCCCGTTGGGAAACGCTTTTTTTATGATGAGACAAGGTAACCATGTATTTTTTCTGGGTTCTTGAAAATCGTAACACGGAAACGATTTCCTTCATGTCGCCAAAACTGGTTACACGGGACAAAGGGATTGTATACTTCACAAACGCAGTTTTATGAGAAATCCAATTAAAATAAGGTTGAAATTGGTGTTTTCGGTGTTTTTTGAAGCGGTTTGCCTGTTTGTCCCCAATTTGGCCACAAGGATGACGTGCTTTGCGCATTTCTGGCGTTCACGGTGCTTTTGTATTTCAGCCGCTTTTCACCGCCGGATTTGCCATTGCCAGAAAAGATTTGAAGTTCTAACCTGAAAAACCCTATGTGGTCATTGCTGAAAGAATTTTTACGCTTCTGCCGTCAGGAAAAAAAGTGGTGGCTCATCCCGCTGATCATCATATTGCTTTTGCTGGGAGCCGTTTTGATTTTCACCGCCAGCTCGGGAATCGTCTGGGCGCTTTATCCGTTTTTGTGAAGCATGGCTGCGTTGCGCAATATTCTCGGCATCTCGGCCTATTACCACGATGCCGCAGCCGCGCTGGTGTGTGACGGGAAAATCATTTCCGCCGCGCAGGAAGAACGGTTCACGCGCAAAAAAAATGATCCCGACTTTCCGCGTCACGCCGTTGCCTTTTGTCTCCGCCATGCCGGCCTGACACCGGCGCAACTCGACGCGGTGGTTTTTTATGACAAGCCGGTTTTGAAATTTGCGCGTCTTTTGGAAACGTATCTCGCGGTCGCACCCGGCGGCTGGCGCACGTTTCCCACAGCCCTGTCCAACTGGCTCGGCGAGAAACTGGATTTGCGCAAAGCTATCCGCGCGGAGCTGGCAGGGTTGCGTTCCGATTGCGAAATTCTTTTCACCGAGCACCACCAATCGCACGCAGCCAGCGCGTTTTATCCGTCGCCGTTTGACGAGGCGGCGATTCTCACGATTGACGGCGTCGGCGAATGGGCGACGACGACGATTGGCCACGGTCGCGGAAACGAAATCAAAATGCTGAAGGAACTGCGTTTTCCGCATTCGCTTGGCCTGCTTTACTCTGCGTTCACGGACTACTGCGGCTTCCGCATCAATTCCGGCGAATACAAACTCATGGGTCTCGCGCCGTATGGCGAACCGAAATTTGCCGACGCCATCCGCCGCGAATTGCTCGAGATCAAGCCCGACGGTTCATTCTGGTTGAACCTCGATTATTTCAATTTCCTGCGCGGCACGACGATGACGAACGGGCGTTTTCACAGGCTGTTCGGCGGGACGCCGCGCGGGTTGGAAGAAGAAATCGAACAACGGCACATGGACGTGGCGCGTTCCATCCAGTTGGTCACGGAAGAAATCATGCTGTTGCTCGCGCGTCATGCGCGCGAAGTCACCGGTCGGAAAAATCTCTGTATGGCCGGCGGTGTGGCGCTCAATTGCGTCGCGAACGGACTGATTCTCAAAGAAAAAATCTTCGAGCGGATTTGGATCCAACCGGCGGCAGGCGATGCGGGCGGCGCGTTGGGCGCGGCTTTGGCGGCGTGGTATGCGCAGAAGGAAAATCCACGGGCTGCGGCTCCATCGGATTCAATGCAAGCGTCGCTGCTTGGACCGGGATTTTCCGACGACGAGATCGAGGCGGTTCTGCGTTCGCACAATGCCGTTTTTCAAAAACTGGAAAAGGATGCGCTGCTGGATTTCACCGTCGAATTGTTGAAAACAGAAAAAGTCGTCGGCTGGTTCCAAGGCCGGATGGAATTTGGCCCGCGCGCGCTCGGCAACCGCTCGATTCTCGGCGACGCGCGTTCGGCAAAAATGCAATCGGTGATGAACTTGAAAGTGAAATTTCGCGAATCATTCCGGCCGTTTGCGCCCATCGTGCGCCGGGAGCGAGTTGCGGATTATTTTGAACTGGAGACGGAGTCGCCATACATGCTGCTGGTCGCGCCGGTGAAAAAGGAATTGCGCCGCGAAGTGTCGCCCGAAGTGAAAGGATTTGACCGGCTCAAAGAAATCCGTTCCACGCTGCCCGCCGTCACGCATGTGGATTATTCGGCGCGCATCCAGACCGTGGAACGGGAAGGCAATCCGCTCCTTTATGATTTGCTGCTGCGCTTCGAGAATGCGACCGGTTGCGGCGTGCTGGTGAACACGTCTTTTAATGTGCGCGGCGAACCGATTGTGTGCACGCCGGATGATGCGTATCTTTGTTTTATGAATACGGAAATGGATTATCTTGTCATGGGCGGTTTTGTGGTCGAACGCGCCGCGCAACCGCAGCAGAAAATTTCGCGCCGCGTTTTGCCGCAGGCCGATTGAGATGAAATTAAGATTCAAAGAAGACCCGAAGGAATGGCGCAAGTCCGCGCTGCTGACCGCGCTGGGACTGGCGATCATAATTTCGTTGCTGCGCTGGCGAAGACATTTGCCGGCGAGTTTGTGGTGCGCCCTGCTCGTGTCGCTCGGCTTCGTGGCGATTTGCGCGGTGCTGCGACCGCGCTGGTTCAGAGGTTACTATCGGATTTCCCTGTGGCTGGGATTTTATTCCAGCCGGTTCGTCGGATGTTGCGTGCTGGCGGTATTTTTTGTTTTTATCCTGACGCCGTTGGGATTCATGCTGCGATTGATGGGCAAAGACCCATTGCAACTCAAACGCCCGCGCAACGCGGCGACTCACTGGCATGAAGCGAAAGCCTGCAGCCCGCTGGACCGCCTGTTTTGAAAAGAAAAATTATGAAGCAACGATCCGGAAAATCAAAATCTTCAAGGGGTGAAGCCGGGCTGAATCCGGCCCGCAAATGGTGGTTTCGCCTGATGGCGCTGGTGGTTTTGCCGTTGTTGTTGCTCGGTGGAATCGAGGCCGCCTTGCGTCTGGCGGGCTACGGTTACAATCCGGATTTTTTTGAGAAAGTCCGCATCGGTGAAAAGGAATTTCTGGTCAACAACGAGAATTTCAGCCTGCGTTTTTTTCCGCCGCAACTGTCCCGCTGGCCGGGGCCGGTGATGATTGAGGCAAAAAAACCGGCGACCACCTACCGCATTTTTATTCTCGGCGAATCGGCGGCGCGCGGCGAACCGGAGCCGCCTTACGCGGCGTCGCGTTATCTGGAAATATTGCTGGACGAGCGGTTTCCGAACACGCATTTCGAGGTCATCAACCTCGGAATCACGGCCATCGATTCACACGTCATCCTGCCCATCGCCCGGGACTGCGCAAAGGCCGACGGCGACCTGTGGATCGTTTACATGGGCAACAATGAAATGGTCGGGCCGTTCGGTGCAGCGACCGTTTTCGGAGCGAAGTCACCGCCGCTGGGTTTTGTCCGGCTGAATCTGGCGATTCAAAAGACGCGCATCGGCCAGTTGCTGATGGACATCAGCCGCCGTTTGAGGAAAAAAAACGCCAACGCTTCCTGGGGCGGAATGGAAATGTTTGTCGGCAACCAGCTTCACGCGGACGATCCGCGCAAGGAGGTGGTGTATCAAAATTTCGAGCGGAATCTGGATGACATCGTCCGCGCCGGATTGGATTCGGGCGCAAAAATCCTGCTCAACACGGTCGCGGTGAACCTCAAGGACTGCCCGCCGTTTGCTTCGTTGATTAACTCCAATCTGCCCGCCGCAGATCGCGCGCAGTTCGAGAAATTATTTTCCGCCGCCTGCGCGGACGAAGCGCAAACCAATCTTGCCGGTGCGGCGCAGGAGTTTGAGCAGGCGGCAAAATTGGATCCGCAGTTTCCGGAATTGCAGTTTCGCTGGGGTGAATGCCTGTTGCGGATGACCAACTTCCCCGTGGCGCGCGAACATTTTCAAAAAGCCTGTGATGACGACGCGCTGCCATTCCGCGCGGATTCGCGGATCAACGGTGCGATTCAAAAGACCGGCCGGCGATTGGCGGGCGACAATCTGGTGTTCTTCGACGCGGCGTCGGCGCTGGCGGCGGATGTTTCCGACGGCATTTGCGGACGGGAAACTTTTTACGAGCATGTGCATTTCAATTTCGACGGCAACTTCCGCCTGGGCCGCGCGTGGGCGGAACAGGTCGCAAAAATGCTGCCCGCAGCAATCTCGCAAAACGCCGGCAGCAACGGCTGGGCGTCGCAGGAAACATGTGGTCGTCTTCTCGGCCTCACGGATTGGGTCCGGCGCGCGGTGACGGAGTTGATGATCGACCGGTTGAACCATCCGCCGTTGAGCGACCAGGCGAACAACGCGGAGCGGGTGCAATTGCTGCGCGACGAGGTGAAAGATTTGCGGCAGCGGATGACTCCCGCCGCGGCGCAAGCGGCGGCGAAGGTTTATCTGGCGGCGATCGAGCGAGCGCCGCAGGATCATTTGTTGTACGAAAACTTCGCGGAGTTTCTCGAATCTGCCGGCGACTTGAAACAGGCGGTGGCAGAGTGGCGGCAGGAGCAGCAATTGATGCCATACGATTGGTGGCCGTTTTTTCAGGCCGGCCGGCTGCTTTCAGAACTCCATCAAGGGGATGAAGCGGTGGCGTCTTTGACGAAGGCCATGGCGTTGCACCCGCGGTCGGCGGAAACCTGGGGTGAATTGGGTGGCGTCTATCTCGGCACCGGAAAGTTTGAGACCGCCTTGCAGGATTACAACCGTGCGCGACAGTTGGATCCGCAGAACGCGACTTATTGCGTTTATGAGGGCAGCGCTTTGTCGAAATTGGACCGTCATGCCGAGGCGATCCAGGACTTCCGCACGGCCATTCAGCTTGAGCCCGATTTGTGGCAGGCGCATTTTGCGTTGGGGCATGAATTGGTGGCGATCAACCAGATTGACGAGGCCGAGAGCGAGTTCGCCGAATTTGTCCGGTTACAGCCCGGCAATCCCCACGCGCATCTGAATTTGGGTGTGCTGCTCGCCAAGGAGGGACGGCTCGACGATGCGTTGCGGGAATTCAATGAGACGCTGCGACTGGATCCGGGCAACCAACAGGCGCAGGAATATATGAGCCGGATTGAAGACTTGAAACAAGGCCCGTTGAAATAATGCGCCGCACACGATGCAAACCGCACAGGCAAGCAACACGGCCCAGCTACCAAACAAAAATCAATCTCCTTGTGCCGCGACCGTCCACATGCCGTTGGGGACGAGAACCGTCCCGCTTCCGACCGTTTGATCAATCCGGAGTGTTTCAACATGACCGTCGTGAAAGGCATAGTCGAACCGGTTGTGGTGCGCTTTATATAAAAACTGGCCTTCACAATCGCCCGTGCCGGCCGCCGCGTCCGTCGCAACCCTCGACAAACTTTGAAGGACCGCGGTTGGGTCTGTTTGGCATAGATTTCCCCAACCCGAGCCCATGGTAGCTGAGTTGAATTGCGGGCCTAGGCAGACGCAAGGCCATATATTCCCGACGGATCCCTGACTGGAAACGTTTTCGGCCAGCAGGATGCTTCCCGCAGGATCACGAACCACAGACGTATTGTAGCCGCGCGAATTCCAATCGGGTTTCGCCCCCCCGTCAACCCAATAAATGCCAACTCCGTGAGCGTTTGCTAGGTTTAAACTGGGCAGGGGATATTTCCGGAAGGTGTCATTGACCTGAACCTGTGTGCCATAATTGATGCCCGCACTGTTCATGGCGTATGATTTCCATGCAAATTTGGGGGGGCCTTGCATCCAGCTGATTTTTGGGAACTGATCCGCCGGGCACGTTAAAATTTTTGGTGCCGGAGGATAGCCAAACCCTATCGCTTCAGCATCATCTGCCCCGGCAAATACTGGACTGGCATTGGTTATGCCACGGCCACCGATATAACTATTGATAAAGCTCTCCCACGAAATTTGCCACCCACCACCTGTTGGTCCTGCGCTTTGAGCCGATCCGGCGGGCGGAAACGTTTCTGAATTGTCGCTGGAAAAAAGCGGAAAGCCCAAGCCAATCTGCCGCACGTTGTTCATGCATTCGATGCGCAGGGCCTTCGCCTTGGCGCTCGCCAGAACCGGAAGCAGCATCGCCGCCAGGATGGCGATGATGGCGATGACCACCAGCAATTCAATCAAAGTGAATCCCCTGTTCGTCCGATTGTCGTCCGCTGGCGACGTTTTGCGACCGGTGATTTTTTTTGGGGTTTTAAGAATGGAAGCGTTCATTAGGATAAATTGATTCACTTGTCCGCGTAGTTGATGAAACCTTTTTTATCAATGACATATTTTTTCCCGGCCGGCGGCGTCGGAGCCGATATTCCGGATGCCGCGACATATTCTTCAAAGGTTTTAACGTGACGGTTGTTTTGGATGACCCAGTCGATGTAGGCGTGATTTAATTCTCTCAAATCGTCTGGCGCAGCCGGCGTCGCCGCCTGGCTTGCATCCGCCGCCTGGGCAGCTCCCGGTTTTTTACTACAGCCGGTGAAACACAAAGCCGCAGTCAAAATCAGCGCAAAAACGAGGGTGAATTTGTGTGTCAATACAGACGCTTGCTTGAACCCGGCCAAGCCGGAAATCGTTTTCATAAAAAATCGGTAACCAAAAAAATATAATACAAACCGTCCGGGTTGCAATGTTTTATTTTTTTCGTTAATGTTTTTTCAAAAGTAGAAACAAGCGGCTTTTGTTTTACCGCGCTTTCTACGCCGACGCCGCCAAACATGAACAATTATGCCTCTTTCGTCATTCAACGCTTCAACTTTAAAATTGGCGGCCTTATCGTTGCCGTCGTCTCGCTGGGAATAATGAACATCTCGCATGCCGCATCCGGCACCAATGACCCGACCGTCTGGTCTGACATCCGCCAATTCGGCGTCGAAGGCCGCGGCTGGAATGACACCAGGGATTTTTACGATCGCCTGCCTGCGAAGGCCGAAGGCGTCGTGCGCAAGCCCGTCTGGGATTTGAGCCGCAATTCCGCCGGCATTTGCGTGCGCTTCGTCAGTGATGCGACAAGCTTTCGCGCGCGATGGGCGTTGACCGACCCGTGGCTTTATCAACCGAACGCGACGGCGATTTGTGTCAGTGGACTCGATCTTTATGTGAAAACGGACAAAGGCTGGCACTGGCTCGCCGTCGGCGCACCGGAAAAACAAACCAACGACGTGACGCTCATAAAAGATTTGATACCGGGCAAACGCGAATACATTCTTTACCTGCCGCTTTACAACGGAACAAAATTTGTCGAACTCGGAATCCCGACAAACGCCGTCATCGAAAAAGCTCCGTCGTGGGGTCCGGGAATCCGCAAGCCGATTGTTTTTTACGGCACTTCGATTTTGCAGGGACTCTCCGCGTCACGACCCGGCATGGTTCACAGCGCGATTCTCGGAAGGAAGTTTGACTGGCCGACGATCAACCTCGGTTTTTCGGGCAACGGAAAAATGGAACCCGAAATGGCCGACCTGCTCGCCGAACTTGATCCATCCGTCTACGTTCTCGACTGCCTGCCCAACATGGTAGCCGATGAAATCAACGAGCGGGTCGAGCCCTGCGTCCACAAACTCCGCGCCGCGCATCCCGACGTGCCCATTGTTCTCGTCGAAGACCGTACGCTCCAAAACGCATTTCTAGTTTCCGGTCAGATGGAATGGTATCACTTGAAAGACCGCGCCGCGTTGAAAGCCGCTTACGACCGCCTGAAAAAAGCAGGTGACAAAAATCTTTATTACATCGAAGGCGAACATCTTTTCGGCGACGACGGCGAAGCCAGTGTGGACGGTTCGCATCCGACCGATCTTGGCTTCACACGGCAGGCGGAAATTTTCGCCAAAGTGTTAGGTCCGTTGTTGAAGCCGCAGTCCGATTCAAAATGATTCACTTGTCTTAAGCGGGAAGTGAAATCATTATTCGGAAAACCGACATGAACCCAACAAATCCTTCAGTGTCTTCGCCCTCCGGCAATGGACAATCCTATCGCGGCCCGTTCGCGATCATGACCGTCCTGTTTTTTTTGTGGGGATTCATCACGGTGCTCAACGACATCCTTATCCCGCGACTTCAGGATGCTTTTACCCTGACCAATTACGAGATCATGTTCGTCCAGACGGCATTTTTCGGGGCTTATTTCATCGGCTCGCTTTTATATTTTTTGATTTCAGCGACGGCGGGCGATCCCATTGCCCGCATCGGCTACAAAAATGGCGTAGTGGTTGGACTGCTGCTGGCCGCCTTGGGTGGCGCGATGTTTTGGCCAGCCGCCAGCCTTCTTTCTTATCCATTATTTTTGGGCGGCCTTTTTATCGTCGGCCTTGGATTCGCCATGCTGCAAATCGCCGCGAATCCCTATGTGACGATTCTTGGACCGGAACGGACCGCGTCGAGCCGCTTGAATTTGGCGCAAGCTTTCAATTCGCTCGGCACGACCATCGGACCGTTGATCGGCGGATACTTGATCTACCAGTATTTTGCCAAAACCGGTGCCAACGGGGCGGATTCGGTCAAAATACCTTATCTTGTTTTTTGCATCATTTTTGCGGTCATCGCGGTGATATTTTTCTTCCTTCACTTGCCGCATGTTGGCGAAGGCAAGATTGAATCAGGCATCGGTGCGTTGAGATATCCACATGTCGTCTTGGGCGTTCTCGCGATTTTCATGTATGTCGGCGGCGAAGTATCCGTGGGCAGCCAGATCATCAAATTTCTCGGCCAGCCCAATGTCGCGGCCATGAGTGCGATTGACGCCAGCAAATACGTTTCGCTTTTCTGGGGCGGAATGTTGATCGGCCGTTTCATGGGCGCGGTGGAATTAAGTGAGATGAAAAAGGCGAACAAACAATTTCTGCTCGCCGGAATTCCCATTCTCGCGTTTTTTCTTTTTTGGACTTTGCGCAGTTGGGATTCCGACCAACACCAATTTGATTTCGCCGGCGGTTGGCTGGTTGTAAAAAATTATCTGCCGATGCTCGCACTCTGCTGGCTCTTTTTTCAATTCGGAAAAGGATTTGCCGGACGCACGCTGTTCGTTTTTTCGTCAACGATTGTGGTGCTGCTGGCCGTTGCGATTCTCGCGGGCGGCAAACTGGCGATGTGGTGTGTCATCGGCGTCGGCTTGTTCACTTCCATCGGCTGGCCGAACATTTTCTCGCTCGCGCTCGACCGCATGGGCGTTCTCAAAAGTCAGGTGTCCTCTTTGCTGGTCATGGCTGTTGTCGGCGGTGCTGTCTTGCCTCCGATCATGGGAAAAATTGCGGACAATTATAATCGGCAACTGGCGTTCATCGTCCCGCTGATCGCCTACGCCTATGTGGCGTTTTATGGAATTAAAGGCCATAAAATCGGACGCGCCAACCAATCCGGAGTCAGTTGAGCCGGACGAATTAAAATTCTAAAAACATTCTAAAAACGGTTTGCTTGACGAGATTCATTTTGAGTCGCCAGTGGTGAGAAAATTTAAAATATTGAATTATGCGTTACGGACATTTTGACGATCAAAACCGCGAATACATCATCACTCGGCCCGACACACCGCTGCCGTGGATCAATTACCTCGGCTGCGAATCGTATTTCGGCATCATCTCCAACACCGCCGGCGGTTATTCATTTTATCGGGACGCCCGGTTGCGTCGACTGACGCGTTACCGCTACAACAACGCGCCGTTCGATGTCGGCGGGCGCTATCTCTATGTCCGCGACAACGACAGCGGCGAATTCTGGTCGCCGTCGTGGCAGCCAACACGCACCAAGCTCGACAAATATGAGTGTCGTCACGGCATGGGTTACACGACAATCGGCTCGACGTTCAAAAAAATCGAAGCACAGACCACTTACTTTGTGCCGCTCGGCGAGACGCTGGAGATTTGGAAATTCAAAGTCACGAATCATCGCAAAAAAGCGGCGAAACTGTCGCTCTTTTCCAGCATCGAATTCTGTTTGTGGGATGCGCAAGATGACGCTACCAATTTCCAACGCAACTTCAGCACCGGTCAGGTCGAGGTTGTGGACGGAGTCATTTATCACAAGACCGAATATCGCGAGCGCCGGAACCACTTTGCCTATTTCGCCTGCTCGGAAAAACTCACCGGCTTCGACACGCAGCGCGACACGTTCCTCGGCGCTTATCGCAGTTGGGACAATCCGGCGGCAGTCGAGCGCGGAAAATCATTTAACTCCATCGCCCACGGTTGGGCGCCGCACGGTTCGCATCATGTCAAAGTGAATTTGAAGCCCGGCGAAACGAAGGAAATTATTTTCGTTCTTGGTTACCATGAAAACGCGGTGGACAAAAAATTCGACCCGCCGGATTCACAGACGATCAACAAGCAAACCGTTCAGCCGGTCATTGAAAAATATCTCGACGGCAAAAATGTCACTGATGCTTTCGAGGCGTTGCGGAAAAATTGGGACGGGCTGCTCGGAACTTATCAGGTAAACTCGCCGGACATTCACGCCAGCCGCATGGTCAACATCTGGAACGCCTACCAGTGCATGGCCACGTTCAACATGTCGCGCTCGGCGTCGTTCTACGAATCGGGCATCGGACGCGGGCTTGGTTTTCGCGATTCAAATCAGGATTTGCTCGGCTTCGTTCACATGGTTCCGAGCCGCGCGCGCGAACGCATTCTCGACTTGTCCGCCACGCAGCTCAAGACCGGCGGCGCGTTCCATCAATATCAACCGCTTACCAAGCGCGGCAATCACGACCTCGGCGGAAATTTCAACGACGATCCGCACTGGCTGATTCTCGGCGTCGGCGCTTACATCAAGGAAACCGGCGACTGGAAAATTCTCGACGAGCAGGTGCAATTCGAGAACGAGGAAGGCTCCGAGCAACCGCTCTACGAACATCTGCGCCGCAGTTTCAATTACACGCTCGAACGTCTCGGGCCGCACGGCCTGCCGCTCATCGGCCGCGCCGACTGGAATGATTGCCTGAACCTGAATTGTTTTTCCGACACGCCCGGCCAGTCGTTTCAGACCACAACCAACAAGGAAGGCAAAGTCGCCGAATCCGTTTTCATCGCCGGACTGTTTGTGATGGCGGCGAAGGAACTGGCGGCCATCGCCAAAAAGCGCGGCTTGAACGACGAAGCGAAGCATTATCTGTCCGAAGCCGCGAAGATGGAGAAAGTCATTTACAAACACGGCTGGGACGGCGCGTGGTTCGTGCGCGCTTACAATGATTTCGGCAAACCCATCGGCTCGAAAGTTTGCGATGAAGGAAAAATTTTTATCGAATCGCAAGGCATGTGCATCATGGCCGGCATCGGTCTGGACGACGGAAAAGCCAAGCTCACCCTCGAATCGGTCAACAAACATCTCGCCACCAAACACGGCATCGTGCTGCAACAGCCAGCGTTCACGAAGTATTACATTGAGATGGGTGAAATCTCGTCGTATCCGCCCGGCTATAAGGAAAACGCCGGGATTTTCTGCCACAACAATCCGTGGATCATCATTTCCGAGACGATGGTCGGCAACGGCAACCGCGCATTTGATTATTACACTCGTATCAATCCGTCCGCGCGCGAAAACATCGGCGACCTGCACCGCTGCGAACCTTATGTCTATGCGCAGATGATTGCGGGCAAGGACGCGCCCACGCACGGCGAAGCCAAAAACTCCTGGCTCACCGGAACGGCGGCTTGGAATTACTTCACCATCACGCAATGGATTCTCGGCATCCGCACCGGTTTCGACGGGTTGATTATTGACCCGGTGATTCCGGCCAAATGGAAAGGTTTTACCGTCACGCGCAAATTCCGCGGCAACACCTACGTCATCGAAGTCAAAAATCCGAAAGGCAAACAGCGCGGCGTGAAAAAGCTGCAGGTGAACGGAAAGGAAATCGCGGGCAACATCCTGCCCGTGCGTCCGCCGCAATCAAAACCGATTTCAGTCGAAGCTGTGCTTGAGGGTTAGCCGCAAAATCACGAAGAAAGAAATCACAATATGGAAAAAAAATTTTACTCCGTCTGGAAGGCGACAGTTCTGTTGCCGATCCTTTGCCTTAACGTGTTGTTGGTGTCCTGCCAGACAAAATCACCCGAGGCAAAAGATGCAGCGTCGTCACAGTCGCTGCCCCTCGTTCAACGCGTCCAAAACGGGGTTCAACTGGCCACCGCCGCGCTGAATGTGAAGGTTCAGTTTTATTCCGACGACATCGTTCGCGTCGTGAAATGGGTACCCGGTGGAACGTCCGAAAAATCGAGCCTGATCGTGATTCAAACGAACCTGCCGATTTTGGACATCCGTTTTCAAGAAGATGCCGACATCATCACATTGGATTCCGGAAAACTGACATTGCAGTTATCCAAAAGTGATGGCTCGATTCGCTATCTTACCGCCGACAACCGGCCCATTTTGCAGGAGCAGGGCGGAGCCGTCATCACCCCGATCCGGATCGCGCATGAAAACAACGCGTTCAGTGTCCGGCAAAATTTCAAGCTCACGCCGGACGAAGGGATTTACGGTCTGGGCCAGCATCAGGACGGCTACATGAATTATCGCGGACGCACGGTCAAACTCGTGCAGGCCAATACGCAGGCGGTCACGCCGTTTCTGATTTCCACCGTGGGTTACGGGTTGCTTTGGGACAATTATTCCAAAACCATTTTCGCCGACGACCCGCAAAACATGTCGCTCTGGTCGGAGGTGGCGGACAACATTGATTATTATTTCATCGGCGGCAAAAACATGGACGACGCCATTGCGGGATACAGAGATTTGACCGGGCCGGCACCGATGTATGGCAAATGGGCTTATGGCTATTGGCAGAGCAAGGAGCACTACGCGAGCCGGGATGAGCTTTTGAGCATCGCGCAGGAATACCGCCAGCGCCGGATTCCTATCGATGGACTGGTTCAGGATTGGAATTACTGGGGCGGCAACTCCAACTGGAGCGGAATGTTTTTTGATGAGAAAACATATCCTGATCCGAAGGGGATGATTGACATTCTCCACAGCGAAAATTTCCACGTCATGATTTCCATCTGGGCGGGGCTTGGGGCGGCCACGCCGATCTACAAGGACATGGAACGGCACGGTTATCTGTATCCGCCGGTGGGTTGGGCCGGCTTCAGATTCTTCGATGCCTACAATCCGGCGGCCAACGATCTGTACTGGCAATATGTGAGCCGGGGCTTGTTCTCCCAGGGAATTGACGGATGGTGGATGGATTCGACCGAGCCCGACATCGTCAACGCCCTGACCAAGGAATCGGAAGAATATGAAATGAAACGGGTGGGAACCAACCACCTCGGTTCCTTCGCTCGCTATCTCAACACCTATCCGTTGCTCGACACCGAATCGATCTATCAACATCAACGGACGGAGACCGATCAAAAACGCGTTTACATCCTGACCCGCTCGACCTTTGCCGGCCAGCAGCGGGCGGCCGCCACCACGTGGTCGGGCGACATCGGCGCGAATTGGAATGTTTATCGCAGACAAATCTCCGCCGGCCTGAATCACAGCATGGCCGGAATTCCGTATTGGACGTTTGACATCGGCGCTTTCAACATCGGCACCTATGAAGGAGTCTTTTCCAACGGCGGAACCGATCCCGCCTATCAGGAATTTTACACCCGCATGTTTCAATTCGGCGCCTTCTGTCCCATCTTTCGTTCACACGGCTCGGAGACACCGCGGGAAATCTGGCGGTTCGGCGAGTTCACCAATGTCCTGGTGAAGTTTGACAATCTGCGCTATCGCCTGATGCCTTACATTTATTCGCTCGCCTGGCGAGTCACCGATCAGGGCTATTCGATCATGCGCGGCCTGCCAATGGATTTTCCCTCGGACAAAAAAACTTATGACATTGACGACCAGTTTATGTTCGGCCCGGCCATGATGGTCTGTCCGGTGACAGATTATATGCTCCACCGTCCGCCAGAGAACAGCATCCCTATCGCACCGGAATTCTTTCGGACGAAAGACGGCCAGCCGGGACTGAATGCCAAATATTACAGTGACGACCAGTTCCAGAATCTTTGTCACGAACAGGTCGAGACCAACATCAATCTTTTCTGGTACACCGGCTGGCCGGATTACATCACCAGTCCCAAATTCTCGATGCGTTGGGAGGGCAAGCTGGTTCCGACGGAAACTGGGACATACCGTTTCCATTTCAAAAGCTTCGGTCCGAAACGAATCTTTCTGGACGGCAAGGAGGTCCACAACAATTACGTGGGAACGGAAGCCTATACCGTCCCGCTGGAACTCCAGGCCGGCAAAGAATACGATTTTGCCTGTGAGACGGCGAATTCCGTCCTGGGCGCTTTCAAGGCCCAGCTCTTCTGGAAGACGCCGGAAATTTTCGCCCGCGAAAAAATCGTAGAGCCGCGGGTGCAAACCCGACCGGTTTATCTGCCGGCGGAAACTCGGTGGATGGACTTTTGGACCGGACAGGTTCTTCCCGGTGGCCAGACCATCAATGCCGATGCTCCCGTCGACAAGATTCCGCTCTTGATCCGGTCGGGATCCATCATCCCCATGGGCCCGTTCATCCAATACGCGGCGGAAAAACCGGCGGATCCCATTGAATTGCGCATCTATCCCGGCGCGGATGGAAATTTCACCCTGTATGAAGACGAGAACGACAATTACAATTATGAAAAGGGCGTTTATTCGACCATCGCTTTTCACTGGGATGACGCCAACCGCCGGCTCACCATCGACGACCGAAAAGGCTCCTTTCCCGGCATGTTGAAGCAACGCAGTTTCAACATTGTCATCGTGGGAAAAGACCATGGAACCGGAGTGGAAATCACGGATAACCCGGACAAGACTGTTGTTTATGAGGGCGAACGAGAAATCGTTCAATTGTAAAAAACCATGTTGAGAAAAATTTTTAACTCTTCGAATAAAATTATAAGCCTAAAACTCAAATTTATCCTGACGTTCGTCTCCGTCGCAATATTTGCCGGTCGGGGTCTTGTCCGGGCGGCGGATCCCATTTTTTGGTCTTGGGCGCAAACGCCGCCGATGGGCTGGAACAGTTGGGACGGTTTCGCCACAACCGTCACCGAGGCACAGTCGCGCGCGCAGGCCGGTTTCATGGCGGCGAATCTGCATCGCTACGGCTGGGAATACATCGTCGTGGACATCCAATGGTATGAGCCGAACGCGACCGGTTTCGATTATCGCAAAAATGCAAAATTGGAAATGGACGAATATGGCCGGCTCATGCCAGCGACCAATAAATTTCCATCCGCGATGAATGATAAAGGCTTCAAGCCGCTCGCCGATTACGTTCACAGTCTTGGTTTGAAATTCGGCGTGCATCTCATGCGCGGCATTCCGCGTCAAGCCGTGAACGCCAAAACGCCCATAAAAGGTACGAGATTCACCGCCGCCGACATCGCCGATACCAACAACACTTGCCGTTGGAACGGCGATATGTATGGTGTGGACATGACCAAGCCCGGCGCGCAGGAATATTACAATTCCGTTTTCGACCAGTTCGCATCGTGGGGTCTGGACTTTGTGAAAGTGGACGACCTTTCCAGGCCATATCACGAATCGGAAATTGAAGCCATCCGCAAGGCGATTGACCGCACGGGCCGGAAGATTGTTTTCAGCACGTCGCCGGGCGCCACGCCATTGAGCGCTGGTGAACACGTCAGCACGCACGCGAACATGTGGCGCATCAGCGACGATTTTTGGGACAACTGGCCGCTGCTTGTTGAGCAGTTTGCCCGCGTGCGCGACTGGACGCCACATCGCGGATCGGGACATTGGCCCGACGCTGATATGCTGCCGATTGGCATCCTGCAAATGGGGAAAAATAAAACCCATTTTACACACGACGAACAAATCACGTTGATGTCGCTATGGAGCATCGCTCGCTCGCCGCTGATGATTGGCGCGGATTTGACAAAGCTCGATGACTTTACGTTTTCACTGCTCACCAACGACGAGATCATCGCGGTGGATCAAAACAGTTCCGACAATCACGAACTGTTTCATCGCGACGGATTTTATGGCTGGGTCGCCGACGTGCCGGGTTCACCGGACAAATATCTCGCGCTGTTCAATACGCGCCAGAAACCAGCCGACGGCACCGAAAATTCGGTGGTCGTGCCGGTGAAGTTGTCGGAGCTTGGCATCGCGGACGTTAGCAACATCCGAAATCTCTGGACGCATCAAGACCTTAGTCCGGTCACCAATGAATTTGCACCCGCCATCAACGCCCATGGCGCGGGACTTTACCGCGTGTCGCCAGATCAATGACTGTTCGCTTCCATCGAAAAATTATGAAAAAAATCATTTTGTTTTTTGCTTTCATCGTGTTCGGAGGTTTTGAATTTGCGGCGTCGGCTTCCGAAAATTTTGCGCCGCATCTGGAAACACGACATGGTGTCCGTCAGTTGATCGTGGACGGTCAGCCATTCCTGATTCTCGGCGGAGAGTTGCACAATTCCAGTTCTTCCAGCAGTAATTACATGGAAACTGTTTGGCCACGGCTTGTAGAAAAAAACCTCAACACCGTTCTTGCGGCTGTCTCCTGGGAACTCATCGAGCCGGAAGAAGGCAAGTTTGATTTCTCCACGGTGGATGCTTTCATTGAAAGCGCCAGGCAAAATCATCTGCACATCGTTTTCCTCTGGTTCGGAGCCTGGAAGAACGGCCTGTCCTCCTATGCGCCGTATTGGGTGAAGACCGACCCGAAACGTTTTCCGTGGACGGAAAATCAAAACGGTAAAACGTTGGACATTCTTTCCACGTTCAGCGACGCAACCTGCGAGGCTGATGCGAAAGCCTTTGCCGCACTGATGCGCCATGTTCGTGAGTTTGATGGCAAGGAACACACGGTGCTGATGATGCAGGTGGAAAATGAGGTCGGCATTCGGGACGACTCCAGAGATCGCAGTCCCGCCGCGAACGCAGCCTACGTCGCGCCGGTGCCCAAGGAGTTGATGAACTACCTTGTGCAGCACAAAGATACTCTTGCGCCGGAACTTCGCGAAGTATGGGCCGCCAACGGCAGCAAAACTTCTGGCACTTGGGAGGAAGTATTCGGTCCGGGCAAACCAGCTTCAGTCCAGCTCTACGGCCCCGACCTGACTGATGAGAAAAAGAATATTCTGTGGCGGCAGTTGAGTTGGGCGTCAGATGAATTTTTCATGGCATGGCGGTATTCGACCTACGTCAACAAAGTCGCCGCTGCCGGCAAGGCGGAATATAACATCCCGATGTATTGCAATGCGTGGCTGCAACAGCCCGGTTGCCCGCGGCCCGGCGAGTATCCCAGCGGCGGCCCGGTGCCGCAGGTGCATGACATCTGGCGGTTTGGCGCTCCGAACATAGATTTCCTGTCGCCGGATCTCTACATCCCGGAATTCGACTGGACCTGCGAACGCTTCACGCGCAACGGCAATCCACTGTTCATCCCAGAAGCCAACCCCGACGGTGGGGCTGCGCCAAATGCGCTCACTGCTTTGTTGAAGTTCAACGCTATCGGCTTTTCGCCCTTCGGGATTGATGGCCGGTTCCGGCCGCAGACGAATGATACGCCGACAGTGGACCCGCTTGCAGAGACGTATGCCGTGCTGGACTATCTCGCGCCGGTGATTTTGGAAAATCAGGGCAACGGTACCTTCACTTTTCTCGCCCCGGCGGAAGGCACGAACGCTCCACCACAGGAGGTGAAGCTGGGCAACTACACATTGAATCTTGGCTTTGGCGGTGACCCGCGCCAGCAATCCGGAAATTTTCGGCGCTTTGTCATGCCACCGCCGCTGACGAACTCCTTTCCTGCGCGGCTCGTCATTTCTTCCAGCCCGAACGAATATATCTTTGTCGGCGGCGGCATGAATGTCAGCTTCACCGCGAACACGCCTGGATCGCAAACAGTACGGTTTGCGAGTCTCGACGAGGCTATACTCGTGGATGGTCGTTGGGTATCGGGACGCCGCTTGAATGGCGACGAAACCGACCATGACCGACGCTGGCCATTCATGCGAAATTTTGGGATCTACCGGATAAAATTATATCAGCGAGATTAAGATTAACTTCGTCAATCGTCCCGTCGTCAGATGGACTTGCTGATACAGCTTCCGGCTGGCCTCTTACCGCCGGTGTGCGCCGGAATGTTCGCAATCAGGAAGCGAAAAATTGATTTTACCCGTTCAAAATCGGATTGGATTTTCGGTTGCATTGCAATTTTATCATTTCGGGCTTGATTCAATTTTTTTACTGTTTCAACTTGAAGCTTCGTTGAGGCGAACATGAAGGATACACACAGATTCAAAAAAAACGGCTCCGTCCGGCTCGTGACTTTCCTGGGCGAAAAAAAAAATAAAGCGGTGCCATTTCCTTCTGGAGCGCGACCATTGATAGGTGTCCTTGAAGGGACCGGCGTTGGCCCCGAAGTCATCGGGGCGTCTTTGCAAGTTCTAAAATCCCTCGGGCAGGCAATGAATCTACAATTTGAAGTGCGGCACGGCGGTTTGATTGGCGAAGACGCCATTGCCGAATATGGCAAGTGGTTGCCGGAAGACACGGTCGATTTCTGCGCCGACATCTTTCAACTCGGCGGCGCGATTCTCAACGGCCCCGGCAGTGGACGCTACGTTTATGATCTGCGGCGGCGATTCGATTTGTTTTGCAAATTCATTCCCATCCAGCCGTCGCCGGAACTTGCGTGTGCCGGAAGAATTTCCCCGCAGTTTTTGAAAAACGTGGACATGCTCATCGTGCGCGACAATACCGGCGGTGTTTATCAGGGCCAGTGGGGCGACCGCGCCACCGACAAAGGACGCGTCGCCGAACACTCGTTCAATTACAGCGAAACGGAAGTGCACCGTATCGTCGAAGTCGCGGCGCGGGCGGCGGCTCATCGGCGCGGCCATCTGCATGTCATCGTCAAGGAAGGCGGCGTGCCGACCGTGACCGCGCTTTGGCGTGACGTCGGAAATGCAATCGCGCGAAAGCACGGCGTCGAAGTGAAATTCATGAACATCGATCTCGCCGCCTACGAGTTGATCCAAAATCCGGCGCGGTTCGACGTGATTGTCGCGCCGAATCTTTTCGGCGACATCATCGCGGACATCTGCGGCGTTCTGGTTTCGTCGCGCGGCGTGACATTCTCCGGCAATTTTGATGCGCACGGTCACGGCGTTTATCAGACCAATCACGGCTGCGCGCACGATTTGGCCGGCACCGACACGGCAAATCCCGCCGGACAAATTTTTTCACTGGCGATGCTCCTGCGCGAAAGCTTCGGACTGGATGAAGCCGCCGCGCTTATCGAAAATTCTCTCGCCAAAGTCTGGCGCGCAGGTTGGCGCACCGCCGACATCGCCGAAACCGGTTGCAAGATTCTTGGAACCGAAGCCATGGCCGGCAAAATCGCGGAGCAAATCCTCCGCTCGGCAGAAACGAAATAGCCGCATGAAACCCGCGCTGCTGTTGGTTGATCTTCAGAACGATTATCTGGCGGCGACCGGACTTCAACCAACGGCTGACATTTTGATCTTCCGCGCGACATTGCTGCTCGCCGGTTGCCGCGAGCGGCAGATTCCGGTCATTCACATCTGGACGACAATCCATGGCCGCAACGACCGGCGCTTGCCGCATTGGAAAAAATCAAATCGCTGGCAATGCGTCGCCGGGACCGCCGGACACAAAACGCCCGAATCTTTGCGACCCTTGAAAAGTGAAGCGGTTATCCACAAAACCGGCTTCAACGCGTTTGCAAATCCCAAATTGGACGCGGTGCTGAAAAAAATGAATTGCGACGCGGTTATTCTCACCGGATTGCACTTGCACGCCTGCGTTCGTGCCGTGGCAACTGAAAGTCTTGAACGCGACCTCCAAGTTTTCATCGCCGAGGACGCCGTTGCCAGCAACGACCCGATCCACGCCGCCGCGACCCGCCGCTGGCTCGCCGAACGCTGCGTTCGATTCGATTCGACGGGCGAAATCCTTGCGCAACTCGACGGCGAAGAGAAACCGGCTTTGATTCACCGCTCGCCGCGCGAAACAAAAAAAATTCTGTTTAAAGTGCCGATTGCTGGCGCGGATGAAATTGTTGCCACGACTTTGTCCGCCCAAAACGCCTGGAGAAAATGGCGGCAAACAAAATTTGCTTCGTGCCTTGAAATTTTTGAAAATGTCGCGGTGCGATTGGACGCCTCCGCGCCGAAACTCGCGCGGCAAATGGCGGTTGAAATCGGCAAGCCGGTTTCGCACGGACTTGAAGAAGTCCGCCGCGCGGTCGGAAACATTCGCGACGTGATTCGCCGCGCCGCCGCCTTTGCATTTCAAAAAAGTGAGCCTGCCGGAATTATCCGTCGCGAGCCGCTTGGTGTTGTCGCGTTGATTTCGCCATGGAACAATCCGGTCGCCATTCCGGTCGGCAAAATTACGCCCGCTTTGATTTACGGGAACGCCGTCGTCTGGAAGCCCGCGCCCGCCGCCACAAAAATATCGGAAGTTGTTTTGAAATTGTTGCGCGAATGCGGCGTACCGCGCGGCGCAGTTCAGCTTTTGACCGGCAACCACGCGAGCGCGCAGCAACTCGCGGCGGATGAAAACGTGGACGCCGTCACTCTCACCGGCTCGGCGCAGGCCGGTTTTGCGATTCAGGAAATTTGCGCCCGCCGTGTTGTCCCGTTGCAGGCCGAATTGAGCGGCAACAACGCCGCGATCGTCTGGGACGACGCGGATTTGAAAACAGCGGCCAAACAAATTGCGTGGGGCGCGTTTGGTTTTGCCGGCCAGCGTTGCACGGCCAATCGCCGCGTGATTGTGCCGGAAAAGCTGTTTGGAAAATTTTTGCGCGAACTGAAAATCGCCGCCGAAAGATTAAACTGGGGTGATCCGCTGGAAAAAACCACGGACATCGGGCCGGTGATTCACGCGGGCAAACGCGACGAGCAGCTGGAGTTGATTTCCGCCGCGCAAAATTCCGGCGCGGCGCGGCGCATTGAATTTCTTTTTGGAAACCGTGCGAAAGAAAATTGGGTGAAAGCCGGAGCTTACGCGCAGCCGGTCATTGTTTGTTGCGACGAGCCGAATCATCCGCTCGTGCAGGAGGAAACGATGAGTCCGTTGCTGGTCGTGCAGCGCGCGGAAAATTTCGGGCACGCATTGAAATTGTGCAACGGCGTTCGTCACGGGCTGGTCGCCGCGCTGTTCAGCAATTCACGGGAACTCCAAAAAAAATTTCTGGCGGAAGCGCAGGCCGGAATGCTTAAATTGAATTCTTCCACCGCAGGCGCGGATGTCACGTTGCCGTTCGGCGGCTGGAAAACCTCCGGCATCGGGCCGCCGGAACATGGCGAAGGCGATCCGCTTTTTTACACGAAAATCCAAACGGTTTATGAATGACTCCAAACTCGACACGTTGTTCCGTCCGGTCGCACAGCGATTGCACGCAAATCACATGGCACGCCTCGGCATCAGGAACACGATGCGTCTGGCGCATTTTTACAACCGGATCAAATTCCGACGGCAAGATGATTGGCGACGGAATTTGTATGAGACGCAACTCGACGCGTTGCTCAAGGAAAACGGTCCGCTGACGCGTCCACGAATCGAAATGAAGGACGGCTGGGCGATTGACGATTCGATGTCGCTGCCGCATCTCGACCGTGTGCTGGAGGATTCGGAAAAGATCATCGCAGAGCGTTCCGGCGTCAGAAAATCGGAACCGGGCAAATATCGAAGTTATTTTCAGGACGTGTGGACGCCCGCCGATCTGGAAAAATACCCGTCATTCCTTGATTTCACCACTTCGAGCGACGTGCTTTTGACCGTGAGCCATTATTTGCGGAGCATTCCGGCGCTTTCCACGACGCTGCCGTCGGGCATCCGTTTTGTGGAATCGAACTCCGCCTTCGACGACCAGCCGGACAAGCCGCACGACAGCCAGCTCTATCACATTGATTATTATTCGCTGCCGAATGTTTACATCCTCGTGCTGCTGCGCGACACGGCGCGCGAAAACGGCCCGTGGACTTTTTTGCCGCGCTCGATTTCGGAAAAGGCCGCGAAGAAATTAAACTACTGGACGAAGCAACACGGCTACCGCTTGAGCGACGAGCAGATTTATGCCGAAATTGACCGCAAGGACGTCATCGAATTTTGCGGCAAGCGCGGCACGGTTTTGTTCATCGAGTCCTCCGGCTGTTTTCATTACGGCAGCCGCAACTCCATCAAGCCGCGTTTTCAACTGATGATCGGCTACAACGGCGCGTGCCGGACCGATTTCAGCGAGGCGATCATGCCGTGGAAAGTTTATCCGGTGCGCGACACGGACTCGCGTTTGCGAAAAATGGTTTTGGACAAAAACATGCTGACACAGTGAATTTCTTCCGCAGAAAAAAAATTGAGAATTGGAACGAGTGGCACAAACATTATGATTCCCAGCCCAATCTCCAGGAACGGCTGCGGAATGTCCGCAGGGAAATTATCGCGGCGCTTGATGAATGCCCGCCCGGCCCGATCCAAATCATCAGCGTCTGCGCCGGCGACGGACGCGATTTGCTCGGCGCGTTGGAAAATCATCCGCGGCGAAATGATGTCACGGCCTTGCTGCTCGACAACAACGCCCAATCCGTCGAGCTTGGAAAATCTGCGGCGGAGATAATCGGTCTGGGTCGCCAACTGCAATTTGTCGAAGCCGATGCGACGCTCGCCAAAAATTATGCCAGCCATGTTCCCGCCGATTTGATTTTGCTTTGCGGCTTTCTCGGCCACATGCTCCACAAAGAAGTTCCCGGCCTGATTGAAAGTTTGCCGATGTTTTGCAAAACCGGCGGACAGGCAATTTGGAGCCGGCGTACTATTTTGTACGACGGGCGCGAACAGATTTTCTTGATCAGGGAATTTTTCAGGAAAGCAAATTTTGTGGAAGTTCATTTCGAAGCCGCATCTGCAAACGGCCATGCCGTTGGGCGCGCGCGATTTGCCGGACAGCCGAAGCCGCTGGATTCGTCGCGCGTGTTGTTCACCGGCCTCTACCAAATTCCGTCCGCCCAAGCGGCGTCGGAAGCCAAAACAAATTTCAACGGCAAAATTCCTGATTTGCCGTCCGGTGTCCGGATTGTCCATGACGTGGAAATTTCCATTCCTGCGCGCTTCAAACAGATCGCCGCGCTTTATCCGTCCCGTCCGGCGCTGGGCGGCGGCGCATGGCAGCCGACTTATGCAGAACTGGATGCCGCGACCAACCGGCTGGCCAATGTCTTGATTTCGCGCGGCGGAAAATCCGGCGACCGGGTTGCCCTGTTGATGCGGCACGATGTGCCGCTGATCGCCGCGACGCTGGCTGTTCTGAAAGCCGGAAGAATGGTCGTGGTATTAAATCCGAACGATCCGCCGGAGCGGCTCAAACAGATTCTGGACGATGCGGAGCCAAATGTGATCGTCACGGATTTTCCAAATGAAACCATTGCCGGACAAATCGCGCAAAAGGATCAAACAATTCTTTGTTTTGAAAAACAAAATTCCGCGCCGGTGCACAATCCTGAGATCAAAATCGCCCCAAGCGATCCGGCGTGGTTGGTTTACACTTCCGGTTCAACCGGCCGGCCGAAAGGGGTCATCCAAACGCATCGCACAATGATACACAAAGTCCTGCGCCTTTCGCAGGGAATGGATTTAAGCACGGAAGACAAAATCATTCTGCTCGGTTCTCCGAGCAGCGGCCAGGGCACTACCACAACCTGCTGTGCGTTGTTGAACGGCGCGACGCTTTGCCCGTTTCCAATCGCGGAAAAAGGAGTGACCGGCCTCAAAAAATGGATGACCGATCATAAAATCACGGTTTACATATCGTCCGCATCGGTGTTCCGCCACTTCGTCGGGACTTTGAATGACGCCGATTTTTTTCCTGATGTCAGATTGATCAGACTCGGCTCCGAGACCGCCACGATAAATGATTTTGCCGCCTACACGAAATTTTTTTCGGACAAGTGTATTTTGATCAGTTCATTGTCTTCGTCGGAAACCGGCAGTGTCACGCAGCAGCGTTTCACGCACTATTCCGCTATAGCCGAAGGCCGTCTGCCGATTGGTTCGCCGGCGACGGGAATGGAAGTTCTGCTTTGGGACGACAATGGGCGGGAAGTCCGCGACGGCGAGGTCGGCGAAATCATCGTAAGAAGCCGGTTTCTCTCACCCGGCTATTGGCGCAACGAAGCACTGACCGCCGAGCGCTTTTCCGAAGAGGGCGCGGACGGCGCGCGGATTTTTCGCAGCGGCGATCTGGGGAGACGAACCGCCGGCGGCCCGCTCTTTTTCGTGGGACGCAAAGACGCGCGGGTGAAAATCCACGGCTATCGGGTTGAAATTTCTGAAATCGAAGGCGCCTTGTCACAACAACCGGAAGTGGCGATGGCCGTCGTCTCCGCGCACACAACGCCAAATGGCGACACTCAACTCGCCGCGCATGTCGTTCCGCGCGCTGGCCGGATTTGCACGGCGGAAACATTGCGGCGCGCGCTGCGCAAAACACTGCCCGGTTACATGATTCCCGCGCGCTTTGCTTTTCCCGAAAAATTTCCACTCACGTCGAGCGGCAAAATCGACCGCGAGAAACTCCGGCAAATGGATTTTGCCATTCCAACGCAGCCGTCGGCGGAAGAACCCGCAACGGAGACGGAAATTTTGCTTGCCGGCATTTGGAAGAAGGTTTTTGGCGGCAGCTCGATTGGCCGGCACGACGATTTCTTTGACCTCGGCGGCGATTCCCTGAATGCGGCAGTGGTGGCGGCGCAGGTCTATGCGGCGCTTGAGGTGGAGATGGACCTTCGCGTTTTTGCCGAACATTCAACACTCTCAAAACTTTCCCGCGCCGTTGACAATCTGCGCCGCGAGGGTGACGGAAAAAAATCTCCGGCCTTCCCGCGCGCGCCGCGCGACGTTCCTTTGCCATTGTCGTTTGCGCAGGAGCGCTCGTGGAAAAATTCGCAAACGACGGAAGGATTATTGGGTTACATGATGGCGTTCAGTCATTGCATCCGCGGCGAGCTCAACGCCGATGTTTTGCGTGCGAGCATGAGTTACCTCGTCCGGCGTCACGAAATCCTGCGCACGACTTTTGACGAAATCGCCGGTCGATTGGCGCAGATTGTTCATCCGGCCGAACCGGTGTCATTGCCGTTGCTGGATTTTTCGGGCGCGGCAGACGCTGAAGACAAAGCGACGCAATTTTTCCGGGAAGAAGCGCGGCGTGTGTTCGATTTCAAAAAGTTGCCGTTGCTGCGTTTTTTTCTGGTGCGAATCCGGAAGAACGAACACTGGCTGTTACGCGTCAGCCATCACATCATCTCCGACGCTTGGTCCTGGACTGTCTATTTTCGCGAACTGGCGCAGGTCTACGAAGCGAAACTGCGCGGCGAAATTCCGCCGTTGCCGGAATTCGAGCCGTTGCAATACGGCGATTTTGCGGCGTGGCAACGAAGCGCTTTGCGTCCCGACGGACCGGCATATCAAACGGAAGTTGAGTGGTGGGCGCGTTTGTTTTCCGGCAAGTCACATCCTGCAAAATTGCCGTTCAAACGGCTCTGGCGTTCCCGTCGGGCCAAGCCGGCGGACGGACAAATCTGGTGGGGATTGAATCCAGAGATTTCGCGTAGGCTGGATGGCATTGGACGTGAGGAAGGCGCGACGTATTACATGACACGTCTGGCGGTGTTCGTCGCGCTCTTGTCGGCAAAAGCCGGCGGATCCGACATAATTTTTGGCACGTATGTGACTGAACGCAATCGCGCGGAGTTGCAGAATATGTTTGGCTATTTCGTCAATCTGGCGATGCTGTGCTTGCGATGCGACCATGCGCTGACATTTCGCGAATGGCTTTCGGCAGTGCGGAAAACGGTCGGTGAAACGCAAGCTCACGCCGAAATTCCCCACGAGCAATTGCGTGAAGAATTGCGGAAGCGCGGGGTGAACCTGCCCGAGATTCGCGCCATTTTCAGCGTGGCCTCGCACGCCCCCGTGCATTTCGGCGGTCTTGAATTGACGTGGTTGGATCGGCGCTTCGAAAGCATGCCGTGGGGATTTTGTCTGACGTTCGACCAACATAACGAGGAACACCGCTGTCGGGTGACTTTTGACGCGCGCATTTATAATCCAGCCCGTGTAAAAGATTGGGTCGGCCAGTTCGTGAGGCTTCTCGACGCGGTGGCGCACAACCCCGGTTTGCCCGTCGGCAAATTACTGGCGATGAGCAAACAGCGACAAGGTTCATGTCCAAACACCACAGCTTCATGTTCCCAAAACAACTCAAACTGAAAGGCTTCACCCGTGAATCGTGAATCATTCGTCATCCTTCATTTCTTTCGCTCTTTTTTGTTCGTCTCGATGGTTTTCATTCTTGTCGCGTCCGTCCGCGCCGGAGATTTTTCCGCGCCTGCTAGCGAAATGAAAACACAGCTGGCGGCAAAAATCCTGCCGTACTGGTTTGACACGGCGCAGGACACAAATCGAGGCGGTTATCTGCTCGCGGATGACGCGGTAAAAGGCCGCGGCGTGCCGTACGAAAAACAAATCGTCACGCAAAGCCGCATGGTTTGGGCATTTTCCCTCGCACACATCGAGGGTTTCAGTGACACCAACCGGAATTATCTGCAGGCCGCGACGCAAGGCTATCATTTTTTGATCAGCCATTTTTTCGACCGCCAGAACGGCGGTTGTTTTTGGACAACCGACCTTGACGGCAGGCCGGTGAACGATTGCAAATTGCTTTATGGTGAAGCCTTCGCGATTTACGCCCTGGTCGAATATCATCGCGCCAGCGGTGACCCGGAAGCTCTGAATCATGCGATGGAACTCTATCATGCGATTCAAACGCATTTGCACGATGACAAAAACGGCGGTTGGTTTGAACACGCGGATCGAACCTGGAAATTGCTTTCGCCCGGCGACCCGCGTAATCAGGTCGAAATCGTCGGCTACAAAAGCGCGAACTCGCATTTGCACTGGATGGAAGCGCTGACGGAATTATACGACGCGACACACGACGCGGATGTGAAAAAATCGCTGGCCGAAGCGTTGCGAATCAACGCGACGTATTTTTATCCCGACGATCCGTCGAAGTGCGCGTTTCACCGGCAATTCGACTGGCAACCCGTGACCGATCCAAGCAGCGCCGGACTTTCCTATGGCCACAATGTCGAATTCGCGTGGCTGATGATTCGTGCCGAAAATGTGCTCGGCGAAAAACTGTCGTGGAATCATTTTTACGCGCTGCTGAATCACGCGTTGAAAAACGGCTATGACGACGCGCGCGGCGGACTTTACAGCCGTGGTTTCGACGACAAACCAGCAACGGACACGGAAAAAATCTGGTGGGTGCAGGCGGAGATGTTGGGCGCACTGACCGACGCGTTGAAGCACAAGGACGACCCGCGCTATGAAGCTGCATTGAGTAAATTATTGCGATTCATCAAAACGTATCAGACTGATCCGAAAAATGGCATTTGGCTTTACGCGGTGGCGGCTGACGGCAAACCCACGGACACAACGCTGGCGAACAGTTGGAAGGCGAATTATCACGACGTGCGCGGGATGCTGAAATTCGTGGATGCATTTGCGAAGTGAACTGGTGCGCGCGGCGGGGGTCGAACCCACAACCTTCGACTTCGGAGGCCGACGCTCTATCCAATTGAGCTACGCGCGCAAGGCAAACCCAACCATACTAATGCGCCGATGTTTGCTCAATCTGAATCTACATTCACTGTGCCTGCCGCATCGCGCGCAACGACGGGTGATTTTCCTTCCAAATATTTTCATCCTGTAATCGAATACGCAAACAGGCAGAAAATGTCACAACCGAAAACAAAAAGGGACGGCTCAAGGCCGTCCCATGTCAACATATGTGTCTCCACAAATCAGTTTTGTGGCGGAGCACTGGGCGGATTTCCCGCCGGTGGAGGAGGATTGCCGCCAGTCGGAGGTGGGCCGCCAGGACCACTGGGACCACCGGGACGGCGCATACGTTGCGACATCTTCTGCCATTTCTCGAATTGGTCCGGCGTCAGAATATCTTTCATCTTCGCCATCACACCGTCTCGGATTTCTTTCATTTTTGCGCGACGATCATCCTGCGACAAATCTTGATCTTGAAAAAGTTCGCCCATTTTCTGGCGCTGTTCATCGAGGACCGCTTTGACCTTCGGTATTTGATCTGCAGTCAGACTCAAATTAGTGGTGAGCTGTTCTATACTGGGGCCACGGCCTCTCATTCCGCCTCCGGGTGGCGGGCCTCCTGCGGGTGGTCCGCCCGCTGGCGGGGTGTTGGTGGAATCCTGCGCGCGCAGTGCCGTGCCCAGCATTAGCAAGCTGCCTGCGGCAAGCGCGATTAATGTGAATTTGGTCAATTTCATAAACTGTAGTTCGTTGTTGTTTGATTGCGACCCGCCGCACTGTTGCGTGGGTTGTCTCGTCAGACGCCACCGGCAAAAGAAGGTTACAAAGCGCGCAAAATTTTCGCCGCGGTTTTGACGGTTTTGTCAATGTCCGTCGCCGTATGCGCAGTGGAAATGAAACCGGCCTCGAACTGCGATGGCGCAAGATAAATTCCATCGTCCAGCATCCCGTGAAAAAATTTTGCGAAACGCGCGCGCTCACTTTTCATTGCATCGGTCACATTGTGAACCGGCTCGCTCGTGAAATACACGCAGAACATCGAGCCACAACGATTGAATTGAACCGGAATTTTTGCAGATTTTGCCGCGTCACGCATTCCGGCTTCAAAATGCTTACCGAGTTCCTCGAGCTGGCGATACGCGTCGGTCGCTTGCAATTCTTCCAACGCCGCAATTCCCGCCGCCATCGCCAGCGGATTTCCGCTCAAGGTTCCCGCCTGATAAACCGGACCGAGCGGCGCGAGTAAATCCATGATCTCCGCGCGTCCGCCGAACGCGCCGACCGGCAATCCGCCGCCGATGATTTTTCCGAAACAAGTCAGGTCGGGCGAAATTCCAAAACGCTCCTGCGCGCCGCCGGGCGCGAGACGAAATCCCGTCATCACCTCGTCAAAAATCAGAAGCGCGTCGTTCGCTTTCGTGATTTCACGGAGAAATTCCAAATAGCCCGGCTTTGGCAAATACAAACCGGCATTTCCGGGAACCGGCTCGACGATGATTCCGGCAATCTGATTTTTGTTCGCGGCAAAAATTTCTTTCAACGCGTCAACGTCGTTGAACGGCGCAACGATGGTGTGTTGTGTGAACGCCGCCGGCACGCCCGCGCTGTCGGGGTTGCCGAACGTCAGCGCGCCGGAGCCGGCCTTGACCAGCAGCGAATCCACATGACCGTGATAGCAGCCGTCGAACTTGATGATTTTGTCGCGCTTCGTGAAACCGCGGGCAAGACGGATCGCGCTCATGCACGCTTCCGTTCCCGAATTGCACATGCGAATTTTTTGAACGCTCGGAACCAATTCGCAAATCAGCTCCGCCATTTTCACTTCAAACGGATTCGGGATTCCGAAACTCGTTCCATGGTCGGCGGCAGATTTTATCGCAGAAATAATTTTCGGATGCGCGTGGCCGAGAATCGCCGGCCCCCAAGTGCCGACGTAATCAATCAGCTCGTTTCCATCCACGTCCCAAATGTGCGCGCCTTTGGCCTTGTTCACAAAAAACGGCTGGCCGCCGACGGCGCGAAACGCGCGCACGGGCGAATTCACGCCGCCGGGAATGAATTTCAGCGCCTCGGCAAAAAGTTTTTCGGATTGCGTTCGCGTCATTAAGGACAATCTAATTCGCAAGCGGCCAGAGCCGCGAGCATTTTCCGAGTTGTGCTTTCGACGTGGCTTCAAATAATCTCCGGACATGAAAGCCCAATTCCACACCCGCCGTGATTTCATCAGGACAACCGCCGTCGCCGCCGCGAGTTTGCCATTTGTCGGCGCTTTGACTTCGTTCGCGCAAACCGCCGCGCCGGCCAGAAAAATCGGCTTCGCGCTCGCCGGCCTCGGCAATTTGAGCACGCACCAGATCGCGCCTGCGCTGCAAAAAACGAATTTTTGCAGACTCGCCGGCATCATCACCGGCCATCCCGACAAGGCCGAACGCTGGAAGGCGCAATACAACATTCCCGACAAGAACATTTACAATTATGACAACATGGAAAAAATGGCGGGTAATCCGGACATCGACGTCGTTTACGTCGTCACGCCCAACGGGCTTCACGCCGAGCATACGATAAAAGCCGCGAAGGCTGGCAAGCATGTGCTTTGCGAAAAACCGATGGAAGTGTCGGCGGAAAAATGCCAGCAGATGATTGATGAATGCAAAAAAGCCGGAAAGCAACTGGCCATTGGTTATCGCCTGCACTTTGAGCCGAACAATTTGGAATGTGTCCGCCTCGCGCGCGAAAAGGTTTTCGGCGATTTGAAAATCATTGACGCGGACTTTGGTTTCCAGATAGGCGACCCGAAGCAATGGCGGCTTAATCACGCGCTGGCCGGCGGCGGGCCGCTCATGGACGTGGGCATCTACGCGTTGCAGGCCACGCGCTACATTTCCGGCGAAGAACCGGTTTCGATCTCCGCGATTTCAACGGTGACCGACCCGGTGAAATTCAAGGAGGTCGAGGAATCCATCATGTGGCAGATGAAATTTCCCAGCGGCGTCATCGCCAATTGCACCAGCACCTACAAACTTCGCGGCATTGACCGTTACACGGCCTATGCGGAACACGGCTGGTTCGGACTTGAGCCGGCTTACGATTACAGCGGCATTTACGGCCGCCGCAGCGACGGCCAGCCGATTGATTTTCCGGCGATTGACCACTTCGCCGCCGAGATGGACGACTTCGCGCAGTGCATTTTGGAGAATCGCCCGACCAAAGTTCCCGGCGAAGAAGGCTTGCGCGACATAAAAATCATGATGGCAATTTACAAGGCGGCGAAAACTGGCAAAGCGGTGAGCGTGGCCTGAATTATTTTCCAAAAAAAGTTTCCGCCAGCGAACCTTTTTCCGTGCGGATAACCGTGCCGGTGTTCACGTTATGCCGCGCAAACCAGCCGTCCTTGGTTTCCAGAACAAATTGGATGTTGTCGCTCGCGGCCAAAACCGCATTCGTGTCGTTCTTTTCGAGATGATGGATTTCCTGAATCACACCATCGGGACTGATGTAGGCGGCGGAAATGGATTCGGGACAATTTTTCATCCAGAACGATGCCCGCATTTGATATGGCAAAACAAAAAGCATCGAGTCCGTTTCCTGAATGTTCGTGCGGAACATCATGCCGGTCGCTTCCTCTTTTTCCGTCAACGCGAGCTCGGCGTCCAAAGTTTCCGCGCCAAGATAGATTTTCATCGTCGGCAGCTTCGGCTGCGCGTGAGTGGGCGGCGAATCGTCAATGGACAATGGTGCGACATCAGTTTCGTTTTTTTTACAACCGGCCAAAAGCGCCGCAAGCAGGAACAGCGCGAGGATTTTTTTCGCTTTCACGAAGTCAGTTTGCCGGAAGCTGTGGAAATTTTCAACCAAACTGAAAATCAATGGCGCTCCCGCCCGGAATTGAACCGGGATACGCGGATTAGAAATCCGCTGCTCTATCCATTTGAGCTACGGGAGCTTTCTATTTGCTGAAAAGGTAGCTGGATTCTGGTTTGCTTACAAGTTCACGGAGAGATACTGGCGCAAGCGGCGGATTGGCCGAAAAGTCCGGGCGACGAATGAGATTTCACCGGCAACCATCCGGCGGCTATCGTTCGGATGGAATGTAAATAAGATTTATTTTTTCCCGCCCGGCGCATGCCAAAGCGCCTGCATCTGTTCGAGGGTGCGTCCCTTGGTTTCCGGGACGAGTTTCCACATGAACAGGGCTGCCAGGACGCTCATCACACCGTAAATCCAGTAGGCGAACCCGTGGTGGAATGTGTTCAAGAGATAAGGATTGTCGTTGAGGATGGGGAATGTCCAACTGACCAGATAATTGGCGGCCCACTGGGCAACCACTGCCACCGCCATGGCCTTGCCACGGATTTGGTTTGGAAAAATTTCACTCAACAACACCCAGACCACCGGTCCCCAGGACACGGCAAATCCGGCGATGTAGAGCAACATGCAGAGCAGCGCCACTACACCCTTGATCTGAAGCGTGAAGGCTGTCCCCAAGGCGATCATGGCCACCGCCATGACAAGCGCGCCAATGATTTGTAAAGGTTTGCGGCCCAGCTTGTCCACGGTGACGATGGCGACCACGGTGAAGATCAGGTTGACTGCACCGACGATGATGGTCTGGAACAGAGAGGCGTTGGTGTCGAAACCCACGTTCTTGAAAATTTCCGGCGCATAATAAAGCACGACATTGATGCCGACGAACTGCTGAAAAACCGACAGCATGATGCCGATGGAGATGAGTAACCCGCCGAAGGAAAACAGGCGGCCGGAATGATGTTCGGCCAGCGAAGCGCGGATGTCGGTGATTTCCTGTTCGCCTTCCTCCGCCGTCGTCAATTTGGCCAGCACCGCCCGTGCGCCGGCCTCATTGCCTTTCAACATCAGATAACGCGGAGTCTCGGGCACGAAAAACAGCAGGAGCAGGAACGCAATCGAAGGAAGGGCGCCGGACAGGAACATGTAACGCCAGCCGACCGTGTTGAGCCAGATGTCACTGCCTCCCACTTTGGAGATTCCGTAATTGACAAAGTAGACCACCAGCATCCCAAAAATGATGGCGAATTGATTCCATGCAACCAGGTTGCCACGGATTTTTGCCGGCGCGATTTCGGCGATGTACATGGGTGAGAGCATGGAAGCCAGCCCAACGCCAATGCCGCCCAGAATCCGGTAAAAAACAAAATTTGCCATATAGGCCGCCCCGCCGTGGCCGATGGGAGCAAAAAGAAATTCCGGCGCGGCGGCTCCCAGCGCGGAAAACAAAAAGAGGAATGCGGCGATGATCAATCCGCGTTTGCGTCCGATATTGGTGCTGACCCAGCCGCCAATCATTCCGCCAATGACGCAGCCGATCAGCGCACTCGAAACAACAAAACCCAGCAACGAATTGGCATTGTCGGGGTCGAGGTTCCGAGGATCAATAAAATAGGCACGCAGGCTGCCCACCGCTCCCGAAATGACCGCAGTGTCGTATCCGAAAAGCAATCCACCTAGGGTGGCGATTAGTGTGAGCAAGACAATGTATGGATTTAATCGGGACATAAGATACCTGTTTGGTGGTTATGGAAAATGGCCATGGAAAAACATATTGGACAAGTGTTTGAAAGAGTCAAACCTGTTTGCATGCCAAAATGTCCGGGGTTCGTTCTGTCAGTAAAGACACTTGGCCAAATAACCCGCCAGCGCCGTATATCTTTGAGTCGAACGAAATTCGGCGATTTTCTTCCGATCCACTTTCAACGCCTTGGCCCACAAACGCTGCAAGTTGGCCGCGCTGGTGTTCAGGATGTCGGCGATGTCCTCCTGCCGGTCGGTGCGCGGGGCTTTGACATCGAAGGCCAGAATGCCTTCCCACTTCGCGTCCTGAAGCACCACGCACAAGGCCAGGTCTTTCAGCGGTTCCATGTAACCAAATGGAAAATCCTGATCATAGCGGGTCGTGTCCTGCGAATTCAGATGTATGTGAAAAAGTTTTCCGGCTTCCAGACAAAGTTCCACGTCCCAAACATAATCCAATCCGGCCATGCGGCTGTGCGCAGTTTCTGGATTCAACCCAAAGTAAGGCTGGACTGCCGGATCGAGCCGGCTGATAAGATAAAGCGCTTCGCCGACGTTGCCCAAATACATATTCGCGCGCGGCTCATTCGGTTTCGGTTCAAGCGCGAAACGCGGCGATTTCTTTCCATATTTTTTCAACGCGTAAGTGCCCACAGCATTGAAACCGTCAATCAAACGGTGGATCGAATCCTGACCGTTTTTGGCAAGCATGAAATCAAAACCTTCGCGGCCATTCCAGAAAACCATGACCTCCGCGCCCAATTCCACCGTGACGTCAACCGCCCGCAGCGCGTTGTCCAAAGCCTGCTTGCGAACAGCCCGGTCGTTGCTGGTCATGGCACCGTCCTTGAAAATGGGATCGGCAAAAAATGACGGCGTGTACATTCCCATTTTCACACCGCACTGCTTCATGATTTTTTTTGCCCGCGGAACATCGCCCGAAGGAAGCTCCACATCGTGCGCTTCGATGTAGGTGATGCCCGCTTTTGCCAAAAGCGGGATGCGGTCCAATATGGGAATCTCCGGGCGGGTGGGTCCGCCGAAAGGATCACGGCCCGGGCCGAGATTCCAAACGCCCGCGCCGATGCCTTGTTTTCCTTTTTTGGGTGAGATGATGGTTTTGCTCATATGCTTAAAAATGCTGGCGTTGGGAAATTTAAGCAAGGCCGGAGAAAAATTGCTTGCCCATTTTCCCGCCGGTAAAAAATACACAATTTTCCGACAGGCCTTGACGCCGAAATTTTCGGCTTGTTAGACTGCGCAGCATGATCCGGCAGATTCCGCACAAGCCGCGCCGATTCTTCGACCTTTTCGAGGAGTTTGGCAGCGGCAGCATCGCACGGCTGCCCAAACATCGGAACGGAGGATTCGAGCTTCATTACATCGCCAAGGGACATCTCCATTGGGAAATCGAAGGTCGCCCTTTTCTGGTGACTCCGCATTCGGTTTTTTTCACGTTCCCATGGGAAAAGCACGGAAGCTGTGCGGATTTCGAGCCGGGACATTTTTTTCATTTCGCCGTCTTTCGAGTGAAGGAACGGCAGGCGCTCAAACCAAAAAAGGTGCGGCTGGTCTCCGGCTTCGGTCTTTCGGAAGCGGAGCAGGAGCAGATATTTCGAAAACTTTTGTCGGTGCGCAACCGATGTTTTCCGGCGGGACATGATCTTGGCTGGATGATCGCCCGGCTGGTTCGGGAGTTGACTCATCCCGGGGTGATGGCGCGCGCCAACATCATAGCCTTGTCCCGAGCCGCACTGTGCGAACTGGTGAAAAGCGTTCATTCCATGCGTGATCAAAACCAAAAAAATTCCCCCGGCGAACAAAAAGTGCTTCGGTTCGTGGACGACCTGCGCTTGAATTGCTCGAAGCCTTGGACTTTGGATGCCATGGCGGCAGCCTGTCGCCTGAAGCGCACACAGTTTGAAATCCTGACGAAAAATCTCACGGGAGACCCTCCTTTGTTTTTGCTGAACCGCTTCCGCGTCAGGCAATCGCAGCAATTTTTGAAGAATAGCGACAAGACAATCACCGAAATCGCCTTCGACGCGGGGTTTGGCTCCAGCCAGTATTTTTCGCGCGTCTTTCAAAATCTCGTCGGAACCACACCTTCTGAATACCGCCGGCATCAAGGCAACCTTGCCGCCTATGACCAGCATTTTTTCCGGGCCTTGACCCGGCTGCAAAAACAGACAAGGGCCGCCTCGCGGAAAATTTCGTCGTGAAATTACAGACGGCTTTGATGGAAAAATCTTTCGCGGCCCGCCGGAGACTGTTATCCAATGGCACTCGAAAGCAACCGCTATGGCAAAATTATTCCTCGGCCTTGATTCCAGCACTCAAAGTTTGAGCGCGGTGCTCATCGACTGCGACCGCCGCAAGGTCGTGTATGACCAATCGCTGAACTTCGACCGCGCGTTGCCGCAATACGGTACCCGGAACGGCGTCCTGCCCAATCCCGACCCGCTGGTCAAACACAGCTCGCCGCTGATGTGGGCCGAGGCGCTCGATCTGTTGTTCGCCAAAATGAAAAAGGACGGTGTCGCGCTCGGGGAAATCCTGGCCGTCAGCGGCAGCGGCCAGCAACACGGCTCCGTTTATCTCAACGAGCGCGCGGAAAATGCGCTCGCGAAATTGAATCCGCAAAAAACACTCGTGGAAAATCTACGTGGCGTTTTCGCGCGCCCGACATCACCGATCTGGATGGATTCATCCACTTTCGAAGAATGTGCGGAAATCCGGGAAAAACTCGGCGGCATCAAAGCCACCGCCGAGGCCACCGGCTCGGACACTTTTGAACGGTTCACAGGCCCGCAAATCCGCAAGTTTTACAAAACCGAGCCGGAAGCCTTTGCGCGGACGTCGGACATCGCGCTGGTCAGCTCGTTCATGGCGTCGCTCCTCGCCGGAAAAATCGCGCCGATTGATCACGGCGACGGCGCGGGCATGAACTTGATGGACATCCGCAAAAAAAAGTGGCACGCGGACTCGCTTAAGGCCACCGCGCCGGGTTTGAAGCGGAAACTGCCGCCGCTCGCCGCGTCGTCGCAAGTCATCGGCGCGGTCAGCCCGTATTTCGTCAAAAAATTCGGCCTGAATCCCCGCGCGCAGGCGCTGGTCTGGTCGGGCGACAATCCGTGCAGTGTCGTCGGGCTTGGTTTGATCCGCGAAGGCATGGTCGCCGTCAGCCTCGGCACGAGCGACACCTGTTTCGGCTCGATGAAAAAATGCCGCGTGGACACGCGCGGCGAAGGCCATGTGTTCGGTTCGCCGACCGGCGATTACATGACGCTTATCTGTTTCAAAAACGGCTCGCTGGCGCGCGAAAAAATCCGCGAACATTACGGAATCAAAAACTGGGACGAATTCGGGAAACTCGTCGCTTCCACCGAACCCGGCAACGACGGCGGAATTTTGCTGCCGTGGTTTGAAGCCGAAATCGTTCCGCGCGTGAACAAGCCGGGCATCCGCCGTTTTGACCTTGATGAAAAAAATGTCGCGGCGAATTGCCGCGCGATTTTCGAGGCGCAAATGCTTTCGATGCGGCTGCATTCGCAATGGATGCGGGTCGCGCCGGAACGGATTCTCGCGACCGGCGGCGCGTCAAACGATCTGGCGTTGCTGCAGATCATGGCCGACGTGATGAACTGCCGCGTCGAACGCATCGAGATTTCCAAGAGCGCGGCACTCGGCGCGGCGTTGCGGGCCGCGCACGGCTGGCTCGTCCAGTCGGGGGAAAAACCGGAGTGGGAAAAAATCACCGCCGGTTTTACCGATCCGGTTCCGAACAGCGAAATCCGGCCGAATCCGAAGGCCGTGCGGATTTACGACAAACTCATCCGGAAATACGCCGCGTGCGAGCGCGAGGAACTTGCCCGCCGGATCTGACCCGCCGGCCGCGCCGCTTTCCATTTACGATTCGTGATTTTCGATTTACGATTCCTTTCGCAATGTTGAAACTGGAAAATCTTGCGGAGCTTCTGGAAAAAAATCGCGCCGCCGCGTCCGCGCGCGTGAAGGAATTTTCCATCGGCGGCAGAAAATTTAATTTCAACTCGCAGCCTGCAATCATGGGCGTCGTCAATTTGTCCGCCGACTCGTGGTATCGCGAAAGTGTATGCCTGACGACGGAAGCGGCGGTTCAACGCGGAAAAGTTTTGTCTGCACAAGGCGCGGCCATCGTTGACGTGGGTGCGGAATCCACGCTTGCGCATGCGGCGAGAGCAAATGACGAAGTGCAAAAATCCAAATTGATTCCCGTCGTTAAAAAATTGCGCGCGGAAAAAATCCTCGTTTCGGTCGAAACCTATTCTCCAAAAGTCGCGCGCGTGTCGCTCGAAGCCGGCGCGAATGTTTTGAATTTGACCGGAAGCACAAATTCAAAAGAGATTTTCAAAATGGTCGCGGCAAATGACGCTGCTGTCATCATTTGTTACGTCGCGGGCAAAAACGTCCGCGAAGTCAGCGATTTCGATTTGAGCGCCGACCCGATTCCGATGATGAAAGATTATTTTTCGCGCCAGATTGAAATAGCGCAGCGCAACGGAGTGGAGAAAATTTTCCTCGATCCCGGCCTCGGCTTTTATTACCGCAATTTGCAGGACGGCGCCGTTCGCGTGCGTCATCAGATGAATATTTTCCTGAACACGTTCCGGCTGCGCGAACTGGGTTTTCCGATTTGCCACGCGCTGCCGCACGCGTTTGAATTTTTCCGCGACGAAGTCCGTTGCGCCGAGCCGTTCTTTGCCGTCCTCGCCGCGCTGGGCAAGACCGATTTGTTCCGCACACACGAAGTCCCGCGAATCAAGGCCGTGCTGGACACGATGAAAGTATTTTAGTCCGCAGACCCGAGGATTGCCGCGGATTTATTTTTCGCCGGTTCGGCTACCGATCCAGTCCAGCATCAGAAACGTGCAGGCGAAAAACGGGAAAATCCCATAAAGAGTGTCGCTGGCAGAATGTGAATGGCGATCCACCGCGATGAAAACCGTGACACAGAAAATGGCGGCGGCCAGAAAAACAATCGCGCCCGGAACGGAAATCGGAAGATAAAACCAGCCAAAGCGTTTGAACCAATTTCGAAACATGAACATTGGATTGTTTTGTTTGGATTGCGTTCAGGAAAATTATTTTCTGCGGCAAAGGAAAACGCCTTCTTCCTCCGATTTTGCAATCCATTGTTCGCAAACTTCCAAATCATGGCCGGCGAGAATTTTGCGGACGCGTTCCGGCGTGTAGCGATAAGAAAAGAAAAGTTGAACCGGGTCGCCGGCGCGAAACTTGAATTGTTCGGATTCGATTTCAATCCGGTGCGCACGGATGAAATGAAACCGCGCGACGATTCGTTTCAAACCAAAGCCTCCGGCTTCAATCGTGAATTTCAGTTTACCGTCCTTTTTCTCAACGCCGAGGTCGAACAGAAAGGTCATCAGCCAGTCGCGAGTCGGCGCGTTATCGTATTGCGGCAGGATTTTTTTCATTCCGGCGGCGTAATTTTCGCCGGGCGCGAGATTGGCGCTGAACAACAAGAAATCTTTCGGGCGAACCAGCGACGCGAGCTTCGGCAGAATTTTCTGCGGTTCAAAATTGGGAATCATGCCGAAGAAAGTTGTAATGCGTGAATCGTGAATCGTGAATCGTGAATCGAAAACAGAGGACAAATCGCCTGTCGTCGCCAAATCGCAGACGAATGGAAAACAATTTTTCTCCGGCAAAATTGCAAGCGCGCTCTGCTGCGCGGTCAAAACCATCGCGGTACTCACATCGCAAGGCGTATAAAAAATTTCTTTGCTGCGCGATTTCAGCGATTTTAACAAGCGCGCATCCTTTTGCCCGCCGCCGCAGCCGAGTCCGATGACATGGACATTTTTCGATTTTATTTTTTCGGCGACGGCTTCAAAACTCTTTTCGTAAATCGCGCGGACATTTTTATCGTTGCGCGATGGCGAGTAGATTTGGTGCAGCGCGAGCCATTTTTGCGTCTGCTTGACGCTGTCGTAGTGAAACTTGTGATTGATTTTTCGCGAGCGGAGCGATTCGAGCAGGTCGCGCCACACCTTTTCAGGAAACTGGCTGGGATGAATCGCGACGTTGGCGATGGCGCTCATGCGTTTCTATTTTTGCGGGAAAATCTGGTAGAGCAATAGATAAACGATCACGCCGGTAACGGAAACATACATCCAGAGCGGCCACGTCCAGCGCGCGATTTTTTTGTGCATCTCAAAACGTTCCTTTTTGGCGCGCCAGAGCGTGATCAAAATCATCGGCACGATGACGATGGCGAGAATGGTGTGCGTCAGCAAAATCGTCAAGTAAATCGGGCGGAACCATTCAGGTTCCAAAAACCTTGTCGGGCCGTGATGCAAAACGATGGCGAGATAACTGTGATAAGTGAGATAGCAGCCCAAAAAAATCACCGAAGTGCAGAATGCCAAAATCATGCAGTTGCGGTGGGCGATTTTATTTCCGCGTTTAATGAAAATAAACCCAGCGGTCAGGAAAATCGCGCTCAAGCCGTTGAGTGAGGCGTTGGCGGCGGGCAAATCGTGAATGCTCATCTCTCGCGTTCGAGTTGGTTCACGGCGGCGACCACGCGCGGCTGGACGTTTGTCCAGTCAACGCCTTCACCGCCGGTTTCAAAACTTGCGCGCAGTTGCGCGTGCTTGTCAACGACCACAAAATAAGTTGAATGGATGAAAAGGTCGGCGACGCTTTTTTGATCTTCCAATTTCACAGGCACGGCGCTCAATTTCAAACTGCCGCTGCCGAGCGAAGCGATTTCCGTTTTCGTTCCGGTCAAAAATGTCCAGCGGTTGAAATCCGCGCCGAAACGTTCGCCGTATTTTTTCAAAATAGCCGGCGAATCGAAATCGGGATCGGTTGTGAGTGTCACGAGTTTGGCATCGCTCGATTGCGGCAATGCATCCTGAACCGATTTCATGTGTCCGGTCATGATCGGGCACGGTCCGGCGCAACGCGTGAAGATAATATCGGCGATCCAGACATGATTGGTCAGATCGGCGAGCGTCGTGATTTTTCCGTCCTGATTTGTGAGAGTGAAATCGGCGATCTGGCCGAGCACAGGCAATGCGCTTTTGTGGGCGCGGCTGACTTCCGCGAGCGAGAGCAGCCATGCCATGACGAGCACGCCGAAGAGCAGGCCCACTCCGAGCCAGAGTGTTCGCGGCAGGGGTGGAGGAGTTTCAGCCATGAGACGCCGGGTTGCGCGCGCGATGGCGCGAAAATTCATTCAAAGCTCGTGGTCGCGCCGGATTTCGACTTCAGCCACTGGTCAAATTTTTCCTGACTTTCAACGGTGAGAAATCCGCCGGTCATGGCGGCGTGACCGTTGCCGCAAAGTTGTGCGCAGTTGATTTGATAACGGCCTTCCTTGACCGGTATGAACCAGACGGGAATGCGCAGCCCGGGAATCGCGTCCTGACAGACGCGCATGGAAATGATTTTCAACGAGTGGATCACGTCCTTCGAGCTCAAATAAATGATGACGGGTTTGTTGACGGGAACGTGGATGTCGTTGAGTACCTGAATATCATCCTTGCCGTTCGGGTCGGACGGGTCAACGCCGAAGACGTTGTCCGACTTGACGAACTTCATGTCCTGCTTGCCAAAAATTCTGTCCGGCCCGGCGTAGCGCGCGTTCCACGCGAACTGCTGCGCGACGACCTGGATGACGGTGGACTTGTCCGCCGGTGGAAATTTGTCCACAGCCTTCGCCCAAAGCGGCACGGCGATGAAAATCAACAGCACGGCTTCGACGCCGGCAACGGCGAGTTCGATGTAGCTCGAGGCGTGGTTGCGGACGCCGACGTAATCGGCCTTCGGATTGCGCGAGGCGCGAAAGCGCCAGACGGCGTAGCTGAAATAAATGATCCAGCCGATGAACAGCGCCAGCATCAGCCAGTGGACGTAAATGATGAGGTCGTCAACGTCCTGGCCGTTGGACGAGGCCAGCGGCGGCATTCCCAGCAGTTTGGCGAACCATTCTTTCATGCGTCAGGCGGATTTTTCGGAGTCGTGTCATCGTTCGCCGCTTCTTCCCTGCGAACGACGTGAATGAAGAAAACCGCGATGCACGTCAGCACCGTCACCACGACGCCGAGCAGGGTGAAAATTCCCCAGTTCAGCGCGCCTGCCAGCGGTGAATCGGACCTGCCGAAACACGCGGCGCAGGCGAAGACAGACGACGGTGAAAATGCCCCGGCAACAATCAAAATTTTACGGAGTGATTTCATAGGTAGCTGATTTTTTTCAATTTCTTCAAAAAATAAATTCCGTAAACGATGACCAAAATTCCGGCGACGATTCCAATCACGCCGAAAAGCGGCTTGCCGGCGGCGAACGCCCACGCCGCGCAGCCGAACGACAACGTCGTCAGCAGCGTCACAAAAATGAGATGAAATGCTTTGAGTGACATATCAGTGGGTCGTGCCGGACGGAAAATCGTGCATGGCATAAAGCGTCAGGCCCATCAATCCGGCAAAAAAGAAAACGGTGAACGCGAGCAGCGTATAGATCATTTTTTTTTCGGAAATCAAGTGCATCAGAAATCCGGCGACAACGAAGGCGTTGGCGCAGGCGACCGCGAGAATGAGCCCCACTTTCAACGCCCAGGTGTAATGTTCCGGCAAATACGAAACCCAAATCATCAGCGCCGTCGCGCAAACCACGGCGATGAAAACGTAGGCGCAGGTGCGGATGTAACTGTTCAAATTAACTGGTTGTGAGTCGCTCATAAATTTTTCAGGTCAAATATAGGACGGGGAACAGAAAAATCCAGACCAAGTCCACGAAGTGCCAGAACAGGCCGGAGACTTCGATACGGTTGGTGAATTGTTCGGGCTTTGTTTTATACATCCGGCTGCCCGGCCCCCAGAGATAGCCGATGACGATGCTGCCGCCGAGGATGTGCAGCGCGTGCAATCCGGTGAGCGTGAAATAAATCGCCAGAAATGTATTATGCCACGGGCCGTAGTTTTCCATCTTCACGATGTTGGCTGCGGGAACGGTGACTTCATCCAGCTTGATATTTTTCTGCGAGCGCAAATCGTAGAGCAGATTTTCGTCGTTCACGATGCGACCGTGTAAAGTGACGGTGCCGGTTTTTTTGGCGAGGTCGAAGTCGGCGGATTTTTCAATCAAGTGGCCGTCCGCAAAAGTCCCGTCGGCCAGCGTGATTTCGTAGTGAATCCATTTGTCGTGGTATTCATACATTTTCACGGACAAAAACGACAGCGCCAGCAGCAGCGTGCAAGCGTGGAAAAATTTGAACTTCCCGAACTGCCCGACTTTGCACGCCGCCCACGCGAGCAAAGTTGTGATTGCAGAAAGCGCGAGGATGATCGTGTTGAGCGTGCCGAAACGCACGTCGAGCCAGCCGTGCGGCCATTGATCCGCGCCGACGCGTAGCAGCACGTAGCCGGAAAAAAGCCCGCCGAAGAGCATGACTTCGGACGCGAGGAAAAGCCAGATGCCGACCTTGGCGTTGTAGATGCCGGTGTCCGGTCGCGGTTGAACTGTGTAGGGGATGTCCATGAAAATTTTTCAGTGCGCGTGGGTTGAAATTTTAGGAGCGTGCGAACCGGTAGGCGGTTCGTTCTGCGGCGTGAAATCCGTCGCGTGGCCGGGAACGCTGTATTCGTAAGGGCCGCGATAGACCGTCGGCGTATGAATAAAATTTCCATGCGGCGGCGGCGTGGGCGTCTGCCATTCGAGCGTCGTGGAGTTCCACGGATTGTCGCCGACTTTTTCGCCGTGCTTGATGCTCCAGAACAGATTGATGATGAACGGAATTTGCGCGATGCCCAGCGCGATGGCCGCCCAAAGAATCCAGACGTGCAGCGACATGATGTTATCACTCAAGCCTCCGATGACTTCCGCGCCGCCACGGGCGTTGACCGCCGCCGAGTAATTCGCGCCACCGTCCGACATGCGCCGCAGCATCCCCGCCATGCCCTGCGCGAACATCGGCATGAAGACGAGGTTCATGAAAACCAGCGAGCACCAGAAGTGCACGCGACCCCAGAATTCATTCATCTTGCGACCGGTCATTTTCGGGAACCAATAATAAATCCCCGCAAATAATCCGAAAATCGTTCCCGGTGCGACGACGTAATGGAAATGCGCGATGACGTAGTAAGTGTCGTGCAGGTGGACGTCGCTGACGTTGAAGCCGAGCGGCAGGCCGGTCAGTCCGCCGATGCCGAACATCGGCAGAAAGGCGAGCGCGAAAAGCATCGGCGTATTGAAACGGATCGAACCGCCCCAAAGCGAAATGAAAAGGCACGTCAAGATGATGACGGACGGAATCGAGATGATCATCGTCGTCGCCTGAAAGAATGCGGAAATTTTTGTGCCCATTCCCGTCAGATACATATGATGCGCCCAGACGATGAATGACAAGAAACCAATGGCGAGTGCTGAAAACACGAGGGATTTGTAGCCCCAAATCGGTTTGCGCGTGTTGTTGGCGATGATTTCACAGACGATGCCCATCGCTGGCAAAATCAAAACGTAGACTTCAGGATGACCGAGGAACCAGAATAAATGCTGCCACAAAAGCGGACTGCCGCCGCCGCTGATATTTGCCAATTGACCGCCAATGGCAAGACCGGTCGGCAAAAAGAAACTCGTGTGCGCGACGTTGTCCATCAATTGCATGACGGCCGCGGCTTCGAGCGGCGGGAACGCGAGCAGCAGCAGGAATGCCGTCACGAATTGAGCCCAGACAAACCACGGCAGGCGCATCCACGTCATGCCCGGCGCGCGGAGTTGGATGATTGTCGCGATGAAATTGATCGCGCCCATCAGCGACGACGAGATGAGCAAAACCATTCCAATGATCCAGAACAATTGTCCGTGCGTCGGAATCGTCGTCGCCAGCGGCGAATACGAAGTCCAGCCCGCCTGCGCCGCACCGCCCGGAATGAAAAAGCTGACGAACATCACAAGGCCGCCAAGAAAATACGCCTGATAGCTTGCCATGTTGACGCGCGGAAAAGCCATGTCCACCGCGCCGATCATCAGCGGCACGACGTAATTGCCAAAGGCCGCGAACGCGAGCGGGACGATTCCCAAAAAGACCATGATCGTCCCGTGCATCGCGCCGAGAGAATTGTAAAGGTCGGGCGAGATAACGCCGTTTGCCGCCGGCTGTCCGAGGATTTTCGCCAACAACGGCCCGACAACCGGGACAGGCACGCCCGGATGCGCGATTTGCCAGCGCATCATCATCATCAGGAAAAATCCGAACAACAGGAAACACAGCGCGGTGAATCCATATTGGATGCCGATGATTTTATGGTCGGTGGAAAAAACATAACCGCCCCAAAAACCGGGATCGTGATGCTCGTGACCATGGTCGTCGTGCGCGTGAGGCGCGTCCTCCTTGCGATACGGCGGAAATTGATGAACGGTTGCGTCCATAATTTATTTCACTTTGTCCCAGACCATCAGCGCCAGCAACAGCGGCAGATAAATGATGGAGGCCAAAAATAATTGCCGCGCGCGGACGAGCGTGAGCTGCCGCGAAAATTGGATCGCACAAAATAAAAATCCGGCTCCGAGCACGATCGCGCCGGACAAATAAACCGCCCCGGCCATTTTGAAAACAAACGGGCACAGGCTTGCGATCAAGAGCGCGAACGTGTGGCTGACGGTTTGTTGTCCTGTGCGCCTGCCGTCGGCGTCAACATTCGGCAGCATGACGAAACCTGCCTTCGCGTAATCGTCGCGATACATCCACGCGATGGCAAAAAAATGCGGCAGTTGCCAGAACGCCAAAATCGCGAACAGTACCCAGCCGTCGCCGCTCAATTCACCACGCGCCGCCGTCCATCCCATCAACGGCGGAAAGGCGCCGGGAATCGCGCCGACTGCGGTGTTCAGCCACGTCACGCGCTTGAGCGGCGTGTAGATGAAAAGATAACTGACCAGAGTGACCGCGCCGAGAACGCTCGTGAGCAGATTCACCGCGAGCGCGAGATAAACCAGACCGGCGACCGAACTCACGCCGCCGAAAATCGCAACCGTCGTCGGCTGCAAACGTCCCGACGGCAGCGGACGGTCTTGCGTGCGGCGCATTTTCGCGTCGTACTCGCGTTCGAGCAATTGGTTCAACGCAGACGCGCCCGCCGCGACAAGCGCCGTGGCTGCAAGTGTGTTGAACATGAGAGCAAAATTCATCGCGCCCTGCCAGCCGATGTAAAATCCGACCAGCGTCGTCAATAAAACGAGCGTCGTAAGCCGCGCCTTGATCAATTCGGAAAAAACAGCCGTCCAACTTTTTTCAACGGAAGCTGTTCCTAAAATTTCTGCGGAGATTTCTTTCATTTCACTTGTTTGCCGCCAGCGCCGGTTGCGCGCCAAAAACGGCGGACGATTCGGATTCGGGCGGCGCCGAACGGCGGAAAGCAATAGTCCACCAGAGCGCGCCTGTCACGAGCGAAAGCGCGCCGACCAGCACGTGCGCCGTCGCGATGTCGGCGGCCTTGTTCGACAGAACCGTTTCAATGCCCAAACCGATTTGCAAAACAATCAGCGTGAGCCAGAAAACACAGAATTTTGTCAGCGAATCCTTCGCGCCGAGCAGCCGCCACGTTTGCCAGGCGCAGGTCGCGACCAGAATAAAAATCGCCAGCGCGACGATGCGATGAACCATTTGCAAAACGATTTGGAAAGCAGTGATCGGATTTTCGGAAATGACTTCGACGCGTTCGGCATTATAGCGCGCGACGGCGTCGGCGCTAATGTCCGGCCAGATTTTTCCGTAAGCGGTTGGGAAATCGGAAATCGCCAGACCCGCGTGCTGATGCCGCATTGTCGCGCCGAGAATCAACTGGAGGAAAATCAAAACTGTCGTCGCAAACACAAGAGTCCGCAAACCGCGCGGGACGTTTGATTTTTTTTGCGCGCCGGTTTCAGCCCAAAAACCGCCGGTGAAAAGCGCGATGGCGCAGGTCAGGACGAAAAATGATTGCGCGATGACGCCGTGAAAAATCCCAAGGCTGTCCATTTTCATCGTCACGCGCAGTCCCCCGAGGACGCCTTGCGCGATGACGAGCAGAAATGCGATGACACCGAGCCATTTCACCCATCGGCGCGAATCTTTGCGCCAAAGCCAAATCGCAAGAATCGTCGTCATCAGTCCGACAGCCGAAGCCCAGAGCCGGTGCGTGTGCTCGTAAAAAATTCCGCCCGTCCATTTTGAGATCGGAAAGGCGAACATGTTGTAGCCATAACTGTTCGGCCAGTCGGGCACGGACATCCCGGCTTCGTGGCTCGTGACCAGCCCGCCCGCGCCGAGCAGAAAAAATGTGGCGACCGCCGTCAGCACGGCGAACCAGTGCAACGGTCGATTTATTTTTACCGGCGTGTTTGCGTTCATTCAAAAAATTGCCGCAGCGGTTTTTCAAGCGCAGCGGCTTCCCCCAACTTAAAATTTATTTTGCTTCAAAAGTGAAATTCACGGTCACGTCTTTGTCGGCGACTTCGACTCCCTGCGTTTGTGCGCCGAGTTTCCGGTGATTGGCTTCAACAGTGTATTTGCCGGGTGGTACGTTCTTGATGACGAATTTTCCGCTCGCGTCGCTCACACAAAAATACGGCGAGTCGAAAACGCTGACCCACGCGAACATCCACGGATGCACGTCGCACTGGAATTTCAAGAACATCTCCGGCTTGTCGAACGTGTAATTCAAATCCGCGCCGCCGGCCATTTGCGCATCGTTGTGCTCGGCGTTGCCGGCCTTCGAAATGGTGTGGACATTGTGGATGCACGGGTCGGAATTTTTCACGATCAATTTTTGTCCCGTTTGGATCGCCAGAATGGTCGGCGTGTAAAGACAGCCTTTTTGGTTCAACACGGCGGCCGGCGCGCTTGCACCGGTGGATTTGCCGGTGATGTCCTTGAGCGAAACGACGACATCGGCCAATTCGCCATTTTTTCCGACGACGTAAAAATGTGTCGTAGGCATTTTGGCCGGATCATACATTGCGGCACAATCCGGGCTGGCCTCTGTCATTTTGGGGCCGATATCCGCTTCCGGCGGCGGCGTGCCTTTGAAAGTGATGACGCCGGTGATGTCCGCCGCGTGTGAAACGGGAGCGGCGGCAATCGCGGCGGCGAAAAGAAAAACTAGACGCATTTTCATATTTTTTGTTTTTTGAAACACAAAAATCAGTCACATGCTATCATTCCAGTTTTTGCATGCAAGAAGATATGTGAAAAGTTTCACAAGCGCTCATAAAAGGTGTGACATAAACTAATCTTGATTTTTCGGGTCGCGCCTGAAAATCAGGATTTGCGAAATATCCGTAAAGCCGTGATGCCGATAAACAGTCCGACTTGGCCGGAAATCATTCCAAGCAAACCCCAATGCAGCCAGAAAATCGTCAGCACGGAAATCAAAACCGACAGGCCGCACCAAATCAAAGTGGATTCATTCTCGAACTGCGCCGCGCGATAATAGAAAGCCCCGAAGATGGCGATGATGAGAATCGTCAAATATGGCATCACCCGAATTTACCCGGATTTTTCAGCCGCGCAACTGTTTCATCACGCGCGCCATCTCCAGCGCCGTCTGCGCCGCTTCTGCGCCGCGATTGTGTTTTTTGCCGAGGCAGCGAACACGTGCATGTTTTTCTTTTTCAAAAACGAAAACGCCGTGGATGACGGGAATTTTATGCAGCACCTGGATTTGCGCCAGCGCGTGCGTCACGCCCCAGCCGATGTGTTGCGCGTGGCTCGTCTCACCCTGAAAAATGACGCCAATACAAATGATCGCCGCGTAACGCTTCGGTTGCGCCAGCCGTGCCGCCGCCGCCGGAATCTCAAACGCGCCCGGCACGCGGACGATGCGGATGTGTGCCCCGGCGCGCAGCAATTCCTCGCGCGCCGCGTGCAGCATCGCGTCCACGTATTCGGAATTGTAGCGCGAGGCGACGATGGCGAACGTGCCGCCGCGCGACTGATTTTTTTTTCGCTGAATTTTGCGAAGCATCGGAGCGATTTATTTTTTTGAGCCGTCCAGCGGAGTCCATTTGCCGTCGTACGTCGCGACCACGACGATGTCGTCGCCCAACGCGGAGTGTTCCTCCTTTTTTTCCGTTGTCGCGGATTTCGAATCGGGCGCGGCCGGTTTTTTGACAAAAGCGGTTTCTTCATCGGAAGCGCGCGCGGCTTCCATCAATAAAAGTTCCCAGCGTCCCTCAATGGTGTGTTGCGGCGGCGGCTTGAAAGCATTCAATCGAAACTCGCCTCCCTTGAGCGACAGCAGCCGGTGAAAAGCCTGTTCACCGGCGAGCGTTCCCACCGCGGCATGGATGATCGTGCCGTTCTCGATGTAAATCTGCCCGCGCATTTCCGAGTTCCGGATTTCCAAAATCGAGGAATGGCGGCCGATGCATTCCATCTGGATGACTTCCTGCAAACCGACCGACCGCAGCGCGCCGCTGAAACCTTCGCGATGCGCCGCCGACACCAGATCGTTCAGCATGTTGAAAACAATTTTGATACCTTCGGGAGAAACCGGCTTCTCGATGAACAGTTCCGCGCCGCTGGCGAGCGCCTCCGCGCGCCGGGCTTCGCTTGCGTTGCCGGTCATCACGGCGATTTTGATCCCGGGAAAACGCCGGTTGATGATGCCGAGCAACTGGATGCCGTCCACCATCGGCATTCCGATGTCCACAACGACGAGGTCAATCGGATTATCCTTCAGGATGGCGAGCGCATGGTCCGCGGCCGTGGTGGAATGGATTTGCCACGTCCTGTTTGCGAGTTCGGAGCACAATTCACTGAACGTCTCGAGGAACGCCATGCTGTCGTCCACGAGAAGTACATGATTTCTTTTCGCCGGCTCATCGCCGGTCTGCGCGACCGGCGCGGATTTCGCGGGAGCTGCGACGGAAATTTTCTGCGTGCCCGCCGAGACGTTCGTGACCAGCATTTTTGTGACGAACGATGTTCCGGACGGCCCCGTCGCGGGCGAATCTTCAAAACGCAATTCCACTTCGCCGACGCGGAACGTCTGGCCTGTTTTCACGACAGCCTCGATGACTTTTTTTCCGTCAACGAAAATTCCGTTGGTCGAAAGCAGGTCGCGCACGAGCAGTCCGCCGCCCTTGAGCCGCACCTCGCAATGTTTGCCCGACACCGACGGCTCGACGATCTGGAACGTGTTGTCCGGCCCGCGCCCGATGGTCACCCAGCTTTCGCCCAGCGGATGCGACAACGCGGGCAATCCTTTTGTGATGACGACAAGCTTGGGCATACGACTTCTTAAATTAACTGTCAGTCTGAATCAACCACCACGCGCGAGCAAATAAAATTCTTCTGTTGAATCGTGGGAGACGACGTGAGAAGCCTCCGATTTGTTTTGGAAAAATTTGAGTCTCGTTACCTCGACTCTTACGGAGAAATTATTGCGATGATGGCGAATGTGTGCTGCTGGCGCGAGCCGTTTTGGTTGGTTTCAACATTTCAAATCAAATGCGTCCAAATAAAACAAAGACAAATTGGCCACATTACAACAGCAATTGGAACTGTTATGAACAATGGAATTTTTGGTGCTACCTGAAATGAAATAAGACCACCGCCAGCGGCTATCAGTATGAAAGCCAGATACAGCCAGATTATAGAATGTCGTCCATATATCATCGAATCCACCCAAGAATCGAAAAACTTCATGTTCTTAAAAAAAGTGCAATCGGCCAAATTGCCATGAAAAGACCACCGAAACGCTTTTCTGCTTCGGTGGCTTTTTGAAACGGTTCTTCATCCCAACACACACGACGGGGAGCATAGCCGTGACCCAATGTGGCCACCAATACATCAATTGTGCGCAAAATGAATCTAACAAATTTGTTCTGTTGATTTAATTTCATTTTTCGTTGGATTAAAGCAAATGCCCCATCTTTGTCCGCTTCGTTTTCAAATACCGTTCGTTGTGCGGATTGGATTTTATTTTGATCGGCACTTGCTCGGTGATTTTCAAACCGTAGCCTTCCAGCCCGACGACTTTTTTCGGGTTGTTCGTCAGCAGCCGGATTGTTTTCAGGCCGAGATCAACGAGGATTTGCGCGCCGAGTCCGTATTCGCGCAGGTCCATTCCGTAGCCGAGTTTTTCATTCGCTTCAACCGTGTCCAAACCCTGCTCCTGCAATTTGTAAGCCTTGATTTTCGGCGCGAGACCGATGCCGCGTCCTTCCTGCCGCATGTAAAGAATCACACCGCGACCGGCCTCGGACACCTGCCGCATGGCCTGATGCAGTTGCGAGCCGCAATCGCAGCGGCGCGAGCCGAACACGTCGCCGGTCAGACATTCGCTGTGGACGCGCACGAGAATATTTTTCTGCCCGGCGATTTCCCCGCGCACGAGCGCAAGGTGGTGCTGCCCGTCGATCTTTGAACGATAGAGATGCAGATCGAAATCGCCGTAGTCCGTCGGCAGTTTCACGACCTCGATCTGCTCGACCAGTTTTTCGCGCGTGCGGCGGAATTCGATGAGCGCGGCGATGGTGCAGATTTTCAGTTTGTGTTTACGCGCGAATTTTTTCAGCTGCGGCAGCCGCGCCATCGTGCCGTCGTCGTTCAAAATTTCACAAAGCACGCCGATGGGGCGCAGGCCGGCGAGTTGCACGAGGTCAACGGCGGCTTCGGTATGACCAGCGCGTTGGAGAACGCCGCCGGGTCGCGCGCGCAGCGGAAAAATGTGGCCGGGCTGGACCAAATCTTCGGGCACGGCGGTCGGCGACGACATGATCTGGATCGTCTTCGCGCGGTCGGCGGCGGAAATGCCCGTCGTGATTCCGCGCGCGGCGTCCACGCTCACCTGAAAATCAGTGCGGAAATTTTCGCGGTTCTCGCGGACCATGCGGCTGATGCCGAGCTGTTCGAGCCGTTCGCTTGTCGTCGGCACGCAAATCAGTCCGCGCCCGTGCTTGGCCATGAAATTGATGGCGGCGGGCGTGGCGTTTTGTCCGGCGATGATCAGATCGCCTTCGTTCTCGCGGTCGGCGTCGTCTACGACGATGACCATTCTGCCTTTGCGGAGATCGGCGACGACGGATTCGATGCTGTCGAAAAGTTTTTTCATTCGGCTAAAGGCAGAGTAGTCTTTTGATTGCCAAACGTCAGCCGTAAAAAAGCGGCACAATTTTATTTGTGATAAAACCGGAGTTCTTTATTATCGGCGCGTCCATTTGGGTTTGGGGTGCCAAGGCGGGCTGGCGTCAGAATTTTTTTGAATATGTCACTCGGCAACTCTAACGAAAAATCCGACGGCCCGTTGCAGACAGCTTCAACCGGCGGCAAGCCGGCTTCAGAGGAAAATCTCCAGCGCCTCGACCGGCTCGCCAATCTCGGCATGCTTTCGGCGGGCATGGCGCACGAGATCAAAAACGGCATGGTCGCCATCAAGACGTTTGTCGAGTTGCTCGCTCAAAAAGGCGAAGACAGGGAACTGGTTGAAGTCGTCGCGCGCGAATTGAAACGGATTGATTCGATCGTGAGCCAGATGCTGCGATTCGCGACACCGAGACCCGCCGCGTTCAACACCGTGCGCGTCCACGGCGTGATCGATCATTCGCTGCGGCTGTTGCAGCACCAGACGAGCGGGAAACTGATCACCATCAAGTGCGATTACAAAGCCGTCCCGGACACAGTGCACGGTGACGACGCGCAATTGCAGCAGGCTCTCATGAATTTTCTGCTCAATGCAATTGAGGCGATGGGCTCGAATGGCGAGTTGACGGTGAAAACGGAGATCGTCGAAGGCGGTTTTCTGCGGATTCAGATCAGCGACACGGGCACGGGGGTTTCGCCGGAAAACTTGAAGCGGCTGTTCGAGCCGTTTTTCACGACCAAGAAAAATGGAACGGGCCTTGGGCTGGCGATCTGCCAGCGTATCGCGCTCGAGCATCGCGGCGCGATTGAGGTGCAGAGCGAAGTCAACAAGGGTTCGACGTTCGCCATCGCGCTGCCGTTGGCAAAGTAATAATTTTATTCCCCGACGAGTTGATACGGCTTGACGGCGTCGTCGCCGAGATGCGTGTTGGGCGAGGCCTTGAGCGAGAAGCTGAAGGCGACGGTGAAATCTTCCGGGCCGGTGATGTTGTCAATCAACCGGAACGTCAGCGCGCCCGTCCAACTCCGCCAGTCGCGGTAGATGCTGTAAAACTGTTCCTGCAGTCGGCCGTCCTGCGCGTTGAAGTAGTGCGTGGCGCGCAAACCCCAGTTGTCGTTCAGGCGATAGAAAAACGTGCTGGTGATGAGATTGTCGCCATTGCCGAGAAATCCGCTTCGCAAATACCAGTGGCCGATGCCCCAGCTCCATTTTTCATTCGGCGTGAACGTGAGTTGATGGAACGCGAGGTTGAAGTAACCGTCGTTGATGTCGTAACGCAATTGCGATTCGAACGTGAGCCACGAGCGCGGGCGGAACGTGAGGTCGGAATAGAGGTCGTCGAACGTTTTCTGGCTGAAGGAATCGGAAACGAAATTTCCCAGAAAATTAGTGCGCGAATTCGGCTTGAGCCGCCAGTCGAGCATGAGGTTCCAGTCGAGCAGATTGTCGAGCTGGCCGTCGCGTTTCGTCTGGAGCGTGTTGCGCAGGCCGAAGCGGATGACGTTCCGGCTGTCGATCGAATCAATGTCGTTGTAATCGGGAAAATCAACCGGAAGGATCATCAGGCCGGGCTGTTCGGAATCGAACTGCGGCAGTTGCGTCGGCGGCGTGCTGGGGTTCGGGACGAAAACGTAGTTCACCGACGGCTCGACGATGTGGCGCAGGCCGTCCACTTCCAGAAACGGACTTTTCGCGTTTGCCCAGAGCCGTGATATTTTGAACGACGCGCCGATGCCGGTGTTGAAAACAGTGCGGTAGGTTTCGCTGTTCGTTCCGCCGGGGCCGCCTTCATTGCTGTAATAGGTGAACCGTCCGCCGACGTGCGGCGTGAGGTTCAGCCAGCCGAAAAGCGTCCACGGCATGACCAGTTGCTGGAACGTGTCGGCGCGCACGGCGGAATAACCGAAAGGCGTGCTGTTCGTGTTCGCGAACAATTCGTTCGTGCCGGCAAAAACCTGGCGGTAATAACCGGCCGAACTTTCGCTCTGGTAATAGACCGGCGTGTTGAAGACCTCCTGCGGATAGCCGGTGAGCTTCACGTCGGGTAGCCGCTCGACCTGGTCGAAGAAATTATTGATGCGCGGTACGGCCAGCGCGTCGAGGCTCCAGTTCTTCGTGTACTTGTTAACTTCGACGAATGTGTCCGGCTGCGGGTTTTCGCGATAATCGCCCTCGAAATAATCATGCAGCACGAGCGGGTCGCTCTGATAATTCACCTGCGCCTTGACGTTCAGGTTCGTGAACGGCGTCGCCTGATAGCCGAAATAAAAACGCTGCCGGTTTTGCGGGATCGGGCTCAAATTCGAAAAACCGTTCGTGCTGATGCTGTCGTTGGGATTTTGGTCGTGCAGATAATAATACCGGAACGTGACGTCGCCCCAGCGTCCGAGTTGCGCATTCACGTCCGGCCCGACGCCCACGCCGCGCTTCTCGCGATAGTCGAGATGGAATTTCCCGTCCATATCGTCGCCCAGAAACCACGTGTAAGTGCTCAACAGGAACGGCCCGTAGGCGCTGCGATAACCGGGCAGCAGATTCAGGTTGTTCGCGCGCTCGCCGAGATTGCGCTTGTAATACGGATAGTAAAACGCCGGCATGCCGTGCAAAAAAAGGACCGCGTTCCACATCTCGACGTATTTGCCGGGAACGATTTTTATCTTGCTGGCACGCACGCGGAACGCCGGATTGCTCACGTCATCCGAAGTGAAGAAAGCGTGCCTTGCGACATAAGTGCTGTTGCTCATGTCGCCGTGCAAAATTTTTCCCTCCGCAAGAAACGGCAGCTTGCCTGTGCGGAACTGCTCGCTCTGCATCTGGTGCGTCTTGAAATTGTAGGTGATGTGTTCGCCCACCCAGATTTGGTTGCTCTGCTCGATGCGCACGTTGCCGTCGGCCACCGTCACGCCCGATTCCGAATTCACCGACGCGCTGTCCGCCGTCAGCACCGTGTCGCCGTATTTCACATAGAGGCCGTTCGTCCAATGCGCGATGCCCGTGGCCATGTCGTAATCCATCCGGCCCTCCGGCGCATTGGTAAAAATTTGGTTCAACGCCCGGATGTCCCAGACCGGTTCTTCCGCCCGCGAAATGAATGGAAACGCCGCGAACAAAAAAATCAGCGGGACGATGGCGGGCAGTTTTTTCATCAGGCGCGGCCAATTAAACAGAATGAAACGGAACTGCCAAGAGTTTTAACCGCCAAGACACAAAGGTGCAAAGTGAAATGAAACTGCTTTTCTTCGTGTCTTGGTGTCTTGGTGGTTATTGCGATTTCGGCCAGAATGCGAACGCGACGGCTCCGAGGATGCACACGAACGCCGCGACATAATTCCACCGGATTTTTTCGCCGAGATAAAAGATGGCGAAGACCACGAACACCGACAGCGTGATGACTTCCTGGATGATTTTCAGTTGCGACGCGGAATAGACCGAGTTGCCCCAGCGATTGGCCGGCACTTGAAAAATATATTCAAAAAACGCGATGCCCCAGCTTGCGAGGATGACCAGCAGCAACGGCTTGTCCTTGAATTTCAAATGGCCATACCACGCGAACGTCATGAAAATGTTCGAGAGTGTCAACAGCACGACGGGCAGCCAGCGGGATTGGGTCAGGTCGTTCATAAGCGCACAGGGATTTTTTTCTTCGCCAAAAATTGTTTCACATCGCCGACGGTGAAAGTGCCGAAATGAAAAATGCTCGCGGCGAGGACGGCGTCGGCTTTGCCTTCGAGTAAAACTTCCGCCATGTGTTCCAGACTGCCCGCGCCGCCGCTGGCCACCACCGGCACGCCCACGGATTCGCTCACGCGCCGCGTGATGACGAGGTCGAACCCGGTCTTCATTCCGTCGGCGTCAATGGAGTTCAAAACAATTTCGCCCGCACCGAGCGCGACGGCTTTTTTCGCCCAGTCAATCGCGTCAAGTCCTGTCGGCTTGCGTCCGCCGTGCGAGAACACGCCCCATTTGTCCGGCGCGATTTTTTTCGCGTCAATGGAGACGACGATGCACTGGCTGCCAAATTTTTCCGCGCCCGCGCGAATCAAATCTGGATTGGCGAGCGCACTCGAATTGATGCTGATCTTGTCCGCACCGGCGCGCAGCATCGTGAACATGTCGTCCACGGACTTGACGCCGCCGCCGACGGTGAGCGGCATGAAGCATTGGTCGGCGGCACGCTGGATCACGTCCACCATCGTGGCGCGGCCGTGCGCGCTGGCGGTGATGTCGAAAAAAACCATTTCGTCCGCGCCCTGCTCGTTGTAGCGGAGCGCGAGCGCGACGGGGTCGCCGACGTTTTTCAATTCACCCGCCTCGGCTTTGCCGAACTGGACGCCGCGGGTGACCTGGCCGTCGTGGACGTCGAGGCACGGAATGACTCGTTTGGCGATCATCGCGATAATTAAAGACTTAGTCGCGGTTCAGGGCAAATTATTCCATGCGGGAAAATTCATTTTTGCGACAAAAGTTGAAACCTTTTTTTGAACTTGTGCGTCCTAGTAACTGTCTGGTTAATTAGGTTTTAAACTTTAAAGATATGAAACTCCATGCTTTGACATTTGCCTTGGCGGCTTCGGCGGTTGTGCTGACGGGTTGTGTGAACCCGGACGGCACGCCGGATAACACGGCGGGAGGAGCTTTGACCGGCGGAGCGATTGGCGCGATCACCGGTGCGGCGATCGGCGGTCCTCGAAACGGCGGCGCGGGCGCTTTGATCGGCGCGGCGGCGGGCGTGATCGCCGGCGGCTTGATCGGCCATTCGATTGATCAGGATCAGCAGATGAGGCTGCGCGAAGAAGCGCCGCAAACTTATGTGCGCGTGGATCAAGGCCAGCCGTTGAGCGTGGCGGACGTGAAGGCGCTGGCGAAAGCCGGAATCAGCGAGGATATCATCATCAACCAAATCAAAAGTTCGCACACGGTTTTTCATTTGAGCGTGGCGGACATCATTGACCTGCGTGATTCCGGCGTGAGCGACAAGGTCGTCAATTTCATGATCAACACGCCGAGCGCGGTCGGTGCGAGCACTGAAGTGACGCGGCCCGCCACCGTCGTCGTTTCGCCACCGCCGCCACCGCCGCCGATGGAAACGGTCATTGCCGCGCCCGGCCCGGATTACATCTGGATCGGCGGCGAATGGATTTGGAACGGCGGCTGGGTCTGGGTGGGCGGACATTGGGGTTATCCGCCGTATCCGCAGGCCGTCTGGGTTCATGGTTATTGGTGGCAAGGTTCGCGTGGCTGGCGTCACGCGCCCGGCCACTGGCGTTGAAAAAATTTCCGCGCGATTGAAATTCATTTACTTCGTCCGCCGCTGAAATATATTCAATGGACGGTGGCCGATGTGGCGGAATTGGCAGACGCGCTAGACTCAAAATCTAGTACTCGTGAGAGTGTGTGGGTTCGACCCCCTCCGTCGGCACCATTTTATTTATTGGCCTGAAACTTTTAAGGCGGCGCACCTTGTTTCTGTTTCCTCTAAAGTTATTTCACTTTCCATCAAAAATAGAGGACAGTTCAACCTCCTTGCCGCACCAAGTCTTTCCGCATCCACGCCCGTAACAACGAGTTAAAAAAATAAAAAAATCGGTTGACAATAATCCCGGCTTGTAGATAATAACGACTAGATAAGTCGTATATGCATATCGCATATGCAACTGAATTTTAATTTTATTGAGTGTTTTTATCTCAATCAACGACTTAAACAGTAGTTTTAATTGAATGAATGAATTGAAGGGAAAAAGCAGCGACGAATTGAAGTGGTTGGAATTGGTCATCCAACACGTCGGTTCGTTGCGCTATGGCGTGGTGGAAATCGTCGTGCATGATTCACGCGTGATTCAAATTGAAAAGACAGAGAGGGTGCGATTGGAAAAAGAACTAGAGCGTACAAAATAAAATTTAAAGGCTGCTGACCGGACTACCGGAAGTTCCCATGAAAATAAAAGAACAAATCATCCATGCGGAACTGGATTCACAAACTGGCAGGCACGTCACTTGCAGCAGGCTTGTTGTGGTCGGCTGTGGCGGTCTCGGCGGCTGAAGTAAAAATTCTCAACGTTTCCTACGACGTCACGCGCGAATTTTATCAGGACTACAACGCGGCGTTCGCGGCTTATTGGAAAGAAAAGACCGGTGATACGGTGACGGTCAGTCAATCGCACGGCGGTTCGAGCAAGCAGGCGCAGTCGGTCGTCAACGGACTTGAAGCGGATGTGGTGACGATGAACCAACCGTTGGACATTGATGTCCTGCACACGGATGGAAAATTGATTCCAGAAAATTGGGCTTCTCGTCTGCCAAATAAAAGTGTGCCGTACACTTCGACAATTGTTTTTGTCGTTCGCAAGGGCAATCCGAAGAACATCAAAAATTGGGACGACCTCATTCGTCCTGACGTTTCGGTCGTCATTCCCAATCCGAAAACTTCCGGCAATGGGCGTTATAGTTATCTGGCGGCGTGGGGATATGCGCTGAAGAAATCCGGCGGTGATGAACAGCAGGCGCGCGAATTTGTGGGGAAACTTTTCGCCAACGTGCCTGTGCTCGACACCGGCGGGCGTGGCGCGACGACGACGTTTGCGGATCGCGGCATCGGGGACGTGCTGCTGACTTTTGAAAACGAGGCGGCGCTGGTTCAGAAACAATTTTCTGATGACGGACTGCTTGTGGTTCTTCCGCCCGTGAGCATTCTCGCGGAAAATCCCGTGGTGTGGGTGGATCACAACGTGCAGCGGCATCACACTGAAGCCGTTTCGCGTGCTTACCTTGAATATCTTTTCAGCGATGCGGGACAGGAACTGGCGGCGCAACATTTTTTCCGTCCGAAAAATCAGGCGATTCTTGCGAGGTATTCCACACGTTACAAACCGCTGGAATTATTCACGGTGGATGAGATTGCGGGCGGCTGGCAGAAGGCGCAGCAGGTGCATTTTGCCGATGGCGGAATCTTCGACCAGATTTATCAACCAAACCAGTAAAAATTATGTCCCGCATCTACAACGACATCACTGAAACCATCGGCAACACACCGCTGGTGCGGCTGAACCGCACGGCGAAGAAACATGGCGCGCTCGCCGACGTGCTGCTCAAGCTCGAATTTTTCAATCCGCTTTCCAGTGTCAAAGACCGCATTGGTGTGGCGATGATTGATGATGCACTGAAAGCGGGCGCAATCAGCAGTGACACGGTGCTTATTGAACCGACGAGCGGTAATACGGGCATCGCGCTCGCGTTCGTTGCCGCCGCGCGTGGATTGAAATTGATTTTGACGATGCCAGAGACGATGAGCATCGAGCGGCGAAAACTTTTAAAGATTCTCGGTGCGAAACTCGTTTTGACTGAAGGTGCGAAAGGCATGAAAGGCGCGATTGCGAAGGCGGAGGAATTGAACAAACAAATTCCGAACAGCGTCATCCTGCAGCAATTTTCCAATCCGTCGAATCCGGCAATTCACCGGCGGACGACCGCAGAAGAAATCTGGCGTGATACGGACGGCAAGGTGGATTTTGTCGTCGCGGGCGTCGGTACGGGCGGAACGATCACCGGCGTGGCGGAAGTCATAAAAAAATTGAGACCCGGTTTCAAGGCGATTGCGGTCGAACCGAAAAAATCACCCGTCATCTCCGGCGGCGCGCCCGGACCGCACAAATTGCAGGGCATCGGTGCGGGATTTGTTCCCATCAACCTCAACACGAAAATCGTGGACGAAGTGATTCAGGTGAGCGAGGAGGATTCGGGTCCGATTTCAAAGGAAGTGAATCAACTGGATGGGATTCCGGTGGGCGTTTCGAGCGGTGCGGCGATCTGGGCGGCATTGCAAGTGGCAAAGCGATCGGAAAACAAGGGCAAACAAATCGTGGCCATCGTGCCGTCCTCGTCCGAACGCTATCTCTCCACGTGGTTGTTTGCAGACGTTGACACGAACACCGACGACATCAGCAGTTTGATTTCCGCGACCTGATTGAATTGCCGACCTGTTCCAAAGGAGGCGCAACTTTTTTTAAAAAGATTTAGAAGGCTGACCGGTTCACCGGAGGTTCTTCGACGAAGAACAAAACGAAAACCGCATGATTGTGAAACGAAACAGAGGGCAAAACACCGCCCGATTCCGGCCGTCAAATGACATCGCCGGAATCCGCCGTCTGCTTGGGCAGGTGGCGCTGTTTTCCGCAAATGACGGACGTGTTTTTCTTCGACTAAAAACCAAACCGTAACAACAAAATTGTGAACCTATGAAAACATTAAGCTTAAAAAAAATAATCGCCGTCGGCATCGCGCTCGCCGGATTGGCGCTGACTCAAAACGTGCGCGCGGACGTGGAAGTCTTGGTTGACGGTGGAAACGCCAGTTCGAGCGTGCTGTTTAATCGCGCTACGAACATATTCAACAATGGCTCTTCCATCTCAAACGTCTTCGGAGCCAGCTCCGCTTCAATCCGAACTTACAAAGGCACAAGCACGAACGCGCTGCTTTCAAGTCTGGGCCTCATCACGCTCGATTTCAACTTGAGCGGCGCGGTCGGCGGCCTGCAGGATATTGCCGGCCAGATCCCTGAACCGACTGCCGCCGGCTCCAATCTGCCGCCGACAGTCGTTGACTCGAGCACTTCGCCCGACGCGGTTTCAATAGACCCCACGTTGTTCACGGCTCTTGAGACCTATATCGTCCCCTATGCCTTTGTGAAAAACACAAACTCGACGGATACCGCCGGCATCACGAATTTGACACAACGGCAGGCGGCTTATTTGGAAGGAGCCGGCAAAAGCACCGCGACATTCCTTGGTGGAAGCGGCGCTGGAACCAATGTGGTTTATTTTGTTGGACGCAATACGCAAGCGGCCGTCCGCACGGAAATTGATCTGAACATCTTTGCAACTGGGTTTCAGACTTACACGACCAACAATAATCAAATCGTGCTCGATAATTACCGGACAAACACCTCCGGCGCATATGATCCGGGCGAGGCTACGGGCAGCGCGGTGGTCGCTGTTTTGGGTTTCATCACCAATGGCATCGGCACGGTCGCGATTCAAAACGTCAAGAAGCCCGTTGCCGCGTTGAGCTATGAGGGCGTGACGTATTCTGCGGCAAATGTGCAAAACGGCACTTACCCGCTTTGGAATCCTGAATATTATTATTATCTGAAAAGCACTGTGACGGGCACGCCCGACGCTTCGAAATTGGCGGTCATCACCGCGCTCTATCAATCGGTCACGAACGCCACATTCCAGGTCGATCCGGTTTATACGAATAATTTCATACCGTACACCTCGTTGAATGTGACCCGTGGTTTCGACGGCGGTCCCATCAGCCCGAAACCCGGCTTCTAATAAACCGGCAACCTTTAACTGCATAAAGTCACATGAAAAAAATACTTTTAACAATCCTGGCCGCGCTTGGGTTGCTGGCGGTGCCGCCGGCGCGAGCGTGGACTTACACGGACGGGGATGTGTTGCTCATATTTCGCGATGGCGCTCATGACGTTGAGTATGACCTCGGAAATATCAACCAATTCCTTGGCCACCCAAACGGCTACACGACGAATGTGGCCTGGGGCTTGAGTCTTGCCACCAGCACATTCGGTTCGTCAGACTTGACGGGAATCGGCGTTGTTGTCGTGGCAACCACCACCAACGGCGGCCCGAATTCAGTCGCATGGATCAGCGGTGCGGAGCCGAACGCAACGGCCTATAATCCCGGTTCGGGGGGCTGGAGTTATGATTATTACAGCACGATCGACGCCTTGGGCGTCCGGCCGGTGCAATATTCCGTTCCAACTAACACCGTGCCGTCGTCGTACTCAATCCTTGCCGGAGGCAAATACAAGTATGCGTCATACGATTACATTGTGGCGGGTGGCAATGGAAACGGCATAGACAGGCTGGGCGGCCATGCGCCGTTCATTGTTGAACAAACCATTCCAGGATCGTTTGACTTCTGGGCGGTTCAACCGACGGCGGTCACCAGTTCACTGGTGCCCGACAGTTTGGTCGGAACCTTCACAATCGGCTCCGACGGCACTCTGACGTTTGTCGCCGGGCCGCGTCACTCGAACATCACGGGCATCACCAGTTCTGCAAATGTGGACACAATCACGTTCAGCACGACTGTCGGCAACAGTTACTCGCTGGCTTTCACCAACAAGCTTGGTGGATTCGCCGCGTGGCCGGTGATCGGTGGTCCGATTATTGGCGATGGAAACAATGATTCCATCACCCACACCAATTCCGGCAGCACGGGATTTTATCGCATCAAAACACAATAACAAAACAGACAGCATCAGAACTGCGGCAGGCCCGGCTTGAAATCCCGGCCTGCCGCAGCGTGGCGGCGAACTGAATTTGTAGAGAGGACAACCACAGCAAATGAGATTTCGACTTGGAGTGATCGTGATGCTCGCGCTCACTAAAATTTTAGGCGGCGTTGCGGTGGCGGAACCCGGTTCATCCGCCGTCGTTGAAGACCTTTTCGCCGCGCCGCTCGCCACCAACGCGCCGGTCAGGCTGCTGCCTGCGCTCGACGTGCGCACTTATCGGATTGAAGGCAACACGGTTTTGCCGCCGGAACAATTCGGGATGCTTTCCAATTACACCGGCAAAGTAGATTCCACACGCGTGCGCGAAGGCCTGGACAAATTGCAGGGGTATTATGGTGAGATTGGCTTCTCGAATGTGAATGTCACTTTGCCGGAGCAAAAATTCACCAATGGTCTTGTGCGCATCCAGATCGTCGAAAACGACGCCGGCACAAATGCGGAACCCGCGTTGGCCGAAGCCATCACGAACCTTTTCACAGCGCCCGAAAAAAAGCAGACGATTGAAGTGCGCGGTTATCGCATCGAAGGCAGCACGGTGTTGCCGCCGGTGCAATTTTCTTTTCTCACCAATTACATCGGCGAGATGGATTTTGCGCGCATCCGCGAAGGCCTGGGCAAATTGCAGTTGGTTTACCGGCAATTCGGCTTTGCAACCGTCGGCGTCTCGCTGCCGCAGCAGAAACTTACCAACGGCATCGTGCGCATAAAAGTCGTCGAAGGCAAACTCGCGAAGATCAATGTCGAAGGCAACCGCTATTTCAGTTCCAACAATGTCCTGCGCGTTTTGCCAAGCCTTGACACAAACATTTTACTGAACACAAAATGGTTTCAGCCTGAACTCGACCGCGCAAACGCGAATCAGGACCGCCAGATTTATCCCGTCGTCAGTCCCGGCCTTGAACCCGGCACGAGCGATTTGACGCTCAATGTCAAAGACAGGTTTCCACTGCACGGACACATTGAAGTCAACGACAAGTCGCCGCCGGGAACGCCGTTGCTGCGCACGGACGCGGCGATCCAATACGGCAACCTCTGGCAGCGCGAAAACCAGATCGGTTTCGATTACAATTTTTCGCCGCAGGAATTCAAGTCCGGCAACGATCTGGGATTTTACGACCAGCCAAGAGTCGTGAGCTACAGCGGTTTCTACCGGATGCCGCTCGGGTTCGGCCACGGCTTGCGCGAAGATTATCAAAATGAGCCGGTGGATTTTGGTTACGATGAAGTCACGCACAAAATCCAGCCGTTGCCAGCCACGGGAAACCCCGAAATAACCTTTTATGCTTCGCGTTCCGCGTCCGACACGCCGGTTCGTTACGGCCCGCTGGCCATCATTTTCACAAACCCGCTGGCCAACATCAGTTCGCAATATCGTCAGCGCAACCTGACGGTCAACAACAACCTCGGCGCAAAATTAACAATTCCGCTCCCCGAATTCGCCGGCGTGCATTCTTTGTTTTCAATCGGCGCCGATTTCAAATCCTATGACGCGCCGAGTTTTGCGACGAACCTCACTTACTTCTCGCTCTACGCGCTGGATTCGTTCGGCAATCCCGTGCTTGTGACGAACGAGACCATCCGGCTTCCCTCCAACACGCACGCGGAGCTTCAATACATTCCGCTGTCGATCGGCTGGTCGGCGGCGCGGCCTGACAAATTCGGTGGTTTCGCCTTCAATTATTCGCAAAGTTTTTTCCTGTCCGCGCTGGCTTCGGCGCGAACCAATTTTCAAGTCGTTGCGGGCGCGCCCGGCGCGGGTGGAAATTACACGACGATAAACGCCGGACTCGTGCGCCAGCAAAACCTGCCGTGGAACTGGTCGGCGCTGCTCAACGTCAACGGCCAGTGGTCAAGCGCTCCGCTGATCAGCAACGAAGAAATGGCGCTCGGCGGCACCTCGGGCGTGCGCGGTTATCAGGAAGGCGAGATTTACGGCGACACCGGCTGGCGCGCGCTTTTTGATCTTCGCGCCCCGCCGGTCAACGTCGGCTATTTTCCGACTGAAAGCGGAGACGTTCCCGCCGAACTGCGCTGCTCGTGGTTCATGGATTTTGGCCGGACATTTTTGATAGGCCGCCCGACGACTGCGGATCTTTCTTTCACCCAATGGGGCACGGGCGTCGGATTTTTTCTGACCGCCGGCGAACACTTTTACGGGCGGCTCACTCTTGCCTGGGCATTGCAGGACACGCCCACGACTCCGTCCGGCAACATGCAGGCCTACTTCAACATCGGATTTCAATTCTGAACGCGCGATGAAATTCAGATCCAAAATTTTCTGGTCCGTATCCGCGTTGCTTTTCGGCGCAAATCATTTTTTATTCGCAAATCCAACGGGCATGAATGTTGGCTCCGGTTCGGCTGTGGCTCAAAACATCGGTTCGCAATTGAACGTGACCGTCAGCCAGACGGCGATTTTGAATTGGAACAGCTTCAACATCGCGGCGGGCGAAACGACGACTTTTTTGCAACCGTCCGCAAACTCGGTTGTGTTCAACGAAATCGGCGGCAGAAACCCGTCGCAAATTTTAGGGAACTTGAACGCAAACGGAACAGTGATTCTCGCAAACGCGAACGGATTTTATTTCGGCAACGGTTCGGTCATCAAAGTCGGCGGCAGTTTCATCGCCACCACCGCCGGGTTGCCGCCGGATTTTGGGACCGGAGCGGCGTGGCAATTCACCGGGATGCCGCCGCTCGCGAAGGTTGTGAACTACGGGCAAATCGAAGTCGGTCAAGGACGCTCGCTTTATCTGATTGCGGAAAACATTGAAAATCACGGCGAACTCAACGCGCCGGGCGGCGATATCGGACTTTACGCGGGCGAAAGCGTGCTGGTGAGCGAACGCGCGGACGGTCGCGGCTTGAGCGCGACGATGCAGGTGCCGCGCGGGTCGGTGAATAATTTCGGGCAAATCACGGCAGACGCCGGAACGATTGCGCTGCAAGCACAGGTCGTGAATCAAAACGGAATTATCCAGGCCGATTCAGTGCACGATCAAAATGGAGTCATCGAACTTGTCGCTTCCGACCAGTTGAATCTCGGCGCGGATTCCAAAATCCTCGCGCGCGGCGACGATTCGGCTGGCGGCAGTTCCGGCGGCAACGTGACTTTAAAATCAGGAAATAATTTCAGCGACACAACCGGCGATGAAATTGTCACGACCGGCGGGGCGAGCGGCGGCAATGGCGGCAGCATCGAAGTCAGCGCGCCGAACATTTTGTCTTTGAATTCCCAAATGGACGCCAGTGCGCAGGACGGCTGGCTTGGCGGATATTTTTTGCTCGACCCGGCCAGCATCGTGCTGGGCACGACCAGCAACGGGTCGATTCCAAGTTCCGGCACGGTGGCTTATAACAGTGCTCCAAGTGCTTTGAACTTGAATGTCAACGCAAACGGTTCGTTCAAAAATTTTTCGCAGATCATATTGCAAGCGACCGGCAACATCACTTTGAACCAGAATGTGACTTGGAATTTGAGTTCCAGCACCGGCAAAAGCACCGGTCAGCTCACGCTTGAGGCCGGTGGCAACATCATTTTTCAAACCGGTTCAAAAATCACGGACGGAAACAGTTGGTCGGTGACGCTCGACGCCGGGGTGAACAATTTTACCACAGGCACGGTTCAGTCCGGCGGCGGAACCGCCAGCGGAAACATTTATTTGGACGGAGGCAGCGGCAAGACGCTAAACGGCTCGATTCAATTGTCAAAGGGTTCTATCAACCTGTTTGCGGGAACGGATATTCAGGTCGGTTCAGGATCGGTTTATACCAAAGGTGGTGGAAGCATTTTTGCGTATGCGTTGGGCAGCATTGATGTCGGTTCGGACACTGCCGGGTATAATTATTTTTCCGACGGGAGCAAAAACAGTCCGAATCCCGGCGGCATTTCGACGGCGGCGGGTGGCAATGTCACCTTGATTGCGGGGCAAAACATCACAAGCGACATGACAGTTCCGGCGAGCGGTCCGTACGGCGCGTCCGGCACTTACGGCCCGAATCAGGAATCGGGCAACGTCACTCTCATCGCTGGCAACCAAATCATCGGAAGCCAGAAAAATGGAAATTTTGCGCCGGCTTTTACCCTCGCAAATGGCGCCGGCACCATCATCGTCGGCGCGCAGGTGAACAGCGCGCAGGCAACTGTACTTCAGAATCCAAACGCCGACCCGACCGCCTACAATGCGTTGTTAAACGGTTTGGAGACAGCGGCGCTGCAAACGCAAAATCCCAATGCCGATTTTGGCACGGCAAATCTGCCGATCACTTTGGATTTAATCAAAGGTTCGTGGAGTGTCTGGGCTGGCGATAATATTTATTTGAGTGAAGTCCTGAATCCTGACGGGACGTTCAATCAAAGTGCGTCGTTTCCATTCAGCTATGCGCTGGATGCAGCGGTGCATCTTACGGCAGGCAACGGCATCGTGCTTGAAGGCACAGCCGGAGTCACCGAGCGCGTGCAAGGATTCAACAATCAGAGCATGTCGCCGATTTATGCGCCCATCCTGACTCTCGATGCGGGCGCGGGCGGTATCACTCTTGAAAACAATATTTATTTATTCCCATCGAGTGAGGGAGAGTTGCAAATCACGACGCACAACGGCGGCAATCTCGTTGGCGTGCTGCAAAGTGACAGCACGGAACTCGTCGGCATCACTATGTCCGACGCCGGTCCGCCGTCCGGAGCCGAACTGTATGAGTACCAGGCGATACAAAACAACGATCACGCCGCCGTGCCGGTGCATCTGGATGACTTGAATCCAGATCCCGTGTCGTTGGATATTTCGGGCAGCATCGGCATCTTCAGCCTGACCGTGCCGACCTTCGCAAATATTCTGGTGAGAGGCACGAGTCCTTACATCACAGTTGATGAGAAATCTATTTTCGGGACATATAATTTTGGATTTCTTGGTCAGAACCTTTCTTCGTCGCAAATCACATCCATCAATGTGCTGGGTGACATCGTTTATCGTGGTAATTTGACGCCCCTCCCTTTGACAGATGAACAAAAAGCTGACCCGTTGCCGTCGTCGTTATTCAGCGACAGTGCGGATACTGCCGTGACCGACAAGTTGCTTTACGATGCCACCGCGGGGACGCTCACATTTGTCGGTGTTATGAGTCCGTCCGACCTTGCGTTTTTGCTTGCTCCAAGTGTTTTCAAACTGGACAGCCACGGCAATATCGTGACCAAACTTGTTCTCGATGCCGATGGCAATCCGATTTTGGATGCGAACGGAAATCCAGAAACTGTTCCCGTCACCACCTCTTTGACACTTGATGACACGCAAATTGGGATGATCAATGAACTGTCCGCCGCCAGCCAAAGCGCTTCGCTCGGTGCCAACGGGCTGGCGATTCAGGGACTGGGCAATTTCAACGTCACAGCACACAATATTAACCTCGGCGTTTCCGGCGGTGTTTCCGTTCTTGAACCTGATTCTCCGTTGGCTGCCATTTCGCCTTTCGGCGCGAACCTCAACATCACCACATCCGGTGATTTGGAGATGACCTCGACCAGGATCCGCAACCAAAGTTATCTGGGCGAAATCAATCTGGATGTCGGCGGCTCTTTGGATGTCGGCGGACAGTTTACTGCCTTCGGCGACAATGCCAGCGACCCGAAGGGAATTTACACCGAGAGCGGCGGAGATGTTTCCGTGTTGGTCAACGGCGACGTGAATGTGAACAGTTCACGCATCGCGGCCTACAATGGAGGCAACGTCACTGTCGAATCACTCGACGGCGATGTGAACGCCGGCACGGGCGGCAACGGTTTTGTGAACGTGAATGCGCTGGAGTTCGATCCGAAGACGGGAAAACTGATCATTGACCCGACGACTGGAAAACCCGCCGAATTATTCGGCGGCATTTCCGGCAGCGGCATTTTGGCGACAACGCTTTTCGGTTCGGACGCTACGCTCGGCAATATTCTTGTCGAGACACCGAACGGCAATATTTCCGCGAGCGAGGGCGGTGTCTTGCAAATTTCCTTTGACGGCACTGATGCTTCGAAGGCCAGTACCTATCTTCTGGCCGGCTACGAATTGCGGGATGCCGGCGCTCAAAACCGGTTGTCCGCCGCCGATATTTCATCCGCCGACGCGTTGCGCAATAATAATAACTCGCCTTATCCAGCCGACTTGATTGATGGCGCGGGCGATGTCGTTGGTGAACTTGTCTTGGATTCACAAAACCGAAACATTAACGCCAGCGGTTCCGGCGTCATCGCTCAAAATATTATTGCGAAGGCCACAGGCGAACTGGAAGGATTGTTTGTCGGTTTCAACAGTGTGTATCTGGACGCCACAACCATTGGTCCTGGCATCGCCTACGGTCCGCATGTCGACATCGCCTCCGACGAACCCGGACCGGCAATTCAGGTCATTACCGATAATCCCACCACCGTTAATGGAGCTTTAGTTGATCCCACAGCCACCGACGCGCCGAGCGTCGCAAAGGAAGTCGCACAAACCGCTGACGATGCTTCAACCGTTGTCTCTAAAACCGACGATCAATCCGGCAACGGTGATGACGACAAGAAGAACAAAGGCAAGCAGATAGCGTTGGCGCAGAAGGTGAGCCGTGTGACGGTGATGCTGCCACAAAAGAACTGACATTTGATTGGAGCGTTAGAACGATTCAAAAAACCAAAAATCCACAACTTGAAAATTATTTTATGATTCAACCGATACTGGCCTCCAACGCGGCGGTGTATGCGATACAGAACGCGACCATCGAAGGCAAGATTACCGTCGTCGTGCTGTTGGTTCTGTCGTTGTTCAGCTGGACGATCATCCTGACGAAGTTCCGTCAGCTCAACATCGCGCGGAAGGCAGCTAAAAAGTTCCTGACAGCTTACAGTGCCACGCGCGATCCGCTTGATATCCGACGCAAAGGCGAGGAATACGAAGGTGCGCCAACCTACCAACTCTACATCAGCGGCGCGGATGAACTGGATTTTCAACTCAAAACCAACCCGGTCACCGTGAAAGGCGAACGGCGCATTAGCACCGCTTCGTTCGATGCGGTCAAGGTGGTTCTGGAGGAGTCGGCCAGTTCGGCGGCGATGGAACTGGAGAAGGGGATGATCGTGCTTTCAACGGCGGTTGCCGGTGGGCCGTTCATCGGATTGCTGGGAACGGTTTGGGGCGTGATGAGCACGTTCGCGGGCATCGCGGAAAAGAATCAGGCCAGTTTGACGGCGATGGCACCGGGTGTGGCGGCGGCGTTGGTCGCGACGGTCACGGGCTTGCTCGTGGCGATTCCGGCGATGTTCGCCTACAACTTCATGGTGACGACCATCCGGCACATCACGCAGGAACTGGACGGGTTCGCCAGCCGTTACGCGAACCAGATCGAACATACCTACGTCGACAACCGCGATCTGGAGGACAAAATCGCGATGGCATTGACGCGCGCTGAACTCGGCGAAAATACGCCTGCCATCTGAACATGAAAAAGTGTTCGCGTTCGGTGCATCATTCGCTGACGGAGTTGAACATCACGCCGCTCCTTGATTTGGGGTTTGTGTTGCTGGTCATCTTCATCATCACGACGATTCCGCCGGTCAATGACCTGGACTTGAAACTGCCCTCGGCGGTGCGGCAGTTGAAGGACCCGCCGCGCAAGGCCAATTACATCACCGTGCAGGCCGACGGCACGACGTATCTGAACAAGGCGAAGTTCGCCGACGCCTCCGAGATGTTGCAGACGTTGATCGGCCTGCGCACCGATGATCCGGACTTGAGCATCATCGTGCGCGGCGACGCCCACACCAAATACAAACAAATCCGCGCCGTGCTGGATGTCTGCCAGCAGGCCAACGTGCCCAAGGTGGATTTGGCGACCGAACCGTTGAAATGATCCCGCAAAGCCAGCCGCGCCGCAAGCGCAACTCGTCGAAGGTGAACCTGCTCATCTCGTTCATCTTCCATGCGGTGCTGGTTCTCGTGCTGGTGTACTTCGCGGCGCGCCAGGGGCTGTTGGGAAAACAATTGAAAAAGATCTCAATCGAGATGGTGAAGGAAAAGCCGCCGGAAAAACCCAAGGAACCGCCCAAGGTCGAGCCGCCGAAAATCGAGCCGCCCAAGGTTGTTGAAACTCCAAAAGTCGCCGAAGCGCCGAAAGTCCAGGTCCCGCCGACCCTTGCTCCACCCGTCATCGCGCCGCCGGCCGCCGAACTGCCTTCGTTTGATTTTGAAGGCGGCAAAGCCGTCGAGAGCAGTTCCGATCCGGTTCAACTTTACAAGGGTTATCTGGAATACGCGCTGCGCCAGAAATGGAACCGACCTGACGACATGGCCGACGAGGGTTATGTCGCCGAGGTCGAAGTGTCCGTGGACAAAAAAGGCGGCATCAGCGATCCCGAAGTGATAAAAAGTTCGGGCGACTCCAGATGGGACGGGACCGTCAGAGAGGTTTTCGCCGCCGTCAAAAACATGGACCGACCGCCGCCCACGAATTTTCCGCCGCGCGTGGTCATCCGCTTCGACGTGCAGGAAGAAACCGAACCCGTGTTGCAATGAGCCTCAAGAAAACATCCCGCTCCCATCACAGTTCGCTCAACGAACTGAACATTACGCCGCTGCTGGACCTGGTGTTCGTGCTGCTGGTCATCTTCATCATCACCACACCGCAGATGATGAACAATCTGGAGATGAACCTGCCCTCCGGCAAACCGCCTCCTCCTCAAAAAGAAAAACCGAAGATCAACAACATCACCGTGGACGCCGGCGGCCAGACCTTTTTGAACGACCAGCCCGTGACCGTCCCCCAGCTCAAGGACGATCTGCAACAACTCAAATCCGAAAACCCCGACCTCTCCGTCGTCGTCAAAGGCTCCGACGAAGTCAACTACCAGAACATGGTCTCCGTCCTGGATGTCCTCCGCCAACTCGACATCACCAAAGTCGGTCTGGCGACCGAATCACCGTGAAGAATTTTTTAAGGTTGTATTACTTTATATGGATAGTCATTGTGTTGCCCAATCAGTCGGACGTAGTACCCTTTTGCTAAAAATTTCCACGCGAACGAACCCATCACCTCAGTTTGGCTTCGACCCCTCCGTCGGCATCATTCTAACCAGTGATTTTTTTGTTGAGTTGCCGCGCCAGCTTTACCGTTTCATAAATTTCGTGAGTCTGTCGCTGATTTTTCTGCCAGTGTATCTTCAACCAGTGCATTCGCCTATCAAGCCTTGATGACCGTCGCGCCCGCCGCCGGACGTGAGACAAAAATCGTCGCTTCGATTTCCGTTTTCCTTTTGTAGCCGGCGGCGATCTGTTTTGAAATCGTCCCGACCATTTCTGTTTTCACCAGCGCGACGGCGCAACCGCCAAAGCCGCCGCCGGTCATGCGACAACCGTAAATTCCACCTTTGTTTCCAATGCTTTCCGAGATCTCGACAACGGCATCAAGTTCCTTGCAGCTTACTTCGTAATCGTCGCGCAACGAAGCGTGGCTCGCATACATGAGCTTGCCGACAGACTCCCAATTTGCGGCGCGAACGCCTTCAGCGGCTTGAACCGTACGTTCGATTTCGCCGATGACGTGGCGCGCGCGTCGGAAAACCACTTCATCCATTTTGCCTTTTGCGGATTCCAGCATTTCGGCGGTCGCGTCGCGCAACGCAGGCACGCCAAGAATTTTCGCGGAGGTCTCGCATTGTGCGCGGCGACGGGCATAGCCGCCGCCGGTCAGTTCGTGCTTTACGTTCGTGTTGGCGATGAGCAGTTGGACGGAGGCGTCGTTCATCGGCACGAGTTCGGTTTTGCGAGAACGGCAGTCGAGCAGCAGCAAATGGTTCTGCCGCCCCATCACGGAGATGAATTGATCCATGATGCCGCAAGGGACACCGGCGAATTCGTGTTCGGCTTTCTGGCAAAGCAATGCCTTTTCGACCGGGTCGATTTTCCCGCCGGTCGCGGCTTCGATCAACGTCGCGGTGCAAACTTCGAGCGCGGCGCTGCTGCTCAACCCGCCGCCAAGCGGCACGGTCGAACTCAACACAATGTCGAGCGCGGGAATTTTTACGCCGCGATTTTGAAATCCCGCGATGACGCCGCGGATGTAGTTCGACCATTTCGGATCGCCCTTGACGACGGGCTTTGAAATTTCAATCCGCGCGGTTTTCTTGAGCAGCGAATCGTAAATTGAAATTTCAGAGGATTGCGACAAATCGGCAGCCATGACCGCATGGCGTTCAATGGCCATTGGCAATACGAAGCCGTCGTTGTAATCGGTGTGTTCACCGATGACGTTGACGCGGCCGGGAGCGGCGACGATCCAGCGCGGCGGACGGCCGTAGTGTTTCTGAAATTCAGCGACGACGTGCGCCGCGAGTTCTTCGAGATTCATGCAAAAATGAAAATTGCGCCGGAGAAAAATAATTCCTCGGCGCAGTGAAAGCAATTCACCAGTTCAGGCAGACGGCGGATTTTTGCCGCCGCGAACTGCGCCGATCAGCATCAACACCCCAAACACGATCAGCACGATGCCCCAAATGAGGTTGATGTTGATGCCGAGCGAGATGGCGTGGTCGGATTTCGCCACCGCGCCATTGATGGCCAACAGCGCGCCGATGAGCGTGAACATGAGGCCAATCGGCCAGCGAATATCGAGTCCCATAAATTTATTCTTTCAGTTTGAGGTTGTCTTGGTTCACCAGAATATAATGTTGAGGATGGCGCAGACAATCAGCAGTACGACGCCGACAACGGCGGGCTTTTGCCAGACGGGTATGTTGTTGTCCACGATTTTCGGCGTGAGCGAATAGACGAGACCTTTGAGGTCGGCATCGGATTTGGTGCGCGCAGTGGCGAGCGAAATCACCAGCGTGAAGGTAAAGCAGACGATGAACGCAACTGCGGCAAGCCAGAAGTTTTGCGCCATTGATGAAGGGAATTCATATAGATTGTGTCCGAGCCAGCCGCCTTTTCCTTCCGCAACCGTCAAACCATGAACCATTGTCGAAGCGCCAATTCCGCAAAAAAGTCCATAGAACGCGCCGGTGCCTGTCGTGCGCTTCCAGAACATCGCCAGCAAGAACGTGGCGAACAGCGGTGCGTTCACAAAACTGAACACAAGCTGAATCACGTCCATCGCGTTGTCATACATCGAGGCGAAATACGCCGCGCCGGCGCTCAACACGATGCCGACCACGGTGATGACTTTGCCGGTCAGGAAATAATGCCGGTCACTTTTACCCTTCACAAAGTAAGCTTGATACAGATCATAGGTAAAGACGGTGTTGAACGCGGTAACGTTGCCCGCCATGCCGGACATGAAGGATGCAAGCAGCGCAGTCAGCGCGAGACCGAACAGTCCGGGTGGACAGTATTTTTTTATCAGCGAAAGGATGACGCCGCTGTAATAATTTTCGGCGATGCTGTTATAAAGTCCCTGCTGGATTTGCGTGTCGGTCAATTGGCTCGCCTTGTTGGCGGCGACAATCGAAAGGATTTTTTCGGAATCCACTTTTTCACCGAGCGCATCGCCGACGGATTTCACTGCGGTGGCATCGGCCGCACTGGCATTTTTCACGGCGGCGATGGCGTTGTTATAATTTGCCTGCGAGACAATCGGTGGCGGGATGCGGTAGTTTTTATCCGGCATCGAGGTCAACGCGACGGCGATCATGCCGGGGACGATGACGAGGAACGGGAAAAACATTTTCGGGACGGCGGCGACGAGCGGTGTGTTGCGCGCGGCGGTCATGTTCTTCGCGGCCATCGCGCGCTGGACGACCAGGAAGTTGCAGCACCAGTAACCGAATGACAGCACGAAGCCGAGGCCGAAGATCATCGCAAACCAGTCCACGCCCATCGGATTGTGCGTCGAACCGGCCAGCACCGGCCGCCACGCGCTCGTCCAGGCGTCGGGGGCGTAGCTGATTCCAGCATCCTTGAGGTAGAGCGCGGAAGGATTCACAGCGACGGCTTGCAACGAATGATTCATCCCATGCCACCAACCCACGTCTTTCAATCCGAGATAAACGACCGGCGCAAATCCGAGGACAATCATGAAAAATTGCAACACCTCGGTGTAAATCGCCGAAGTCAGGCCGCCTTTCAAAACATAAATCAGAACAACGCCGGAGCAAATCAACAGGCCGAAGTTGTAGTTCCAGCCGAGTAGCTGGCTGAGCAATTTCGCCAGCGCGTCCATCGAAATGCCCGACGCAAAAATCGTCATTACGGCGAAGGAGATGGCATTTAGCGCGCGGACGCGTTCGTCAAAACGCATTTTCAAATACTCCGGCACCGAGCGCGCCTTGGAGCCGTAGTAAAACGGCATCATGAATACGGCGAGGAAGATCATCGCGGGAATCGCGCCGACCCAGTAAAAGTGCGCGGTGGCGATGCCGTATTTCGCGCCGCTGGCCGCCATGCCGACGAGTTCAAGCGCGCCGAGATTAGCGGAGATGAACGCGAGGCCCGTGACCCACGTCGGAATCGAACGGGCGGATGTGAGAAAGTCCGACGACGTCTTCATGTAACGCGCGAGCGCCCAGCCTATGCCAAGGACGAAGGCGACGTAAGCAATCAGGATGGTGTAATCAATCCACTGGAGTTGGATGGGTTGCATAAGGGTTACAAAAAATTAGCGATTTGAGCCGGCCCTGTCAATCTTGGCCTTGCCTCGGCGGCAATAGCGGCATGTTGTGACAGATTTCACTCTTTTGTATTTTGTGAAGATTTTTCGCGTGCATGAAACGTGTCTTGACTGTCAGATTGCAAACTTCCAAAATCGCGTGTGTTTATGCTGTTAAAATGCAGATTTGAGCAGGGTCACGAAAACCTTTAGTCTGGCTTCGGCCCTCTCCGTCAGCACCGTTGCGATGTCCTTTAAAAATTTTCCAAAACCGGCGCAAGGCGTCCAACTGCTTCAGCGCTCGCTTGCTCGCGGGCGGCTCGGCCACGCTTATTTGTTCGTGGGCGACCAGCTTGAAGAACTCGAATCACTCGCTCGCACTCTGGCCAAAGTTCTCAACTGCCAGAGGCCCGTCAAAAACAGTGGCGTGGCGACGGATTGTTGCGACGAATGTTTAAGCTGCCGGAAAATTGACGGCGGCGCGCACGCCGACATTCACTGGGCGCGGCCTGAATCAAAATCGCGCATCATCACCGTCGAACAAATGCGCGACCTGATGCAACAAATCCAGCTCAAGCCGACGGAAGCCGGATATAAGGTCGCCGTCATCGCCGCCGCCGATCGCCTGAACACGCAGGCTGCGAATGCATTTCTGAAAACACTCGAAGAGCCGCCCGCCAAATCCGTTTTGATTTTGCTCTCAACCGAGCCGCAGCGGATTTTGGAAACCATTTTATCCCGCTGCCTGCGGTTGAATTTTTTTGGCGACGGCAAGCGCGAATTGAATCCGGTCGAGATGGACTGGCTGGAAAAATTCGACGGGCTGGCCGCAACCGGACAAAAAAGTCTGATGGGGCGCTATCGCCTGCTGGACGTTTTGCTTCAAAAACTCGGCGAAATCCGTTCACGCGTTGACGAAGATACGGCCGCCCGTTCCCCGCTCGAAAAATATGAAGAGGTCGAAAAAGATTTGCGCGAAAAATGGGAGGACGAACTTTCCGCCACGGTCGAGGCCGAATACCGGCGCCAGCGCGCCGATTTGCTTTTGCTTCTGCAATGGTGGCTGCGCGACGTCTGGTTGCACACGCTTTCCGCCGGGAAGGATTTGCTGAACTTCCCGAAAATTTCCGGAGCGGAAACCGTGGCGAAACGGATTTCGCCGCGCCAGGCGCTGGAAAACCTGCAAACAATGGAGCAAACACAACGGCTGCTGCACACCAACGTGCAGGAATCCCTCGCGCTCGAAGTCGGCTTGCTGAAATTAAATTTTTAATCGCCAGCGTGGACGGATAAAATCTGCGAATGAAGTCCGGCAAAAAAACCAGCGGCATTGAACTTTACGCGCTCGCGTTCGGACTTTTCCTCGGCCTGACGGTTTGGAAATTCGGCAACCCCGTCATTCTCGATCAAAAAATTTCACCGCCGGTTTCATTCAGCGAATTTTGGAATTATGCGTGGCCGCCGCATTGGGCAAAATGGATTTTCATGCCGCTCACTTTGATCGGCGTGGTATTGGCTTTGAAAAATAAATTGCGCTGGTCTGGAACAAAGCGGCTCTGGCTGCTGCCGTTGCTCTGGCTTGGCTGGCAGATTTTTTCAGCGATTCAAACCGTTGATGTCGATTTGACGGCGGCGACACTCTGGCAATTTTCCGGCTGTGTCATCTGCTATTTTCTCGGCGCATTTCTTTTTGGGAACGAGCGCGCGATCAATTATTTATTGATCGGAATTCTGGCGGCGTTTGCGTTCTGCCTCGTCCGGGCAATCGACCAGCGTGTCTTTGAATTTCCACAAAGCCGCCAATTGCTGGTCGAAGGCGAGCGCGCGGGCTGGACAAACATACCGCCGGAAATGCTTCTGGAAATGAAACGCGACAGCGCAATCATCACCACCAACGGCATGGACGTGGCCAACCCCGTTCTTCTCACCAAGTTTTCCAAAGCCCGAGTGAACGGCACGCTGGTTTATCCAAACGCGCTCGCCGGAATCATTTTATTGCTGTTTCCGGTCTCGCTGACGCTTGCGTTCAATTCCACAAAAAAACTGAAACCGTTAATCCGTCTTTCAGTGATCGCGCTGGCGATTTTTCTCGGCGTTGCCGCTTTTTTCTGGAGCGGTTCGAAACTCGGCTGGTTGATTGGTTTGTGCGTCGTCGGAATTTATTTCCTACGACTTCAGTGTCCCCCAAAATTCAAATTAGCTGCGCTTGCGATTGTGCTGATTGTCGGCCTCAGTGTTTTCGCGGTTCGCTTTCATAATTACTTTTCTGCGGGCGCGACAAGTGTCGGTGCGCGATTCGATTATTGGCGTGCCGCTACAGAGACAACTTGTAAACATCCACTGTTCGGCACAGGACCGGGAACCTTTCAACGGCCTTATGCGCGAATCAAATCACCTGATGCTGAAATGGCGCGGCTCGCCCACAATGATTATCTCGAACAATTCTCAGATTCAGGGATCGTGGGCGGAATTTTTTATTCGACGTGGATAATTTCGGTTTTGACAACAATCGGTCGCCGAGTCTGGCAATCCGGCAATCCGGTTGCATTTGCCATTCTGGCCGGGCTTCTGGCTTGGTTCGCGCAAGGCTTTGGCGAGTTCAGCCTCTACATTCCGGCGCTGGCTTGGACGGCTTTTATGTTGCTGGGTTGTTTGCTTGCATTATTCCGAAATCAAATCGACAAAACTGAAAAAACAATTTAGCTTTGTTGAATAAATGAAGATTCTCTTTCTAAATGGTCCGAATTTGAATCTCTTGGGTCAGCGCGAACCGGAGGTTTACGGCCGCACGACTTTGACGGACATCGAAGCCAAAGTGCGTGAGCGTGCCACGCAGTTGAAGGCGGGAATTGATTTCAGACAGTCCAATTTGGAAGGCGAACTGGTTAACTGGATTCAGGAAGCAAAGGGTCAATTCGATGTGATTGTCATCAACGCCGCTGCTTACACTCACACCAGTATAGCCCTTAGAGACACAATAGCTGCTGTCGGTGTGCCGACGATTGAGATTCATCTTTCAAATGTTCACGCGCGCGAGGAATTCAGACATAAATCGATCATCGCTCCTGTGTGTTGTGGACAAATCATTGGTTTCGGTCAAAAATCCTACATTTTGGCAGTTGAAGCGGCAGTTTACGTTAACGAAATCAAAAAATAGATAAAAATCATGCATTTTAATCAATTTTTTGTTTAAAAAAAGAATCGAGCCTTTGATTGTTGACGTTTTGCCTCATTTTGTATAAGGTCTATCCAAGTTGATTTTGTATTTAAGCAGAGTCGTAATTCGATTTCTGCTTTTTTTGATTATAGTTCAATTTTTAAATCCGTAAAAACTTTAACGAAAACGAATTGTGGACTTAAAAGATATCAAGGCCATTATTGATTTGATGAAGAAAAACTCGATCACAGAGTTCGAGTTGGAACGGCAAGATTCAAAAATCAGATTAAAACGAGGTTTGAATGGGAATGTCGCAACTCAACCAGAAGATTCTGTTACCCTGATTCCGGCGTCAATACAGCCAACAATTTCCGTTCCTTCCCAGCAAGCAACCACAACTCAACCTGTGGCCACTGGTGAAATTGACATTAAATCGCCGATGATTGGAACTTTTTATCGGGCGCCATCACCAGAAGCCGCTTCATATATTGAAGTCGGAGCAGAAGTTAACGCGGAAACAGCCGTTTGCATCATCGAAGCCATGAAAGTGATGAACGAAATAAAAGCTGAAGTAAAAGGTATGATCACCCAAGTGCTGGTTGAAAATGGAAAACCGGTTGAATTCGGCCAGCCATTATTCAAAGTGCGTCCATCTTGAGCAGCGCACCGTATCTTGCTGAAACCTGTTCGGTTTCACTGAAAATCCATGTTTGAAAAAATTCTGGTTGCCAACCGAGGCGAAATCGCCGTCCGCATCATTCGTGCATGCAAGGAATTGAACATTCGCACGGTGGCTGTCTATTCGGAGGTGGATGCGAATTCGATGCATGTCCAGCTTGCGGACGAAGCGATTTGCATCGGCAAAGCACCGGCTTCGGAAAGTTATCTGCGCATTGACCGCATCATCAGCGCGGCGGAAGTCGCGGATGTGGATGCGATTCATCCCGGCTATGGATTCTTATCCGAGAATGCGCACTTCGCCGAGGTCTGCGAGAGTTGCAACATCCGTTTCATTGGTCCAAGCCCGCGTGCGATGTCTTCACTCGAAGACAAAGCCATCAGCCGTGTGCTCGCGAAAAAAGTTGGCGTTCCAACACCGCCCGGTTCGGAAAGCACAGTGGAAAATGAAAAAGACGCGCGCGAAATCGCCAAGCGCATCGGTTACCCCGTGATGATCAAGGCGGTCGCAGGCGGCGGTGGACGGGGAATGCGCGTGGCGCATAACGATCCATCACTTGTGAAAGGCTATCACACGGCGCGCACGGAAGCGGAAAAGGCATTCGGCAATTCCGGTGTCTACATCGAAAAATTCATCGAGAATCCGCACCACATTGAAATACAAATTCTTGGCGACCAAAAGGGGCGCATCATCCATTTGGGCGAGCGCGATTGCTCCATTCAACGTCGCAATCAAAAGCTCATCGAAGAGTCCCCGTCGCCGTTGTTGGAAAATAAATTTAGAAAATTGCGCGACAAAATCGGCAAGGACGCGGTGAGAATCGCCGAAGCCGCGCATTACACGAATGCCGGCACGGTGGAATTTATCGTGGACGATCACGGCAATCATTATTTTCTCGAAGTCAACAAGCGCATTCAGGTTGAACATCCCGTCACCGAGGAAGTCACTGGCATTGATTTGGTTCGTTACCAAATCATGATTGCCATGGGCGAACCGCTCAACCACAAACAGGGCGACATCCAGTTCAAAGGCCATTCCATCGAATGCCGCATCAATGCCGAGGATCCGTTTGACGATTTTCGTCCCAGCCCGGGGCGTGTTGAAATGTATTACCAACCCGGCGGACGCGGTGTGCGCGTGGACACGCACGCTTATGCGGGATACACGATTCCCCCGACTTACGACTCGATGATTGGCAAACTCATCGTCAGCGGAAAGGATCGCCGTGAAGCGATTGACCGCATGAACCGCGCGCTGTCCGAATATATGATCACCGGCATCAAGACGACCATTTCCTTCCAGCAAGCCATCATGCAAGACCCGAATTTCCGGCGCGGGGTCTATTCGACCGGCTTTGTCGAACAACTGCTCGGCGGCGCGCGGCGCGAGTTGATCGAGGAAAAAACCTGAACCGCCTGTCCGGGTTTTGGAAAGTGATTCCGTGCTGAACTTGCAAATTTTCGCCAATTCGATTCTCCTTCAATGGATGTGGCGACAAATTTGCCTGATTTTAATCATTGGAATTGTGTCGGTCGGCCGGGTCGCACTGGGCGCGGAGTCGGCGGAAGTGAATCTGGATTACGTGGCGCAGCGCGCGCTGGAACGCGCGCAAAAGCCGTTCCACTCGCCACGCGCCGATCTGCCGAAAATACTGCGGCAGGACAATCTCGACTACGACAAATATCGCGAAATCCGTTTCCGCCGCGACCGCGCGCTGTGGTCGGCGGACGATCTTCCCTTCCGCATCGAATTTTTTCATCCCGGCTATCTTTATCAGGAACCGGTTCACGTCTATGAATTCACGCTGACGCATGTGCAGCCCATTCGTTTCGTGCAGGACTTTTTCGACTACGGCAAACTGCACATCCAGGATGAAATCCCCGCCAACACCGGCTATGCCGGCTTCCGCATTCTGTATCCGCTGAACAAAACAAATCAGCTCGACGAACTCGGCGCGTTTCTCGGCGCGAGTTATTTCAGGTTGCTTGGCAAGGACCAGCGCTACGGTTTGTCCGCGCGCGGTCTTGCGCTTGACTGCGGTGAATCGGATCGCCCGGAGGAATTTCCGATCTTCACCGATTGGTGGCTGGGCAAGCCGGACAAGGAAGACATGGAATTGCGGCTCTACGCCATTCTTGACAGCGTCAGTTGCGTCGGCGCTTATGAATTCGACATCCGTCCCGGCGAAACGACCGTCTGCGACGTCGAAGCCGTCTTATATTTGCGCGCGCCTAAAAAAATTCAGGCTGTGAATCCGAAACGGCAACCGATTGCGACCATCGGGCTTGCGCCGCTGACGAGTATGTTTTTGTTCGGAAAAAATTCCGAAAGGAAATTCGATGATTATCGTCCCGAAGTTCATGACAATGACGGCCTGCTCGTTCGCATGGGCAATGGCGAAGTGTTCTGGCGGCCGCTCGACAATCCGTCCATCATGCGCCACCAGATTTTTTCCGCACCGAACATCCGCGGCTTCGGACTGCTTCAGCGCGAACGTTCTTTCACGGCTTATCAAGACATGTTCAACCTGTATCACCTTGAGCCGAGCGTGTGGGTCGAGCCTCACGGAAACTGGGGCGAGGGGAATTTGCATCTGGTTGAATTGAGCGCCGACTACGAAGGCTTGGACAACATCGTTGCGTTCTGGGACCCGAAAAACAAACCCGCGCCACTGGAACCCTACCGCTTCGGCTACACGCTCAAATGGGAGATGGGCGACGAAGACGCGAAACTTTCGGAGAACAAAGTCGTCTCGACGAGCATCGGCCTTGATTCGCGTTTTTCAAACGCGCGCCAGATCATGATTGATTTTTCTGGGCCGAAACTGGACGCCATTTCCGAAGACAATCCGCCGCAGGCCGTCGCCTATTGCAGCACGAACGCCGCAATCATCGGGAATCAAGTCCTTCGCAATCCATTTCTCCACACATGGCGCGTCGTTTTGAAAATGCAGCCCAATGCCGGCAATGTTGACCCGGTGGATTTGCGATGCACGCTTCAAAACAGGACCAACATCTTGAGCGAAACCTGGACATACCAATGGAGTCCGCCGTGAACCCCGCGATTTTGCCGGACGCTTCGGGATTGCTTGCCGGACGCCCGCTTGAAGAGTGGAACGCCGCCTACGCAAAAGTGGAAAGTTATTTCCACGCCTTGCGTGTCCGCAACAAACCGCTGCTCGGAGACCTCGTTTTACGCGTGCTGGAACGCGCTCAACGCCGCGCGCCCACCGAACCCGGCCATTCGGCCACGCAACTTGCCGTCGAGGAAATGGACCGCCTTGTGACGGAATGGTTCGCCGAAGTTTTGCAGTCTCCGGCGACGAAAGCCGATCAAACCCTCTCCACGCGCGGAAGGCTCGCGTTGCTTCTCGCCGACATGCCGGGCAAATGGCAGGAACAATTTCTGCGCCCGAGTCCGTGGCCGGAGGAATTCGTCAGCGCCATGCGCGAAACTTTTTTGCGCGCCGGCCCGGATTTTCAGCTTTCCAAAATGACGCCGCGTCCGCTCGACCTTGGACCCATCACCACGCTGGGCAATTTGGGTCGAATGCCCTACTTCAGGATGATTTTCGTTTGGACCATTTTTGCCCTGTTGCTCGTGGTGGTTTTCATCCTTACGCACTGAACCATGTCCGGTTCTTCGCCAACGCTCCAGGTTTCCGCCGTGCCGCGCAGGTCGCGCGGCTGGCGTGTCTTCATTTTTTATTCATGCGCGCTGCTGCTCACGGGTTTCGTCTCGATGCTCTTTGCCGACTTGCTCTGGCGCACCGGATGGTCCGCGTCGCGCACCGTTCTGCTCGTCCTCTTTGTGATTCTTTTCCTGTTTGCGTCCATTGGGTGCGTGCATGGCCTGTTCGGATTTTTCCTGCGGACTTTCGGCGACCAACGCCGCATCACCAACCTGAAAAAATACCGCGACCAAAAAATTGACGGCACCAGCACCGCGATCGTTTTCCCGATTTACAACGAAGACGTCGTGCGCGTTTACGAAGGCCTTCGCGCGACTTACGAATCGCTCAAAAAAACCGGCCAGCGCGAGCGCTTTGATTTTTTCATCTTGAGCGATTCGACCGACCCTGACAAATGGGTCGAGGAAGAGCGTCGCTGGTATGAATTGATCCGCGAACTCGACGCGCTTGGTCGTATTTATTACCGCCGTCGCCTCAACAACGAAGGCCGAAAGAGCGGGAACGTGCGTGATTTCCTCAACGCCTGGGGCCGCCGTTACCGTTACTTCATGGTGTGCGACGCCGACAGCGTGATGCGCGGCGAAACGCTTGTGGATTTGGTGAAATTGATGGAGGTGCATCCGACCGTCGGCTTGATTCAGACCGTTCCGGCGCTTGTGAACGCGGAATCGCTCTTCGGCCGCATCCAGCAATTCGCCAACCGCCTCTATGCCCCGATCTTCATCGCCGGATTGAATTATTGGGCCCTCGATTTCGGAAATTATTGGGGGCACAACGCCATCATCCGCACCGAACCGTTCATGCAGTTTTGCGACTTGCCTCAATTACCCGGACGCAGGCCGTTTGGCGGCCAGATTTTGAGCCACGATTTTGTGGAGGCGGCCTTGTTGCTGCGTGAAAACTGGGAGGCGTGGTTCGCCTACGACCTCGAAGGCAGCTACGAGGAAGCGCCGCAGACCTTGATCGAAAATGCCCGGCGTGAACGCCGTTGGTGTGAAGGCAATCTGCAACACAGCCTCGTGCTTTTTGCCAAAGGATTGCGGGGCGTGAGCCGGTTGCATTTGATTTTGGGAATTTGCGGCTACCTCGCCGGTCCATTGTGGCTCGCATTTCTGCTCACGTTCAACTGGATTCGATGGTTTCAAAATTACACCGGCCTCTCTGACATCACCGTGCAGGCTCTTACGCCTTATTTGCATAACATCAGTGGAACGGCCCACGCGCTTCTGATTTTTTCAATCTGCATGTTTGTCATCATGCTGCCAAAATTTTTGGCGCTCATTGACCTCGCAAATGACTGGAAACGCCGCCGCGCGTTTGGTGGACTGGCGCGCGCAACGACAAGTGTCGTGGGCGAAACCATTTTTTCCACGTTGCACGCACCGCTGCTGATGCTCTGGCACACGCGCTTTGTGGTGACAAATTTACTTGGCGTCAGCGTCGGTTGGACTTCACAGAAACGCGCCGCGGACGGAACGACCTGGGCGTTTGCGTTCCGCCGCCATTGGGGTCATGCGTCGATCGGCGTCGTCTGGGGTGTGTTCATGTGGCGGCTCGAGCCGACGATGTTCTGGTGGTTCACACCCATGCTGGCCGGAATGTTTTTTTCGATTCCGTTGAGCGTCTTCACGAGCCGGAAAAGTCTGGGCGCGCGCGCGCGCAGCCTCGGCCTGTTTCTCACGCCGGAGGAAATCAAACTACCGGCGGAATTGCTTTTGCTCCGCTCGCATCTGAAAATCCATGAACTTACCGATGACAATTCTCCGCGCAACCCGTATGCCGGACTCGCTGAAGCTGTTCTTGATCCTTACATCAACGCCATTCACGTTTCACTTTTGCGTGAAAAACAACTCAACCCGGTCTACATGGAACAATTGACAAAACTCGGCGTGGGCGGCGAAAGCGTCCGGGTGCTTGGTGAAAAGCTGCTTGCCGAAGGCCCGGACAAATTGGACTCGACCGAACGGATGACGGTCATGTCAGACCAGCGCGTGCTGGTCTGGCTGCATCAACAGGCGTGGCTGCGTCCCGACGAAAAAATTGCGCCGTGGTGGAAGAAGATGATCCGGGAATTCGTACGGCAGGAAAACTGACGGCTCACAAAAGTTCCAGCACGCGCCGCAATTCCTCATCCGTGTTGTAAAAATGCGGCGAGAAGCGAATGTAATGTTGTCCCTTGCGATCCGTTCGCAACGAGGCGACGACTCCGGCTTCGGTCAATTTCTGATTCAGTTCCGCAAGATTTTTTCCCGGCTGAAAAAAGGAAACGATGCCGCTGGCGTTTTCAGTTTTTGCATCGACGTTCAAAACCGTAAAACCTTTTTTTTGCAAAGCCGGAACAAGCCAAGCGCGTTTGCGGAGCAATTCCGCGGCGATGTTTTCAATTCCAATCTCCAGCGCGAGTTCCATCGCCGCGATCAAGCCGACAAGGCCGACAAGATTTTGCGTGCCGGCTTCGTATTTCACCGCGCCGCTCCGAAAAACGATTTGTTCCTGCGCGACAAAATTCGGGTTCTTCACATTGTGCCAGCCATAAACGGGCGGATTCAATTTTTCCTGCAATTCGTGCCGCACGTAAAAAATTCCCGCGCCGCACGGGCCGAGCAGCCATTTGTGCGCGTCGGCGGCCAGAAAATCCACATTCCCGACCGTCGTCGGAAACGCGCCGAGCGTCTGGATCGCGTCGAGGCAAAAAAGGATTCCGCGTTCGCGCAAAAATTTTCCGATGGCGTCAATTTCGATCCGGTGACCGCTGATGAAATGGCAGGACGCGAGCGCGACGAGCTTTGTGTTTTCGTCCACTTGCCCCATCACGTCCACCGGGCGGATGACGCCGAGGCCGCGCGTGTTGAGCAGGCGCACTTTGACGCCGCGCGCGGCCAGCGCCATCCACGGATAAACGTTCGACGGATAATCGTCGTGGTAAATGAGAATATTGTCGCCCTTGCGGAAATCCAGTCCGGCGGCGACGAAACTCAACGCGAGCGAAGTCGGTCCGACGAGCGCGATTTCATCCGGCTGGCAATTCAGCAGTTTGGCTCCGAGTTTGCGCGCGTCTTCCAAACGATGGAGCATGAACGCTTCCTGATCGCCGAGCGTGGCTTGAATCGCGCATTCGGAAATCGCGTCGGCGACGCGGCGCGGCAACGGGCAGACGCCCGCGTGCGCGAGAAAAATTTTGTCGCGCGCGACGGGAAATTCGCGCCGTCGCAATTCTTCGTTTGCAAGGATTTCAGTCAGGGTCATGCGGTCAAAAATGGCTCATGTCGCTGATTTGCTGAAAATAGCCGGCATAGAAAGTCACGACTTTGTAGGCGATTATTCCGGCGACGATGAAATAGACAAGCCGTGGCGTCCATTGCGCGAAGGCGTGCAGCTTGCGCGTGCCTTCCTCGTTGTAATAACCGTAAAGCCGGCGAAGCGCGTCGTCGAGCTGTCCGCTGACTTCGCCGGTGGCGTAAAGATTGGCGAACATCTCTGGAAATTCGCGACGTTTGCGCACGGCTTCGGCGGGGGTCCGTCCGGCGATGACTTCCGGTTTCCAATTTTCCACGGCACGCCGCAACGCCGGCGAACCGCTCGCGGCCGCCGCCAAATCCCATGCTTCGATGATGTTCACGCCCGCGCTGATGAGCGCTTCCAGGGCGGCGGCGAGCCGCGCCAGCGCCAGAAAACGCCGCGCGGTTCCCAGAATCGGGATCGGATGGACAAACGATTCGATCCGCGCGCGCCATTTTTCGCCGTGTTTGCTTTGCGTGGCGTAAATCAGGAAAAACGTGACGAGATAAAGCGGCGCGAGCACGAGCGCGGCTTTTGCGAACAGGAAAAATAGGTTGGCGTTGAATTCGGACGCGCCGTAGGGAATAACGATCAGGAAAATGAACGCCGCGAAGTGGATGAGTCCGACGGGATAGAAGAGTTGCGAAATTACCTGCTTCGCGATTCGCGCGCGGTCGTTGTAATAATCGGCGAGCAGACGAAAACAGGCGTCGAGGCGTCCGCTGCGTTCGCCGGCTTCGATCAAGGCGACGTCAAATTCGGGCAGCCACGAAAATTGGCGCAGCGATTCGGCGACGGGCCGGCCTTTGGCGAGTTCGTCGAGGATGCGTTGAAGCGGTTTGCGGAAGTCGTGGCCGGGTGGACTGTTTTTGAGTTGTTCCAACGCGCGGACGACGCCGATTCCGGCTGTCGTGAACTGGGCGAGTTGATGATAGAATTCGGCGCGCTGGGTGAACTGTCGGGGCGTGACGATGAACGACATACGCCCGCCGACTCAAACCGCGACGCGGTCGAGGCTGGCTTTCAGGTCGCGCTTGCTTTTCGCGCCGACCATTTGTTCGGCGACCTGTCCTTTGTTGATCAGCAGCAATGTCGGGATGGCGCGGATGCCGTATTCGGCGGCCAGCGACTGCTGTTCGTCAATGTTGACCTTGCCGATTTTCACCTTGCCGTCGTATTCGTCGGCGAGTTCGTCGAGCAGCGGCGCGATCATTTTACACGGGCCGCACCACTCCGCCCAAAAATCCACGAGCACAGGTGACTGTGATTGCAGGACTTGCTGGGAAAAGTTTTCCTGTGTGAGTATGACGATGAGTGGTGAGGCCATAATGAAATGCAAAGCACGGTTGTGGAAAACCGATTACTGGTTCAGTCCGCCGTTCAAGATCAACATCATCCAAACGGTTGTGCCGACGGCGGCCAATGCTGCAACGCAGGCGGCGATGGCCAGAATCTTGTCGAGCGTGCTGACGGTCGGTGCGCCGACGGCGACTGGCGCGGGACGCTGCGCGGCGACTGGTGCGGCCCCACGTTGCGGTTGCACAGGCGCTGCGACAGGCGCAGCGGTGCTGCGCAGGGGCGGCATTCCGCCGGAAGCGCCGGTCGGTCCACCGGGCGGCAACGTCGGCAATTTGATAGTCGGCGCGGCACTGGGCTTTGGCGGTAAATTGATGCGGACGGTCTCTTTTTTGGGCTGAACCTTGCCGGTCGTCTTTTTCATCGGCTCTGAACCGGAAAGCGGTCCCGGACTTGTCGGAGGAATGTCGGCCATAATGTTTGTCTGGAAAAGATAAACGGCAACGCCCGTCTGTCAAATTTAATTCTGAAAATAAACCCGGCGGCGGTTGAATTTCAAATCAATCCAAAGTCTGCCGGTAGCGTTTGATTCCAATTGTCAGCATCACGACAAGGAACAAAGCAATCGGCCACAAGTCCGGTGCGATTTCCAGCAGGCCATTTCCTTTCAGCAAAATGCCACGCACGATGCGCAGAAAATGCGTCAGCGGCAGGCATTCGCCGATGTCCTGCGCCCAGCCCGGCATCCCGCGAAACGGAAACATATAGCCGGACAGCAAAATGTTTGGCAAAAAGAAAAACATTCCCATCTGCATCGCCTGTCGTTGGTTTCGCGCGATGGTGGAAAATGTGATACCGACCGCCAGATGCGCCACGATGAATAAAAACGCCACCGCAAGCAGCAACGGCACGCTGCCGACCATCGGCACGTCGAACAAAAATTTTGCGCACACCAGAATCAAAAAGATCTGGATGTAGCCGACCATGATATACGGCACGATTTTGCCGATGATCACTTCGACCGGACGCAGCGGCGTCGAAAGCAGGTTTTCCATCGTGCCGCTCTCGCGTTCGCGCGTGATGGCGAGCGCCGTGATGATGACCATCGTCATCGTCAAGATCACGCCCATCAGCCCGGGCACGATGTTATACTGCGTGATGTTTTCGGGATTGTAATGCTGATGAACAACGAGGTTGAACGGCGTGGAACTCGCGCGAAGTTTCGCCAGCGGCCCGGTCAAATCGCGGTTCAAAACGATTGGCGTTAGCGAATTCATCGCGCCGACGGCGTAGCCGATGGCCATCGGGTCGGTCGCGTCGGCTTCGAGCAGCAAATCCGGCTGTTCGCCGCGCAACAGTTTGCGCGAAAAATCCACGGGAATTTCCACGGCGAATTGCACCGTTCCTTCCTTGAGCAATTTTTGAATTTCCGCCTCGCTTTGCGGTTCGCGCGTGATATCGAAGTAACTGCTGTTGCGCATCGCCCAGACGATCGTGCGCGAAAACGTGCTGTTGTCGGCGGAATAAACGGCGGTCGGCAGATGCTTCGGATCGGAATTGATGGCGTAACCGAACAGGACGAGCTGAATCATCGGAATGCCAAGCATCATGGCAAACGTCAGACGGTCGCGCCGCATCTGGATGAATTCCTTCGCGACGATGGCGCAAAACCGTTGCCAGTTGAATTTCATTTCAGGAAAAATTGTCCTTCGCGGTTTCCATCAGGCTGATGAAAACGTCTTCAAGTCCCGATTGAATCTGTTTCCAGTGATAATCGCCCGTGATCAACGGACTCACGCTCGCGCGCAATTTTTCCGCGTCGAGCCCGCTGACATGCAGCGTCGAGCCGAACGCGACGACCTGCTCGACGCCGGGTTTTCCACGGATTTTTTCTGCGAGTTCGTGCAAATTTCCGCCGGTCACTTCCCACGTCGAGAGCTTTGAATTTTTCAAAACTTCGTCCACCGTGCCGCTCGCGAGCAGATTTCCGTAGCTGATGTAGGCCACGCGATTGCAGCGTTCCGCTTCGTCCATATAATGCGTCGTGATCAGCACGGTCAAACCGCTGCCCGCAAGCTGCTGGATTTCATCCCAAAAATCGCGGCGCGCCTTCGGATCAACACCCGCCGTCGGTTCGTCGAGCAAAAGCAGTTGCGGCTCGTGAATCAGGCACGCGGACAACGCGAGCCGCTGTTTCCACCCGCCGGACAATTCACCGGCGAGTTGTTTGCGGCGTTCGACCATGCCGAGACGTTCGAGGCTTTTTTCCACGGCGGCTTTTCGGTCCGGCACGCCGTAAATGCGCGCGATAAAATCCAGATTTTCCTCGATGGTCAAATCCTCGTAAAAACTGAACCGCTGCGTCATGTAGCCGACGTGTTTTTTGATCTCGGAGCTTTGCGTGCGAAAATCATAATCAAGACACTGGCCGCTGCCGGCGTCCGGTTTGAGCAAGCCGCAGAGCATCCGCAAAAAAGTCGTCTTGCCGCTGCCGTTCGGTCCGAGAAATCCGTAAATCTCGCCGTGGCGGACTTGCATGGCGATATTGTTGACGACGACGCGGTCGCCGAACTTTTTCGTGACGTCGTGAACGTCAATGGCGAAGTCGCCGTTCATGAAGAAAGTGTTTTGATAATGCCCTCCTTTTTTATCTGCGCTATCGAAAATGGCATCAGCGCGCTAAAAGCGGTTGTGATTAAGATATACATCCACCATACGCATTTAAATTGGAGCAGAGTCCAACCGTCATTAACGGCGTATTGCTGAAGCGCGGAGAATTTCGGATCGCCATTAGAATCGCCAATGAATTCAGGGAAAAAAACATCCCAAATCACAATGCTAAAAAGATTAATCGCCACGAGAAAAAGGAAAAATATTGCACCTGCTGCAATTTCCCGCGCGGCGTTGAGACGCCGCTGTTTCAGAAATAAAATTGGGAACCAAATCAGCAACGAAATAAAACAATTCCACGGAATAAAGCTTATCGCGAAATCAATTGGCGGAGGAACATTTGCTCCAAAGACTTTTGTTTTGATGATGCCGATGAGTTTGAAAAAAAATTCGTTGTTGAAAGTGGAAAACCAAAGAAGAAGGCCAATCCAAAGGCAATAGACAATTATTTTAGCACTTGGCTTCATTACCCTCATTTCAATTTCACATCCACCGGCTGGCCGGGGCGAAGTTCCACCGCGTCCGCCGGTGAAAATTTTGCCTCGATCATGAAAATCAATTTCGCGCGGTTCTCGCGATTGTATAAAACCGGCGGCGTGAACTCGGCCTGCGTGGAAATGTAATTGACCGTCGCGGAATAACTTTTCACTGCGCCATCAAAAGTGACGCTGACATTTTCGCCGGCCTTGATTCGCGGCAGCATTTCCTGCGGCACAAAAAAGCGCGCCTTCAAATTTTCCGGCGGCAGCAAAACCACGACCGGATTTCCCGCCGCGACCCATTCGCCGCTGCGATAAAGCGTGTCCTGCACAAATGCATTCGTCGGCGCGAACTGCTGTTTCTGATCGAACGACCATTGTGCCTTGTCGAGCGCGGCCTGCTGCGACTCGACCTGCGCCGCGTCGGCGTCACGCTGTGCGCGTGCCTGATCAAGTTCCTCGGCGGAAATCACCTCGGCGTTTCCCTCGCGCAATTGTTTTCGCCGTTCAAATGTGGATTCGGAAAGTTCAAAATTCGCCTTTGCTTGCGCGAGATTTTTTTGCGCGGCGTTCAGCGCATCGGCTTCCGAACCGCGTTCTAGTTCAAAAAGCAATTGGTTGGTTTTGACTTCATCGCCGCGCGCAACGGCGAGATTGGTGAGCGCGCCGCCGAGCGGTGAGGCGACATAAACGTATTCGCCCTCGATGTAACCTTGAAATGTGCCGGACGGATTTCCAGAGCAACCCGCGATAAAAATCGCCGCGAGCGCGGAGGCGCACAAAATCAGGATTCGATTTGTTTTCATTGGCGATTTTCGTTTCCACCAACAAAGAACAAGATTTTTGTTGACGTGTCAAACAAATGTTTGAATCTTGTGTTTGAAACATGAGACACAAATCGCCAGTCAAACCGGACGATATTTCACACGACGAGACGCGCCGCCAGCTTCTTGAAGCTGCGGGCGAGGTTTTCGCCGAATCCGGTTTTCGCGCCGCGACAGTGCGTGAAATCTGCAAGCGCGCGGGAGCGAACGTCGCGGCGGTGAATTATCATTTTGGCGACAAGGAAAGGCTTTACGTCGAAGTCCTGCGCTATTCGCACGGCAAGGCGTTGGAAAAATATCCGCCGCTGCTCGGCGTCGCGTCGGACGCGCCGCCGGAGAAAAAATTGAATGCGTTCGTGCAATCATTGTTGCTGCGGATTTTTGACAAAGGCCCGACAGCATGGCACGGCAAACTCATGTCGCGTGCGATGATCGAGCCGAACGCCGCGCTGGATTCTTTGGTCGAGGAACGGATCCGTCCGATGGCGGGGGAACTTTTGAAAATCGTGGCGGAAATCATTGATCGTCCGTTGAACGACGAACAGGTGCGACAATGTGCATTCAGCGTGGTGAGCCAATGCGTGTTTTATCATCATTGCCGCCCGGTCGTGTTGCGGCTTTTTCCAAACCAATTGCCGCAGGATACTGCGAGCATCGGGCGTCTGGCCGACCACATCACGAAATTTTCACTGGCGGCGCTGAAAAATCTGCCCGTCACAAAGCGTTAGAATTTTTTGCACCATGAAAAAATTGAAAATCATCCTGTCACTGTCGCTTGTCTGTTTCGCCGCAAACTGGAGCGCCGCGGCGCAAGAAGTGAACACCAATTTGCCCGCGTGGATTTCGCAGCCGCTGTCGCTGACGGACTGTATGAACCTCGCGTTGCAGCAAAACGCCTCGATTTTAAAGGCGAAAAACGATCTCGAAGCATCGCATGGCGTGGTCGTGCAGACGCGCGCGGTCGCGCTGCCGCAATTGACAGCGACCGGACAATTCAAGGACACCGACCCGAACGCGATCGAAAATTTTCCGGGCACGGTTGTGCCGGATAAAAATTGGAACGCGGGCGTTCAAATTGTTCAAACGATTTACGAAGGCGGCAAACTCGTCGCCGCGCTTCGCGCCGCAGGCGCCACGAAACAGCAGGCGCTGGCGCAATTCCAAACCGTCGTCGCCGACACGCTGCTCGACACGCGCATCGCCTATTACGACGTGCTGCTGGCCGCGCAGGAGATCACCGTCCACGAGGCATCGGTGAACCTGTTGCAAAAGGAACTCGAAGACCAGCAGCACCGTTATGACGCGGGCACGGTGCCGAAATTCAACCTGCTCCGCGCCGATGTCGCCGTCGCCAACGAACGTCCGAACTTGATCCAGGCCCGGAACAATTATCGCATCGCCAAAAACAATCTGTCGAACCTGCTCGGTTACAATCTGCCGCGGGAAATCTGGGAGGACGTTCCGCTGAATCTGACCGACGCGCTCGAGGCCGCGCCGTATGAAATAAAGCTGCCCGACGCCATCGAGCAGGCTTTGGAAAAACGGACGGAGCTTGTCGCGCTGCGCAAAACGGAAGAGTTGCAAAAGCTCAACATCGTCAACGCAAAATCCGGCTACAAGCCGACAGTCCAGCTTTTCGCCGGCTACGATTGGTACAACTCGCAATTCATAGACCCCACCGATCTGGGCTATTCGATCCACGGCTGGAACGCGGGCGCGCAGTTGAGCTGGAACATTTTCGATGGATTGCTTACGCACGGAAAAGTCGTGCAGGCCGAGGCTCTTTACGAAAAATCCAAAACGGATTTGACCGATCAATCGCGCCAGATCGAGCTTCAAGTGCGCACGGCCTATTCCGATTTCATCGAGGCGCGCGAGGTTTTGGAATCGCAAAAAACCGTGCAGGCTGAGGCCGAGGAAGCGTTGAACGAGGCGCGCGCGCGCGCCGACGCGGGCACCGGCACGCAACTCGATGTCCTCGATGCCGAGACTTCGCTCACGCAGGCGCGCACGACACAGATTCAGGCGCTGCACGATTATGAAACCGCCCGCGCCCGTCTCGAACGCGCCATCGGCGCGGACATGACGCAGCCCGCGGCGAAATAAATCGGCGGAGACGATCATTTGCCGATTGACGGCATCGGCAATTTTCGGGGATTTTGGTCGCGACATGGCAAAAATCCAACGCGCGCTCATTTCAGTTTCCGATAAAACCGGCTTGATTCCGTTCGCACAAATTCTGGCGAAGGCCGGAATTGAAATCATTTCCACCGGCGGCACGGCAAAAACTTTGCGCGAAGCCGGACTTGCGGTGAAGGACATCAGCGAATACACCGGCTTTCCCGAAATGCTGGATGGCCGCGTGAAAACGTTGCACCCGAAAGTTCACGGCGGATTGCTTTTCATTCGCGGCAATGAAACCCACGAAGCCGCCGTAAAAAAGCACGGCATTATCCCGATTGATCTGGTCGTCGTAAATCTTTATCCGTTCGAGCAGACCGTCGCGAAGCCGGACGTGAGTTTGCACGACGCGATCGAGAACATTGACATCGGCGGCCCTTCGATGCTCCGCAGCGCGGCGAAAAATCACGAAAGCGTGACCGTCGTTGTCAGCCCGAAGGATTACGACGAAGTCGCAAAACAGATTTCAGACACAGGAGACACGACGTTGGAGATGAGGCAAAGGCTGGCTGCAAAAGTTTTTTCCAGAACGGCGGCTTACGACGCGGCAATTGCACGGCATTTGGAAAAGGAATTCAAGGTGGCACAAATCGGAGCGTTGCCAAAAACACTTTGGATTTCCATGCCGCTCGCACAACCGTTACGTTACGGCGAAAATCCGCATCAGGCGGCGGGACTTTACGGACGCTTCAAAGAATTTTTCCAGCAGTTGCACGGCAAGGAACTTTCCTACAACAACATTCTCGATTTGACAGCCGCGTCGAGTTTGATTTCTGAATTTGAAAAAGACCAGCCAACATTTGCGATTTTGAAGCACACAAATCCGTGTGGCGTCGGGCAGGGGGAAAACCTTCGTGAAGCATGGGACAAAGCGTTTGCGACAGACAAACAGGCACCGTTTGGCGGAATCATCACCGTGAACCAACCGCTCGACGGTGCCTGTGCGGAAGCCATCGCTGAAATTTTCAGCGAGGTGATCGTCGCGCCGGATTTTTCGGCGGAGGCGCTGGAGATTTTGCAGAAGAAGAAAAATTTGCGGCTCATAAAAATATTAAAGTCATCCAGCAATAGTAAGCGGTGGGATTTGCGCAGTGTTGGAGCGGATTCATTTCTGCTCCAACAGCAGGATTTGAAAACCACCACAACGGAAAATTTGAAAATCGTTACGAAACGATGGCCAACCGATCAAGAAATGCGCGCGATGTTATTTGGCTGGCGCGTGGTGAAGCACGTCAAGTCAAACGCGATTGTTTATGCGGGCGCGGACAGGACTTTGGGAATCGGCGCGGGACAGATGAGCCGTGTGGACTCAAGCCGCATCGCGGTCTGGAAGGCGGGCGAGGCGAAATTGTCGCTCAAAGGCAGCGTGATTTGCAGCGACGCGTTTTTTCCGTTTCCCGACGGGTTGATCGCGGCGGCGGAAGCGGGCGCGACGGCGGCAATCCAACCGGGCGGTTCGGTGAAGGACGCGGAAGTCATCGCGGCGGCGGATGAACGCGGAATGGCGATGGCGTTCACCGGTACGCGGCATTTCCGGCATTAAAAGATTTTCGGAAGTCCGTTAAATCCTCCGCGGCGTCTTTTTAATTCAGCGGATGAGCCAATAAACGAGCGCGAGTTGGCCCGCAGTGACAAGTGCGATAAGCGCCCACAGAAATGATTCCCGTGCGCGCAGGCCGTATTGACGCGCGGAGGCAAGCCAGAACTGGAATTTCACGGAACCGGCGGTGATGATGTCGCCGTTATGCAAAAATGCGGTTTGAACCGGATCGCCATTGATGGCGACCAGGGCGCTTGATGATGTCGAAAGATTGAAGCCGGTATTTTTTTGAAATTCCAAGGTAAGATGGCGATCCCAGACACCGCTTTCGTCCAGTTGCAAATCATTTTCAACGCCGCGTCCGATGCTGAAAGGAAACCGGCGGACAATCGTTTGATCGCCCGCCTTTTTTCCAGAAAGTATGTTGAGTTGGATCATCACCAGATTGATCTTTTAACTTCAATCTGGTCGCCCGGATGGACGGCTGGATCGACGGCTTTACCAGCGAGTGCCTTGTCCACGTTCACTTTGATTTGCCCGCCATTTGCACGGATGAGGAGAACGTTCTTATGATTGGCATAATCAGTAAAGTCTCCGGCGGAGGTGATGGCCTTACTGACTGTGGTTTCGCCGACGTAAAGTTGTCGTCCCGGACCTTTCACTTCGCCTCGGACGTAATAAACAAGGTCACCGGGTTTTACAGTGACAGTGAGGCGAACGTAGTATTTTGGAACATAAAGGTCGTGAATTTCATTCTGTAGTTCCCCTGCGGTTTTGCCGGCGGCATGGACCGCCCCGATGTAGGGCAAAGTGATATTACCGTCTTCTTTGATTATTTCCTCGTGCGGTTCGATCGGGTCTGCCGCGCCCGAAAAGCTTATGCCAACGGTTTCACCGATATGAAAACGCGCGACATCTGCCAGGGGCTGACCACCGGAAGATGAACCGGCCCTTGCCGGCGAGCCGGGATTGTCGGAAAAATAAGGCTCATTGGATGGCGAGCCGCAACCGGTGAGAACCAGACTTAAAAACAGCAGGCTGCAGGCAAAAAAGCCGCTAACAAATAATTTCATGTGCGGTAATCGTCGTGAAATCCGGGCTGGAATCAATACTTTTGTTTGATTCCGGTGTTATCGTCGTCGTCGGAATCTTTGGGCGCGGCCGCTTCCTGCTCTTTGACATTGCCGGAGTGATAATAATCGTGGTAGTAGCCGCTGTAATAATAATAACTTTCGTCCTGCGACATGTTGATGTTGTTTAGCACGATGCCGATGAACATGCCGCCGACTTTTTCGATGACTTGCTTGGCTCGGATGTTCATCGGCTGCGGATAACGGCGGTATTGGATGACCTGGATGACCATGTCCATTTCGCTGGCCAGAATGGAGGCGTCACTCACGCCGAGGATTGGCGGCGAATCGAAAAACACAAAATCATAACGTTGCTTCAATTCGGCGACCATGTCCTTCATCTGTGCCGAATTCAAGATGCTCATGGAACTGCTGGGCAGTTTGCCGCTGGCCATGAAATGAAGCATCGGCACGCCGGTGTTCTGGATGACTTCCGCCAATGTGTTTTGATTGAGCAGGTAATTGGTCAGGCCAAGGTCATTACTGACGTGCAGCAGTTTATGGAGCGTGGGACGGCGCAAGTCCGAGTCCACAATCAATACGCGCTGGCCGGCCTGTGCAAAGACAGTGGCGAGGTTGACTGTGGTGGTGGATTTACCTTCACCCGCACCTGCGCTGACGACGACGATAGTGGTAAGCTTGTCATCCTTGCGCGAGAAAAGAATGTTGGTGCGCAACACGCGATAGGCTTCGGCGTAGCGACTTTCCGGGCCTTCGTCTATCAGATAGCCGACGTTCTGCGGGATGACGCCGAGCACCGGCGCCTGGAATGCGCGCTCCACGTCGTCAATGGTTTTGACGCTGGTGTCGAGATATTCAATGAAGAACGCGAGGCCGATGCCCATGATCAATCCGAAAACCAGACCGAGGGTGATATTGAGAGTCTTGTTCGGCCGGACAGGGTCTTTGCCGGGTTCGGCGATTTTGGTGATCTCAACCGCGGAAGTTTTTGGGATGGCCAGATCGATTTTCTCCTGTTCGATTTTCGTAGCGAGCAATTTGTGGAAATCAATCATGTTCGCCAATTTTCGTTTTTCCTCCCAATAGGGCTGTCCGCGAACGGCTTCTTCCTGATCTTTTTGTGTGGATGATTCCACCTCGGTGTTTAGCGTGTCGAGCGCGGCCTTCTCAGTGTTTAAATTATTTTCCAGCCCGATCATGATGCCATTGACGCGGTCGTCAATCTGCTGATTCAACTCGTTGATCAAGGACTGGACTCGGATGACATCGGGATTCGCCAGCGAATAATCGTTGGTCATGGTGACAAACCGCTGCTGGGCCTCGTGCAATTTGTCCAGCAATCCGGACAGGGCTCCATCCTGGGAGACGGTTGGCAGAACGTCCCTCAATTTTTCAATGCTCAACGCTTTCAATTGAATCAATTGTTCATTCAATTTCATGTAGCGCGTCTGGCCTTCCATCATCATGTTATGGAATTCAGCCAACTGTTCTTGCGTCAGCGTGGGCGTGGGGATGAAGGAGTTGGGATCGACGTCGGCAATAGCCAGTTCCTTTCGCAATCGGTCGACATTCGCCCGGATCGCTTGGATTTGTTCCTCTTCAGAGTCATATTGTTCCTCCAAAACCTTGATTCCGCCAAGAGTGAGTTGCTTGCGTCGTTCCTGTCGATAGACATTATAAGCCTTGGCGATTTCATTGGCCAGAGTGGCGGCCTCGTTTTTGTCCGCGCTGTAAACGGTGATGTCGATCAAGGTTGTGTTGCGCACGGAATTCAGACTCATTTGGCGCTTCAAAAATTCGACCGTATCGGCCGTTTTAAGCGTATCCGCACCGTATTTTTTGGCCCAGACGACATTCAAATTCAACGCGTCAATTACCTTGCCTAAAACCGTCGCCTCCTGGAGAACTTCCAATTCGGTCTGGAGAAAATAAGGATCATACTGTGGAGCAATGGTCGTCTGCCCGCCGATGCCCGCGATGTCTGCGCTGGTATCCGGCTCAATTTTGATTTGCGATGTGCTGGAATAAGCGGTCGGCAGGATAAAGGTCACCGCAGTGGCGATGATGGCGGTGATCAAAAAAACGGTGATGATAATCGCTTTGCGGATGCGAATGATGCGCCAGTAATCAAGAAAATGCAGTTTGGTTTCCTGCGGTTGCTGGTTTTTTGGATCATCCATGTGCGGAAAAATAAACGGAGCCTGTGCAAGACTTGGCTCTCATTTTGATATTCAAGGCATCTATTAAGGCTTTTGATTAATAAGTTGCCGTGACTCCCACATAGACACGGTTGCGGGAATAGGAACGCCCCGGAATGTCGGAAGTGAGATTGTCGTAATTATATCCGACCTCGCCGGAGAAATGACGGGTGAAGGCGTAGTTGAAATTCACGCCGAGGTTGTATTCGTTGTCCGCCTCATTGCTGTATTGTCCGCCATCGAAGGATGAAAGCTGATAATTCGCGATAAGCGTCGCAAACAATTTTTCCGTGATTTTATGATTGATATCGCCGTACACCACCGTGCTTTCCTGATCTTCGGTGATGCTGCCGTTGGCCTGATTCACAGCGATTACATCGGTCGCATTAATCGAATGAGTAACCCCGATTTGCGCGTAACAGCCGGGCAAATAAGTATAAGTCATCGATGCAACAGCATACGGACTTAGCGAAGTGGTCTCCTGGATGGGATTATTGTAATTGTCGTTGTATTGAACACCGACATTGGCGGCCACACTCAAATTGGGAGTGAGGCTGGATTGAGTTCCAACATACACGAAATGCGAACGACTATTACGACTGTTGCTATAAAAAGTCACGGTATGCCCCAGAAAAGGAGGAGGGGCGCTGGGATTTAATGTAAAAAAATTATAGACACCTATCGGTTCATTCCCCGTGTAATTAACCTGTCCGTATTGATAGCCCACGAGAAAAGTTGTCGTCGGTGTCGCATGCCACTGGAAATCTATGTGAAGCAGATGCTCAAGACGATTGAGACTGCCGGCGAGACTCGCACCATTACCTGTCAATGACTCAAACCCTTGCGATCCAATTACGCTTGCACCACTATTCTCATAATCGTAAAAAGTATTTTGATATCCGATCACCGTGCTGAATTCCCGCGTCCAATCCGTGGTCAGCGAAATCGTTCCAGAGTTGACCACGTTGTTGCCGTTGACGCGAAACGGCAATGAAGCTCCCCCACCGGAGGGAGGAGGATTAAGCAATTCAGGCTCCTGTCCTACGCCAAGCGTGTCCGTAACCCGTGCCTGCCAGCGTTCGGTAAACGTGTGATCCAACCACAAATCAAGTTGGTGTGACTGGTCGATGGGATCCTGTCCAGTTTGTTCCCGATCCTGATAATAATATAATGCATAGGTGTAACGCGCCCCGAATTCTGTTTGGGTTAACGGAATGTTTACGCTGATCTGCGGTGAGACTTCGAATGAATAACTTCCACGCGCATCACCGCTGGTGGTATAGTTATCGTCGTAGAATCCCCGCAACGTCCCGGCAATGCTCCACATTTTGGAAGTGTCCGTACCCGCCGCACCCGCGTCGGGCACATAAGCAGCCTGCAAACTGGCTGTTCCAGCCAACACAAGCCCTGCGGAGACTAAAAATTTCTTCATAAAACTTCTGGACAGACTTTTGGACAGCCGAAACGACTTTACATTCAAAAAAAGTGCAACCAACTAATTGAGGAAAGTTATCAACAATCCCCTCTGACAGTCAAAATAATTTTCAACTTATTTTCATGTGTAACTTATTCATTAACTGAATGTTGTCGTTGTACCCTTACGCTAATTCTTTCAACAGCGATTTCAAGGTCAGAATGTTAATAACTTTCTTTTGTTCCAGCCAGCCTTTGCGTGCCATTCCCGCACCCAATCGCAGGAACGCAGCGTGTTCGTTGCGATGCGCATCGGGATTGATGACGCATTTCACGCCCTTGCCTTTTGCATAAGGCCAGTAACGCCAGTCCAGATCAAACCGATGCGGATTGCAGTTCAGCTCAATCCACGTGCCCGTCTCCGCGCAAGCGTCAATGACGGCTTCCACGTTCATCGGGTACGGTTCACGTTCCAATAAAAGCCGTCCGGTCATGTGCGCGATGATGTGAACAAACGGATTTTGCGCCGCGCGAATCAATCGTTTTGTGTTCTCCGCTTCGTTGTTTGCCGGAACATGCAAACTCGCGACGACCACATCCAATTCGGCCAACAGCTCGTCGTCGAAATCTAGCCGATCCTTAAGAATATCCACTTCCGTTCCCGTCAGCAGCCGGAAATCACTTCTGCGTTTTGCCAATCGCTCGTTGATTTTTTTGATTTCCTTGATTTGTTCGCGCAGCCGTTTTGAATCGAGCCCGTTCGCCTGAAAAGACGATTTCGAATGATCGGTGATCGCCCAATATTCAAGTCCGAGATTCTCCATGTAATCCGCGATTTCTTCAAGCGTGTTGTGCCCGTCGCTCCAGGTCGAATGATTGTGCAGCGAGCCTTTCAAATCCGTCCACTCGATTAATTTCGGCAAATCATTTTTTTCGGCCGCGACAAACTCACCATGATCTTCGCGCAATTCCGGCTCGATGTAAGGCAAATCCAGCTTCGCAAAAATTTCCTCTTCCGATTTGCACGGCACGAGCAGTTTTGGATCGCGCGTCTCTTCTTTTGATTTGAACAAACCGTATTCATTGAGCCGCAAGCCGCGCTGAATCGCACGTTGCCGCATCACGATGTTATGTTCCTTGCCACCGGTGAAATACATGCGCGCAAACGGAAATTCCTTGTCGCTGACGACGCGTAAATCGGACTGAATGCCGCCTTCTAAAATCACGCTGGCCTTCGTTTCGCCTTTGGCCGTGATCTTGATGATGCCCGGCTGTGAAGTGAAAAATTCAATCACGGCGGCCGGTTTTTTTGACGACGCCAGCAAATCAATGTCGCCGATGACTTCCTTGAAGCGGCGCAAACTGCCCGCCGCGCCGCAACGAATCACATCGGGATGGCCGCGCAATTTTTCCAGCAACGGTTCGGCGGCATACAGCGCGTCGCTCAACAAATGTTTGCTCGCGTAAGTGCGCCTGCGCTCAATGCCCTCTAAAATGTTCGTTTGTGTCTTTTCTCCAAAACCGTCGAGTCCCGCCACTTTGCCTTTTTTGCAGGCCGCTTCGAGTCTGGCGATTGAATCCACGCCGAGCTTTTTGTTCAAGGCCTGGATTTTTTTCGGACCAAGTCCCGGAATTTCCAGCATTTCGATCAAACCCGGCGGAATCGAAGCCTTCAATTCCTCGTAATATTTCAATTTTCCCGTCTCGACCAGTTCGGTGATTTTTTGTTCGAGCGCCTCGCCGATGCCCTTGATTTCGCCGAGCCGCTTTTCGGCGACGAGTTTTGCGAGCGGCTCGTTCAGGCTTTCAATCGTCCGCGCCGCATTCGCATAAGCGCGCGTCTTGAATGGATTTTCACCTTTCAGCTCAAGCAGCGTTCCGATCTCGACGAGAATTTCCGCGACTTTGTCTTTGTCCATGCGCCAAAGATGCCGTCGCAAGTTCCAAGTTTCAAGTTGTGCTTTGCTTCGCTAGAATTTCTCCATGTCGAAACGGAAACGAATGCCTGTTGCGTTGACTATCGCTGGCTCGGACAGCGGCGGCGGCGCTGGCATTCAAGCTGATTTGAAAACGTTCGCCGCACTCGGCGTCCACGGGACAAGTGCGATTGCGTGTTTGACTGCGCAAAATCCAAAACGGGTTCTTGGTGTCGAAGCATGCTCGACAAAAATGTTGCGGCAACAAATCGAAGCCGTATTTGAAGAACTGAAACCGGCGACGGTGAAAACAGGAATGCTGTTTTCCGCGGAAAATGTTTCCGTCGTCGCGAAATTTTTCAAAAAAAGGAAATGTCCGCTTGTTGTTGATCCAGTGATGGTTTCGACCAGCGGCGCAACATTGCTCGAACCAAAGGCGATGAAAATTCTCAAAGAAGGGCTTTTGCCGCTAGCGGCACTCGTCACACCGAATCTGGACGAAGCGGAAATTTTGAGCGGGCAAAAAATTTCTTCCGTTGAGGCGATGCGCGAAGCGGCGCAAAAAATTCATTCGCGTTTCGGCTGTGCCGTCTTGTTGAAGGGCGGCCACTTGAAAAATGCGCGCGAAGCCGTGGATGTTTTTTTCGACGGCAAAACGGAATCACTCTTGATTGCGCCGTTCATCAAAAATGTTTCGACGCACGGAACGGGTTGCGCTTATTCAGCGGCGATTTGCGCCGCGCTCGCGCTCGGAAACGATTTGCCGCAATCGGTTGAAATCGGGAAAAAATTTGTCACGCGCGCCATTTCCGGAAGTTACAAAATCGGGAAACATTTTTCGTTGAATCATTTCTGGAAAGCGTAATTTCGCCGCGCGTGATTTGATTCGATTACGCAAGTCCGCCGTTGGCGCGAATGTTCTGTCCGCTAATCCAGTTTGCTGCGTCGCTCGCCAGAAACGCGACCACTTCGGCGATTTCATCCGGCTGGCCGAGCCGGCCAAAGGCGGATTGCTTTGCGAAAAAATCAATCTGTTCCGCCGTCTTGCCGGCCTTGAACAATCCCGTGTCCGTCGGACCGGGCGAAACGGCGTTGATGGTGATGCCGCGCGGTCCCAATTCTTTTGCGAGCGAGCGCGTGAGCTGTTCCACCGCGCCTTTGGTGGCGACATAAGCTCCGTAGGTCGGCATGAATCGCGCCGTGGTCGAACTGGACAGATTGATGATGCGTCCGCCGTTAGCCAAACGCGTTGCGGCCTGTTGGCACGCGAAAAAAGTGCCCTTCACGTTCACGGCAAAAATTTTGTCGAATTCCGCTTCTGTCACGGCGGCAACGGGATTTTGCGGCATGATGCCGGCGTTGTTGACCAGAATGTCCAGCTTGCCGAAACGGGAGATCGTTTCGTCAAACAGCCGGACAATTTCCGCCACGCGACCGACGTCGGCCTGAATTGCGAAAGCATCGCCGCCCGCCGATTTGATTTGCGCCACGACTTTTTGCGCTTCGCCGGCGTTGCTGGCGTAATTGACGGCGACCGACGCGCCGGCTTTTGCAAGACGTTCCGCAATCGCGCGCCCGATCCCGCGCGACGCGCCGGTGACCAGCGCCACTTTTCCTTTTAACGTGTCTTTCATAAATTTAGCCGCCAGCTTCGTTCATAAAAGCAGTTCATGCAACCCGGTTGCGGAAAATGTTTGACCGCCCGTTTCAAAAATTCGGCTCGCGCAGCCGGAAAAACTGGTCTGCGTTGGTCGTGTTCAGGAAAATGTAATTTTGATTGTTCGTCACAATGGATGCCGGAATACCGTTCGTACTCCACGAAGCCGGCGCGAGGTTTGTGGTGGATTCGACAACGAAACCGGCGGGATAAGCCGGCCAGGACAAGGCGATGTTCGTCCCCGATCCTGTCACATTGAGCGACTGGGAGGAAAATTCAAAGGCGAGCGCGTAGGTTTCGTTACTGGTGACAAAATTTCCGCCGGCTTTCCAAACCTGCAAGTCGTAACGTCCGTGCGGCAATTGCGGCATGAAGATGTGTTCGACGTTGTCAACGAGACTGGTGCTGCACGCGACGAGGTTGCTGGAAAGCGTGCCGTACAAGAATAGATCGAGATTGTTGATGCCGGTTTTATTTTTATGACGATTCCAGACGAGCGTGGCTGTCGCGGTGAATGGGGCGTTGTTCAAATTGTTTGTGACATTGAAATAATAATGTTTCACGCCGTCAAAATTTGTTCCGCTAGAATTGGTGTTGAAATCCCAGCCGCTCAACACGCCGACAGTTCCGGTGTCACCCGTCGGTGGATGCGCGCTGTTGGTAAGAACGCTGGTTGAAACGACATAACTTCGCTTTCCACCCGCAAGCTGTTCGTAGGAATTAAAAATGTTCAGCATGCCTGCGCCGAACTGCGTATCCAACGGGGCGGAAGGTGAATTCGTCCAGCCGATAGGCTTGATTGCGCCATTGAGCAACAATGCTTTCACCGTGCGGATGTCCGTGACGGAATTTGTGTCGCCGCCCCCATCGCCGCGCGTTCCCGCCTGCATCAACAGCACCGCTCCGCCCGCGACCTGCGGCGTGGTGTAGCTCGTGACGACATCGGGCGTGCCGGGGGCTATGATGTCGGGTTTGCTCCGCCCATCGGGCGTCGGGCCGTAAGGTGAATTATTTATTCCGGCAACGCCGACGCCGATGCCGTTGTAACAAGTCGCGGGCGAATAAACGGGCTGGCCATTGAAGCCCGCACCCGTGACAAACAGCACGCCGTTGTTCGCTGCGTAATTGTCGTAAATCTGGTCCACATTGGTATCGTACGAGCCGTAAGTGAAACTCTGGTTGACCACGCGGTCGGAGATCGAATGTTGTTGGTTGATGTAGTAATTGATGAACGTGTCCGCTTCGTAGTTGTCAACGTGCGCGACATTGGTGGCCACGCCTCCGGGTGTTCCATAAAAATTTCCAGCGACATTGTCCGAGTGCGTTGAATCCTCGCCAAGCGAATTTGTATAAGTGTTCGCGACACTGACAGAGAAATAAGGTGACGTGCCTTCGATATAAGTGAAAAGATTAATTGGCTGTTCCACCGATATGTTGGTCGGATCGACTTCCCAGTACGGTAGCGGGTCGCCCGCCTCCGCCTGTCCCACGCGAATGCCCTGACCATTCAAATTCGTTGTTACTGTCCGTAACAACGTGACTCCGATGGTGTCAAGATTCGATGCTCCAACCGATGCGCAGAAAAATGCGGTGAAAAACAAGGCAAGGACGGTTCTTTGCTTGGACAAGCTTTTCATGACTTTGATTGCATGGGTTTACAGCAAAAGATATTCCAATCTAGTGAAAAGCGGTAGTGCTATGTCGGCTTTTTCCAGTTCCGCGATTACTTTTTCAAGATGCTCGGTGTATGAAATGATTAAAATTTTGTGACTGAAAAACCAAAACCGTGCTGAAGACAAAATCTTCAGCACGGTCGGCTCTTTTACGTCTTAAATGTTAGCGAATGAACCGTCTGACAAGCGCCAAACCAGCCAAGGCGATCCCCATAAGGGCGGACGTTGTGCCAGCATCAGGAACTTGATTGGTTAACACCTGACCAGCTTGAACTACTCCAGTCAGGGCAATGAAAACGGTAACCAGCATGATCGAAGTAAGTATTCTTTTCATATCGGTTGATTTTTGAACCCAAAGTTTATTTAGCGAACGAAACGCCTGACAATCGCGAGACCTGCCAGAGCAATTCCCATTAACGCAGACGTTGTGCCGGCATCAGGAACTGGAGCAATCGTTATTGCTTGAGCTGATCCAGTCAGGGCAGCAAAAACGGTGACCGCCATAATTGAAGTAATTATTTTTTTCATATTCGGTTGATTTTTGAATTTAGGTTTAACGAACAAAACGCCTGACAACTGCCAGACCAGCCAGAGCGATGCCCATCAATGCAGACGTCGTGCCGGCATCAGGAACATTATTTGTCACTGGAGTTGTTTGAGCCACTCCGGTTAAGGCAGCAAAAACGGTGACCACCATGATCGAAGTAATTATTTTTTTCATAATATTGGATTTTTAATCTGGCTTTTTTAGCGGATGAAACGTCTGACAATCGCGAGACCTGCCAACGCGATGCCCATCAAGGACGACGTTGTGCCGGCATCAGGAACCTGATCTATTTCACATGCTTGAACAGTTCCGGTTAGGGCTGCAAATACCGTCACCACTATGCTGAATGTAACTAATTTCTTCATAACAAGGCCTTAAGCCAGACACATGCCAGAAAATTTATCTGGAAACAAATTGTATTTAAATCGTTTGAATTCAATTATTTGTTTCAAATTTTTTTCCCGTCTCATTTTTCGGTAAACTTGCGATACTGGAAAGAATTCCGACACAATTTTTCTTCAAAACCTAAAGCATTCATAATCGCCTTTTAAACAAACGTTAAAACAAAAAATGTAATTTGTAAAAGATGCTGACAAAAATCTCTTTGAAATCGGGTTGAGCGATGCAGGATGCGTTTTATGTAATCTCAAAGATTTCCATTTTCGTTGTGGACGTTAGACTTAACGCGATGTCCGGCACGCTGGTGGTCAACGAAATCTATTTGAGTTTACAGGGCGAAAGCACTTTCGCCGGATTGCCGTGCATTTTCATCCGGCTCACCGCGTGCGATCTGCGCTGCTCGTATTGTGACACGGCCTATGCTTTTACCGAAGGCAAAAAAAAAACGCTCGCGGAAATTTTGGAAAAAGTTCGTGAACTGGCCGCGCCGTTTTCCAATTCAAAATTAAAAATCAAAAATTCAAAACTCCCGCTCGTCGAACTCACCGGCGGCGAACCGTTGCTCCAGAAAAATTCCCTGCCGCTGATGAAATCACTTTGCGACGACGGCTTCACGGTTTTGATCGAGACCAGCGGCGCGCATGACATTTCAAAAATTGATCCGCGCGTTCGCCGCATCATGGATTTGAAATGCCCGAGCAGCGGCGAAGTGGAACGAAATTTATTTTCCAACATCGCGCATTTGAAATCTACCGACGAAATCAAATTCGTCATCGCTACGGTCGAAGATTACGAATGGGCGAAACAACAAATCGCCGTGCACAAATTGGATCCGATTTGTCCGCTGCTCATGTCATGGGTTCATCCATTACGCCCCGAACAACAACAAAAATCGCTGAAGCCGGTTCCGGCCGACCAGACCCCGATTTCACGACGCGACCTGGCGGAAAAAATAATCGCCGATGCTTTGCCCGTGCGTTTCCAGGCGCAACTCCACAAAATCATCTGGCCGCCGGAACAGCGCGGCGTTTGATTGCATGAAGACGAAACAAGTTCTCGACCTGCTGCGCACTTACGAATCGCGGAACGTCCTGTTCATGGAGCCGGATGGTTCGTGGCCGATTGTTTGGGAACGTGCCAAGGACGTTTTCGTTTGGGATGCCGATTGGAAAAAGTATTTGGATCTGACGGGCGCTTTCGGCGTTGCCGCCGCCGGTCACGCGAACGCGAACGTCGTCAAGGCCGGACAAAAACAAATGGCGCGATTGCTCCATGCGATGGGAGACGTGCATCCGCCCGCGCGCAAAGCCGAGCTCGCGCGCGAATTGAGCCGCATTACTTTCGAGAGCTGGGGCAAAAAATCCGGCAAAGTAATTTTCTCCAACTCCGGTTTTGAAGCCGTCGAATCCGCGCTCAAGACCTCGATGGCCGCCACGGGAAAACGCGGCGTCATCGCTTTCAACGGCGCGTATCACGGACTTGGCTACGGCGCGCTCAACGTGACGCAACGCGACTTTTTCCGCAGCCCGTTCCAGTTGCAGCTTCGTGAATTCGGACATTTCGTTTTGTTTCCGACAAAAACTTCCGATCTTGCCACGGTTGAATTTCAAATCCGAAATTTTTTCCGTCGCGAACGTGTTGGCGCGATTTTGGTCGAACCAATCCAAGCGCGCGGCGGCTGTAATGTTCCGTCGCCAGAATTTTTGCCATTGCTGCGAAAACTTTGCGACGAACATGGTGCACTTTTGATCCTTGACGAAATTTACACCGGCTTTGGCCGCACCGGAAAATGGTTTGCTTGCGAACACTCCAGCGTCGTTCCCGATTTGATTTGTCTCGGCAAGGCGCTCACCGGCGGCTTCCCGCTTTCCGCCTGTGTTGGCCGCGCCGATTTGATGGATGCTGCATGGCCGCCGTCGCGGGGCGAGGCAATTCATACCAGCACGTTTCTGGGTCATCCCGTTGGTTGCGCGATGGCACTCGCACAAATCAAAGAAATCGGAAAGTTGAAATTGCCGGAACGTAGCGCAGAACTTGGAGAATTTTTGCTGGGCGAATTGCAATCGAAAATTTCCGGTTCAAAATTTCAAGTCAACATTCGCGGACTCGGCTTGATGGTCGGCGTGGAATTGCGATTGCTCGACGGCAAACCTGCCACTGATGCGGCGATGCAGGCGATCAAAGCCATGTTGCGACGCGGCTACATCATGTTGCCTGAAGGCGAATTTGGAAACGTCGTCAGCTTCACACCGCCGTTGACCATCACCAAGGCGCAACTCACCAAAGCCGTCAAAACGCTCGCGGAGGTTTTGAAGTGAAGCTGTCGGAAATGCGCGAGGTCTTGACGCGGCGCGACATCCAGCTCACGAAATCGCTCGGCCAGAATTTTCTTCACGACGCGAACCAATTGCAAAAAATTGTCGAGGCGGCGGAATTATCGAAAGCCGACAAAGTTTTGGAGATCGGGCCGGGACTTGGGCCGTTGACGGAATTGCTTTTGGAAAAGGCTGGTGAAGTTCTGGCGATTGAGATGGATCGTCGGCTCGTGGAAGTTTTGCACGAACAATTTGCTTCAGCGAAAAATCTAAACCTACTCCACGACGACGCGCTGGAATTTTTGCGGCGCGAGCCGCGCGACTGGAGCGATTGGAAGCTCGTCGCGAACCTGCCGTATTCCGTCGCCTCGCCGATCTTGGTGGAGCTGGCGCAATCGCCCCGGCGGCCGGAGCGCATGGTGACGACGCTGCAACTCGAAGTCGCGCAGCGGCTGATGGCGCAGGCGGACGATGACGATTACGGCGTGCTGACGCTGCTCGTCCAGCTCGATTACGAGCCGCGCGACTGGTTCAAGATTCCGCCGGAATGTTTTTTCCCGTCGCCCGATGTGGACTCCGCGTGCGTGTGCCTGGTGCGCCGAGCGACGCCGCTGCTGCCGGAAAATCTCCGCGCCACTTTTGTAAAAATCGTCAAGCGCGGCTTCTCGCAACGGCGCAAGATGATGCTGAAATTGCTGAAACAGGATTGGGCGGTGGACAAACTGGCGGCCGCCTTTGCCGGATTAAAAATCTCGCCGCAAGAGCGCGCGGAGAAATTGAGCTTGGAACAATTCGTGGCGCTGACGGAAAAACTTTTAAGCGAGACAAAGAAGATTTAAACTAAGTCATTATGATAGACGTTTTCATCAGCCATAGCAGTCAAGACGCAAAACTAGCGGAAGTTCTTGGCAATTTTTTACGCGAAGCTCTTTCGTTGAAACCTGAGCGTATCCGTTGCACAAGTGTTCCTTTGTATAGCCTGCGGGGTGGGGCACGAACAGAAAGCGAATTACGCGCCGAAATTGTGGAGGCTAAATGTTTTCTCGCGTTGATTACTCCAACAAGCGTAAGAGCTCCTTGGGTGCTTATTGAAATTGGAGCACGCTGGGCAACAGACAAACAACTTACGCCTTTGTTGGCGAAAGGCGCTTTGGCAAACAGCTTGAAAGGGCCAATAACATTGCTCAATGCGATTAGATGCGATGAAGCCGGAATGCAAAAATTGGTTCATGAAATGGCGAAAGATTTTGGTGATGACGCGCCATTACCATCAACTTATCGGAGAACACTGATTCCATTACTTAATTTGGCAAAATCCGAAATCGCTAGTCCTTCAACATCTGTAAGCTTAAGCCCGTTAAACGCACCAGCGAGTATTGATCCAGTAATACAGTCAATGCTGGATGCCAAAATTAAACGGGGATTAAGTCAATGACCGAAGAAATTTTTGACATCGTCAATGAGCGCGACGAGGTGGTCGGGCAGAACACGCGACGCGAGGTTCATGCGCGCGGGTTGTGGCATCGCGCGGTGCATGTGCTGGTGTTCAATGCGCGCGGCGAGGTGTTTCTCCAGAAGCGTTCGATGAAAAAGGACATCGCCGCCGGCAAATGGGATTCGTCGGCGTCCGGCCATCTGGACAGCGGCGAGGATTACGACGCGTGCGCGGTGCGCGAGGTGCGCGAGGAGATCGGGCTGCGCCTGTCGCAACCGCCGCAGCAGCTGTTCAAGGTTGATGCGTGCAAGGAGACGGGTTGGGAATTCTGCTGGATTTACCGCTGCGAAAGCGAAGGGCCTTTCGTCTTGCATCCTGATGAAATCGAGACGGGCGATTGGTTCGCGCCGGACGCGGTGACGAAGTGGGTGGACGAAAAGCCGCAGGATTTCGCGAGCGCGTTCCGTTTGATTTGGAAATTATTTATCGCCACGCCGCCGAGTTGACTTTACTTGCGCCAAAAATGGAGTAGTTATGTTCCCATGAACGACGCAAACAATTTTCTGGTTCCAATCGTGGTTGAGCAGACGGGTCGCGGTGAACGCAGTTGGGATATTTATTCGCGGCTGCTAGTTGACCGCATCCTTTTTATCGGCACGCCGGTGGACGACATGGTTTCCAACATCGTCATCGCGCAGCTTTTGTTTCTGCAGATGAGCGATCCAAAAAAAGACATCCATCTTTACATCAATTCGCCCGGCGGCAGCGTCACGGCGGGTCTGGCGATTTACGACACGATGCAATATCTCACCTGCGACGTGAACACCTACTGCGTCGGGCAGGCGGCGAGCATGGGCGCGGTGCTGCTTTGCGCGGGCACGAAGGGCAAGCGTTACGCGTTGCCGAATGCGCGCATCATGATCCATCAACCGTGGGGCGGCGTGCAGGGTCAGGCGACGGACATCAGCATCCAGGCGAAGGAAATTTTGCGGCTCAAAGATCGCCTCAATGAAATTCTGGCGAAACACACTGGCAAATCCGTTGACAGCATCGGCAAGGACACCGACCGCGACAATTTCATGTCGTCCGAGGAAGCGAAAAAATACGGACTGGTGGATCACGTCGTCCAATCGCGAAAGGAAATCCCCGGTGGAATGGAAAAAACGTCGGTGATACCGTAAACGAAATTTAAAAATGGCCCGCCCAAACAATCTTACGATGTGCAGTTTCTGCGGCAAGTCGCACGCGGAAGTGCGCAAGCTTATCGCCGGGCCGGGCGTTTATATCTGCGATAATTGCATCATCCTTTGCAAAAACGTTCTCGACCGCGAGCTGCAGGTTCAGAACCAGAAGAAGCAGCCGAAATTTTCCATCCCGAAACCCGCGGAAATCAAACGGCAACTGGATCTGTATTGCGTCGGGCAGGAACACGCGAAAAAAACTCTGGCCGTCGCCGTTCACAATCATTACAAGCGCATCCAGCCCGAAGCCGTGCCGGAAAATGACGAGGCACCGAAACTTCCTGCCCCGAAACATGCCGACGTTGAAATCGAGAAGAGCAACATTTTGATGATCGGCCCGACCGGTTCTGGAAAAACCTTGCTCGCGCGCACGCTGGCGAAAATTCTGGACGTTCCGTTCGCGATCGCTGACGCGACGACATTGACCGAGGCCGGCTACGTCGGCGAGGACGTTGAAAACATCGTTTTGCGCCTGCTCCAAAACGCTGATTACGACGTGAAGCGCGCGCAACGCGGCATCGTTTACATCGACGAGATCGACAAAATCGCGCGCAAGGCCGACGGGCCGTCCATCACGCGTGACGTGAGTGGCGAAGGCGTGCAGCAGGCGTTGTTGAAAATCCTTGAAGGCACGGTTTGCAATGTTCCGCCGCAGGGCGGTCGCAAACATCCGCAGCAGGAATACATTCGCGTGGACACGTCGGACATTTTGTTCATTTGCGGCGGCGCATTCGTCGGTTTGGAAAAAGTTATTCATCGTCGGCTGGGTCGGCACGTGATGGGTTTCGGCGCGATTGGCGAGGCGCAAAAAAATATTTCAGCGGGGCGCGCGGAAGTTCTTCAACATTCCGAACCGGAGGATTTGCTCAACTTCGGTTTCATTCCCGAATTTGTCGGACGATTGCCCGTCGTGACGACGCTCGCGGAATTGACCGAGGAACAATTGGTTTCCATTTTGACCGATCCGAAGAATGCACTGACGAAACAATATGCCAAGCTGATGGCGATGGAGGGTGTGGAACTGGAATTCACGCCCGACGCGTTGCGCGAACTCGCCGCGCAGGCGTTGCGCAAAGGCACGGGCGCGCGTGCGTTGCGCGGGCTGATCGAGCGGCTGATGCTGGATGTGATGTTCGATGCGCCGGAAAGCGGCAACATCGTGCACGTCAAAATCACGGCGGCAGTTGTGCGCGGCGAAAGCAAACCGATTGTGCGCCGGAAGCAGGACGCGGAAGCGGCGTGAATTATTTTTTCTTCGAGCCGAGTCCCCAAATCAGCCAAATGGCGAGGGCTACGAGCAAGACCAACCACCAAAAATAAAGCAAGTCGCGGCCAGCCATTGCTGCGAATTCATGCGCGGGCGGAAAAAGCAAAATCAAAACCGCCATCACGATCAGCAGGACGACGATTTTGAAAAAGGCAATCCAGCGCGGGTTCATGGATTGGGATTTGACGGTGGAGATTCGGCGCGCTGTTTTTGCAAATCAGCCAGCGGCAAAAGCATATTCACGCCGCCGGTGCCGCCGCCATAAACCATCGGTGCCTTGCCATCCCATTTTTCAACAATCTGCAAATCAATGAACGCCGGAGTCTCCTTGAGCGCTTCGCCGCGAATCCGGATTGATTCGGCGTCGCCTTTGGCCTTGATGACAACTGTGTCCGCTTCAATCTGGGCTTTCTGCTGGGTGAATTTCGCCTTCGCGGCTTCCTGTTCCTGCACCATCTTGGCTTCGATGGCGGTTTCCAATTCTTTTGAAAGGTCAATGTTTTGAATGACCACGTCATCCACTACTAAAATTGAACCCACTTTTTGCCGCGCTCCAGCCAGCGCCTTGTCTTTGATCTCTTCGCGATTTTTGACAATCTGTTCGGCGCTTTCCAAGGCCGTCACTTCCTTCAACGCTTCTTGCACGCGCGGCGCGATCAAGCTGTCGAATGGATCTCCGGCATAACCCTGATAAATTTGCACGACGGACGCTTCCGGCACGCGATACAGCACTTGCAAGTCCATGTTCACCTGTTGCAAATCCGAAGAATAGCAGGCCGCCTGGACTTCGCGGGTTTGCTGGCGGATTGGCACCGGCACAATCGTCGTGATGAACGGGGTTTTGTATCCGAAGCCTTGTGGTTTGAAGACGGGTGACACTTTTCCAAGCGTGACTTCCACGCCGCGAAAACCTGGCTGGACAACGTAACTGCTCGTGGACGCGACAATGACAATGACAAAGATAAGGATGGCAACGCCGATCAATTTGGCAACGGTTTGGGATTTCATGGGCGCAGATTAACAAACATTTTCGGCGAACCAATTATAATTTTTGCCGCTGATTATATGCCAATATCTTCATTCCAAAGCTTCGGCTTCGCTTTGATGAAATCACGCATGAGCTGGATGCACGCCGGGTCTTGCAGCACTTTCACGGTCACACCTTTCGAGCGGACGTATTCCTCCGGCCCTTGAAACGTTTTGTTTTCCCCGACGACGATGCGCGGAATTTTGTAAAGTAACGCCGCACCGCTGCACATCGGGCACGGCGAAAGCGTGGAATACAAAACGCAGCGCGAATAAACTTTGGCCGTGAGCCGTCCGGCATTTTCGAGGCAATTCATTTCCGCGTGATGAATCACGCTGCCGTGCTGTACGCGCTGGTTGTGTCCGCGCCCGATGATTTTTCCGTCGCAAACCAAAACCGAGCCGATAGGAATCCCGCCTTCGGCCAAACCGAGCATGGCTTCGTCAAGTGCAGCTTGAAGAAATGCGTCCATACGGCTTTTTAACCATTTTAATTGGACGATTCCAGATTTTTTCCTTGAACCGAACCGTGTTTCCGCGAGGCTTATGAAACTTTGAAATGAATTTGCCATCGGCAACATCGGTCTCAACGAATATGCCGCTCACGGAAAGTCCGCTTCGCGATTTGGAGGCGATTGTCCGTTCACGCACGCCGCTCATCGCGATGGAAAGCAACGAAGAGCCGCAAATCGTCCGCATGGTTCGGGAAATCGCAAAAAAATTTCAACTCAACGCGTTTCGCTGGACGGTCACGGAAGGTTTGCGCGCGTTTGACCCGAACGATCAACCGCCACAATCGGTGACAAAGTCGCAGGAAGTTTTGAATTATATCAAAAGCTCCTCGAACAACAGCCTCTTTGTGCTGCTGGATTTTCATCCATATTTGCAGGACGCGGTTCATGTGCGTTATCTCAAAGACATTGCGTTAACATATCCGAAGCATTATTCGACGGTCGTGCTCGTCGGCTTTGCGCTGAAAATTCCGGAGGAACTTCAACCGTTCACTGCGCGATTTCGTCTGCCACTGCCCTCGCCCGACGAACTGCGCACTATCGTTTACGACGCGGCGGGCGAATGGGGCGCGGAGCACGGTCGCCGCGATGTGCAGACGACGAACAAGGCGATTGATTTGCTCGTGCGAAATCTCGTCGGGCTGACGGCGACCGACGCGCGACGGCTCGCCTACAAAGCCATCAAGGACGACGGCGTGATTTCCGAATCGGAAATGCCAGAAGTCATGCGCGCAAAATATGAATTGCTCGAACGCGACAGCGTTCTGTCGTTTGAATACGAGACGACGAAATTTTCTGAAATCGGCGGAATGCAACGGCTTCGCCAGTGGCTCGAAATGCGAAAGGATTTTTTCTTTGGCAGCGGCGAAATAAATCTCGATCCGCCGCGCGGTGTTCTGTTGCTTGGCGTTCAGGGTTGCGGCAAAAGCCTCGTGGCCAAGGCGACCGCCGCGATTTTCGGTGTACCGTTGTTGCGTCTCGATTTCGGCGTGCTTTACAACAAATACTATGGCGAAACCGAACGCAATCTACGCAAGGCGCTTGAAACCGCCGAGGTTATGTCTCCGTGCGTTTTGTGGATGGACGAAATCGAAAAAGGAGTCGCGGTGCAGGACGACGACGATGGTTTGTCACGTCGTATGCTGGGAACATTTCTGACGTGGATGTCAGAGCGCAAAAAGCCGGTCTTTGTTGTCGCTACCGCAAATGACATCGTACGCCTGCCGCCAGAACTCGTTCGTAAAGGACGTTTTGACGAAATCTTTTTTGTGGATTTGCCTTCGCCGCAAAATCGCCGCGACATTTTGCGGATTCACTTGTTCAAACGTTCGCTTGATCCGGCGCAATTCGATTTGGACGCGCTTATTGAAGCGACAAAAGGATTTTCCGGCTCGGAAATCGAGCAGGCCATCGTGTCCGCCACATATACGGCGCGTGCGCAAAGTCATACGTTGACACAACAGAATTTGCTCGCGGAAATTCAGCAGACCCGTCCGCTTTCGGTTGTCATGGCCGAAAAAGTTCAGGAAACACGCGATTGGGCGTCGAGCCGGACTGTACCCTGCGATTGATTTAGCGCGCAAAAATTTGACGGATAACATCCTCAATCGGCACTTCCTGAATATCAATATCAGTCACGGGCAAATCGTCGAGCAGCGATTTGCAGACGGAAATGACGCGGTCGCGCTTGACTTTGAATGTGATTGCGCCGGCGGTTTTTTCCGTGACTTCGCCATATTGATTCAATTTTTCAGCAGAAAGCTCGTTCACCTTTTCACATTGAATCGTGACGAGTTTGAAGTCGGCGAAGCGGTCAACGATTTCGCTCAACTTGCCGTCGAAGAAGATTTTCCCGTGGTCAATGATGATGACGCGCTCGCACAACGCCTGAATGTCGGCCATGTAATGGCTCGTGAGCAGGATCGTCGTCTTCTGCGCGGCGTTGTGGCGGCGGATGAAATCGCGGACGGTCTTCTGCGAGGTCACGTCAAGGCCGATGGTCGGTTCGTCGAGAAAAAGAACCTTCGGCTGGTGCAGCAACGACGCGATGAGTTCCATTTTCATGCGCTCGCCGAGCGAAAGTTCGCGGACACTGACGTTGAGCTTGTCTTTGACGGCGAGCAGTTCGGTCAGTTCACCGACGGTCTGCTCGAAGCGGTCTTTTGGAATGCCGTAAATTTTCGCGTTCAACTCCAGCGATTCGCGCGCGGGCAAATCCCACCACAATTGATTTTTCTGGCCGAGTACCAGCGCAAACTGGCGGCGGTAGCCGTCGTCGCGTTCCCACGGCGTGTAACCGAGGACTTTGGCCGAGCCGCTCGTCGGATAAAGCAGACCGGCGAGCATTTTCAAAGTCGTTGTTTTGCCCGCGCCGTTCGGGCCGAGAAAACCGACGAGTTCACCGGGTTCAATTTTGAAGCTGACTTCGTTGACGGCGAGGGTTTGATCGTATTGACGGTGGAAAAGCCCTTTGATTGCGCCGGAAAATCCGGGCTGCTTTTTATAGGTGCGAAAGGCTTTGGTCAGGCCGTTGACTTCAATCACTGGCATGAGCGAAGTGTCGAAAGTCGAATGACGAGTGTCGAGCGCGGAAATTTCAGCGCATCAACTGTTTTTCGAGGTAATGGACGACTTGACGGACGTTGGCGTCCACTTCCATGCGGTCTTTGACGAGGCGGCAGGCGTGCAAGACCGTGCCGTGATCACGTCCACCGTAAGCTTCGCCGATGGTATTGAGCGAACTTTCAGTGAGTTGACGCGAGAGAAACATCGCGATTTGACGCGGGAAGGCGATATTTTCCGGTCGGCGTTTGCTAGTCATGTCGGCAAGGCGAATGTCGAAATGTTCTGCAACTTTTTTCTGGATGACTTCGATGCTGATGGAAAAACGGCCTTCCTCATGCAAAATCTCCCGCAGCAAACCTTCAATGACTTCGATGGTCAGTTTCTTGCCCGTGAGCGAGGCATAAGATGCAACGCGTATCAGCGCGCCTTCAAGGCGGCGAACGTTCGTGCGGATGCGATTGGCCAAAAAATCCAAAATGTCCTCCGGTAGAGTGACACCCATGGATTGCGCCTTTTTGTTGAGGATGGCGCGCCGCATTTCGATGTCCGGTGGCTGCAAGTCCGTGACCAATCCCCATTCGAAGCGCGAGACGAGGCGATGTTCAAGTCCCTGGATTTCGCTGGCGGGACGATCGCAGGTCAGCACGATTTGTTTGTGCGATTCATGCAATGCATTGAACGTATGGAAAAATTCCTCCTGAATCCGTTCCTTACCGGCAAGGAACTGGACGTCATCAATCAACAATACGTCGGTTTGCCGGTGTTTTTTGCGGAATGCCACGAGCTTGTTGTTTTGGATCGCATCAATGTATTCGTTTGTGAACTTTTCGGAGGACAAATAGGCGACCCGCGCGCCCTTTTTGTTCGCACCAACATGCTGGCCGATGGCGTGGAGCAAGTGTGTCTTGCCCAAACCAACGCCTCCGTATAGGAAAAGTGGATTGTAGGATTTGCCCGGTGCTTGTGCGACCGCAAGCGCGGCGGCATAGGCAAAATTATTGTTGTTTCCGACAACAAACGACTCAAAGGTGTTTTTTGGATTGAAGTGCAGTTCGCTGTTGTGCGAAGTGCGTTCAGGCGCGGATTCGGCAGATTTCATTTTGGCTGGTGCGGTGGCCGGCGCCGGCGCGGTCACAATGGAAGAGCTTCCAATCGCGGTCTTAAATTTGATCTGTAACTGTTTGCCGGACGCGGCGGCAAAAGCCTTTTGCAAGAGGGCGAGATAATTGTCCTTAAGCCAGACCTCACAAAACTCGTTCGCCGTCTCGAGCGTGACATGGTTATTGTCAATGTCGCTCGCGCGCAGCGGCGCGAACCACATATTATATGTGTCCGCATTCATGCTGGAGCGAAGATGCTCCTGCGCCGAATTCCAAATTTTTTCTGCCGAAAGTTGCATGTGCATTCTGTCAAAAAGCCTGTTTTCCGAGCATTTTATTCACCTCGCCCCAAAACAGGTTTTAACGCCTATCTTCACAGACTCCCACCTCGGCAAAGAAAGCTTGATTTCGAACAACATAGCTCAATTTCATATTCTTTGCCATAAAAATCATAACAACATCAAAACAAACAATTGATTTACAACGCATTACAAAAAAAACAACCAACAACATCGTACTGTCTTTTTGAACAACGGTAAAACACCCTCGGACAGCTTGTGCGGGCGTGAGTATTTTTATGCGAACACCACGAAAATTTCGAGGACAACATATTAACTCTTGTTCGCAAGTTATTCACACAAACTTCTGACTAATAAAATCAATGTTCTCTCTGTAAAACGCCCGCAACACATTTTTTAATTGGACTCGCAAATTTTTCCGTTCTTTGCGGCCTTCATTACGAACACATTCATAGCTTCAGCAACTTGTTCGTCGGACATAAATTCAATTTTGATCTTTGGCAAAATTTACAACCCATTCACCTCTAAAGTTTCTAAAACAAATCCGGCAGTTTCTTTTCAACGTCATGCCTTGAACCCAAACGCGGTCATTACAGATTTGACATCCTCCAATCCGGACGAAACGAAATATGACCTTGTTTTTTTCATTCGCTGCTCACAGCCATGCGAGTGAATCAATCCTAGCACTCAAAGCTATTCTGTAAACAGGAATTTTTTTTTCGACTGGCGGAAGCACCGTATTGGTCCGCCCCTAAACGTGTATATGCCGGAAACGCCGGCTAATAAGAAGGCGCTTAATCAATAGAATAACTTATACTTAAAAACAGTGTTTGACAAAAATAAGCGATTGTGATTTATTATCGTCAGTTGCAATGCTGATTAAGGAGTGGTTGCACATTGATCTTTGATTTTAGGTTTTCGGTTTGCGTCTTGGTACAGACGCAAATTGGAGTTCTCCGTGATCCCACGTTGTACTCATTCTAAATTCCCCGGGCCTTTCGGTCATCTCCTGACCGACTGGTCCGGTTTTTTCTTTTAATCCCATGCCGTCACATTGCCCGGCCATGTGCTCTCGTTGACACTGTTTTTTCCGGCTGTTACCGTTTGCGTTCCTGAAAATGGCGACTGATTACAAAAACACGCTCAATCTTCCGCACACCGACTTTCCGATGAAAGCCGATCTAATTGCGCGCGAGCCGGAGCGTTTAAAAAAATGGGAAGCCGCGAAACTTTACGAAAAAATTCAGGCGGCGCGTGAGGGCAAAGAAAAATTTGTTTTGCACGACGGCCCGCCTTTCGCGAACGGCGATGTCCACATCGGCACGGCGTTGAACAAGATTCTCAAGGACATCATCATCAAGTATCTGACCCTGCGCGGCAAAAGCGCGCCTTACGTTCCCGGCTGGGATTGCCACGGCCTGCCGATTGAATTCAAAGTCTCGCAGGAAATGCGCAAAGCTGGCGACACGACTGCCGATGCCGCCACCATCCGCAAAGCCTGCGAAGCTTACGCCCGCAAATATATTGATCTTCAGCGCACGCAATTCAAACGTCTCGGCGTCCTCGGCGATTGGGAAAATCCGTATCTCACGCTGAACAAGGAATACGAAGCCGACG
>CAZHXG010000002.1:0-133296 GCA_964536285.1 uncultured Bifidobacteriaceae bacterium
TTTACCCTTTCAACGGCTCGCGCAATTATACCCGGAAGGAGAAGCTGGCCGAGGCGGGCAGCAATGGAGTCCTGATGTCGCTCGCGCCGATCGGTTTCGGTTTTCACATCAAGGGATTGATGAATTTTGGCGTCGTCTATTATTTCGTCCTGTTCGCCGTGGAAATCATCATCTGGTGGATACATACCGGTAACATGAAAGTTCCTCTCTCCGTCAGTTTGGTAGTACATGGAGCTTGATATCCAAAAAATTATTGCCATCATTCATTCTGCAATGATGAAAAAAGTAACGAAATTTTTCGGAGATTTTTATCTTTTACCCCGACTTTTCAAATATATCAAAAATTGGCCGACCTTTCTTCTAGATCATTTCAAGATTAAGCAGCGACGTTATCAGCTCAAACTTAATAATGGATTGGTTTTTGAAGTTCGGCCAGGAACGACCGACAAAGGAATAGTCGTCGAGATTTTTCTTCTTGAAGATTACAAACAAGCGTTGGGGATCATTAAAAGCGCCGATCTCGTCATTGATATAGGCGCACAAATTGGCGTTTTTTCCCTTTATGCTTATAACGCAAATCCAAAGGCCAAAATTTTGTCGTTTGAGCCATATTCCGCAAATTTCGAAATGTTAAAGAAAAATTTGATTCTTAACAAAGCCAGCAATATAAAACCCAATCAATTTGCCATTACTTCGGAAACAAAAGAAGTTAAACTTTACCTTTCGGATTGCAATACAGGAATGCATTCGCTTCATCGTCAGACCGGAAAATTTGAAGTTGTCCAAGGACTAGGAATAAATGAACTTTTTAAGCGATTCAACATTTCTCACTGCGATTTGATGAAATTAGATTGTGAAGGGGCTGAAGCGGAAATTATCGCCGACATTGAACCTGTGCATTTATTATCAATCCGCGCCATTATCATGGAATACCATGATCGTGCTGCAATTCCAAAAATGGAGGCAAAGCTTAAACAGCATGGTTTTCAAGTCGAAATACAAAGTCATCACTCAATTTTGTTTGCTTACAAACAATAAGCCAGCACTTAACGAGGCAGAAATGCAACCCTCAATACTTGATGAAAGATGAGATTATTGCCAGCATCAGAAACAAATTATGAAAGGCATCCGTCAGGTGGTGGCCACAGCCGCGTTCGGCGATTTCGCCGAACGGCTCGACCGCACGTTCTTGAGCTTCGCGCAGAATCCGTTTCTGGAGCTTCACGCCTTTATCGTCGGCGACAGGCTTCCTGAAAAAAAATTTCCCGGCATCACCTACCATCTGCGGCCGCCCGACGCGGCGTTTTCGCATCCGCTGCGCGACGCCGTTTATCGCCGCTGGCTTTTCATTGACGATCTGGACGTAGAATACGCCCTCGTGGTGGACAATGCGGATGTTCTTTGCCTGCAACCGCTGCCGGAAATCCCCGCGCTGCTGCGCGGCGCGGCGGTCGGCGCCTGCGTGGAGCATTCCGGTTCGCGTTACATTCCCGGACAAGGCTACACTTCGGCCTACATCAACTGCGGCGTCACTTTCTGGAATGTTCCTGCCAGCCGGAAAATGCGCGAGGAAATCGTCGCCCGCGGACGCGCCTATTTCCGCAACATTGACGACCAGCGTTCGATCAATGAAGTCGTCCAGACACGCTATTACGACCAGATGATCATCTTGCCGTCGCAATATAATTATCGCGCCTTCCTTGCGCCGACGCGCAACCCGCGCTGGCCGACCGTCACGAATCTCGACGGCGTGATGATTTATCACAACTCCGCCTGCATAGAAGCCGCGAAAAAATTGCTGCCCGTCAAACGCAAAGCCGTGTTGCCGGATTTTCCACAAGACCCCGCTCCGTTGACCCCGCGCCAGCAAAAGTGGCGCCGGATTCAGGAACGCCTCAAACCGCACATCGTCGAAGCCGGAATCATCCGTCGGATTTTTTCACCCGATTGATCGCGCCGCTCGCGCCTCGACATTCCGCACCGGCTCGGCTTTAATTTGCTTCGATTCATGCAAACAAATTTCCTCGTCACCGGCGCCGCCGGATTCATCGGCAGCCACCTCGTTGACGCGCTGCTCGCGCGCGGCGCAGGCGTCGTCGGCATCGACAATCTGAAACTCGGCCGGCGCAAAAACCTTTCCGCCGCGCTGAAAAATCCGGACTTCAAATTTTTCGAGGCCAACGTCAATGATCTGGCCGCCAGCAGCCGCATCCTCGCCTGGCAATCGAAATCGAAACCGTTCGCCGCCGCGTGGCACATGGCGGCCAATTCGGACATCCGCGCGGGCGTCGCCGACCCGGATGTGGATTTGCGCGACACGTTTTTGACGACTTACAATCTGCTGAAGCTGATGCGCGAACACAAAATCCCGCAAATCGCGTTCGCGTCCACGTCCGCGATTTACGGCGACCTGAACTGCCCGCTCACCGAAGGCATCGGCCCGCTGTTCCCGATCTCCAATTACGGCGCGATGAAACTCGCGAGCGAAGCCGTGATTTCCCCCGCGCTCGAAAGTTTTCTCGAACGTGCCTGGATTTTCCGTTTCCCGAACGTCGTCGGCAGCCGCGCCACGCACGGCGCGATTTTCGATTTCGTCCACAAGCTCAAAAAAAATCCCACCGAACTCGAGGTGCTCGGCGACGGCAAACAGAAAAAACCCTATTTCCACGTCGCCGACTTGATTGACGCGATGCTGTTCATCACCGACAACGCGAAGGAAAAATTGAATTATTTCAACATCGGCGTGACCGGCGGCGGAACCACCGTCCGTTACCTCGCGGAAGCCGTCGTCGAAAAAATGTCGCCCGGCGCAAAAATCCGCTACACCGGCGGCGACCGCGGCTGGGTCGGCGACGTGCCAAAAGTGAATTACTCGGTCGACAAGTTGAAAAAACTCGGCTGGTCGCCACGCCTCGCTTCCAACAAGGCCGTTGACCGCGCCGTCGCGGAAATCGTCGCGGAAAATTCCTGAATGTCGCGCCAACTCATCATCCTCGCGGGCGGCGCGGGCACGCGATTGCGCGCGTGCCTCGGCGATCTGCCCAAGCCGATGATCCCCATCGCCGGCAAGCCGCTACTCGAGCATCAGGTCGAACTCGCAAAAAAACACGGCTTCACCGATCTGATTTTCTTCGTCCATTACCGCGCCGACTTGATCGAAAAATATTTTGGCGACGGAAAAAAATTCGGTGTCCAGATCCGTTACATTTTGGAAGAAAAACCGCTTGGAACGGCGGGCGCGGTTCTCGCCGGTTTTGAAAAATTGGCGGAACGATTCGTTGTGCTTTACGGCGACACGATGGTGAACGTGGACTTGAACCGGATTTGGAACGCGCACGAAAAAGCCGGAGCCGACGCGACGTTGCTGTTGCATCCAAACGACCATCCGCTTGATTCGGATCTGGTCGAGGTGAATTCCGAATCGTTCGTGACCGCGTTCCATAATCGTCCGCACGCGGAAAATGTCTGGCGGCAAAATCTCGTCAACGCCGGGCTTTACGTTCTGGAAAAAGTCGCGCTGGCGTCGTTCCAGTCTTGTAGCAGCGGGCGTCAGTCCGCTCATTTTTCAACCGGAGAAAATCAGAGCCGACTCACGTCGGCTGCTACAATTTTAGACTTCGGCAAAGATATTTTTCCAAAAATGGTCCGCGTCGGAAAAAAACTGCTCGGCTACAATTCGCCGGAGTTCATCAAGGACATCGGCACGCCGGAGCGTTACGACAAGATTTGCGCACAGTTCGCGGCGGGCATCGTGCAGCGCAGTTCGCTCGCCACGCCACAGCGCGCCGTTTTTCTCGACCGCGACGGAACGCTCGTTCCGGAAAAAGATTGCATGCGCGATGCGGATGAACTGGAGCTTCTGCCCGGCGTCGCCGGAGCGATCCACGAATTGAATCACGAAGGCTGGCGAACGGTCGTTGTCACAAATCAGCCTGTGATTGCAAAGGGTTTTTGCGACGAAGCGGAGTTGCAACGGATGCACAACAAAATGGAAACGCTGCTCGGACGCGAACACGCCTTTCTCGACCGGATTTATTTTTGCCCGCATCATCCCGAAAAAGGCTTTCCCGGCGAGCGGCCGGAACTCAAAATCGATTGCGACTGCCGCAAGCCAAAAACCGGAATGATCCGGAAAGCCGCCGTCGATTTGAACATTGATTTGAAGCAGTCGTGGCTTGTCGGCGACACGACGACGGATTTGGAGACCGCCAAAAATGCCGGGCTGAAATCCGTTTTGGTCCGCACCGGCCACGCGGGGCGCGACGGGAAATATTCCGCGAAGCCGGATTTTGTGTTCGACACGCTCGCGCAAGCCGTGGATTTTATCGTCCGGAAAAAACCCTGAACCGCGCGCAACCATGATCATCAGCAAGACACCTTTGAGAATGAGCTTCGTCGGCGGTGGCAGCGATCTGCCGGTGTTTTACCGCGAATTCGGCGGCGCGGTGGTCTCGACGGCCATCAACAAGTTCGTCTATGTGACGGTCAATAAAAAATTCGACGAGAAAATCCGCGTCAGCTATTCGCGCACCGAAGAGGCGAAGTCGGTCGAGAAGGTCAAGCATCCGCTCGTGCGCGAGGCGATGAAGCTGCTGCGAATCCAAGGCGGCATGGAGATCACTTCCATCGCGGACATTCCGGCCAAGGGCACGGGACTGGGTTCGTCGAGTTCGTTCACGGTCGGGTTGTTGAACGCGCTTCACGCCTTTGAAAATCGCCATGCTTCCGCCGACCAACTGGCGCGCGAATCGTGCGAGATCGAGATCGGGCGCTGCGGCGAGCCGATCGGAAAACAGGACCAATACGCCGCCGCGTTCGGCGGTTTCAGTTTCATCCAGTTCAACCAGAACGATTCGGTTTCCGTCGAGCCGATCATCTGCCAGCGCGAAACGTTGCGGCAGCTCGAGGACAACCTGCTCGTTTTTTACACCGGCATCACACGCAGCGCGTCGGCGATTCTGAAGACGCAGCAGCAGGCCGTCGCCGGCCGGAAGGCGAAGCAAAAGACCATGATGAAGATGGTCGGGTTGGCGCGCCAATTAAAAGTCGAATTGCAAAAAAACAATCTGGCCGCGTTCGGCGAGATCATCCACGAAAACTGGCTGCTCAAGCGCAGCCTCACCAGCGCGGTGAGCAACGACGCGATTGACGGCTGGTATTCGCGCGCGCGGAAAGCGGGCGCGGCCGGCGGCAAACTGCTCGGCGCGGGCAGCGGCGGCTTTCTGATGTTTTACGCGGCGCGGGAAAAACACGAGGCCGTCGCGCGTGAGTTGAAGGAATTACGCCCGATCAAATTTGGTTTCGAGCCGCAGGGCAGCAAGATTATTTTTGTCCACGATTAAAATAAAGTTGATCAGGAAAAAGAAAATGGCGGCTTTCTTTCAAGCCGCCATCTTTTGTTTCGGAAAGGACGATGATTAAGATTTTTTGCGGCGCGACGCTATAAATATACTTGCGCCAACTCCAATCAATGCAAAAGTTCCTGGTTCAGGAACTACTTCGACGACGCCATAAACGGGAGTTGTATTGTAGCTATCAGCGAGATCGTTCCAAGAACCCGAAGGTGAGTATCCGGGCGGTCTGATGGTAGCATAAAATTCGTCGCCTCCTCCATTGTCAGGCTGACCACCAGCCCAATCGGTATAAGTCACAGGCTCACCGTCTGCCCAAACAAAATTCGACTCGTGCGATCCACCAAGAGAATCTTGAGATGGGTCGTATAATCCAATCCACAAAGAGCCAGTGTTATTTTCAGTAAAGCTGGAAAAAGTATTAAATATCCATTGATTTTCCGCGTCACTGTTGACTGTGGCCAGATTGCCGCCAAGAGTTTGAGCATAAGCTTCGGAAGCCGTCCAAGTGGCCGGTGACAGGAGATAATAGTTGTGACCGTTGGCCGGATTTTGGACAATATCCAAAACTGTGATTGCCTGCGATGCAAAACAGATTGAGGCCAAACCGGTGATCGCTGATAATGTTTTGAGTGTTTTCATAGGAATAATGTTGTGATTTGTTTACTGACTGATGAATTTTCTGATTTACCCGACTGCTGTTTTTCTGATTTACCGAACTAACGTTTATCCATGTTTTCAGCGCAGACCGTCAATCCAGAGTTGTTAACATCTTATTAACATTTATCGTATCGCTCACAGCGTCATGGAAATGAAAATTAAAAAGGCCATCGTCACCGGCGGCGCCGGATTCATCGGCAGCCATCTGGTGGATGCTTTGCTGGCGCGCGGCGCGGAAGTCGTCGTGTATGACAATTTTTGCACCGGTCGCGAGGAGTTTTTGCCCAAAGATCCGTCAAATCTTAAAATCATCCGCGGTGACGTTCTGGATCTGCCCGCGTTGAAAGCTGCCGCCGCCGGTTGCGATTTCATTTTTCATTTTCAGGCCAACGCCGACGTGCGCGGCGGCAGGGACAATCCGCGCGTGGACCTGGAGCAGAACACCATCGCCACGTGGAACGCGCTGGAAGCCGCGCGCGCCAATGGCGTCAAAGGTTTCGCCTTTGCCAGCAGTTCGGCGATCTACGGCGACCCGGAAATTTTTCCCACACCTGAAAATTATCCGCCACTGCAAACCTCACTTTACGGCGCGAGCAAATTCGCGGGCGAAGCGATGATCCAGGCTTACTGCGAATACTACGACATGCGCAGCTTCACTTTCCGGTTCGTGAGCTGGATCGGCGAGCGCTACACGCACGGCATCATTTTCGACATCATGAAAAAATTGCAGCGCGACCCGAAACGCCTGCCGCTGCTCGGCGACGGCACGCAAAAAAAATCCTACCTTTACGTCAAGGACGGCGTGTCGGGCGTGATGCTCGGGATCGAAAAGGGAAAGTCGCAGAAAAACATCTTCAATCTCGGACACGACTATTTCATCACCGTCGTCGAAGTCGTGAAAATCGTCCTAGATGAACTCGGCACGAGGGACGTGAAACTGGAATTCGCCGGCGGCAAGCGCGGCTGGATTGGCGACAGCCCGCTCGTGCATCTGGACACCAAACAAATCAAAAATCTCGGCTGGAAACCGGAAACGTCCATCGAGGAAGGCATCCGCCGCACGGTGCGCTATCTCAAACAAAATCCGCAACTGCTGCAACGCGCTTAAAAATTTTCCAGCGCCGCAGTGAAACGTTTTTCCGCCGCTTCCCACGAATGTCCGGATTTCAGTGCCGCCAGTTTTTGCGCGTCCAGAATAATTTCTCCGCGCCGCGATTTTTCTACGGCTTCGAGCGATTTCTTTTTGAAGATTTCAAAATCGAAACACGGAACATAATCAACGAGGTCGCCAAAAATCGGGCGATACGCGGGCAAATCGTAAGCGACGACCGGCACGCCGCACACGAGAGCCTCGGCGATGACGATTCCCCAGCTTTCCTGACGGCTCGGCATCAAAAAAGCGCGGCTGGCCTTGAACAACCGGAATTTTTCCTCTTCCGAAACGAGTCCGGCCAGCGTGACACAGCCGGACAAATCCGATTCCCTCAATCGCGGCGCGAATTCGTCCAGCTTGCCGACAAGCACCGCGCGAAAGTTTTTAATTTCCTTGGACAAAAAAACAAGCGTCGCCAGCAAGTCGTCAATCCCCTTTTGCCGGTGCATGCGCCCGAGCCAGACGACGTCGAATTCTTTTTTCTGTGGCGAAACTTGTTCGGCGGTTTTCAAATTCATGCCGTTCGAGATAAAAATGATTTCTGATTCAAGAAAGCCCAACCTCAACAGCCGCGATTTCATGTCGGGATGGACGTAAAACAATCTTTTATTTTTGCAAAAACGAAAAAGCCGCAGCGAAATGTTCTGGCTCAACCAGTAATAAATCGAATTGAGCCGGATAGCCGTGACGTCGGGTCGCGAACGAAAAACGATTTCGAGCAACGTCGGCGCGTCCATGCCGAGAATCATGAGCTTTTTTTGCGCGCGGCTTAAAATGACCGGCCATGCGTCGAACCAATAATCCGTGACCGCATAAGCCTCGTCGTCGCGCCGGATTTCGGAAAGTTTGAACAGCGTGCGACAGAGCCGTCCGAAATAATTCAGCAGCAATCTCAATTGTCCCGAAAAAGATTCGGAATTGAGCGCGGGAATTTTTTTATCGTCGGTGCAGGTTTGTGTCGCGGCGATTTTTCTTTTTTCCAAATGACCTTTCAACGCCTGTCCGCCGAAGAAATGCACTTCATAACCGGCATCAACCGCCGCCTGCGCCATGTGAAAAAAATGGATGTCGCCGCCAGCCACGTGGTCGCCGTAGACGCAGTTGGCGATGAAAACAATTCGTCGGGATTTTACAGTGCCGGTCATTTTGAAATGCGACGGACGGGTTGCAAATTTGCTTCCGCATCCGCCGTCCGTTTTGAAAAGGCAAACGTCAAAAATCCCCAGGCCACACCGAGCACCGAAATAAAACTGGCGAGCGGATGCCAGAGCCAGCGCGCGTCGCCGGTCTTGAAAAGGCCGCGCGCGGTTTGCGCCAGCGGCACGATGAGCGTCGCGCACAAAAAACATGCCATCCAGCCGGACATTCGCGGGTTCATCTTCGTCCACGACAAATCACTTTTATGTTTCAGCGAAAGAAAATGGTAGGTTTGCCGCCGCCGTTTTTTCAAAAAGTCCATCACGCCGCGGACGACGTAATGATGCACGCCAATTCCGGTCAGGCGCAGCCATTCCCGTTTGCCGGACTGCGCGAGTTGCAGCGCGACATGCGTGTCCTCGAAATGTTTCGTCGCGCCGATGGAATCCAAATCGGCCTTGCGAAAAACAAATCCGTTCGCGCCGAGCGGAAAAGCGAGGCTGTCCTTCGGAAAAGTCCAGCGCTCAACTTCGCCGTTTTTTTCGACGAGCACCGGATTCACGCACATCATCCACGTCACCGGGTCGCTGATGTGAAGCGTTTCGGTCAGGTAGGCGCAAAAGGAATTCATGCCCGGCGCGGCGGGATAATAACTTTCCAGCCCAAGCGCCTGCGGATTTTTTCCCATTGCTTCAACAGCCAGCCGGACAAAATCGCGGCTGGAAAGTTCGTTGTCGGAATCAGTGAACACGACGTATTCGCCGCGGACTGATTTCAACGCCACGCGCTTGCCGGATTCCGCCACGCGATCTGGATTTTCCACGACACTTGCGCCGAAAGATTTTGCGACCGATCGCGTGCCGTCCGTCGAGCCGCCGTCGGCGACGATGATTTCGATTTTTTCAGCCGGATAATCCTGATCGCGAATGGAGCGCAAACAAGCCGGAAGCATCGCCGCCGCATTGAGCGTGGGAATGATGAAACTGACTTGTGGCGGATTTTTTTCGCTCATCGCGCCTGAAAATCGCCGGAAATCATCGTCCGGTCAAATGCTCTTTGCCAGAACCCGTTCAACCGTCGCCTGAACTTCTTCCACCGTGACCGACGCCATGCAACGCTGCAATTCCTCGCGCGAGCCCCGGATGCCGCGCCCGTCGTAGCGGTAAAATTCCAGATTGCGTCCGGCCACCGCCGGATTTTTCACCAGCGCGAACGGATTTCCGTAAGGTTCGATGGGTTTGTTCCATGTCGGTGTCTCGATGACGATCTGTCCTTTCACTTTCATCGCGGCGGCAAGGTGCATCAACGCCGTGTCCACGCTCAAAAAAAGGTCGCACTTGCCGATCAACGCCGCCGTCTGCCGCAAATTTTCCATTTTCGGAAAAAAAACGCCTTCCTCTCCCAGTGCCGACCGGATTTGTTCGTGGTCGGCCTTTTCCTGCGGCCCGCCAAAAAATAAAATCGCCAGCCCCGGTTCCTTCTGGCGCAGTCGGCGGACCAGTTCGATATAGTTTTCCAAAGGCCAGCGGCGCAGCGCGAGATTCTTCGTGCCGCCTGAACCGACGTGGATTCCGAGACGCGGACGCCAATACAAATTTTGCGTGGCTATAAAATCCACCGCCCACGCGCGCTCCACATCCGTCAAAAAAAGTTCATAGCGGTATTGTGACAACCTCGGTTTCACATCCAGCAGCGACAACAACGCCAGATTATTTTCCACGGCATGCAGCGAATAATCCTGCGGGACGGTCTTGCTCACCAGCCAGCGGTCAAGCCCGCCTGAACATTCGTATTCATGGCTGATGCGCGCTGGCGCGTTGATGAATCTGGCCACCAGCCGGTAATGACGGCGGCTTTGCGGAAAGACGTTGATGGAAACGTCGTAGTCCGTCCATCGCAACTTCCATAAAAATTTCAACGCGCCGATTTTCGAATCCGAAATTAGATTTTTCTGGTGAACCGTGTCGAGGTGCGGATTGTTGTCGAGCAAATCCTTTGAGCCGCGCCAGAGAACGAAGGCGTCAATCGTCGCGTCGGGAAAATTCGCGCGCAGTTCGTGCAGCAGCGGCGTGGCGAACAAAGTGTCGCCGATGCCTGCGAGCGAAATGACCAGGATTTTCACAGCCGCGAAATTTTTTCGAGCAATGCCGTCGTGGATTTTCCCGGCACGAACGGAACGATTTTGATCCTGCCGTCCGCCGATTCGACCGCGCGGCGTTCGTCCTGATTCAAAGTGTCCAAAGTGTAATCGCCTCCCTTGACATAAATGTCAGGTTGGACACGTTGCAAAAACTTTGTCGCCGTCGCCTCGGAAAAAATGCAAACGCCGTCCACGCTCGCGAGCGCTGCCAAAACCGCGGCGCGGTCGGCTTCGGAATTCACCGGTCGGCCCGCACCCTTCAACTGCCGTGTCGCGTCGTCGCCATTGACGCCGACGAGCAATGCGTCACCGAAATTGCGCGCAATTTCCAAATAGGTCACGTGGCCGAGATGCAAAATGTCGAAGCAGCCGTTGGTGACAACAAGTTTTTTGCCGGCCGCGCGGACGGCCTTGCGCCATTCCGGCAATTTATCCCACGCAATGATTTTGTCGCGGAAGTTCACGGCGTCATTTTGCCTGCGCGCCGCGCGAATTCAACAACTTCCACACGCGAAAGGTCTCGGTGACTCCCCACGCCTGCGCGTCACAGCCGCGTTGCGCGTGCGGCGCGTCGCCGTCGAGAATTTCCGGGATTTGCCCGAGGCAGCCTTCGTTCAGGTTTTTTTCCGAACTTCCCAAATACGCTTTTGCTGCTGCGACCGATTCCGGTGAAAAATCCCACGCGCGCGCGAGCGCTTCGCAAAAAGTTGGAAATGTCCACGTCCACGCCGTGCCGTTGTGATACGCCGGTTTGCGGCGCGTGTCCTCGTCGCCTTCGTAACGCGGCCAATACGGTTCGGCGGGATTGTTGAGTAAGTGGCCGTCGTTGCTATGGATCGGCAGCGGAACTGAAACAGGCAGCGGCGCGAGCGAACGCAACGCGCCGGGCACGACCAGATATTTTCGCGCAGCTTCGACACAAAGCTTTGCATGTTCACCAGTGACAAGGCCGAGACTGCCTGCGAACAGACAATTGCTTCGTAACGCGTCGCTTGGCATAGCGTCGCGCGCGATGACGCGCGGGCCGCCGAGCAGCACGTCGGCGAACCAGCCTTTGTCTTCGAGCCAGAACAGTTTTTCAAACGACGCCGTCGCGTGCCCGGCCAATTCACGCCATTTTTTTTGTTCGCCGTGTTCGGAAATTTTTTCCAGTTGCCGCAACAATCGAATCCACAACACTTGAATCTCGACCGGATAACCTTCGCGCGGCGTGCCTGCGGGAAAATTCGTGTCCATCCACGTGAAATGGCCCGGACTCCAGATCAACGCCGAGTCCGCGTCCATGCGAATGCCGTTCGGCGTGCCTTTGATGTAATTGGTTGCGATGCTCTGCAACACATCACGAATCGTGCGACCGTCCACCACAACACGTGCATCGTAGAAATTTTCGTCGGCCAAATCTTCACACGCGATTGCAAACCACAGCGGCGCATCGGACGTGTCGCGGTTCGAAACGTCGTCGCCGTGAATCGTGTTCGGCAACGTGCCGTCCTTTTCAAATTTCGCGAAGGTGAGCAGCAGTTGCCTCACTTCGTTTTTCATCCCCGCCGCAAGAAGGCCGCGAGCGCAGATAAGCGAATCGCGTCCCCAATCGAGAAACCACGGATAGCCGGCGATGACGGTCTTGCTTTTGTCGCGACGCACAACGAAAGCGCGGGCGGCGCGCTTGAGTTGCCGGTCAAAATCATCCTCTTCATTTTGCGTTTTATGATTCTCGATTTTCAGTTCGCTCCGCGCCGGATCATCGGCATCGGCACTTGCGACAAGCATCACGTTTGCGCCCTTCGTCAATGGCAGTTCAAACCAGCCCGGACTGTACGCGTCGCCACTGCCGGTTTGTCCGCGGCTTTGCTCGACGGGATGCGGAATGTTTTCACTCCACTCCGGCTGCGCGTGATATTCACCGGCATCTGCGAATACGCGGAGTTGACGATCCCGGGCTGGCGTGAAAGCAAAACCGGTTTTTTTATCGAGCGAATGCGTGTTCGTCGAGAAATGATAATCCGCGCCGCCGTTGCGTTTGGTTTCCGAGTGAAAATTCCTGTCTTCGATGTCCACGCGAACAGTCAGTCGAACATCGGCATCGTCGGGCAATTGCTTGCCATGCGCGAGCTTCGCGGTTGGACGGCTGAATTGGAAAACCGTCGCATTTTTTTCATCGAGCATTTTCGCGCAAAGTTCAATCTCAACCGTCCGGCCATCGCCCGCATTGGCGATGAACTGCCAGACGGCAGGCGGACCGGCGTCAAATGCGGCAAGATTCTTGAAATCGAGCGGCGAAAGAAAACCGTCGGCGTTGACCCAGACGCGGATGCGTTTGACGAAAACGTGACGGTCAACCGGAAAGTTCGGATTCAAATTTGCGCCGAGAACGCAATCGTATTTCGAATTCACACGACCCAAATCCACGCAGAGCCGCGCCATGCCGCCGATGCCATTGGCCAGCAAAACCAAATCGCTCGATTGCGGATCGCGGGTTGCGGATTGCGGATTGGCCGGGAGAAAACGGATTGCGGCGGAAATTTTTTGCGAAGCGGCGGCGTAGCGTTCCAAAATCAATTCGCCATCCGCTGAAATTTCACGCGGAGCAAAAACGGCGACGTGGTTTTTGCCGGCGGAAATTGATTGAACGTGAACCGCTCCGTTTTTTTCTTTTTGCAATCCGCAATCCGCAATCCGCAATTCCGCGCGAAATGGCGCGCTGTCTTCGATCAAGAGCCAGTGTCCGGGCGGCACGGGCGTGACGCGGCGGGCATCAGGCAAAGTCCATACGACGACACGCGAAAAAATTTTTCCGGTTTCCGCTTCGCGCAACAAATCAGCGAATTGAGTTTTAGCGTCGCATGCGGCGAATTCGCTTGCGGCGGTGAGAAAATTTTCCGGCGAGCGCTCGATTTGTCCGGTAAGACAATGCCAGTCGAGTTCATCAACGGTTTCGGCGGGAATGATTTTGCCGAGCGATTCAATCGCCCAAGCCGCATGAGTGCGCACGCGGCGGTAATTTTCACCGCTCAAACCGACCGGCTTTTGCGTCGGCGAAAGACAGTGACACACGCCCGCCGCGAGGGTGAAAACGATTTCATCGGCTTCGCGCGCGAATTGCGAGAGCGGCTGGCCGAGCAGATCGAATTGAAAATCGGAAATCCCGAATTTCAAACCGGCGGACGCAAGCTTCAGTAAATGGGATTTTTCGGCGTCGGTGTTGACCAGGATCAAAACGGAATCTTTTCCCTCGGCAGATTCGCGAAGCAGGGCGTAAACCGGCGAATCGGGCGCGCTCAAGCGCGTGAGTTTCGCGCCATCGAAAAAACACGGATGGTCGGAGATGAGTTTGTTGAGTTGCGCAAGCTCGGGAACGATGTTGTCGACGCTGTCCCAATTCAAACCGGTGCAGCCGTGGACTTTTATTTTTTCGGCGGCAAGCCATTCGACGCCGCAGGTGAAGCCGAATCCACCGCTCGGACTCGTGAGCGCGCAGAGACGGTTTCGCAAAAGCGACCATGTGCGGCCCTTTTTGGCGAGGCGGTCGTTGTCGTGGGTTTCGGAATAATGAACGTAAGCGCCGATGCGCGAACTTTGACGGTTTGCGTAATCCAAATACCACGCGACTTCTTTGCCGGAATAATTTTGGAAAAGTTCCGAGTAAGCCCATTGCATCCCGCCGTCGGTCAACAGATTTTCTGTGGCTTCCCACGCGCCGCCGAGGCCTTCGAGCAGAAAAATGGTTTCGGGAAATTCATTTTGGATTCGCGCGATGATATATTGCCACGCTGGCACGGGAATTTTGTAGCCGGCGTCGCAGCGGAAACCGTCCACTCCGCGCTTGCACCAGATTATCAATGAGTCGGCGATGATGTCCCAGAGCGCGACGTCGTGCTGTTCGAGTTCGACGAGGTCTTCCCAAACCGTTCCCCACGCGCCGGGGCTGGCGAATTCGCCGTCCGGCTTTTTCAGGAAAAATTCCGGATGATTTTCCTGAAGCGTCGAACCCCAGCCGGTGTGGTTGATGACGATGTCAATAAAGACACGCGAGCCAAGCGAATGGGCGGCGTAGGTGAGTTCGCAAAACTGGTCAATGCCCGTGGTGCGCTTGTCAAATTCGACGAGCGCTGGATCAACGGCGGTCAGATCGAGTGCGGCGTAAGGACTGCCAAAGCGTCCGAAGCGCGCGTAAGTCGTGGGCGTCGGATGAACCGGAAGCAGATGCAAAATGCGGCAACCGAGTTTATTGACGATGAACGGCAACTGACGGGCGAGGTCGCGAAATGTTCCCGAGGGCGGAATGACGGCGAATTTTTTTTCATCGAGCGGCTTGATTTGAGCTTCGAGTTTTTCGTCGAGCGTAGAGGATAAATTCTTTGTCGCGCCGAATAATCGCGTGAAGGCGCAGTAAATCGTGTTGGCAGTACGCGCAAAATTTGGATGGACGGAGATTCCGACATCCGAACCTTCCGGCCAGTGCTGCCATTTTTTTTTGTCGAGCAGATAGGCTTTGGCCTTGAAGTAGCCGACTTCCGCGAGCGGCAGTTCGACTTCCCAGCCATCTGCTGTTTTTTGCATCGGGACATCGCGCCACGATGCGCCGGCGTGGGCGGCGCCACCGGCGTGGGCGGAAATGATTTCGCAGCGCAACTCGGCGGCGCGGCCAAGGTTCGTCCGAAGCAATGCGCGGGAGCCACCGTGTGCGGCGTGCCTTTTTTCATCGCGCAACGTGAAACGGATTTTGTCGCCGACGAAACGTAGGAGGCGTTCGCCGGTGGCGGGCGTCATGATCGGATTGTGTCGCTCCACACAAAATTTTTACCACGAACCGGCGCGGACATAAAATGCAAAAGCGTTTCATCATTTCACGACGGCGCATCGTTTTCTTTAGGTTGCGTTGGTGTTGCCGACGCTTTAAGTTGGCAGTGAAGTTGCTGATTTTGGATAAACTTTGACCATGGCGATAGTCGCACTCAATACCGGTGAAGAAGCTCAATTGCAGCAGACGATTGAGATGTTCGAGGTCATCGTGCAGTCGCAGCCGAACGACTGCCAGTCGCTGGAAATCCTAAAGGAAGCCTATTCCAAACTGGGACGCGAGCAGGACGTCATCAACACTTCCAAGCGCATCGCACAGGCGTATATGCAGACAGGGCAGTTGTCTTCGGCGATCCTGGAATTTGAAACGGTGTTGCAACGCCGCCCGGATGACGCAGAAGTGCAGGCGGCGCTGAAGGAGATTGAAAACAAGGCGAGCAACGTGGGCGCGGAATCGGCCGGTGTCGAACCTATGGCGTTGGCGGCGACACCCGAAGAGGCGAAGTCGGCATCGAAAAAATCGAGTGCGAAGACTGCGGAGATCGACGACGGACGCAAGGCGTTGCACAAAATTTTTGTGGACAGCAAAACGATCAGCGCCGGGGATTTTGATCTTTGCTGGCGTACGGTGGATTTGACGGCCGCGCCGCCGGATGTGGTCGAGCCATTCATTCATGTGTTGAATGAAAAAGGGATTTTGCCCGTGGACAAGGCGCTCAAATTACTTTCCGACAAATCGCGCATGGCCTATCTGCCGCTGGAAAAATATGACGTGGACATTGATTTGACACGTGGTTTTCCGGCGGACATCTGCCGTCGCTGGTGTGTGCTGCCATTCGACCGGATGAGCAAGGCGATTTTGGTGGCGACAGCGAATCCGTTCAATCAGCAGGCGGCAAAAGAACTGGCCGAGACGACATCGCACCGGCTGGTATGGTATCTGTCACCGCCGACCGACCTGCTCGCAAACATCCGCAAAGCATTCCGTTGAAATTATGGCGAAGGTAAAATCATTCGGAGAACGCATCGCCGACGCGCTCGTCGAGGATGGTTTGCTGGGCGCGAACCAGGTGGAGGAGTTGCTTGAGCAGCAAAAAAGCGGAGGCGCGCGGCTCGTCAAGCTGATCATCGAAAAGGCCTACGTCAGTGAACAGGATCTGGCCGTCTGCATGGGGCGCGTGCTGAATGTAACGCCGGTGAACATCGCGCGCGTGGCTATTCCGCCCGAAGTGGTCGAATTGCTCCCGCATGACATCGCATACAACCACAAAATCATTCCGATTTCGCGGTTGGAAAATAAATTGTTCGTTGCGATGGCTGATCCGCTCAACGTCCTCGCCCTCGACGACGTCAAACGCATCACCAGGATGGAGATCGCCCCGCTTATCGCGTCTGAAAAAGCCATCATGGACAAGCTCAACGCGCTTGATGCAGCCAAGAGCGGTTCGATGGAGGACATCATCCAGGACGCGCAAAAACTGCAGGATGACGCCGACGCTGAAAATCTTGAAACCGTCCGCGAGGGCGTTGAAGAAGTCAATCTGGACAAACTCGCGGCTTCGAGCGAAGAGGCACCGGTCATCAAACTCGCCAACCTGATCATCGTACAGGCCGTCAAAGACCGCGCGAGCGACATCCATCTGGAACCGTTTGAAAAAACCATGCGCCTGCGTTATCGCGTGGACGGCGTGCTCCTTGACGCCACGCCTCCGCCCAAGCAGATGCAACTCGCGCTCGCCTCGCGCTTCAAAATCATGAGCAGCCTGGACATCGCCGAGCGCCGTCTGCCGCAGGATGGCCGTATGCGGGTAAAGGTTGGCGGAAAAGATTTTGACTTGCGCGTTTCAATTTTGCCGACCGTTCATGGCGAGAAAATCGTGCTGCGCGTCCTCGACAAGACCAATTTGTCCGCGAGCATTGACAAGCTGGGTTTGGACGGTGAGACTTTCAGGCGCTTCAAGGAGGCGATAGACGCGCCGCACGGACTCATTCTCGTCACCGGCCCGACCGGTTCCGGCAAGACCACCACGCTTTATTCCGCGCTCAACGAACTGAACAATCCGATCTACAACATCATCACCGTCGAAGACCCCGTGGAATTTCAGATTCCCGGCATCAACCAGGTGCCGACCAAAAAAGACATCGGTCTCACGTTCGCCAACGCTCTCCGCTCCATTTTGCGGCAAGATCCGGACATCATCATGATCGGGGAAATCCGAGACACCGAAACCGCCGAAATCGCCATCGAAGCCGCGCTGACGGGACACCAGGTTCTCTCAACGATGCACTGCAACGACGCGCCCGGCGCCATCGCGCGCCTCGATGACATGGGCATCGCGCCATTCCTGATTTCTTCATCCGTGATTCTGTCCTGCGCGCAACGCCTGATGCGTCGCATCTGCTCGCACTGCAAAGAGCCGGTGACTTATCCCGACAAAATGTTCCAGGACCTGGGCATTGAATCCGCATTGTTCAACGGCGTACAGCTTTACCGCGGACGCGGCTGCGAACGTTGCAAAAATTCCGGTTACGCCGGACGCATGGCCATCATCGAAGCCATGACCATCAGCGACCAAATCCGGAAACTCGTCATCGCCCGCGCCAGCACGCGCGAGATGGGCAAGGTCGCCATCAATCAGGGAATGAAAACGCTCCGCATGGTCGGCCTTGACCGGGCGCGCGAAGGAATTTCCACGCTCGAACAAGTCCTTCTCATTACTTCCGCGCAATAATGCGCCCTGTCAAAATTTCCGTTGTGGAACCACGAACGGTTGTGGTTCCTGTGAAAGCCACGGTGGCGGCTGCGGTGCCCATGATGGAACTGCAACTGATTGCGGCACTGGTGTGATGATTCCCGGCAACGCCGTCAAGCCTGCCGGCCTGCCAATGCCGTCGCTCACCGGCACGAATGACACGCCAGCAGGATTTGGCACAAAAGCCGGCTGCGTGATGTTCGGGTCGGGCGTCAATTTCGGCACGGGGAAAAATTTGCTGTTCGGAGACGGCGTCGCGTCCGCGACAGACAATTGGTTCGGTTGAAGCAACTGTCGGAAACGCTCCATCGCAGCCTGCTGCACAAGATCTGGTTTTACCGCCTGTTGCGGCTGTGGTGAACCGAACAAATTCCAACCCGAATCCTCGTTCTGCTTTGTAGAATTTTCATTGTCCGACGTTCTGTTCCAAAACCGGTTCAAACCCCCGATCAAATTTTCCCGGTCGCTTTGTTGGAAATCGAACGGGCTCGCCGCTGAATTTTTATCGCGGTCGCGCAAAAAATCCCACACCGAATCCGGTCTGCCGTTCACCGATCCGTTCGTGACCACGCCGTTTCGCAACTGGTCCTGCCGGGCGAGATAACGCTCCATCGGCGTCTGCTTTTTTTCCTGCCCCAGCGCGTCGGTTTCGGGTTCAGCCACGCCGAAAATTTCCTCCGGCGTCATGAATGCCCAATCCCGCTGATTTTCCCGCGATTGCCTTATGCGCTCCTGCGCCGCCGGCGAAATGGCCTGCGGTTGCGGCGCGGGCAATTGTTGGACTGGAGTCGTTGTCTTTAAAAAATCGCTTGGCGCCTGAAACTGGCTCGCGAAATCCTGCTGGTCGGGCGTCTGCGGCGTCAGCGACGGCGTCGTGGCGAAAGTGTCGTTGTTCTGTGGCGTGGAAAAGATGATGGAGCGACCGTCCTGTTGCGCCCCGGCGGACAAAACCATCGCAACCGTCGAAAAGACGGATAACCACAGCTTCAGTTTGGACGGTTGGAAATTCATTTCAGCTCATTTCAGCGTTAACACGTTAACGCATTGGACGCCGCCAGTCAAAATTCAACTCAAAATGAAAGCGGCTTGTTTTAGCCGTTGCGCACGAGCCGGTAATGCTTTTTGTTGAACCGGAATCCAAAAAATTCTAACGGAGCAGGTGGAAATTTCGATGCACGCCGATTTCGATGCCGGTGCATTTCTTCACCAACAACGCAACATCTTTCCATAAGTAGCGGCGTTTGAATCGAATTACCGGATTGCGCGACCGATAGATCCAGTTCGAAACAGCAACAATGTCATGCATGACGGACGGATGCGTCCCGGTGAAGGCTTTTACTTTTTGATCATCTTCGTAAAAATTTGCCGGGCGGTCGCACATTTTTTCTATAGTGACGTCATCATGCCAGAGGCGTGCGAAATCGCGCTGTTTTCGGTTTGCCATTTCCGGATGTCGTGCATGGCCGTAGTGCAGATAATGACCGCCGGATTTTTTCACGTTGAGTTTTTTCCCGTCCACAGTGCGAAAACTTTGTGCGTCGCTATTGGAGCGTATTTTTTTATCGCCCCGCACGATTCTGACTTCTTGCGCATACCAACCGAGTCCGCAGGTTTGCGTCCAATAACTTCCGTAAAAATGCGTATAATCAACAATAAGTCCCTGCACAATCGGGTTCTCCAATTCACGCTGCATCGTTTGACGCATCAAGGGAATCGTATCTTCGTGCAGTACCTCGTCACCTTGAATATAAACACACCAATCGCCAGTGCATTGCCGGAGTGCAAGATTGGTGTGATGAGACAAAATCAACCCGCCGGTTCGCGCGTTTTCATCCCACTCCGTTTCCAGAATTTTTATTTTCGGATCGCCAATCGCCTTTACGCTTGTAAGGGTGTCATCCGTCGAGCGCGGCACATTGACGATGATTTCGTCGCACAGCGGCAACAGCGAACGGATCGCAGGCACAAATGGATACCCCAAGGAATTACCATTGCGAATGAAAGTGAACCCGCTGATTTTCATTTGCAAAATTTTAGACTCAATCTTCCCATGGCAAAAGTTCAATCGCCACAAAACCGGGCTGCGTAACCGGCGGAGCCTCGCCTTTTTCGAGCAGTGAACCATGCGTCAAAACTCGTTTGTAAAATTTCAAATAATTTTTAGCCATCTCCAAATGCGTAAAGCCACCGCGCAAAACCCGATCCCGGCACTTCTGCGGACTGAACCGCCCCGGATTTTTCACGGCGTCAACCAGCTCATCGGCTTTCGCGCTCAACACGCCGGTTTCCCGCGTCACGATTTCCGGAAGCGAACCGTACGGCGTGGCGGCAACATAACAACCGCTCACCAATGCTTCGATAACAGCTATGCCGAACGGTTCGTGCCAGCGCACCGGAAAAATCAGGCAGCGCGCTCGCGCCAGCAAATCGCGCTTCTCCTCGCCGCCGAGCATCCCGTAATATCGCACGCCGCGGATCGGCGGCAGCCATCGTTGCAGGTTCAGCGGCCAGTTGCGCGAACCGAGCACGCGTAATTCAATTCCCGCGCGACGCGCCACTTCGATCGCGCCCGGTAAATTTTTCACCGGCCAACGCGCCTTTGCCAGAAACACGGCGTAATCCTCCCGCGCTCCCGAAAACGAATATTCATCCGGATCAAGCCCGTTATGAATAAAATGACGCGAGCCATGAATCGCCGCGTGCTTTTGGGAAACAAAAATCGTGTTCGGATGAAATTTCTGTCCGGGCCGGCCGTTGCCTTCAACCGTGACGACAAACGGTTTTTCCGCATCCGGTTCCGACGTGTCCCACAAATGCACGATGTCGGTCGAGGCGGGAACAAGTTTCAGCCACGCGCGCGGACTTTTTTCGTCTGCGGCAATCACGCGCAACTCCGCGCCGGGAATATGGCTTCGCGCGTTTGCAATCAGCGTGACTTGATGGCCGAGTTGAATCAACGCCTTGCCGAGCCAGTGAATGATTCGTTCCGTGCCACCATAAAGTTTCGGCGGAATCGGGATTTTCCCGGGCTTGTAAAGCGTGACGTGCATTTATTCGCGCGTGGCCAGAATTATCCTTTGCACGTGATGCGACAACATTTCCGGCACACGCCGCGATTTCAGCGCCTGAAAAATCTCCTTTGTCGGGGGGGTTACAAAAGTTGTTGATACAATTTGAATTTGCCAGCCGGCATTCGCAAAAAGGAAAGCATCTTTTTCCGGCAACAGCATGACGCTGAATTTTTTCGCTTCGTCCGGATTCAATTCGTCGCGTTGTGTCAGCGTCCAGTTGCTGCCAAGCAACACTCGCACGCGGCTGGCCAGTTGCGTGCTGCCGACAAGCAAAACGGATTTAGTTTTAACATCTTGCGTTTGTTCCAAAGCCGCCACGATTTGCTGCGAGCGGTCGGGCAAAAAAATCGGCATCGCGGTTAAAAATAATATCGGCCTGAAAAGTAAAAGGGCCAAGCCCAGCGCCAGTGCGGCCGAAAAGGATTTATGCCAAAATGCGCCCAAGCCCAGCGCGATAATCCCGGCCAAAAACAAACCGCACGCCGACACCAATGCAATCATCGGCAGAGGCCATTGCGAATCGATGTAAAGCATCGCCGCATCTGCCAGCACCAGGGCAATTAAAACAATCTTCAAGATGCGGCGGACGGAAAAAATCAGGCGCACATTTTCCGACCTTTGCACGCAATCGGCGATCAGGATGGCAAACAGCGGCGCGGCGGGCAACAGATAACGCAGAGAAACGTTCGCGCCGAGCGCAAAGCCAAGGATCAAAAGGATCGTCCATGCCAGAATGAAATTGTTCGCAAGCGGCGGAATTGCGCCAGCCTTCAGATTTTTTCTTCGCGAAAGAAATTCAATTGCCGTCGCGGTCCACGGCAGAAAGTCAAAAAACAAAATCCGGGCAAACTGCGGCACGCGTACCAGCGGCGACCAAAAGTGTCCGCGCATGTTTCCCGTCACCTGATCGCCAAAAAAAATCCCCGCGGCAAATTTGCCATGCGTCACAAAAACGTAAATGAACCAGCTTGCGGCCAGAATGATCGCGGCAATAAAAATCGGCCAGTGGATTATTTTTTTTAACGCGCGCCAATCGCGATTTTTCAAAATGAAAAAAGCCCACGCGAAGGCGACAATCAAAAGTCCCAGCAGGCCTTTGCTCAAAACCGCGCCCACCGCACCACCATAAGCCGCCGCAAACGCTCCGACCGTGAACTCTTCAAAGACGATGAGCCGCAAAAATCCGCAGGCGCTCAACACAGTAAAGAAAACCAGCAGTGCGTCAGGAATGGAACGAATGGAGCAAAGAAAAAATTGCGGGTTCGCCGCCAGCACGATGGCGGCGAGCAATGCCGTTTCGGAATTTTTTGTCAGTTTCCGGGCAAGACGGTATGTGAGGAAAAGCGTTCCGCAACATGCCAGCAGAAACGGCAGCCGCGACGCGATGACGTTCACGCCAAACGCCGTGTAGCTTGCGGCGACCGACCAGTAGGCCAACGGCGGCTTTTGAAAACGCGGTTCGCCCGCCGCCGTTTTCGGCACGAGCCAGTCATGACTTTTCAACATCCCGATCGCGCCATCGGTGTAATGGCTTTCGTCGGGATAATACGTCGCTAATGTGGCCGCGAACGGCAGCGCCGCCAGCGCGAAGATCAAGATCAAATGGCCGATTTTCAGGCGTGAATTCATTCTGCGTCCGCAGGCAATACCGGAATTTGCGCGCGCGCTCCAGATTTTTCTGCCAGCTAATCTCCGAATAATTTTTTCAACTGCTCGCGCGCGGCGGCTTCGCGTTTGTCGGTCTCGGATTTCGGCGTCCAGACGCGGCGGACGAATTCAAAGTATTCGCAGAAATTCCCGACGGCCTTTTCCAAAACCGGTTCGGCGCGGCGCTCGCGGCATTGTTGCGCCACGCGCAAGTCGTAACTCACGCAATTCAGGCAGACACGCAAATCCACGCGGCATTTCATGCACGTCTCGCCGCGACCCGGCTGGCCGTCCAGCGTCCAGGGTTCGCCGCAGTTGTGGCAATGTCGGGTCATTTGCATTTACGATTTGCGATTTACGATTTATGATTGCGCCTGGAAAAGCAATCTCAAGCGTATCGTAAATTAAAAATGAAAATCGGTTTATTTGGCGGTTCGTTCGACCCTGTTCATCTCGGCCACCTGCTCGCCGCGCAGGCGGCGGTGGAGGAACTGGGCTTGGACAAACTTTTTTTCATTCCAACGGCGCAATCGCCGTTCAAGCCGGAAAACAAACCAGCGCCGGATTCCATCCGGCTTCAATTGTTGCGGCTCGCGCTCGCGGGCAAAACGGATTGCGAAGTGGACGATCAGGAAATCAAACGCGGCGGAGTCTCTTACACGATTGAAACGCTGCGCGATTACGCAAAAAGATTTCCAAAGGCGGAATTGTTTTATCTCATCGGCGCGGACAATGCGGCGAAGCTCAACGAATGGCGTGAGGCGAACGAACTGGCAAAGCTCGCGGAGTTCGTCGCGATTCCGCGACCGGGCGGAATTGTGGCGGAATTTCCAAAACCGTTTCGCGGAAAAATTTTAAATGGCTTTCCGGTTGAGATTTCGTCGTCGGAAATCCGTGCGCGCGTGAAGGCCGGTCTGCCGGTTGAAAATCTTGTGCCGCCGTTCGTGGCCGAGGCGATCCGAAACAATCGGCTTTATCTTTGAGCGCATCCACCGCAAAGTCTTCCCGGATGGATTCAAAAAGACTGGCCCAGCTTTGCCGCGATTTCGCGGACAACCGGAAGGCGGAAAACATTGTCATCCTTGATGTGCGCGATTTGTCGTCGGTCACGGATTATTTCGTGATCGCATCCGGCACGAGCGAGCCGCACTTGCGCGCGATCGTGGAGGAAATCACGGACAGGCTGCGCGACGACCACGGCTTGCGTCCGTCCCGCACGGACGGCACGGTGCAGGGCGCGTGGGTGGTGCTGGATTTTTTCGACGTGATTGTCCACGTCATGCGACAGGACGTGCGCGAGCGTTACGATTTGGAAAGCCTTTGGGGCGACGCGGCTCGCGTCAAACCAAAGAAGAAAACTTCAAAGATGAAGAAATAGCCAACGGTTACTCGCTCTTCTGCGGAATCTCGTTCGACGCCTTCACCATTTCATCCAGCAGTTTTTTAAAATCCTCCAGACCGGGCGCGGGAATGATGATGGTGTCGCGCCGTCCGCCGACGTCCTCGGTAATGCGCAGAAATCGTCCACGCGGATTTTCCTTGAGCGTGAAGACGAAGCTCTTTCGCTCGATCTGGATTTTCTCGGACTTCAGCGTGTCTTCCTGAACCGGCGGTTTAGGCTGGCTGTTGTAAGGACGGTGTCCGAATGGCGATGGTCGTTCGTTTGATATCATACGTCAAAACTTGGCTGAAGACGCCCGCAGCGGCGAATCCAGCCGAATTAAAAATTCAGTTTAGAAGGCGATTTGTCAACTGATTTAATTTCATAAAATGTTCGCGGCGAGTTCCGCCAGTTCAGAACGTTCGCCTTTCTGAAGTTCGATGTGCGCCGCAATCGCCTCGCTCCGGAACCGGCTGACGACGTAATTGAACCCATTCGATGACGAATCAACATACGGATTGTCAATCTGGTACGGGTCGCCGGTGAAAACGATCTTCGTGCCGTGACCGACGCGCGTGATGATAGTCTTGGCCTCGAGCGGCGTCAAGTTTTGCGCTTCGTCAATGATCATGAACTGATTCGCGATGCTGCGTCCGCGGATGTAACTCAATGCCTCTACGACAATACTTCCGCTGCGCATCAGGTCGCCGCTCCGGCGATGATCGTGGCCCATGTTGAGGTCGCTCAACATCTCAAGCGCGTCATGAATCGGCTGCATCCACGGCGCAAGTTTTTCCTCGAGCGAGCCGGGAAGAAATCCAAGTTCCTTGCCCATGGAAATTGTCGGGCGCGCGACGACAAGCCGGCGGAATTCGCGGTCGAGCACGGTGCGCTTCAAACCGGCGGCCATCGCCAGCAAGGTTTTTCCCGTGCCGGCCTTGCCCATGAGCGTGACGAGCTTGATGCGGTCGTCGAGCAGCGCGTCGAAGGCGAAATGCTGTTCGCGATTGCGCGGCTTGATTCCCCAGATGCCTTCGCGACAATCAATGATTGGGATCAATTTCGTTCCTGTCTCGTCCACTTTCGTCAGCGCGGCTTTCTTGGTATTCGACTCATCGACAAGCGTGCAGAATTCGTTCGGAAAATATTTTTTGCCATTTTCCAATTCAAATTCGCCGTTGGCGCGGAACGCGGCGATTTTTTCCGGGCCGACGGACATCTCCATCATGCCGGTATAAAGATCGGTGATGAAAACGCGGTCGGTCTCGTAATCCTCGGCCTGCAAACCGAGCGCGTCGGCCTTGATCCTCAAATTGATGTCCTTTGAAACGAGAATCGTCTCGTTCTTCGGCTGCGATTTTTGGATGCTCGCCGCGAGCGATAAAATCCGGTTGTCAACCGTGTGCGGATTGAAACCGCCGTCGCCGTTCGATGAATTTCCGTTTTTGTAAAATGCGATTCTCAACTTGCCGCCGTTCGGCAGCTTCACGCCTTCGCTCAAACTGCCTTCGCCGCGAAATCCGTCGAGCATCCTCGAAACCGTGCGCGCGTTCTGGCCAAGTTCGGTGGACTCGCGCTTGAACCGGTCAATCTCCTCGATGACTTCGATGGGAATCAGGACATGATTGTCCGTGAAGCTCAAGAGCGAATCGGGGTCGTGGAGAAGTACGTTGGTGTCGAGGATGTAATTTTTCACCTGGGAATGTCGCTGAATTTGATTGTCACCATCCGCGCGTGCCATTTTTTAATTTCCTTGTGGCGCGCCGGCAATTTGTAATGGCCGGAGTAGAGAAAATTTTCGAGCATGCCGAACAGATCGAAATCTATGAAACGGGGCTGCTCGTCCAATAAAAATTGCTGGTGCGACAAAATGATTTCAAACGGGACAAGCCGGTCTTCCAATTTCTTGAGCCACACACTTTGTTCCCTGCGCCATTGGTCAATGCAGCCGCGACCGAACTTGCGTTCCTTGTGCCGGAGAAATGGAAGCTGTTCGCGCGGCGGAACAAATTCCTTCCAATAAACGTCGTTGAGCCGGAAGGTCGCGCCTTCGATTTCATTTTCAATGAAACCCCAAAGCACGGATTGGACGCCGCGCCATTTCTCCGGAAACAAACCGAGCTCCATTTCTTCGTCGAGGTATTTGGCAATGACCTGCGTGTCTTCGTTGATCTCGAACACGACCGTCTTGCCGTCCTTGATGGCGGGCACGCCGTAGTAACGTTGCTTTGTGAGTTTCCAGACGAGCGAACGGTCGTTGCTCGGAATGTTCCTGATTTTGAAGCGAGCACCCGAAAATTCCAAAATGCGCCGCTGGACAATGCAGAACGGACTCCACGGAAACTGAATCAATTCAATCATTTCAAAAAATCCTCGCTCACTTACACCCGCACTTTAAAACCCGCGGCTTATTCTGACAAGAGGAATCCCGTCCGGCGTATCCGGCGAAAAATGGCCACCAACATTTTGGAACGTCAGTGGCCGTAAAATTTTTCGTCGTAAATTATTTGTCCGTGGATTCCTTGTCAGCCGGAGCCTCGGAACGCCAGTGGCCGCTTTGCCAGACGTAAACGGCCTGCTGCGTTTGATTGGTCTGCTGCTGCCATTTGCCGGGAATCCAGATGTCTCCCGAATGCGGACGTGTCCGCCAATGGCCGGGAACCCAGACCCATTGGCCGCGCCACTCCCAATGACCGGGAATGAACCACCACTGCGGTCGCGGGCCGGGACAAACCGGGACGATGTCCTTCTGATCCTCCGGTGGCGGCTGGGTCGGCTGGCCGACGTAAACACTGTCGGCGGTGGCGACTTGCGGCACAACGGCAACAGGTGGCTGGCTCGCGCAGCCCGTGGACAGCGCCAACGTTGCGGCAACCAAAACAAATTGGACGAAAGTTGAAGTTTTCATGGTCTATGTTTGACCAACTTATTCCATCTTTTCTGGGAACGCGCAACAGTTTTTAACACAAAAAGCCGCCGGCGTCTTTCGATGCCGGTGGCTGTTAAATTTCAGCGGGTGAACTCCGATCAACGCCAATGGCTTTCAACCCAGACATGACCATGCGGACGGCGTTCCCAATGGCCGACGACCCAGACGGCGTGCGGGTGCGGCCCGATCAACCAGCGGCCGGGTGCCCAAGCCCAGTGACCGCGCCATTCCCAGCAGCCTCTGACCCAAATGTAGGCGGAACCAGGCGACACTGGCACGACTTCGACTTGAGGTGGAGGCGGATTTTCCGGCTGGGCGACGACCACTTCCTCTACAGGCGCGGGCTGTTGCACGACCACGACGCGGCGCGGTTGACGTTCGACAATGCAACCGGCCAGTAACGGCAGGCTCGCGGCAACCAAAACAGTTTTAAGCAAAATTGAATTTTTCATATTCAGGGATTTAGACGCGGCGGTGGAAAATATGTTTCATTCTTTTGAAACTATTTAATGCGCCACCGTCACCTGCTTTTTGACGGTTCTAATCCGTTTGAACAGGAAGATCAACGGAAGGCAGCACAGCACCATCAGTGCAAATATCCGGAACGTGTCCACAAACGCCCACAAATGCGCCTGCTGGTTGAGTTCGTTGTAAAAGAGCGCATACGCTTGACCCGTGGCCGTCACCGGGTCGCTGTGCCGGGCGAGCGCAGCCTTCGCCGCGTACAGTTGCTGCGCGAACACAGGGTCGGTCGGAGTCAGATGCCCGACCATAAGCGCCTGATGCGCCTGCGCGCCGCGCGCGACCAGCGTGGTGACGAGCGCTATGCCGATGCTCCCGCCGATGTTGAGCATGAGATTGTACAGGCCGGTGGCGCTGCCGATTTGCTGCTGGCGCAACTGGCTCATGGTCGCCGTCGTCAGCGGCACGAAAATGAAACTGATGGCCACGCCGTTCAACACGGTCGGCAAAACGACGCTGGCCATGCTCACCTGAAGATTGATGTCGCTTAGCATGAAGGCGGACAACGCCAGCATCGAAAAACCAAAGCACAGCAGCCAGCGCAGTCGTATTTTTCCCACGAGCCGACCAACGAATAATGTCGTCACGAACGCCGCGATGCCGCGCGGACTCATCGTCAAGCCGCTTTGCAGGGCCGGATAGCCCATCAGTGTTTGCAGAAACAGCGGCAGTTCCGCCGTCGTGCCGTAAAGGATGATGCCGACGACCGTCATCAACATCAGACCGACGGCAAAATTCCGGCTCTTGAGAATCCGCAAATTCACCAGCGGGTCCTTCACCCGAAATTCCCACACGATAAACCCGATCATGGTGGCAACGGAAATGCAAATAAACCAGCGGATCCAGATCGCGCCCAGCCAGTCCGCCTCCTGCCCCTTGTCCAAAACGATCTGCAGTGTCGCCAGCCAGACCGCCAGCAGGCCGAACCCGATGAAATCAATCGCCGCCTTTTCGTTGCGTTTGATGTAAGGCGGGTCTTCGACCAGCCATTCCGCGAGAAACACCGCCAGCAGGCCCACCGGCAGGTTGATGTAAAAAATCCAGCGCCACGAATAATTGTCCGTGATCCAGCCGCCGAGCGTCGGGCCGATGATCGGCGCCACCACCACGGCCTGCGCGAACGTGGCCATCGCGATGCCGCGTTTCTGCGCCGGAAAACTTTCCAGCAAAATCGCCTGCGCGATGGGCACCATCGCGCCGCCGCCCGCGCCCTGCAAAATGCGTGCCGCGATCAGCATCGGCAAATTCACCGACGCGCCGCACAACGCCGACGCGAACACGAACATCCCGATGCACGAAATCAAAACGCGTTTCCGGCCGAAATGATTTCCAAGCCAGCCGGTCATCGGCAGGATGATGGCGTTGGCCACGAGGTAACTCGTCAGCACCCACGTCGCCTGGTCTGTTGACGCCGACAGGCTGCCGGCGATGTGCGGCAGCGCGATGTTGGCGATGGAGGTGTCCAGCACCTGCATGAACGTCGCCAGCATCACGCCCACGGCCACCAGCCACGGACTGTGCCGCGGACGCCAGTCCTCGTGATGTGCGCTGTCAGGCATGGATCAAAAACAAAAAAACCGCCGGAACAATAACTTCATTCCGGCGGCGAGTAAAACTGTGATTTGAAATCGGATTACTTCTGCAACGCGGCTTGTGGCGCGGGCGCGGGCTGCGAACCCTTGTGATGACTGCGGCGGGCGACCGTGACGCGAGCCGCCTGATAACCCGCGTAAAATTCCGGGCTCGCCTTCTTGAATTTCGTCATCTGCTTGTCCAGTTGATTGCGCAGCAGGCTTTGATTGTCGCTGATCGCCTGCGGCAGCGTTTTCGTCTGGGCCGAACGCACGGCGATGGCCGAGCGCGGCGCGGTCTTGACGCTGGTGAAATTCGTCGCCAGCGTGTTCAACGTGTCTATGCAACCGATGGCTTTCAACTTCTTCATGTTGGCAGATTATCGTGCTTCCGGTTCAAAATAAACCGGAAAACAACCGCTGCTGCAAATGCCAAAACGATTGCCAGCAATGCAATCGCCCAGCCGGGAATTTCAAAACTGCTGACGCGTACGCTGGGCGCGACGGAAAGGCCGGGGCCGATCGTGTGGTCGGCGGGCAATGGCTCGTCAAAATAAATCTTCACCGGCACGCGCTGGACGACCTTGACGTAATTGCCGGTCGCGTTTTCCGGCGGCAACAGGCTGAACGCCGCGCCGCTGCCGGCCTGCACACTGTCCACGTGCGCACGGAATTTTCTGCCGCCAAGCGCGTCAATTTCAACAATCGCCTGCTGGCCGGGCTGCATTTTCTTCAACTGCGATTCCTTGAAATTCGCGACGACCCAGTCATCATTCTCCACGATGGACATCAACTGCTGGCCGGTCTGGACGTAATCGCCCGGTTCAACCTGCTTGCTCGTCACGCGCCCGTCACACGGCGCGAAAATTTTCGTGTAGGACAAATCCAGTTGCGCTGACTGCACGGCGGTCTGCGCCTGCCGGAACAACGCGAGCGCCATACCGACAGAGGCTTCGGTCGCCGTTCGGGTTGCCTTGGCTTCGTTGATTCTCGAGGTGTCCGCAACGGCCTTTTGTTTCGCGGCGGCGAGGTTTGCGTCGGCTTCCCTGATCGCAGCCTGCGCGCCGTCGAATTCCTGCGCCGAAATGGTGTTTTGTTTCCGCAACTCCTGACTGCGCTGAAAATCCGCCTGCGCCCGCGCATCGGTGGCTTGGGCCGCGTCGGCGTCGGCCTTCGATTGGTCGGCAGTGGCCTCGGCGGTGGCTACTTTCACTGTCATCAAATCGAGCGCGGCGAGCACCGTCTTGTAATTGGCCTCCTGCGCGTCGGCGGAAGATTGTTTCTGTGCAGCAGCCGTCGAGTAATCCGCCGGGTCAATCTCCACGAGCAATTCGTTGGAGCGGACCATTTCGTTGTTGAGAACGTGAACGGTGGCAACCTGTCCGGAAATTCTCGGCGCGATGGAAACCACGTCTGCGGTGATGAACGCGTCATCCGTGGATTCATGCGTCAGCGCAGTGAAAAAATAATCCAGCCCGAGAAACAGCAACACGGCCAGCGCAATCGTCGCCGGCCAGATGAACCCCGGCGAATTCAGTTTTGCGAGCCGCTGGCCGTTGCCATTTGCAACAGGCGGCGGTTGGTTTGGATTTTCACTCATGGCGGCAGATTATTTTTCGGGACGCGGCCGGTTTTCACCTTTTTCGCCAACATGCTCCTTGGCAATCAACATATAAATCGAAGGTATCACCAGCAGCGTGAAAAACGTGCCGAAGGTCATGCCCGCGACCAGCACAATGCCGATGGAGTTTCTCGCCGTAGCACCCGCGCCGGTGACGAGCGTGAGCGGGATGTTGCCGGCGACGGTCGCCACGCTGGTCATCAACACCGGACGCAACCGCGTCATCGCCGCCTGCCGCACCGCGTGAACTTTGTCGAGGCCGGTGCGCTGCAGTTCGTTCGCGAACTGCACGATCAAAATCCCGTTTTTGGAGACAAGGCCGACGAGCGTGATCAGCCCGACTTCCGAATAGATGTTCATGGAGGTCGTCCAGCCGTTCGTCCAGAACGGCAGGTTCGGGTTGGGCATCTTGAGAAAGCAAAAGATGGTTGCGCCGAAAATCGCCAGCGGCACCGAGCCGAGGATGATGATGAACGGGTCGCGGAAGCTGTTGAACTGCGCGGCCAGCACCAGAATGATGAGCACCACCGCCAGCAGGAACGCCGGCAGGAATTTATCTCCTTCCGTGCGCTGGAACCGCGCGTCGCCGGAGTAATCCAGCTTGTAGCCGCCGGGCAGAATCCGCGCGCATTCGTTTTCCAGAAATTTCAACGCTGTTTCCAGCGGCACGATGGGAACGCCGCTCAACTTGACGGAATTCAACTGCTGGAAACGGTTCAGCGCGCGCGGCGTGGTGTGTTTTTCCAGATGCACAAACGTGCTGACGGGAATCAACTGGCTGCCCGGCCCCCTGACGTAGGTGTTCTCCAATTGTCCCGCGTCCAGCCGCGAGCCGCGTTCAAGCTGCGGAATGACCTTGTAGCTGCGCCCCGCGAAATCGAAACGGTTCACATAATTGCCGCCGACGAGCGCGGACAAATCCGAGCCGACCGTCGCCATGTCGAGGCCGAGCGCGGCGACCTTGTCGCGGTCAATGACCAGTTCGACTTCCGGCTGGTCCACCTTCGTGTCCAGTTGCGGCGGGAAGGCGAACATGCCGTTGGTCGCGCATTCCTGCTGCAACTGCTGCGCATACTTCAGGATTTCAGCCGGCTCGCCGGTGGAGGACAGGATGAGGTTCAGCGGAAAATTTTCGCCGCCCGTCGGCAACGGCGACGGTGTGATCATGTAAGTGTGAATGCCGGGAATACGGTTCACCATCGCCTGCGCTTCGGGCAGGATTTGGAAAACGGTCCGCTTCCGCTGGTCCCACGGTTTGAGCACCATGCCGCCAAATCCGGAATCAGGAAAGGTGAGTTGAAAAATCTGCGCTGCCTCCGGCACTTTCGCAAACGAGCGCCCGGCCACGTCCGCATAAAACGAGGTCTGCTCGATGGTCGCATCCGGCGGCGTTTCCAACGCGCCAAAAATCACGCCCTGATCTTCCGGCGGCGCGGGTTCCTTCGCCTGCCACGCCATGTTGAACATCGGAATCGTCAGCAAAAATAGACCGATCCAGAGAGTGTAAACCATCGGCCGACGCGCGAGAGTCCAGTCCAGCACGCGCCCGTAAAAAACTTTCAGCCGGTCGAAATCGCGGTTGATGCGTCCGGCCAGACCGTGCTCCTCGCGGTCATGATTCAACAGCACGGAGGACATCACCGGCGACAGCGTCAGCGCGATGATGCCGGAAATGAACACCGCGCCGGCAAGCGTCAACGCAAATTCGCGGAACAGCGAGCCGGTCAGCCCGCCTTGAAACGCGATCGGCGCATAAACCGCCGCCAGCGTGATGGTCATGGCGATGATCGGACCGATGAGTTCGCGCGCGCCGAGCAACGCCGCGTCCACGGGCTTCAATCCTTCGCGGACGTGGCGCTCCACGTTTTCGACAATGACAATCGCGTCATCCACGACAAGTCCGACGGCGAGGACAATCGCCAGCAGCGTGAGCAGATTCAGCGTGAAACCGAAAACCTGCATCAGGAAAACCGCGCCGATGAGCGAGAGCGGAATCGCCACGAGCGGAATCAGCACCGAGCGCAGCGAACCGAGGAACAGAAAAATCACGATGGACACGATGATGAGCGTGATGACCAGCGTCTTGATCACCTCGTGCAGCGCGTCGGAAATATATTGCGTCGCGTCGTAGGCCACCTTTGCATTGAGGCCAGTGGGTAAATCCTTCTCGATGGATTCCATCTGTTTGCGCACGCGCTTGATGACATCGAGCGAGTTCGCGTTCGGCAGAACCCAGACGCCCATGAACACCGCGCGTTCGCCGCTGAAGCGCACTTCGGAATCGTAATCTTCCGCGCCGAGAACCACGTCGGCCACGTCGCTCAACCGTACGAGTTTGTCGCCGGACTGGCGAACGACGAGATTTTGAAATTCCCCGACGGAGCGCAAATCCGTGTTCGCCGTCAGGTTGACCTGCACGAGCGAACCTTTGGTGTGGCCGACGGCGGAAAGAAAATTGTTCGCCGCGAGTTTCTGGCGGATTTCGTCCGGGCTGATGCCGAACGCCGCGAGCCGGTCGGGCTTGAGCCAGATGCGCATCGCAAAAGTTCTTCCGCCGAGCAAATCAGCTTTTTGCACGCCTTCGATGGCCGTCAACTGCGGCTGCACGATGCGCGTGAGATAATCCGTGATCTGGTTCGCCTGCAAAATGTCCGAGGAAAAACTCAAGTAGGCCGAGGCGAACTGCGAATCGGCGGTCGTGATGGTGAGCGTGGGGATTTCCGCCTCGGGCGGCAGGTCGTTGCGCACCTGATCCACCTTGGAACTGATTTCGCCGAGCGCCTTTTTGGAATCGTAATTCAGCCGCAGATGCACCGTGATGGTGGAAAGGCCGAGCTTGCTGGCCGATTCCATGTAATCAATCCCATCCGCCGCCGCGATGGCGCGTTCGAGCGGCTGCGTGACAAAGCCGCGCACCAAGTTCGCGCTCGCGCCGACATAAACCGTCGTCACCGTGACGGTGGCGTTCTCGCTGCGCGGATATTGCCGGACATTGAGCGAGCGGATGGCCTGCAAGCCTGCGATCAAAATGATCAGGCTCACCACCGCCGCCAGCACCGGGCGCCGGATGAAAAGGTCCGTGAAAGATTTCATGCGCGCGACGGCCTAGCTATTGGATGGTTTTGGCGACAATGAAGGTTTTGGAGTGTCCTCGTTGTTTTCCTGGATACTGACGCCGTTGCGCAGTTTGAAGATGCCCGCGCTCGCCACGCGGTCGCCGGGTTTCAGCCCTTTTTTCACGCTCACGAAATCGCCGTGCGATTTTCCTGTTTCGATCAACTGCTGCCGCACTACCAGCCCGCCGCCGGAATTGGTTGATTGCTCGATCACAAAAACCGAATCGCCGTAAGTCGCGCTCAAGACGGCCGTCGCTGGAATCGCCAGCACCGCCTGCTCCTGCGGCAAAGTCACCGACGCGCGCACAAACATCCCCGGTCGCAACAATTGCTCCGCGTTCTCAAGCGTCGCCTGCAATCCCACGCTGCGCGTCGTCGAATCCAGATCAGGATTGATCGCCGTGAGAGTGCCTTCAAAAATTTTGTCCGGATACGCATCGCAAGAAATCTGAACTGTCAATCCGGTCTTGAGTTGCGCCAAATCCTGTTGCGGCAGGGAAAAATCCGCGTAGACCGGCGTGAGTGATTGCAGCGAGACGATGGGTTTGCGCGCATCCAGCGATTCTCCCAAATTCACCAAACGAATGCCTGCCCGTCCGGTGAATGGCGCACGGATGGTTTTTTTCTCAATGGTAACGTTGATAGTGTCGGCGTTCGCCTGCGCCTGTTTCAACGCAGCTTCCGCCTGGTCCAATTCGGATTGCGAAACCGCGTTCTGCTGCCGCAACTGTCGGAAACGCTCGGCGCTGACTTTCGCCCAGTCCAGCTGCGATTCAGCCGCGCGAAGCTGTGCTTCTTCCGATGACGTGTCCAACCGCACGAGCAAATCGCCTTTGTTCACCGTTGCGCCCGATTCGAACGCGATTTCGGCGACCGTACCCGGAACCTCCGACGCGAGCGTCGTTCCCTGCGCCGCGTTGATTGAACCGACGGCAGACAGCGTGTCCTGCCATTTTTCCTCGTGCGCGACCGCCGATGAAATCGTCTCCGGCGGCGGAACGAACGATTTTCCGGCGGAAATCATCGCGCTGATCTGCAACGCTTTCACACCGGCCAGCACCACGAAGATCAGCACCACAATCCCCGCCGCGATAAAAATTTTCCGTTTCATTGGGCTTTGAATCTATTTTCGCAGATGCCGCTTGTCAAACACTTGTTTTAATTTTCTGTTTGAATTTGTCCTGCGCCTTTTAAAAGCATTGAAAATGCAGGATAAATGTTTAGGCTGGCTCCGGTTTTCCGGTTGGAGATCAACTTTGAATTTTATGAAAACGTGGCGCGGACAAATTCTTTCGACCGCCGTTCTGGCGGTTTCAATCTTTCTCAACGGTTGCAACAAGCCATCATCCGAATCCGCCAACGATACTATTAAAATTGGCGAATACGCTTCGTTGACCGGCAAGGACGCGACGTTCGGCATTTCGTCGCACGAAGGCACGTTGATGGCGATTGAAGAAATCAACGCGGCAGGCGGCGTGCTCGGAAAAAAACTGGAATTGCTGACCGAGGACACGCAATGCAAGGCGGGCGAACCGGCCACCGTCGTCAACAAACTCATCACCGCCGACAATGTCGTGGCCGTTCTCGGCGAAGTCGCGTCGTCACGTTCGCTCGAAGCCGCGCCAATCTGCCAGCAAAATAAAATCCCGATGATTTCGCCTTCGTCCACAAATCCCGATGTCACCAAGACCGGCGATTACATTTTCCGCGTTTGCTTCATCGATCCGTTTCAAGGCACGGTCATGGCGAATTTTGCCTCCAAAACGCTCAAGATGAAACGCGTCGCCGTTTTCACGGACGTGAAGAGCGATTACAGCAAAGGACTCGCGAAATTTTTCAAGGAGCGCTTCACCGCCAACGGCGGCGAAATCGTGACCGAACTCGATTACAACGGCGGTGACAAGGATTTCAAGGCGCAGCTCACGACCATCAAGGCCGCAAATCCCGAAGGCGTGTTCGTGCCCGGCTATTACACCGAGTGCGCGTTGATTTCCGTGCAGGCGAAAGAACTCGGCCTGAACGTCCCGCTTTTCGGCGGCGACGGCTGGGAATCTTCCAAGCTCGTCGAGATCGGCGGCGACGCGGTCGATGGAAATTATTTTTCAACGCACTTTCATCCCGAACAGACCAATGAAGTGAGCAAAGCCTTCGTGGAAAATTTCCGAAAACGCTGGAACGGCGAGACGCCCGACGGCCTCGCCGCGTGCGGCTACGATTCCGCGGTCGTCCTGGCCGACGCCATCAAACGCGCCGGCACGACGGATGAGCCGCAGTTGCGCGACGCCATTGCCGCCACAAAAAATTTCTCCGGTGTGACCGGCACAATCACGATTGACGAAAACCGCAACGCTCAAAAACCGGCGGTCATCCTTCAGGTTCAGGGCGGCAAATTCAAATACTTGGAAACCGTCGAGCCGTGAATTAGTTGATAGTCTTTAGTTGATAGTTGATAGTCCGCGCGGCAAATTTTCTCCATGTTCAACTTCGAGAAATTGGAGACGTGGCAAAAGTTGGTTGCTTTCGCCGATTTGGTTTATGAAACGACGCGAAATTTTCCTGCCGATGAAAGATTCGGGCTGACAAACCAAATGCGACGGGCGGCGGTTTCTGTTTCCTCGAACATCGCGGAAGGTTCGGCACGAAATTCTAAAAATGATTACGCCCATTTTTTGGAAATCGCCACCGGCTCACTTTTTGAAGTCGTCTCGCAGTCGTTCGTCGGCAAGCGGCAGGGTTTTCTTTCAGAGGTAAATTTCAAAAAAATTTATGCCGCCGCAGAAGAGCAAGGCAAGATGTTAAGCGGATTACGCCGGTCAATTTTGGAAAGCGCCTGACACATCGCCGTCTTCCTATCAACCATCAACTAAAAACTATCAACGAATTCTTACAACAACTCATCAATGGACTTTCGCTCGGCGCGATCTACGCGCTCATCGCGCTGGGCTACACGATGGTCTATGGCATCCTGCGCTTCATCAACTTTGCACACGGCGACGTTTTCATGCTCGGCGCGTTCGCCGGATATTTTCTCGCGCCGGTCATAAATAAATTTTTGCCCGCCGAATCTTACGCCGGCGGAATTCTGGTTTTGATTCTGGCGATGACCATTTGCGCGCTCATCGGAATCGTCATTGAATTTCTTGCATATCGCCCTTTGCGCAGCAGACCAAAACTCACCGTGCTCATCACGGCCATCGGTGTTTCACTGTTCATCGAATACACGTGTCAGAACGGCCATGTTTTCGGTGCCGCGCCCCATGCATTCCCAAAATTGATTCCTTACACAACATGGAATTTGGACGGGCTGGTGCTCGATTCAAACCAGATCATCGTCATCGTCACGACCATCCTGCTTCTCGCCGCATTGCGATTCATCGTTCAAAATACCAAAGTCGGCACGGCGATGCGCGCGCTGGCGTTCAACGAACAGGCCGCCGCGCTCATGGGCGTGAACATCAATTCCATCATCTCGTTCACGTTCGGCCTTGGTTCGGCGCTCGCGGGTGCGGGCGGAATTTTATTCGCGATGAACTACACGAGCATTGATCCGCTTATGGGCGTGCAAATCGGTCTGAAGGCATTTGTCGCGGCGGTTCTCGGCGGCATCGGCAACCTGCCGGGCGCCGCGCTCGGCGGGCTCATCATCGGCCTGCTCGAAACGTTCGCCGGCGGCATCCCCGGTTTGTCGAATTACCGCGACGGCATCGCGTTCGCGATTTTGATTTTGATCCTGCTGTTCAAACCCGCCGGACTGCTCGGCAAATCGCAGGTGGAAAAAGTCTGATGCATTCCGGCGCAAAAAGATTTTTGATCGCCGCCATATTCGCGGCGGCGGTCGTGTCTTGTTTTTCCGCGCAATTCAACCGCTATTATCTCGGCATCGCGATTGATGTGGGCATTAACATCATCCTCGCCGTCAGTTTGAATTTGATCAATGGCCACACGGGGCAATTTTCTCTCGGCCACGCGGGCTTCATGGCCGTCGGCGGCTACACGGCGGCGAAAATTACCATTGAACTTTCCGGTCTTGTCCCGCCGCAACTGACGCCGCTGGTTTTTATCGGCGCGCTCGTCGCGGGCGGATTGTTGGCCGCTATTGCCGGACTCGCCGTCGGCGTGCCGACGCTGCGATTGCGCGGCGATTATCTGGCCATCGTCACGCTCGGCTTCGGCGAAATCATCCGCGTCATTTTGCAGAACATGGATTCCGTCGGCGCGGCCAGCGGATTGAAGGGAATTCCCGAATACACAAATTTCTTTTGGGCATTCGCGTTCGCGACCATCACCGTTTACGTCGTCACGTCCATCGTCAATTCCACTTACGGTCGCGGATTCATCGCCGTTCACGACGACGAAATCGCGGCGGGCGCAGTCGGCATCAATCCCGTCCGCTACAAAGTCACCGCGTTCGTCATCGGCGCGTTTTTCGCAGGCATCGCGGGCGGTCTTTACGCGCACCACAAACAATTCCTTTCGCCGACCGGTTTCGATTTTCTCAAGAGCATCGACATCGTGATGATGGTCATTCTCGGCGGCATGGGACGAACAGTCGGCGTCATCATCGCGGCAATTTTGCTGACGCTGCTGCCGGAATTCCTGCGTGGCTTCGCCGAATACCGCATGATCATTTACGCGTTGCTCGTCATTGTGTTGATGATCACAAGGCCGCAAGGACTCTTCACGTTCGGCAAATCAAAATGGACAAAGACATGAACCAGCCGTTGCTGCAACTCGACAAAGCCACCATCCGCTTCGGCGGACTCACCGCTGTGTCGGAAGTGGATTTGCAGATTGGCGAACACGAACTTGTCGGACTCATCGGACCTAACGGCGCGGGCAAGACGACTGTTTTTAATCTGATCACCGGCGTTTATCAGCCGACTTCAGGAAAAATTTCCTTCGGTGGAATTTCAACGGCAAATCTCAAACCGCATCGTCTCGCCGGACGCGGCATCGCGCGGACGTTTCAAAACATCCGCCTCTTCGCCTCGATGACCGCTTTCGACAATGTGCGCGCGGCCACGCAACTGCATCGCGCGCGCGGCATCCGCAACGCGCTCTGGCGCGGACGTTCGTTCCGTCATGGCGAGGAAAAAATCGAAGGTCATGTGATGGAACTACTGGAAATCTTTCATCTCGAAAAATTCCGCGATGAACCGGCGAAAAGCTTGAGCTACGGCGATCAGCGGCGGCTTGAAATCGTCCGCGCGCTCGCCACGAAACCGAAATTGCTTTTGCTCGACGAACCCGCCGCCGGCATGAACCCGAACGAAAAAACCGAGTTGATGCGACTGATTCAATTCATCAAGGACAAGTTCCAGATTTCCGTGCTGCTCGTTGAGCACGACATGCAGGTCGTCATGGGTATCTGCGAACGCGTCGCTGTTTTGGACTATGGAATCAAGATCGCCGAGGGCAAGCCGGATGAAATTCGCTCGAATCCGAAAGTCGTCGAAGCATATCTCGGCAACTGAACCATGCTCGAAATAAAAAATCTCGTTGTGAGCTACGGCGCGATCACTGCGCTGCACGGGATTTCCTTGTCAGTGAAATCCGGCAGCATCGTGACGTTGATCGGCGCGAACGGTGCGGGCAAGACGACGACGCTCAAAACGATTTCCGGCTTGTTGAAACCGCGCAGCGGAGAAATTTTTTACGAAGGCAGAAACATTTCAGGTCTGCCACCGCACGAAATCGTCAGGCTCGGCATCTCGCACGTGCCCGAAGGCCGGATGATTTTCACTAACCTGACCGTGCTGGAAAATCTGCAGATGGGCGCGTATCTGCAGAACGACAAAAAAATCGTCCGAAGCGGACTTGATTTTGTTTTCGTGATGTTCCCGCGATTGCAGGAACGCGAAAAGCAGATCGCCGGAACACTTTCCGGCGGCGAGCAGCAAATGCTGGCGATCGGCCGCGCGCTGATGAGCAAACCGAAGTTGTTGTTGCTCGACGAGCCGTCGCTCGGCCTCGCGCCGATTTTGGTGAAAACGATTTTTGAAAAAATCGTCGAGATCAACCGGCAGCAAGGCATCACGATCTTACTCGTGGAGCAGAATGCGAAGCTTGCGCTGGAGATTTCCCATTCCGGCTATGTGCTGGAGACCGGAAAAATCATTTTGCAGGACGATTCCGCCGCGTTGCGCCAGAATCCGCAGGTCAAAAACGCATATCTGGGCGGCTGATTTGCCGGAAAAGTTCTATTGACTTCGTTTGCTCATCTGATAGATTCCGCCTCCCTTTTGTTTGGATAAAAATGAAAACGCATTTGCCGAAAGTGAATCTGGAACAGCGCAAGTGGCATGTGATTGATGCCGACGGCGCGGTGCTCGGTCGTCTGGCCGCGCAGGTCGCCGACGTTTTGCGCGGCAAAAACAAACCGATTTACACGCCTCACCTCGACGCGGGCGATTTTGTCGTCGTCATCAACGCGGAAAAAGTCCGTGTCACCGGCAAAAAAGAAACGGACAAGAAGTTCATGAGCTACTCCGGCTGGAAAGGCGGCGAGAAATATACCACAGTCGCGCAAGTCCGCGCGAAGCAGCCCGAACGTCTCATCGAACACGCCGTCAAAGGCATGATCCCGAAAAACCGCCTTGGTCGCGTCCTTCTCACCAAGCTGAAAGTCTTCAAAGGCCCGAAACATCCGCACGCCGCGCAAATGCCCGCGACACTCGCCGTCGCCAAATAATTTTTCTATGGCCACCAAAACGACAAACGAATTTCTCGGGACCGGACGCCGCAAGACCGCCGTCGCGCGCGTCCGCCTCGCGACCGGCAGTGGCAAGATCACCGTGAACGGCCGCACGTTTGAAAATTATTTCCCGCTCGAAACCCTGCGTTCCGTCGTCACGCAACCGTTGACGGTCGCCGCTGCGCTGGAAAAATTTGATGTGCGTGTCAACGTCGCCGGCGGCGGGCCGAACGGCCAGGCCAGCGCGGTTCGCCATGGCATTTCCCGCGCGTTGATCAAGTTCGACGCGGCGCTGCGGCCTCCGTTGAAGGCGGAAGGGCTGCTCACGCGCGACCCGCGCATGCGCGAGCGCAAGAAATACGGCCAGCCCGGCGCGCGCAAACGCTTCCAATTCTCGAAACGTTGATCATTGCGAAGATTTCCAGACTCCGCCGGTTTTCAATCGGCGGAGTTTTTGTTTGAAGGCCTATTGCGGTTGCGGAATGAAAATCTTTTTCCCGACGACCAGACTTTTCGGATCCAATCCCGGATTCGCCGCCTGAATCTGGTCCGACGTCACCTTGACGCCTTGCGCGCGGCACGCTTTGGCGATAGCGGAAAGCGTGTCGCCCGCGCGGATCGTGTAGTCGTAACCTTTTTGCGGGCCGCTTGAAGTCGCGGTTGAATCTCCCGGCGAAGTTGTGGGAGTTGGTGATGGAGTGACCGGTTGCAATTTGTGGCTCGTCGTTCCGCCGCTGACTTTGCCGAGCTTTTCGATTTCTTTCAGGATGAGTTCGTTGTCCGACTGCCGTTTCTTGTCGATCTCCTGAACCTGTTCGGCGAGTTTTTTCAGGTCGTCCGCGCTCGCGCTGTCGCTGGCGGCGGGCTGGTTCAACTTGTCGCTCAAGTCGCTGATTTCCTTTTCGAGCGCGTCAATGCGTTTGCCCTGCGCGGCCTGCGCGTCGAGCAGGTCCTGAATCTGGCCGGTGAGTTTGTCGATCTGCAGCTGCGTCGCGGCGTCCTGCGCGCGAGCAAGCGAAGCCGTCAAAACGAAAATAAAAAGCCAAAGCGAAATCTTTCTCATGCGCCGAAAATAGACTTCTGCCGGAGCGCGTCAAGTTGAAGTGTAAATGTCGCGCGAAGAAAGCGAGAGACTTGGCGACTCATTAAAGCCATCCATTACCTGCGGGAGGATTCTCTTTTTGAAATTTTTTAAGCGCCAACCAAATCATGAATTTAAATAATAAAAACACCAAGCAAAGCACGGATACGCCGACAAAAACAGCAATCTCAAAAACTTCTCCTCGGGTCACTGAAGTGGGAGCAGCCAAGAGTGCAAATAGTCTCCATACAGAAATCGCTAAGAAAAATATACATAGCATTGTTTCTACACTGAACAGGGCACGGACGAAGCTATGTTTTCTGGCCTGCGTATGTTGACCAGACGTGCTGGTTTGCGTTGTGTTTGATGAACCACGAGCGGATTTGAAGGCAGCAAGCGTCTGGATAATGATTAATGGTGTGCTGATGATTGTAGTGACTATTACACATATTGCCGTAATCCAATCGGTCGTAGCAGTGGCAAGTAGCATGACACTTAAAAAATATTAAACAGCGTGTATTCCATGATTTCGATTTTATTTCCGGAAAACCTTTTGTCCAGCGTTCTTAAGCTCTGAAAATTTTTCACGCCAGTTTTCCGTATTTCCGAATTTCCGGCCAAATCCACGCCACGGCCAGCACCACCAAAATCGTCCCGATACCGCCGGAAACGACGGACACAATCGCGCCCGTCGCCGCCGCGTTGCCCAAAAATGACGACCGCCAAAACATTTGCGCCACAAAACCGGAACGCGAACCGCCGAGTTCGTTCGACGTGCCGATGAACAGGCTGTTGACGGCCGAGACGCGTCCGCGTTTTTCGTCCGGCGTCAGGATTTGCACGAGCGTCTGCCGCACGACGACGCTGATGTTGTCCACGAAGCCCGCCAGCGCGAGCATCGCGAACGAAAACCAAAACCATTTTGAAACGCCGAAGAAGATTGTCGCCGCGCCGAAAATCGCGACGGACAAAAGCATCGCGCGTCCGGCTTTTAGCAGCGGCGGACGATGCGCGATGATGAACGCGCAAATGACTGCGCCGACGGGCATCGCGTCGCGCAGCAATCCCAAATCGGTCGGTGTGCCGTGAAAAATGTCCTTCGCGTAAATCGGCAGCATCGTCACCGCGCCGCCGAGCAGCACGGCGAACAAATCCAGCGTGATGACACCGAGAATGATTTTGCTGTCGAACACGAACCGGAAACCTTCGACCAGGCTTTTGGCCGAGATCGGTTCAGGCGATTTGATTTTATGCACATGTTTGATCGGCAGAACGAGCGCGAAACAGGCGAGCGACGCGACCACGTTGAGCGCATAAACCGCCCATGCCGTCTGGTGCGCCATGGAAATCACGATGCCGCACGCAGCCGGTCCGAGAACCGAAGATAATTGAAACGTGCCGCTGTTGAAGGTCACCGCGCGGGCGAATTGTTCGCGCGGCACAAGGCTCGGCACGAATGCCGCGCTGGCCGGCCAGAGAAACGTCCGAGCCGCGCCAATGACAACCAGACAAATATAAATCCAAATCAAAGGAGCAACGAACGCCGACGACAATGTGAGCCCCAAACTGGCCGCCGCCAGCACGAGTGTCGTGACAAGAATTATCTTTTTCCGGCTGTATGTGTCGGCGAAATGTCCGGCGGGCAGCGTGCAGAGAACCATCGGAATAATTTGCGACAGGCCGACGAACGCGAGCGGCAGCGCGGAATGCGTCCGGTCGTAAAGTTCCCAGTCAATTGCCACGACGAGCATCTGCTGTCCGAGCGACGCGACGAAACGCCCGATGAGGTAGCGGAAAAAATCCGCGTTCCGCAAAACGGCGTAGGCGCTTTCGGCGGCGGGTTTTCCCACCGGCGCATCGGGCAAATTTTCTGGCGATTCCTGATCGTGCATAAAACAGCGGCGCATAACTTAACCGAAATTTTTCGCGGGTCGAGTTTTCGCGCGATTGTTTTGTCCGGGTCAACGCGTTAAACTTTCGTTCAATGAATGGACAAAATGAAAATCCACGGCGCTACAAATGGCCGTGGTTCGTGCTGGCGGCGTTCATTCTGGGCGTGATCCTGACGATTTTGTGGATGAGTTTCGCGGTGCGCCGCGAAAAACAGGAGCGCGACATGAACGCGCCGCTGCCAAGCAGTCCGGCGCGTTAAGGAGTTTTATTCAAAATGGATTCAAGCTGTTTGACCACGTCGGGATTTTTATCGACGACGTTTTGTGTTTCGCCCGGATCGGTTTTCAAGTTGTAAAGTTCAAGCGGCGCGTCGTCCTTCGGCTGCACGGCCTCCCAATCGCCCATGTGGACGGCGTGCCACACGTTTCGTCCGCGCAACGTCCAGCGGAAAAATTCGTGGTGATTCAATTGCTTTTGCCGGAGCAACGTCGGCAAAACGGAGATGCCGTCAATGCCTTCCGGCGTTTTGATGAACGCGATGTCCGTCGCCGTCGGCAAAAAGTCCCACGCCGCCCATTGAAAATCGCTGACCCGTCCGGCGGGGATGTTTTCCGGCCAGCGGACAATCATCGGCACGCGCAGGCCGCCTTCGTAAAGTTCGCCGCGGCCGCCACGGAATTTTCCGGTGCTCTGAAAAAAATTTGCGACGGTGTTGCTACCGGATTCCGGGCCGGTGTCGCCGGAGAAAAAAAACGCCACGTTGTTCGTCATGCCAAGCTTGTCCAATTGTTCGACCAACTGACCGATGTAACCGTCAAGGCGCGAAATCATCGCGGCGCGATTTTTTCCCGGCTGCGACCACGATTCATCGGAAAACGGCGCGTCGGTCGGCACCCGGCCTTTTCCGTCGCCGGGAATTTTGTAATTCAACAAAAGAAAGAACGGACGATAATGGTTGAACTGGTCGGGCTGGCTGCTTTGGATGAAATTCAGCGCGGCTTTCGTGAGCAGGTCGGGAATGTATTGGTTTTTTCCACGGGTGTTCGGGTAAATCATCTCCCTGCCAGTGAAAGCGCTCCACTGTTTGTTCGTTTTGTCGTAAATGCTCCTCGGCGCGTAACGCCACACGTAATCGGCGTAAAAATTCCCCGCGTCGTCCGGATCGAAGTAACCGGCAAACTCGTCGAAGCCCTTTTCCCACGGCGCGCCGCTGGAATTTTCATCGCCCAAATCCCATTCACCGATCAAGCCGGTGTGGTAGCCGGACTGTTTGAGGATTTGCGCGACCGTCACGTCGTCCGCCGCCAGCGGCAAATCCACGTCGGCGCGTTGACGCAGATGTCCGGAATCTTTTCCGAGCAGCAACGACGCGCGCGACGGCGAACTCGCCGCGTCGCCCGCGTAGTAACTCGTGAAACGGGCGCCCTCGGCGGCGAGCTTGTCGAGATTGGGCGTCTGGAATTTCGTCTGGCCGTAACAACTCAAGTCTCCATAACCGACTCCGTCGCATTGGATGAAGATGATGCTCGTCCGGCGCGGCATGACCACGGACGTGCTGTTGGTGAAAATGAAGGACAAGTCCGCGCTCGCGGAAAATTCCAGCGCCACGACCAGCAAAATCAGCGCGTGGCGAAGTCGATTGAAACGGATGAATCTCATGTGAACTTTGATTCTGGAAAGGTTTGTGCGTTCAAAGCAAATCATTTTCCGTTGCGTTTTCCAAATTCCGCGTCCAGTGGAATTTTCGCCGCGACGATGAAACTGGGGATTGTCGCCAGAATCACCCACACGAAAAAGTGTGCGTAGCCGATTTTTTCCTGCAACCAGCCGCTCCACATGCCCGGCAACATCATGCCCAGCGCCATGAAACCCGTGCAAATCGCATAGTGCGCGGTCTGGTGCTCGCCACGCGCGATGCGAATCATGTAAAGCAACAGCGCCGTAAAACCAAAGCCGTAACCGAATTGCTCGACCCCCACGCCGCCACCGATGGCAAAAAGATTTTCGGGCTGCGCGTAAGCCAGCCAGATGAAAACCGCATCCGGCAGATGGATCGCCAGCAACATCGGCCAGAGCCAGAATTTCAAACCACGCCGCGCGATGAGAAATCCGCCGAGCAGCGCGCCGAGAATGAATGTGACCAGACCGATGGTGTTATAGATGAAACCGACTTGTTGCGTCGTCAAAGCCAGTCCGCCTACATCCCGCGGATCGAGCATGAACAATTGGGACATTTTCAACAATTGAGCTTCGCCGAGCCTGTACAGCAGCAAAAAAAGCAATAGCGTGATGATTTTCGGCTTGCGAAAAAATGTGCCGAACGTGACGAAGAAGTCCTTGAAAAATCGCGCGAGCGAATCCTCGCCTCCCGTTCGGTCAATCACCGGACGCGGCAGCAAACAGCGATGGTAAACGCCGAGGCATGAAAAAATTCCTGCGGCGAGCGCAAACGCGATCTCCCATGCCGAAGCAAAACTGCCGATGCGCTTTTGCAATTCGCCCGCAAGAATCACCAAACCGCTCTGCGCGGAAATTTTGCCGACGTTGAAAAACACACTGCGAAAGCCGATGAAAAACGACTGATCGTGCTCCGTCGTCGCCAGCATGTAAAAGCCGTCCGCCGCGATATCGTGCGTCGCCGAACTGAACGCCAGCAGCCAGAAAAACGCGAGTGTGAGTTGAAAAAAATGCGGAGATGGGATCGTCAGCGCCACACCGGCCAGCCCCGCGCCGATGAGCAGCTGCATCGCCCAAATCCATTGGCGTCGCGTTTTCAGCAAATCCACCATCGGGCTCCACAGCGATTTGATGACCCACGGCAGATAAAGCAGGCTGGTGTAAAACGCGATGGCCGCGTTCGACACGCTGAGGTTTTTGTAAAGCACCACCGACACCGACATCACCAGCGCGTAAGGCAGACCTTCCGCGACGTAAAGCGTCGGAATCCAAAACCACGGGCTGCGATTTTTGTGTGTGTCGGCCATTATTTTTTGATGGAGAAATCCAACGTTGCCGTCACGGGAAAATGGTCGGTGAACCAGTATTTTTCCGCGCCCTTGCCGTGGGAATGTTGTTGAACCGCGACGCTCTCAAAGTTCAAACCGGCGTCGCCTTTGGCAATCGCGCCTGAAAAAAGAACCCGGTCGTAAGCCTTGCCGTTTGCGTGCGTGCGGATTTTTTCCGTTGAAAAGGAAAATGCATCGTGCAACGGCGCGTTGGTCCCGACGAGCGGCCAAAGCGACTGTGCCGGATCGCCGACGGCTTTGCTTTCATTAAAATCGCCCAGCACGATAAGATTTTCCTTCGGGTTCATGGCCAGTTGTTTTGCAGCCCATTTTCTCAAAGCTTCGTTTTGATCGCGCTGTTCCTGCAAACCGTATCTGCCGATGCCACGGCGCAAATGGACGACGCAAAGTTCAAGCGAAGTGAAACGATTCGTCAACTGCACGACCAGATGTTTCGACAATGCCGGATCGAGTTCGGGGTCGCGTCCGGGTTTGCCCGCAAGCTTCCAGCCCTGATCCAAATCCAGAACCGCGCCAACGGCTTCTTCGGTGTAAGTATCCTTTGTTTCGGCGAAAATCGGCTGGAAGGTATGTTTGTAGCGCGCCGCCGCGATCTGCGAAAGGTAAACGACCTCGCGCGCGCCGCCAATTTCCTCAAGGCCGACAAACAGCGGTGCGTTCGTCGGCCAAAGCCCCACAAGGTTTTCCGCCTTGCGCCAGTAATCCTGCGCCGTTTGTGGCTGGCCGAGTTGCATTTTCGTCTCGTTGCCGCCGAAAAACGCATAGCAATTTAATATCGTAATAAGAACGCGACCGTTTTGCGCAAAAACAGGAAACGCTGCCAGACAGATGAAAATCAAAATCACGACGCGGCGAATCATCGCGCGAATCTAAAGCGCACACCGGCCAACGTCTAGCTCGCAGAAAAATTCCGGCTTGCACTTTTGCCGCGGGCGGATTGAAGTCAGTGCGTGATAATCACAATCGGCGCATTTCTCAACGCATTCGGCATTTTGATCGGCGCGATTTTCGGGCTGGCATTGCCGAAGCCGCTTTCCATCCGCGCGCAAATATTTTTCAGAAACGCGCTCGGCGCATTCACGATTTTTTTTGGACTGCGACTGGTCTGGTTGAGCATCAGCGGAACTTTTTTCCAGTGCCTTAAGCAAATTGTAGTAGCCCTGCTCGCCGTCGTCCTCGGCAACTGGATCGGAAAACTCCTGCGATTGCAAAAAATTTCTAACCAGCTCGGACGTTCAGCCGCAAACTCAATCGCGTCCGCGCAAAAAAATTCGTCGGGCAAAACCGGCGACGGTTTCAACGCCTGCACGATTTTGTTCTGCGCCGCTCCGCTCGGCCTGCTCGGCGCGGTGACGGACGGATTGTCGGGTTATTTTTACCTGCTTGCCCTCAAAGCCGCGATGGACGGACTGGCGATGATGAGTTTTGTGAAAATTTTCCGCTGGCCGTCGGCCCTGTCCGCGGTTCCTGTGTTCGTTCTTTTGAGCGCGGTCACAATCGCGTGCCGGCTTTTTGCCGCGCCATTTTTGGATTCGCACAGCCTGCACGGACATGACCTGCTCGATTCCGTCAACGCCGCCGGAGGTTTCATCGCCTGCGCCGTTGCACTCGTCATCTTTGAAGTCCGCAAAGTCGAGCTGGCGAATTTTTTGCCGTGCCTGATCGTCGCTCCGTTGCTGGCAAAACTGCTCATGTAAGCCGGCTTGCGGAGTGCCCCGGGTCGCTGTATAATCCGTCCATGTTCGGCAAGGGCAATCAAGGGCGTAAAAGAAATCCATCTCAGCACCAGAAACAAATGCGGTTTTTCACCGGATTGTTTTTGTTTTTGGCCGTCGCCTTGATTGTTTTGATCTTCTGGCTCGTGAACATGGCGGCTTACTCGAATCACTGAATTAAACCCCGCTTCCGCAACATCGCCTCCATCGCCCTGTCCATCAGCAAATCCGCCAGCGGTTTTGTGGTTTCGTCGAGCGCGGCGACAGCCGCTTGCAATTGTTTCAAATCGCCTGCGCCACTTTCGGAATCTTCTGACGCCAGCACAACTTCAACTTCGTGCGCGACGGCTTCAATTTTTTTCCGATAATCCCTTTCAATTTCATCCGCACAACTTGCGAGTGCATTTTTCGTCGCGGTCAAAGTCTCGTTCGCCTTCAACTTTGCCTCGATCCAGTGCCGCGCGGCCAGATCGTCAAATGCGTGTTCGACCGATTCCTCGACCATTTTTTGCACGGCGGAATCGTCCACGTCCACCGCCGATTTCATCTCCACGATTTTTTCTTTGCCCGTGCGCGTGTCGCGCGCGAGCACATGTAAAATTCCATTCGCATCAATCTCAAACTGCACGCCGACTCGCGCCACGCCTCGCGGTGCGGACTCGAATTCAATCGTGAATTTTCCCAAACTCCAATTATCCTTCGCGCATTCACGTTCGCCCTGCAAAACATGGATCAACATTTCGCGCTGAAAATCCATCGCGGTCGTGAATAGTTCGCCGGCCTTGAGCGGGATTGTCGAGTTGCGCGGAATCAAGACATTCATCAACCCGCCAAACGTTTCGACGCCGAGCGACAGGGGTGTCACGTCCAGCAGTAAAACATTTTTGAAGCCGCCGGACAGAATTTCCGCTTGGATCGCCGCGCCAAGCGCAACCGCTTCGTCTGGATTTTGCGAGGTGTTCAATTGCGGCCCGGCGGCTTTGTGAAAATCGCTGCCGATGCGCAAACCGCCGCGCGTTTCCTCGAATTCCGCGCAGCCGAAAAGCTCGCCGACAAATTTTCGGACGAGTGGCATCCGCGTCTGGCCGCCGACCAGAATGACTTGATCCAAATCTTTCGCCTCAAGTTTCGCGTCCGCCAGCGCGCGAAGGCAATGAGCGCGCGTCCGCAAAATAATGTCGCGCGTGAGATTTTCCAGTTCGCCGCGTGTCAGCTTGTAATTGAAAGAAAAATCCGCCGTCAAAAATGGCAGCGCGATTTCCACTTCGGTTTCCGTCGAAAGTTTTATTTTCGCCTGTTCAGCGGCTTCGCGAATTCTGGAAAGCAAAGTCGTCACATCGTTGAATTGTTGAATCGTTGAATCGGATTGCCTCAATGCAACGATGTAACGATGTAACGATTCAACGCTCGGCGAAATCTTTTCGACCAGAAAATCCACGATCCGCTTGTCCAGATCGTCGCCGCCGAGGCGCGTGTTGCCATTCGTCGCGAGCACTTGAAAAACGCCTTCGTTCAATTCGAGAATCGAAAGGTCGAACGTGCCGCCGCCCAAATCGTAAACGGCGATTTTTGATTTTTCCTTCAGCTTGTCCAAACCGTAGGCGAGCGCGGCGGCGGTCGGCTCGTTGACGATGCGCTCGACGGTGAAACCGGCCAGTTCGCCCGCACGTTTCGTCGCGTTGCGCTGCGCGTCGTTAAAATAAGCCGGAACGGTGATGACGGCGCGTGAAATTTCTTCGCTGAAATAATTTTCCGCGTCGCGCTTCAATTTTTTCAAAACCTCGGCGGAAATTTCCTCGGGCGAATAATTTCTGCCGTGAATTGGAATCGTCACTGCGCCGGAATTTTCGGAATTTATTGGAAACGTCACGGATTTTTCTTCGTCGGAAATTTCCGAGCCGCGCCGTCCGATGAAGCGTTTGACGGAGTAAACCGTTTCGGCGGGTTTGATGACGCGGACGCGGTTCGCCTCGTGACCGACAATCGGTTCTGCATTCGCCGACGGAAAATGCACGACGGACGGCGTGAGCCGTTGTCCATTTGCATCAGCGATGACGAATGGAATCCCCGAATCCACCGTGGCGACAAGTGAATTCGTTGTACCCAAATCTATGCCGACAATTTTGCTCATGTGCGAATTTCATTTTAACCACCAAGACACCAAGACACCAAGTTTTGGTTTTTCTTTGTGACTTGGTGCCTTGGTGGTTAATTTAGGGCATGAACTGCATCGTCACCGCCGGCCCGACTTACGAGCCGCTGGACGAAGTGCGCCGACTCACGAATTTTTCCACGGGGCGGCTCGGCACGGAACTGGCCAATTATCTCGCCGCACGCGGCCACAAGGTGATCCTGCTCATCGGCGAAACGGCGACTTATTCCGGCGAACGGCGCGCGGCGCGCGTGGAAATTTTCACGACGACCGCCGACTTGCGCGCGAAGTTGAAGGCCGTGTCGTCAAGAAAAGTGGATGCGATTTTTCACGCGGCGGCGGTGGGCGATTTCACCTTCGGCAGAATTTTCGCGCCGGACGCGGCAAACAAACTGGTCGAACTCAAAGGCGCTAAAAAAATTCCAACGAGCGCGGGAAAACTGCTCGCGGAGCTTTTGCCGATGCCGAAAATCATTTCCGAACTGCGCGGGTGGTTTCCGAAAACAAAAATCGTCGGCTGGAAATTCGAAGCGGACGGCAAACGCGCGGATGCGATTGCCGCCGCGCAAAAACAAGTCGCCGAATGTTCAACGGACGCGTGCGTCGTCAACGGCCCGGCTTACGGCGAAGGTTTCGGCCTCGCGACGGCCAAAGGCGAAACGGCGCATCTGCCGAATCCTCCGGTTTTGTTCGACGCGCTGGAAAAATTCATCCACAAATGATTTACGCCTCGAAATTTTTCAGTTGCCGCAACCCGAATTTCAGCGGCAGCCAGCCGATTGAAACTGACAGCGCCATGAAACCGACCGCGCTTTCAACCGCCCAGCCTGCGTGCGAGTGAAATCCCATCGTGCCGACGACCAGCAGCGCGATGGATGCGATAATGTAAAGCGAGCTCAACACGAGGCACAACGTTCCGCCGAAGCCGCTGACGATTTTGCTTGGGTTGGCCTCCTTCAAATTCGGATACAAAACGCCGAGGCCGGTGGCGAGACCGTTCAATGCAAAAGTCATCGCGGTGATGACCGCGCCGAAAAACACGATGCGGTCCCAGGACATTTTCAGCAACCAGCACGACAATGTGATGAGGCTCAACGTGGCCAGCAGCGAGGCGAAGCTTGCCAGCCAGTATTTCACTTTGACGACGCGCATCAGACCCATCGGCGACATCCCGACGATCCAAAGCCGCTGGCCTTCGAGCGAAAATTGCGGGAACACGAACCGCGTGGTGAGCGTCGCCAGATTGAGCGAGCAGGCGCCGAGGTTGAGAAACGCGACGAGATTGATCCAAAACGGGCTGGTGAGTTGATGGGTGAAATTCCGCAGGTTGATGATGTAAATGCCGAGCAGGCCGAAGAGCATCACGGATTGTCCCCACTGCGTCGTATCGCGCCAGAACATCCGCACGTCCTTGACGGCAAGCGCCCGTGTGTCGCGCTTCAACCAGAAAAATTTCGCCGCGATTTTTTCGAGCAGGCCGGTGGAATTGCTTGAATAATTTTGCGAGCGGGAAAATTTTAATTTGAAACCGACGCCTGCGCGGCTTTGCACCGCCGACGCCGTGTCGTAAAAAACATTTCCAAATTGCGTGAAGGCGATGCTGCCGAAGAAAAGCGTGTTGCTCAACAGCACTGCCGCGAAAAATGCCGCGCCGCGAAAAATGCCTTCCGCCCATTGCAATATGCTGCTCGAAAGCCAGTAACTCGGCAAAAGCGGGATCATCGTAAAGCGCGTCTTGGCGAGCAACTGATTGAGCGCCTCGAGCGTGCGTTTGTCGAGCAAGTCGTTGTCCACCGACTGCGTCTTCCACCAAAACGCGGCGAACGCGAGCAAAACAATCGCCGTCCCGACGATGGCGATTTGAAAACTGCGCCTGTCCAAAAATCTTCCGATCAAGATGGCCAGCCCCGCGCCCATCACGCCCGGCAGCACGACGAACAGCGTGATGAGCAGCAGCGTCACCGCATAAAAATGCCAAGGCACGCCGCGCACGAGACCGAAAGCCGCCAACAACGGCGCGATCAAAAATATAAACGCCCATGACGCCAGCAGCGCGGACTCGATGAATTTCCATTGAAAAATCGTCCGCGTCGGGATTGGCAGCGTGAGCAGAAACGCGGTCTCGCGGTTGCGGAACAGATTCGTGTAGGCGATGACCAGATTGCTCAACAACAGCAGCCCGAACAAAAACGCGAACAGCACATACATCAGCCGCTCCGTCAGCACCGCGCCCAGGCCGGGAAATTTCGCGACGAATTTCAGTCCGTGATAAAACAATTCAAATGACAGAACCAGATAGCTGGCGATGAACGACGCGATGAGGGTTGTGAGCAGCCGCGATTGCTCGCGCGTGGCCAGAAGTTTCCGCCAGCTTGAAATCGCATTGACGCGAACGAGCAGCCAGAGCGGCGCGGTTTTGATTTTGGCCTTGTGCATTGCGCAAAATGTAGTTTGGAAAAACTTTGCGCGCAATTTTTCGTTGACATACATTTCAGTCCAATGTATAAGACCGCCATGCTTACAAAAGATTTGGTGGCCGCGTCCTCGAAACCGCTGCTGCTGTCCATCCTCGCCGGCGGCGAAAGCTACGGCTACGAGATCATCCAGAAAGTGCGCGAGTTGAGCGGCGGCCAGATCGAGTGGAGCGACGGAATGCTCTATCCTGTTTTGCACCGGCTGGAGCGCGACGGCCTGATCGAGTCCGAATGGAAGGAAGCCGACACCGGGCGCGAGCGGAAATACTATTTCATCAGCACCGACGGACGCAAAGCACTCAAAACCGAGCGCCGGCAATGGCTGGCCGTTCACAACTCCCTGTGCAAATTATGGAAAATCAAACCCGTTTCGATCTGAACGCCGCCGTTGAAAACTGGCGGAACGAACTCGCCGCGCAACCCAACCTCGCGTCGGACGACCGGCGCGAACTGGAAACGCACCTGCGCGACGCCATCGCCGGATTCCAACAACGCGGCTTGAACGACGAAGAATCTTTCTGGCTCGCGCGCAAACGTGTTGGCCAACCACCACAACTCGGTGAAGAATTTACAAAAACCAATCCAGCCGTAGTCTGGCGCGAGCGGATTTTTTGGGCTGCGTTAATTCTTCTCGCAATCCGTCTCTGGTCTGGAATTTCATCAATGTTGTGGGCAATTTTTCAAACTGCCGTCACGACGCCTTACTTCCTCAATAATTACCATTCTGTTTCGCCGTTTCCTGACTGGGTTCGGTTTTATTTGCCGCTGCCGTCAAATATTGATCTTTACGATTTGCTGTTCAGTCCAAGCTCAAGAATGGTTTTTAATTTCTTGAGTTTGCTGCCAGTGCTCGGCATCGCGTGGCTTTTGTCTCGCGGGCGGTTAAGCAAAAGTTTCTCATGGATGCAATTTTTCTTCCAGTCACGCCGCCGGTTTCTGTTCATTTCCGTGACGCTTTTTTTGTTTTATCTTCTGTTGCTGGTAAATTCTTTACTGCGATATGAAAGCCAGCCCAACGACCCGTCATCATCTTTGATAATTGTAGTGAATATAATGAGTTTGCTCTATCCGGCGACGCTCATTGCCGTCATCGCTTGGCTCCTGCCGCCGCAAAATCAAAAGACTCCAAAACGCGCTTAAGTCCGGCGCGCGAAAAATTGTAGGAGACGACGTAAGGAGTCTCTAATTTATTGAAATGAGCCTCGTCACCTCGGCTCCTACGAATCATTTGCCGTTGAAGCAATCGTGAACGGTTTGTATCGTGCGGGCGATGTCGCCGCCAGAAAATAAAATTTCTCCGCTGAAAAATCCGATCACCTCGCTCTGGGGCGTCGGCGCGGAACGCGCGGCGCAACTCGCGCGGCTGGAAATTTTCACGATTGAAGATTTGCTGCTGCACCGGCCCAAGCGTTACGAAGACCGCCGGCATTTCCGAAAAATTTCCGAACTTACGAAAGACGAAGCGTTCACGGCGCGCGGAAAAATCGTCGCGCTCGGGCTCAAGCGTTTTCGCGGCGGCAGCAAATCCGTTTTTGAAATCATTTTGGACGACGGCTCGGCGCGATTGCATTGCCGCTGGTGGAATCTGCCGTTCATGGAAAATTATTTCGCGATGGGCGACGAGGTTTTCGTTTTCGGAAAATTAAAGGAAACCAAGCCGCGCACGATGGACCATCCCGAAACCGAAGTCATCGAAGGCGGCGAGGAAAGCTTCATCCACATCAACCGCATCGCGCCGGTTTATCCGCTCACGGAAGGCCTGCCGCAACGCTGGCTGCGCGGATTGATCTGGCGGACGCTGGAAAAATTTGAAACGGAAATCGCCGAGCCGAAGCCTGCGCCGGATTTAAAATTGTTTCCAACGCGCGCGAATGCTGTTCGCATGATTCATTTTCCCGAAGAGTTAACGGATGTGGAAATCGCGCGACGGCGGCTGGCGTTGGATGAATTCATCGCGCTGCAACTTGAAATTCAAACCCGCCGAAAAAATTTTGAAGCGCGGACGAAAGCGCTGCCGTGCGGCGGAAACAACTGGCTGATGAAACCGTTTTTATCACGACTCGGTTTCAAATTGACGGAAGCGCAGACGAAAGTTTTGCGGGAAATTCGTCACGACATGAACGGTAAACATCCGATGCGGCGGCTTTTGCAAGGCGATGTCGGCTCTGGAAAAACCGCCGTTGCCGCATGTTCCGCGCTGATGGCGATTGAAAGCGGTTTCAACGTCGCGCTGATGGCGCCGACGGAAATTCTGGCGGAACAGCATTTCCGGAATTTTAAAAAATGGTTTGAGCCGCTGGGAATCAAAGTCGAGTTACAAACCGGCAGCCGCAAAACCAGAGGAGATGGCAGATGGCAGATGGCAGATGGGAAGCGTTCCCCAACTTCCAACTCCCATCTTCCATCTGCCATTTTTATCGGCACTCACGCGTTGCTCACATCGGGCTTTGATCTGCCGAAACTCGGCCTGGTCATCATTGACGAGCAGCACAAGTTCGGCGTGGCGCAGCGCGAGCAATTGGTTCGCAAGGGAAATTATCCGCACTTGCTCGTGATGACGGCGACGCCGATTCCGCGCACGCTCGGCCTGACACTTTACGGAGATCTCGACGTTTCAGTGATCGACGAAATGCCGGGCGGTCGCGGCAAAATTAAAACGTTTGTCCGCGCCGCCGACAAAGTGCCGAAGGTTTTTGAATTCATCCGCGAGAAACTGAAGGCCGGAAGACAGGTTTACGTTGTTTATCCTCGCGTGGAAGAAAACGCCGTTGGTTTGAAGGCGGTAACGAAGGAATTTGAAAACCTGCAAAAAAATCTCGCGCCGTTTCGCGTCGGACTTTTGCACGGACGTTTGAAATCGGCGGAAAAGGAAAATGTCATGGCAGAATTCCGCGCGAATAAAATTCATGTTTTGCTTTCAACGTCTTTGATTGAAGTCGGCGTGGACGTGCCGAACGCGACGGTGATGCTTGTCGAAAACGCGGAAGCGTTCGGGCTGGCGCAGTTGCACCAGTTGCGCGGGCGCATCGGCCGCGGCGCGCACGAGTCGTTTTGCATTTTGATTTCAGACGCGAAGAACGAAGAGTCGCAAGCGCGATTGAAAATTTTGGAGGAGACGAACGACGGGTTCAAGATCGCGGAGGCGGACTTGAAATTGCGCGGGCCGGGCGAGTTGCTTGGTCAACAACAAAGCGGCTTGCCGAAATTCCGTTTCGGAAATCTTGTCGAAGATTTGGATTTGATCCGGCAGGCGCGCGAGTTGACGCGCTGACATTTTCAGAAAGTCAGGTATTTCAGCACCACGACCTCTTTCTTGAAAACGATTCCGATAAAGTTGTCATTGAATTGCACGTCAACCGGTGCACGTTGTTGGGAATATTCCCACAGCGTGCGGCCGTTTCCGGGATTGATGCGCATGATGTGGAGATAAGGCGGCTTTTGCAGCGCGGCGGTCAGGTCGTTCGCATCTTTTTGATCTCCCGGATCGTAAAACTGGACGCTGTAAATGAATTTTCCCGAAAGATAGGAGGCGAAACCGTCCGGCTTGATGCTCCACAATGTCCTGCCGGTTTTCGGATCGACCTTGAGCAAAATCGTGTCGGTGGATTTTGCGATGTCAATCTGTCGCGAATACTTGATGTCGTCCGGGCTGCCGCTGGTCGTGTTCACATAGACCATGCCTTTGTCGTCGAAAAACAAGCCGGCGACGCCGACGGATGGCAAGCGCCAGCGCGCCTGACCAGTCGCGAGATCAAATGCCGTCAACACCGCCTGATCGGTGACATAGAGTGTATCACCGTGTTCGGCGCACGGGCCTTCGCCGAACCGCGACTCTTCATCGTCGAATTCGCCTCCAGTTTCAAAAACGTCGTAAGTGAGCGTCGCCTCCCAAAGTTTTTTGTTCGACTTGTCAAAGACGATGACGGTCTTGCCAGCCGTGAGCACGTTCACCGTTTTCAACGGATGCAGTGAAGGCGGCCCTATGACTTCGCCCGTCCAGTCGGCGGCTTCAGTCGAATCCGGGCGGCGGATCGTCACGCGGTAACGGCTCTCGTCCTCTGAAACCGTGTCGCCGCCGCCCTTGCGTTGCATTTCATTCAGAATTTCGTTTGCGGCTTCGGTGGTCTTTGAAACGGTCAAATCGCCGTTGAGCACGGATTTTTTCGGCGGCGCTTTCATCGCTTCGCGCGTGACGATGTGTTCTTCCAGCATTCGCATCGCGAATTGAAGATAGCCGTATTTGCTGGGGATGAGCGTGAAACTGTCGGCTTCCCTTTGTTTCTGCCGCGCCGGTTTTGCGTTTTGTGAATCGTCGTCCTTGAGTTCCCTCTGGATTTCCTGCTGGTGCGCGCTGTTGGCGAGCAACGCTGGCAGGGCGATCCGCGCGGGCAGTTTCAAATTCTGCGCCTCTTGCGCAACTTTTTCCGGATCCAGCGGCTTATCGCCGTTCGCGCCGGGCGACAACGGAAGTCCGCCCGTCGCTTCGTTACCGCCGCCGCCGCCGGAACTCCGCGCGGAAGCAATGGTCATCATGCCCGGCTCGTGAAATTCTTCCGTGCGCGACTGGCCGTCCGCGAGATTGATGTGCGTCACGAACTGCGCGCCGACTTCAGTGTGCTTCACCAGCAGCAACTCGTCATCGCGCGTGATAAGCTCGCCGCTCTCGTCCGGCAGTACCACTTCCTGCAACACCTTGCCGCTGTCCCAATCGTAATGCGTCAGTTTGTAATCATAGTGCGTGAACTCATCCTGATTGCCCGGCCGGATATAAGGTTTGCCGACCCAGATGCTGTGGCCGGAAATACGCAGCGACAACTCGCCTTCGAGCCCGACCCTCACTGTTTTTTCACGTTGTCCCGGCAAGAAGATCGGATTAAACCCGCCATGGCCATATTTTTGATTGTCGCGCGCGGTTTCATCATCTTCCTGCTTGATCTGGTCCGCGACTTGTTGCTTCGTGACGAGTTCTTGCGACCAGATTTGCTTTTTGGTTTTCAAGTCGTAGCGGGCGAGAGTGCCTCCATGCAAAAAGACAAACTGGTTCTTGTCGATGAGTTTGGAACCGCCCGAATATGAAGGTTCGTCGAACCTGACGGAAAGTGCAGGATGGGGAACCGCGCCGAACCACGCGTACCAGGTCCAACCGCCAAGCCCCAAAACGATGACGGCGCCGACCAGTCCAAAAATTAAACCGGTCTTCCGCCAGAATTGTCCTTCAACAACAGCCCAATGTCCGGCATAGACCGGCACATCCAAATTGTCCGCCTCGGCCTTGTTTTTGCAAAACGGCGAACAGAAAAAACCGAACATCTGCATGCACTTCGGGCAAATCGGTTTCTTGCAGACGATGCAGTTGTGAGTGGCCGGCTCGTCCGGATGCTTGGAACAAAATCCCAACGCCGCCGGCACTTCCTCCTTTTGCACGACCGGCTCTTGCTCGCGCGAAATTTTCAGACGCGGAGCGGTTGGCGCGGCGGATGAAGCAGTTTGTGGCGGCGATGCGTTTGAAGTTTGTCCGGCGAACTCGCGACGGATGAGTTCGTTGACGTAATCCGATGAATCCAATCCGCAAGCCTGACAGACGAAGCGAATCGGTTTCTGCGCCATTTCAGGCGTGAGATCGAAAGCGTATTTCGCACCGCAGGAGCATTGAATTTTCATGGCCGCCTAGGGTTTTGGATTTAATAGCACGACAGCCTGCGTCGCCACGAGGGAAAATGTCAACTGCGGCGGACTCATGTCAACGTGCCCATCGCAAAAAAGAATGTTGCCGCCGTACTTGTGATGGTTGTTTCCGGGCGGATGGCCGGTGGTCGAAAAAATAAAATCGCCCGCATTCTTTGGCTGCGTGTTCACCTGCCGGTCGGACATCAGCGCGTCCTGCGCACCGTCAAGCCGGCGGCCCATGTAGTAGGCATAGCTGATTTTGCGTTTGCGAAACGATTCGCCGGCGGGAATTTGAGAATCCCTGCCGCCGGGGCAAATGAAAATGGACGTGTCCGCCGTGTAACGCGGCACGAGTACATCCAGAACCTCCTCCGAGGTCGCTGCGTTGGTGCTTTCCGGCAGCCTGCCGCTGAAGTCGTTTGCGTAAATCTGCATCGCCACATAAATCTTCAGGAGATTTTCCTCGCAAAGTTTCTGTTGATGATGTTGATGGCTCTCCGAACCGAAGCCGTACATCATTAAGCTAAGAACGACCATGAGAAACAGCACGATCATGAGTTCGACAAGCGAAAAACCCTTTTGAGTCGAAGGCCGTTTACGGCGCAACCCGCGGGCGTGGACTGTTTGCGCGCTGGTGATGCAACGAAACGGCTTCATGGTTGTCTTGTAATGGAATCCAACACCTATGACAACCCCAAGTTGCCCACAATCGTTTCGCCGGGCTGCACAAAATTTTTCCCTCGCCAAAACGCGTGCGACAGGCAAACAATCCGCCTTCGTTCATGATTGAACAGATTGTCATTCTTGATTTCGGATCGCAATACACGCAGGTCATCGCGCGCCGTGTCCGCGAGCGCAATGTCTATTCGCAAATCCTGTCCTTCCGGACGTCGGCGGAAAAAATCGCCGCGCTGAAACCCGGCGGAATCATTTTGTCCGGCGGGCCGTCGAGCGTCTACGCGAAAAACGCGCCATTGCCCGATAAAAATATTTTTTCGCTGGGCGTCCCGGTTCTCGGAATTTGTTACGGCGTGCAACTGTTCGCGCAATTTCTCGGCGGCAAAGTCGAAAAAGGCCTCAAGCGCGAGTACGGCAAGGGAACGCTCACAGTGAAGGATTCAAGCTGCGCATTGTTCGCGAAATTGCCGGAACAGCTTCAGGTCTGGAATTCTCACGGCGACAAGCTCACGAAATTGCCGGACGGTTTCAAATCCGTCGCCGTCACGGAAAATTCCGAATACGCGGCGATTGAGAACCGCGCAAAGAAATTTTTCGGGCTTCAATTCCATCCCGAAGTCGTTCACACACCGCGCGGCAGCGAAATCATCTCTAACTTCGTCCATAACATTTGCCGCTGCGGCAAAAGCTGGACCATGCGCAGCTACGTCGAGCAAGCCGTCGAGGAAATCCGCGCGCAGGTCGGCGGTGAAAAAGTGATTCTCGGTTTGAGCGGCGGCGTGGATTCGAGCGTCGCGGCGGCATTGCTGCACAGGGCGATTGGCGATCAACTCGCGTGTATTTTTGTCAACAACGGCCTGCTCCGCGCGCGCGAAGCGGAAGTCGTTCAGGAAGTTTTTGGACGCAATTTCAAATTAAAATTGCAATACGAGAACGCGTCGAAGTTGTTTTTGAAACGGCTCAAAGGCGTGACCGACCCCGAACGCAAACGCAAAATCATCGGCAAGACTTTCATCGAGGTTTTTCACGACGCGATGAAGCGAGTTGGAAAGGCGAAATTTCTCGCGCAGGGAACGTTATATCCCGACGTGATCGAATCCGTGCCGATCGCGGGAAATCCAGCCGCACTCATCAAGAGCCATCACAACGTCGGCGGTTTGCCGAAGAACATGAAATTCAAATTGGTCGAGCCGCTGAAATGTTTGTTCAAGGACGAAGTGCGATTGCTCGGCCTTGAACTTGGCCTGCCCAAAGAAATTGTTTATCGCCAGCCGTTCCCCGGTCCGGGTCTGGCGGTGCGGATTCTCGGCGAAGTGACGCCTTCACGCTGTGAAATTTTGCGGAACGCGGATTCAATCGTCGTTGAGGAAATGAAATCAAGCGGGCTGTATTACAAAATCTGGCAGAGCTTCGCGGTGTTGCTGCCGGTGCGCAGCGTGGGCGTGATGGGCGACGAGCGGACTTACGATTACACGATCGCGATCCGCGCGGTGGAATCGCAGGACGGCATGACGGCGGACTGGGTGAAACTGCCCTACGAACTTCTGGAAAAACTCGCAAGCCGGATCATCAACGAGGTGAAGGGTGTGAATCGCTGCGTCCTTGACATCACGAGCAAGCCGCCGGGGACGATTGAGTGGGAGTAAGCTGATTTATTTTCTGTGGAAAATGGAAATGGTCGGCGGCGATGAATTCGTGCGGTTCGCCAGTTGACCGTCCCAAAAAAAATCCGAGGGTTTGTCTTCAAAAATATCCACCGCGCCGACGGGCTCATAGTTTTGCGAGTAACCGTTCCACCAGTCGGGAATGGGATGTTCCAAAGGTTTGCTGGGGTAAATGACGGAATGCCAGGACGACGAATTGTTTACAAAGACAACATAGCGCGGTCTGGCGGTTTCGATTTCGTTGATGAATTCTTTTTGCATCCGCGCCGCCAGCGGCTGCGGCTCTGTCAACGGATACAAATAAATGTAGCCCGAAGCCGAATGTCGCCGGGCGAGAAAATAGATTTGCGGCTCGGAACCGAGGACGGTGATGGTTTCGTTTGGCGCGGTGTGCGCAGCCAGATATTTTGCGATTTTGGCGGATTCGGGGAACGGGTTTGAACCGTAAAGCTGGCGGGAAATTTCAAAAGGCGTCAGCAAGAGCCACGTTCCCAAATTCCTGACGATCAAATCTCCGGCGATTGCGCAGAAAAGAATGACCGGCAATAATTGCAACATCCGGACTTGCTGGAATTTTTTCAGTTTGTCCGCGACCGCCAGAATCAATGCGGCGTTCAGCAGCGCAAGTCCCGGCATGACCATCAAAAAATAGTGGCCGCGAAAATAAAATCCCGGACATGCCGCCGCCATGCCCGCGAGAAACAGCCCGGCACCGATTGCAGCCGCGCGGCGACGTTTTGTCCGCAATAAAGGCAGTCCCAGCGCGGCGACACCAAAAAGCCAAACCCAGCCGCCGGAATCGAAAATTGGTTTGAATCCCATGACGAACTGTCTTGGAATTGTGTGCAAAGGAAGAATGGAGGCGTATTCGCGGGCGTATTGGACAGTCCAAAAATAAAAGGGATCCCACACTCCCGCATAAACCAGAGATCCGGCGGTCAACAACAGCGGAACAGCAAAACCGATAAAAAAAATCCCGGCGCGCAAGGCGGATTGCTTGATTTTCTTTTGCTGGAACAATTGCCACGCCAGCCAGCCCGACACGAAGAGCAGAAAAAACACTGCGTGCTGCTTCATCAAAATTGCGGTTCCAAATGCCAGTCCCGAAACGAACGGCCAGAACAGCGCCGGTTTTTTCTCCGCTTTCAAAAGCGCGAAAACTCCGGCGCAGACGAAAAATGTGACGAAGTGCGTCGCGTGCCCTGCAAGACCGTACGCCGTTGGCAGAGCCGAGAGACAGACGAAAGCCGCCGCCGTCATCAGGCCGCCGAGGGTGCCGAGCAATTCGCCGCCGATGAGGAAAACCAGGACGGTGGTTGCCGAAGTCATCAGGATCATTCCGCAGTGGATTCCTTCCGGCGATTCGCCGAAAATTTTCATGAGGACGGCGTAGGCAAAATAAACGCCCGGAAATTTCATGTTATAAGCCAGTTGATAAGGCGGGATGCCTTGCAGCATGAGTTGTCCGGCATAGGCGTATTCGCCTTCGTCGCGCTCCAGCGGCATTTCACGGAGATGCCAGCGGATGGCAAAATTGAAAACGAGAATCAGCAGCAATCCCAACGCGGTCAGGCCGTGCGTGCGGAAAGATTCGCTGATACTTCGCCGGTTCATTGTGACGGAGTATAAATGTCCGAGCCGGAAATTCGACGCGATTTTTTACTGGTCTGCATAACAGCGCGGGGTTAATGTCGGCACAACAGTCGAACCAGAACCATTTTATGGACATCGTTTTTGATTGCCCCAATTGCAACCAGGAACTCGCCGTGGACAGCGCCGGCGCCGGCTCGGAAATTGAATGCCCGTCGTGTCACGAAACCATCACCATCCCGGCACAAACCACAAAAACTCCGGCAGCGCACGCGCCATCTGATGACCCGGCACCAAGCCTCGCGCCGAGCGCCATCGCCAGTTCCGCCGCCGCCAAAGTGGAGATGCACCTCAAGGTGCCGGTGCGCGACAAGCCGGGCGAAGTTCTCATCGCCAAGCCGAAGCCGCCTTTGGGCGCAAGGTCAACCGGGGAAAAACAGATTCGCATCCGCACGATACGCCATGCGAGTTGCATTGAAGCCGGTCACGACAAGTTCGACGAGAAGGTGTCGGAATTTTTAAACCAGATCGGCGAGGCAAATACCGTCGGAGTTCACGTCATCAATTACGAACACTTCGATGTCGGCACGCAAAAGGTCATGACGGATTACGGATTGTTGGTGGTGTATCGGGGATAAATTCTGTTTGCGTGCGTCTTGACTTGGCGGTTTCACATCGTTACCGTCGCCGCATGAATCGCCGGTTCATTTTCCTGATTTTGCTCGCCGCGTTCGCGGTGTTATTGCCGTTTCGTTCGCCTGCGCCGCTGATTTATTCGCCGGGCGAAGGCTGGTATTACGAACCCTTCGGCGAAAATGCGAAGTGGCAGCGCGACCGCGCGAAGGATCAGCTTGAAGTCGCGGAGCAGGCTTTCACCAACCACAATTACAGCATCACGATGCATGCCGCGCATCGCATCGTGCGCTTGTGGCCGTTGTCCGATTATTCGCCGCGTGCGGAATATCTGATCGGTCGCTGCCTTGAAAAATCGGGCAAGGACGAGCAGGCTTTCAACGCCTATCAGAACATCATCGAAAAATATCCGCGCAGCGACAATTACGAGGAAGTCCTATGGCGTCAGTATGAAATCGCCAACCATTTTCTCGGCGGCGAATGGTTCCGGTTGTGGGGCTACATCCCGCTTTACAGTTCAATGGATGAAACGGCGAAATTGTACGAGAAGATCGTGAACAACGGACCTTACGGCGATGTGGCGCCGCACGCACAGTTGCGCATCGGCGCGGCGCGGGAAAAACAGGGTGATTACGAGGACGCCGTGAAAGCTTACGAAATCGCCGCCGACCGTTATCACGATCAGCCCACAATCACCGCCGACGCGTTGTACCGTCAGGGCATCTCTTATCAAAAACAGGCCGCGACCGCCGAATACGATCAAAGCACCGCCGGAAAAGCCATCGCTTCTTACACGGATTTCATCACGCTTTTTCCAGACGACAGCCGGGTGCCGGAAGCACAGAAAGCCATCACCATTCTCAAGACCGAACAGGTGCATGGCAATTTTGTCATCGCGCAGTTTTACGAAAAGACAAAGAAATGGGCTGGAGCGGTGATCTACTACAACGAAGTGTTGCAGCTTGACCCCAACTCGCGTTACGCCGCTTGGTCGCGCCAACGCATCGAAGCGCTCAAGTCACGCGTCCAAATCCCGCCCGTCAGTTGAAATGCGTCCGCTGATTTATTTTGCGATCTGTGTCACGGCAATTTTCTCCGCCGGCTGCGCAGGTTATCATCTTGGCCCGACCAACAACGCCATCGCCGGGGAAAAATCCATCGAAATTTTGCCGTTCAATAACCAGACACTTGAACCGCGCCTCGGCGACGCGGTGACGGAGGCCTTGCGCGAGCGGATGCAAGCCGACGGCACCTACCATCTCGCCACAAGCGGGCCGGGCGATGTCGTCGTCACCGGAGTCATCACGCGCTACAATCGCGAAGGGTTGAGCTACTTGAACACGGACATCTCAACGCCGGAAAATTACCGCGTAAGCATCACCGCGCATGTCACGGCGCGCGAACGCAGCACGGGCAAGGTGCTGCTCGATAAAAATGTCAACGGCTACACGCTTGTCCATGTCGGCACGGATTTGGAGAGCGCGGAACGCCAGTCGCTGCCGTTGCTTGCGGAAGATTTGGCGCGCAACGTCACGGAATTGATCACCGAGGGCGCGTGGTAAAAAACCTCTTGAATTCCTTTCCGCCAATTTTTAAATTTTTGCGTCTCGTGATTTTTTAGGGGACTAACAAACTAACAAAGGGAATCAAAATGAAAAAACACATTACTAAACTCACAATCGTAAACCTTCTTGCCGCTGCCATCCTTGCCGTTCCTGCGTTGTGCCGCGCGCAAGACACCACGTCCACAAATGCTCCGGCGGTTGCCCCGGCAACTGCACCGGAAGTGACACCGGCTGCGCCGGATCAGACCACCAATGCGCCGGTCAAAAAAGTCAGGAAGCACGAACATTCGGTCGGCACCGGTAAAGTGGACTCCGTGGACACCAACGCCATGACGCTCACCATCGGCAAGCGCACGTTCGAGATCACGTCCGAAACCAAGATCAACAAGAACGGCGAGCCCGCTGTTTTGAGCGATATCGCCGTTGGCGACAAAGTCGGCGTGGCCTACAAGAAAACCTCTGACGGAAAACTGGACGCCACAACGATAAACGACGGCAAGAAACCGGATGAAAAATAATTGATTGAGACCGTTGTGTTTCGAGGCGGGCGACAACGCCCGCCTTTTTCATTGCCGCTTCCACCAACTGGTCAGGCCTTTCGTCTTGGACGACTGCGGCGAAAGGGATTGTTTGATGAGCAACTGGCTGCGCGCCGCCGTCAGCGCCATGATGAATTCGTCGTAGCTCAAAAACCGTTCCGCCGGATTTTTGGCCATCGCCTTGACCAGCGCGTCGCTGGCCGGCTGCGTGATTTCAGGCACGACAAGATTCGGCGGCGTCAGCGGCGTCTGCACCTGCGCAATGATGACTTCCTCGACGGTTGGCGCGTCGAAAGGCACGTGGCCGGTCATCGCATGATAAATCGTCGCGCCAAGGCTGTACATGTCGGACAAAAAAGTCTCCGGGTCTCGTTTGATTTTTTCCGGCGCGACATAATACGGCGTACCCCAGGTCATGTCTTCGACTTCGTGTTCCATGTCGGCTTTGCGCGCGAGGCCGAAATCCACCAGCTTCGGCTCGTGGTCGGCGTTGAACAAAATATTTCCCGGCTTGATGTCGCGATGAAGCAAATCGTATTTGAGCGCCATGTCCAGCGCGGAGGCGATTTTGATGCCGATGTCCAGCACGTCCAGTTCCGGCAACACGTGCAATTTTTCGATGCGTGCATCAAGGCTCCCGCGATCGGCGAGTTCCATGACGAGATATTGCTGCCCTTCCCATTCGTCGAACGTATAGATGTGGACGATGTTCGTGTGGTTGAGCCGGGCGCAGGCGCGCGCCTCGCGATAAAAACTTTCCAGCGACTTCGGGTCGTCGAGCAGCTCCTTCTTCATCAACTTCACCGCCACCATGCGTTCCAGCGTGATGTCCCACGCGCGATACACGTTGCCCATTCCGCCCGACCCGATGACACTCTGCAATTCAAACTGCCGCAACCGCATCGGCATCATGATCGGATGCCCGCACTTGGTGCACGGCACCGAACCGAGCGGCGGCAGGTCGCCCGGAATGAAGACTTTCGTCTCACACCAGCCGCAAGTGACCATGCGCAATTGCTCACTCATTCTTGAAATCAATCTAGCACCGAAGCGCCAACCGACAAGTCTTGAAACACGGGGTTCTCCGCTGCGAAAAAAGCTTTGATAAACGTGTCAAAATAGTGTTTCTTCTCCGCTCGGTTTAAGAATTAAGTAAATGAAAACCACGTTTGCAAAACTGATGAAGCACGTGCCGGTCAATGGCTGGATGGCCATTTGCCAGCGCGACTCCCGTCTTTTGTACATCGTGGGAACGAAATCCTGATTTAAGGAATAATTTTCAAAAACCCGCGATTGCCAAGTCAATCGCGGGTTTTTCGCTTTTCAACCAAAGAACAAGAAAGGAAAAACATGAACAGAAGAAAAACACAGGTGCCGACAAGGTTCGCCCCTGAAACGCGCTTCGAGCTGCGGCCCAATCCGCCCGCTCCGTTCCGCGCATTTCAGGAAACCGAATTCGAGCGGCTCAAGACCAGACTGCTCGCGGAGCAATTGGCCGAAGCACCGACGGCGGAATTAAACACTCCGTTGCGGCGCGCGGCCAACGAGGCGGCGGCACTCGCATGGGTCACACTTTACCCGTTGCTGGTGTTCCCGGAATTGTTCGAGGAAAAAACCCGGACTGTCGTGCGTCAGGCCGAACGCCAGGCGCGCATTTACACCGACAGCCTCGAACTCGTCGCCGTATGAACTTGTCGCGCCATAGCAAAGCGGCGGCGGAAACGCGAATGATCAAAGTGACGGGTGATGAGTGAAAAGTGACGAGCGTGTTTTTCGCACGTCACTCGTCACCTGTCACTCATCACTGTTTGGAAAATCTTCGGAACGCGGACGGGCTGTTGCGATGGAGCCAAGTTTCTGCTTGGCGCGACGCCGTCCGTGTTCCTACGCCGCTGAAATTAGGGCTTCACCAGAACTGAATTGGTATCGCCAATTCTGATTTTGGTTTCTGTTATGACTGGCACAAGATTGGTAGATTGAATTCCGCAATCGTAGGCCTCGTATGAATTTCCGTTATAAAAATAGTTTTCAACTTTCATACATCTGCACGGCCTTTTCTGACCATCGCCGCTTATGACTTGGCCGGTAACCAGCGATTCGGAGTCTGGATAATGATAAACAATGATGTTTTTTATGAATGTCTTGCTCACTAATTCGGGTGCGCCTGTGTAGGTTTCGGGTTGATATTCAATCTCATAAACATCACACGCTATTCCTTTAACGCCTATTTGATTTACTTCCACTGAGCATGTCAAAGTGTGCCAAGGATTATAATTTGAGTAAGGCAGTCTTCGAGAATAGCTTAATTTCCAAAGATCGCCCCAAAGTTTTGAATAGGCGGTGTTGTAAAGATGGCCGTTCACCACACGCAGAAATTCACCTAGCTTTACCCAATTCGTAACTAAAACTGTTTTGAATTCATTTGTGACAATTTGTGATTCACAGTTAAACGTGACCAGTAAGGTAGTCAGTAAAAACAGTGTTTTCATTTTGACAAAAACGTCAGTTCCAAGTCCATTTTGGAATTCATTTTTCCTCGACGCGCTGAATCCGCGCGCCGAGCTTCCGCAATTTCGCGTCCATCTTTTCGTGTATGGCAGATTTCATTTTAATGGCGCGCATGGTCGGCAAAATGCAAATCGAGAATTTTTATGTGCCGGTCGGCGTGGTCCTGCCAGAATTTGACGGCGTATTTGCCGCAAATGTGGATGTCCACGCGGCGGCCCGTCTGGTCGGGTTCGGTGTAATCGGAAAATTTTTGCGGGTCATCGCGGATGGCAACGAAGCGATTCCGCAAAAGCCGTTGCTCCGAGCGGGAAAGCGTTTCGAGAAACTCAATGACTTCATAGTCAATGAGGAGACGATCGTTCATTGTCAATTGCCGGACAGACCCAGACGACGATCCAAATCTTCCAGCGTGGCAAATTCCGAGGCGGGCCGGTCAATTTTTTCCGCGATTTTTTTTCGGTAGACATTATCGCGCGAATCTTGCAGCGACACCAGAAACGCAGTCAATTGCCGCTGCGCATTCGCATCCAGCGCGGACAACTCTTGTTTCAATACTTCAATGCTCACGGCCTTATTCTAATGCCTAATTTCGCGGAAGCAACCGGCAAAATTCATTTTTCCTCCAGACGTTGAATCCGCGCGCCGAGCTTCCGCAATTTCGCGTCCATCTTTTCGTAGCCGCGTTTTCACGCCTTCACCAGCGTTTTGACGCAGTAGCTGTTGAGACTTTCACCGGCGGCAAGGGCTTTGGCCGCGAGGCGGCGGTGAATCGCCGGTTCAATCCGCAACACAAATTTGCCGCTGAATGATTTCGCCGCCAAAGGATCGGGCAGTGGCACGCCGTCTTTGTGAAGCATTTCAATCCACTCCTCGACGGCCTGACACAATTCCGCATACACCCGCGCCTCGTCGCCGCCGTGAACGCCGCCCGCCATGATTTCCGGGCAACGGCCAATAAAGCACTGATCCTCATCGCTCCACTCCACGAATTTCGCGTAGCGCGCCGCCTGCTCTTTGATTTGCTTGCGTGTCATAAATTTATTCTTTCACCGTGTGCAACGCCCGACGCACGTCCCGTTCCTGATAATGCCTGGCGTCATCGCCCGCGCCGCCGCTGATTGTCACCCGCAAACCTTTCGGATGCGTGAAATTCCGATGGCTGCCTTTGCCGCCCCGGTTCACAAACCCCGCTTTTTCCAAGTCGGCAATCAGTTGTCGCACCTTGCGCGGCATTTCAGTATCAATTTAGTATCACAATTGTTCAAGGCTGTCAAACACGGAAAAAGGGTCAATTCAGATTATTTTGCAGTCCGTAAAATTCATTTTTCCTCGACGCGTTGAATCCTCGCGCCGAGTTTCCGCAACTTCGCGTCCATCTTTTCGTAGCCGCGATCCAGATGATAAATGCGGTTCACCTGCGTCGCACCCTTCGCCGCAAGCCCGGCAATCACCAGCGCCGCGCTCGCGCGCAGATCGCTCGCCATCACCGGCGCGCCGCTCAACGGCCGTCCGCCCTTCACGATCGCGCTCGGCCCTTCGATCTCGATCTCCGCGCCGAGCCGCGCCAGTTCGCTGACGTGCATGAAGCGCGATTCAAAAATCCGCTCCGTGATGATGCTGATGCCCGGCGCGAGCGCGAGCAGCGACATCATCTGCGCCTGCACGTCCGTCGGAAAACCGGAATACGGCAGCGTCGTCACGTCCGCCGCGCGCAATTTTTTTCCGCGACGGACAATCAGATTTCCGCCGCGCTGCTGAATTGAAACTCCGGCTTCATTCAATTTGTCCAAAACCGCGCGCAAGTGGTCGGCGCGGCAATTTTTAATCGTCACTTCGCCATTCGTCGCGGCGGCGGCAATGGCAAACGTCGCCGTCTCAATCCGGTCGGGAATCACTTCGTGTTCCGCGCCGTGCAATTTCTTGACGCCGGAAATGGTGATGGTGGGACCGCCCGCGCCGGAAATGTCTGCGCCCATCGCGTTCAGAAAATTCGCGAGGTCAACAACTTCCGGCTCGCACGCCGCGCTTTCGATGACCGTCACGCCATCGGCCAAAGTCGCCGCCATCATCACATTCCCCGTGCCGAGAACCGTCGAGCCGGCGCGTCCGCCGAGAAACATGGTTGAGCCGACAAGTTTTTTAGTTGTAGCGTCAACGTAGCCGCCCTCGATTTTTATTTTCGCGCCAAGCGATTCAAAACCTTTCAAGTGCAAATTGATTGGCCGCGCGCCGATGATGCAGCCGCCGGGCAAAGAAATCCGCGCCTTGTGCAACCGCGCGAGCAACGGCCCGGCAATGCAAATCGAGCCGCGCATTTTGCGGACGAGTTCGTAATCCGCGTAGCCACGGATTTTTTTCGCGCGAACCGTCAGCGTGCCGTTTTCAAATTTCACCTGCGCGCCGAGCGATTCGAGGATTTGCACCATGAACCGCGTGTCGCTCAAGTCCGGCACGCGTCGGATGACGCACGGCTCGTTCGTGAGCAGCGTCGCGGCCATGATGGGCAGCGCGGCGTTTTTGCTGCCGCTGATTTCGACTTCGCCGTGCAAGGGCACGCCGCCTTTGATCAAAAAACTTTCCATGAAATTATTTTTTTGCGATTAAAATTCTGGCGCGCTGACTGTAATCTTCCTTCACCGCTTCGACAATCCACTTTTCATTTTGAAAAATTGTGCAAATGGCCTCGGCCTGACCGTCGCCAAATTCCAGCATGATTTTGCCGTCCGGTTTCAGAAACGCTTTCGCTTTCGCCGCCAGAATCCGATAAAAATCCAGACCGTCCGCGCCGCCGTCCAAAGCCGCGCGCGGATCAAAATCGCGGACTTCCGGCTGAAGCGTTTCAATTTCAGCCGACGGAATGTAGGGCGGATTGCTCATAATCAAATCGAATTTTGAATCGGCAGAAAGCGCAGCAAATCCATCACCTTGCAAAAATTCAATCCGTTCCGCGACTTTATTTTGCTCGGCATTTTGTTTCGCCAACGTGAGCGCGTCCGCCGAAACGTCAGTCGCGTTGATTTTTGCATTTGGACATTTCGTCGCGAGCGCAATACTGATGCAGCCGGTTCCGGTTCCAAAATCCAAAGCGGCAGTTTTGTTTTCTCCCAAAAATTTCCAGCCTTCTTCGGCAAGCAATTCCGTTTCCGGTCGTGGGACGAGCGCATGACGGTTCACGGTGATTTCAAATCCGCAGAATGAAGTCGAGCCGACGATATGTTGCAACGGCTCGCGTTGTCCGCGGCGTTTGACGAGTTCGCGCAACGCATCCGTTTCCGACGGCGTGAGCACACGCTCGAAATTCAGATACAATTTCATGCGCGGCATTTTCAACAAATGCGCGAGGAGAAGTTCAACTTGCAGGCGCGGCGATTCGATACCTTTTTTGCCAAGAAAATCTGCACTCTTCTGAATCGCTTCAAGTACGGTCACGCGAAGAATCTAAATCGGAATCGCCCGATTCAAAACTTTTTTTGGCCGGATTCATTTTTATCGCGGCTGTGGATGAACAAGCCGGTTTGATAAACGAGGTAATAGCCGACGGTCAGCCCAAAAATGAAAAGTGTCAGCGGACTTTGAAACGGCATCGTTGGATTTTGCGCGGTTGCCACGTTGCCGGACGGGATATATTTGTAGGCGATGCGGCCGACGAACAAAACTGAAAGCACAACGCCGATGTGTGTATTAGGTTTGTAAAAATGGCCTTCATCGGTCGTGTCGAATCGCGTGAGGCGCAGTCCGACAAAACCAAGCGGCAGTCCGAGCAACAACCCGCAGCCAAATCCAAGCAGCAAATTTGTGTTTTGCAATGACGTGCCGACAATCACCACGCTGACGACGGAAAGAATGACGATGGAAGTGATGGCGCGGCGCGGATGCAGTTTTTGTCTACCTATGTTGCGGCGCACACGGCGATAAATGCTCCAGACGAAAACGCCGATTATCACGACGTAAATGAAATAAGACGACGACATAGTCGGAGGTTAAATTTTCAATTTCGCTTGTCGAGAGGAATCATTTTACATTCGTGAAACGAAATTATTTTCCTTCGACGCCCTTGAGATAGGCGAAAATGAGTTCGGGCAAATCCTTGCTGTAACCGCCTTCGAGCAGACTGAAGAACGGAATTTTCAATGCGCGAAGTTCCTGGCCGAGCCAGTAGAAATCCTCCGCGAGCAAAGTGCCGTCGCCCAGCGGGTCGTGCGCGTAAGCATCGAATCCGGCGGACACGGCGATCAAATCGGGACGGAAATTTTTCAGGTCTTCGAGAGCGCGGGCGAGCGTACCACGATACGTTTCGCGCGGCGTGGACGGCGCGACGGGATAATTGAAACAATTTTTGCCGGCGTTCGTCGCGCCCGTGCCCGGATAACACGGATGTTGGTGAATGGAAAAAAATGCGACGCCGGGTTTGTTCAGCAGAATGTCTTCCGTACCGTTCCCGTGATGCACATCGAAATCAAAAACGGCGACGCGCTTTGAGCCAGTCGCAGCGGCTTCGAGAACGGCGATGGCGATGTTGTTCAAATAGCAGAAGCCCATCGCGCTTTCGCGCGTGGCGTGATGGCCGGGCGGGCGCATGAGACTGAAAACATTTTCGCCGGTTCGCGCGATTTTCAAAGCGTCGAGCGCGGCGGCGGCGGATTCGCGGGCGAATCCGGAAATATTTTCGTAAGCGGGCGTGTCGGCGTCGAAGTCTTTCGGGATTTTCAGCCGCGCGAGCAGTTCGGGCGCGTGCGCGCGCAAAATCTGTTCGTCGGTCACTTTCGTCGGAGCAATCCATTCGATCGGCAGTTCGTTCTGATTTTTCAGAAGCTCGACGGTGGCCGTGATCCGCGCGGGACGTTCGGGATGCGCGTAACGCGAATAGCCGGTGCATTTTTCGTCGGTGACGATTTTCACGGCGTGATTGAATCACGAATCACTGGAGATGAACAAGGATTTGTCCGGAACAAATCACGCCATCAATTCCATCTGGCGCGGCGTGAGCAGCCACGCAAGCGTCGCGCGAGAATCCCGAAGCGGAGCTTCCATTTCCAATTTGCACAGGCCGCCTTTCTTCAACTCAATCGCCGCATCCGTACCGCCGGTCGTGAGCAGCGCGATGAACCGGCTCAAATGCGGTTCGTGGCCGACGAGCAGAATATTTTTCAATCTCAACTTTACGATTTGTTCGACGAGCAGTTTAGGGTTTTCGTCGGGAATCAGGGCTTCGGAAAAGGCGAACCTCTTTTGCAGTCCGAAAGTTTCGGCCATGATTTTTGCGGTTTGCTTTGCGCGCAAAAACGGGCTGGAAAGAATCAGATCGAATTTCAATTCCATCACTTCCATCGCTTCGGAGATTTTCTTCATGCGCCGTTTGCCTTTAGACGTGAGCGGCCGGTCGGAATCTTTTTTGAAGCCGGGCGCGCCACGTTCGATCGCCAGTCCGTGTCGAAGGATGTAAAGGTTCATGCGCGAAAGCTAGCGCAGCAGATTCATTTTGCAAAGTCACTTGCCGCGCGAAGCGGCCAGCGGCATGGACGACTCCAGATGGATCACGCGCGAGTCGTCGCCGGAAGATTTGTTTTTCGTCTGCGAATCGAACTGGTTGCTCTCGCGGTAAAGCGTGATGGAGACGTGCTCGTTGCGCCGAATGCATTCCTTGATGGACTCGGCGTCCTTCTCGCAATAGAGCAAGGTCTTCCAGGAATAAATATGTTTCGGCTTGTGAAAATCGCTGTTGCCGAGAAACGGCAGGCGTTTCATGCCGACGCAATCGAAGATGTTGTGGCGGTTGGCGATTTCCCACGCGTCGATCAGCGGCGCGAATTTCTCGTGGTTCTCCCAAAGATACAACGTGTTCTTGCCCCACTCGCTTTTCATGATGTGCGGGTGCGACGCGACGGCGAGTCCGCCTTGCGCGTGGATGTGCGCGATGGTCTCCGGCAAATCAAGCGCAGACGAAATCGGATTTTTCAAATCGATGCCGAGCAGATGTGCCGAAGTTTTTTTTGTGTAGCCGTCTTTGTTGAACTCGATGCCGGTCATCACGATCATGTTGTATTTTTTCCAGGCGCGACGGCGTTCGCGCGCGATGACTTCAAAATATTCCTCCAACTGGTCTTCGCTGACGGTCATGTTGCTCAAGCGCGCGAGTTTTCCGATCAAGCGGCGCGGATCGGCCAGATGGTCGGTGATGCAGATGCAGTCGAAGCCGAGCCGCCCGTAAAAATCCACAACCTCCGGCACGGAAAGTTTTCCGTCCGAATAACTCGTGTGGATGTGAAAATCACAGAGCAACATGCGCGCGGGACCATTGCCATTGACTGTCGAGACAACCGGCTTAAATGTTGAGACCGGCGACTCGAACAGTTTGACTTTCTTCCGCGTCGGATCGGTCTGTTCGCATTCCTCCAAAATCAACTCCGCCAATCGCAACGCGGCGTCCGGCTTGCTGATGCGCTGCAAATTTTTCCGCCATTCCTGCCACTGTTTCGCCTTGTGCGCGAAGGCTTCCTCGACCAGTTCCGGCACTTCGCGGTTTCGTTCCGCGATCGCGCCGAGTTTATATTCCGCGATGAGTTGCGCGTTGCCTTCCTCTTGTCCGGGAATGACCTGATTGACGATCATCGGGCAGCGCGCGGCGATCGCTTCCTGCACGACCGCGCCGCCCGCCTTGCCGATGACGAGATGGTGGCTCAACATCAGTTGCGGCATCTGGTTCGTCCAGCCGAGCACGTGGACGCGGTCCTTGTGATCGCGCGTGCGTTCGATCAACTTGGATTTCAATTCCGCATCGCGCCCGACGGTGATGGTCAGTTGCGTGTCGGGAATTTCGAGCAGCCGGTCGATGACCTTGCCCGCCTTCTTTTTTCCGGTGTTGATGATGTAAAGAATTTTTCGCGCCTCGCCCGAAACCGGCACGCGCAACGGAATCACCGGTTCTTCCGTGAACAGATGGCTGACGGGAAAACCGAGCGCCTTGATTTTCGACGCGGGAATTTTCTGCGCGCGCAAAACTTCCGCCGTCGGTTCGTTGGGAACGCAAAAAATATCGCTCGTCGCACGATACCACGCCGAGTTCACGGTGATGGAATCGGTGACGATGGTGATGAAACGAAACGGCCGCTCGGCATAATCGCGGTAAAGTTCCTGGATGACGTGCGCGTAGACCGGGTAAGTGGAGACGACGCAGTCCGGCTGCGTCTCGTGCAAAATGTCGGCGAGCGAATTTTTCAGCTTCGTGAAATTGCCGAGCCGGCTCTCGACGAACTTGGAATTGTCCAGCAACGAGTAAATTCCGCCCCAAAACTGCGGGACGTATTTCACCATGTTCAGGTAGGCGCTCTTGGCGAGCGTGTTGAACGAGCCGTAGCTGCTCTCGAACAAATCCAGCACCTCGACTTTGACCTCGTCGGAAACGAGTTCGAGCGCGTCGCGCAAATTTCGCGCGGCGGCGTTGTGACCTTCGCCAAAGCCCGCAGTCAGTATGAGAACTTTTTTCATAGCCAGTTTCTTTTTAGGGTGCGTTGAGCAAGTTACAATTCGGTGACGGAAAGGTTAAAAGTTGTTCACATTTTTCGGCCCGGCGGTGAATTTGATGGTTTTCAGCGGAAAATTCTTCTTCGGCGGACGGCGCAATTCCGGACTGGCAACAGAAGAGGGCGAATCAGTTCTTGAATTTTACTTCCAGTAAAAACCGAGAACCTGGATGTCCGTTCCCGAATTTCTATAAAGCGTGGCGATGAATTCGCGCTGGGAGTCGCCGATTTTTGCGGTGACGTGGACTTCAAAGACAGAACTGCGCGTGGTGCAAAGCGATGTGTTTTGAATTCCCAGGCTTGTCAATTGACTTGCATTGCGAAACGGCGTGTCGTCTTCCGTGCCGTCCACGCCGTCCGGACCGGCGCGTTGCTGGATGATGGACGCGGCAAGGGCGGCGTCCACGCCGGGAATCATCTGCAGCACATTCGTGTCGGCGGTGTTGATGTTGATGCGTCCCGCGGAAATCGGCGTAAAAATATCCTTCAGCCCGAATGGATAGACTGGAATGTCGCCGGGCGCGTTGCCAATGCCGAGTTTCGTTTTTTGCGGCGCGGGACTGTTTGATAAATCGCCACCGTAATACATTTCCGGCGTCACGCCTTTCACCAGCAGAAGTTCGGACAAATCGTCGATCGGCGCGTTCTTGGCGTAATACGGCGGCGTCAAACTTTGATAATAATCGCTCTCCGCCCCGGCGATGCGCGGCGGCGCGGGTGGATCGATCCAATCAAGAATCGAATCGGACACGACGGAAATACTGTCAGCATCCACACCCATGACCGTGAGCACCTGTTGGATCAACTGATCCCCAGCGGTGTTGATATTGATCTTGCGATCAAGGTCGATGATTTTGAGCGAGACGGTGCCTTGCCCTATCTGGTAATTGTCCAACGAAATTCCGGCGAGCACGCTATTTGTCTCACCCGGACCACCTGGACCGCCAGCCCAGATTTGGTTGAGCGAATCGTACGGTTCGCCCGCGATGGAGGCCTCCTGCGATAAAATCCAGCGCGCATATTCCACGCCGGAACGCCCCAGCCAAAGCAACTGCTCCTCGTTCCCGGCGTTCCTCGCGAGCCGCGTCTCGACTTTGATGGAAAACCAGAGCGCCGCCGCCAGAATGGAAAACAGCGCGATCGCGATCATCACCATGATGAGCGCGATGCCGGCGCGGGAATTTTGGCGAAAGCGGGTTTTCATTGCTGATTGCCGCGTCCGCCGTTGAAGGGGGTGCGCGGAGAATATGGATTGTTCCCGTTGTTGAAATTGTTGTTGGGGTTGCCGCCATTCTGATTGCCGTTGCGCGGGTTGTTGGAATTGTTATTCGGATTTCCGCCACGGCCATTTCCATTTTGTCCGTTTCCATTACCGCCACCACCACCTCCACGACCTCCACCTCCACCGCCGCCCACTCTCGGCACTTGCTGCACGGTCAGCACCGTGCTCGATGGCATCGTGATTTCACGCGCGATGGACACCGTCGGACCGTTGCCGGTCGAATCGCCATTTTCCGCGAACGTGAGCGTGACCCGCACCATCGGCGGGACGGCATTCGTGTCATCCCATTCCTGCGTCCAGTCCAGCGCATTCGTGTCCCAGCATTCGACGAGAAAGTTCTTCACATTGCGCGCAATCACGAGCGGGGTGGCTTGTTCGTCCGAATCCATGTCCTTGAGAATCTCGTTTTGCCGCAGCACCAAGTCATTTCCCGAATCCGCGTCCGGTTCAATAGCAAAGGTGAGCCGCCGCAAATTGCTGTCGAATCTGCCGTTGCGTGGAAAAATATCCGGCAGCCGCGCGACGAAACTCAATTCCGGCTGGTCGCCGTTCTGCAGGATGAAGCTGTAATATTGAAAGGAACCCTGAAAAGATTGGATGCACGTCAGCGAGTCTTCAATGGTGCGGACGGCGATGCGCTGGCGCTGGATTCGCGCCGCCGCTTCCTGCCCGACTTGCGACGATTTCAAAATCACCACCCACGTCGAATAGACCGCTGCGACGAGCATCGTGAAAATCGCAAGAGCCACCATGATTTCAATCAAGGTGAACGCGCGACGACGAAGATTTTTTTTGACGTTCATCGCGCGACGATCGCTCCGTCAAGACTGCCTGCGGGCGATTGGGGGCTAAAAAACAGATTGGTCATGGTCGAGATGGTCTCGTGGTTGCCTGTCGTGCTTTGTATGATATAGCCCACTTGGAAGAGTTTGTTCGTGCCGACCTCCTGGACATCGTAGGTGCAATCGTAACCGTTGTAGGCGTCTCCGAGCAGGTCGCCGAGGTTGACGGTGTAAGTGCCTTCGACCAGCTGGTTGGTCTCCGAAAGCCACGACACCACCGCGCCCGCGTCCACCATCGGGCGCTGGAGACGTCGCGCGTTTTCGAGCGAACTCGACACCAGCGCCAGAATCACGAACACGGCCATCGCAAAAATGCCGATGGCAATCATCACCTCCAAAAGTGAAAATGCCCGCTGCGATTTCGCGCCGGTTTTGATTTCCATTTTCATTTTTTCACCGGCAACGCCGTTGCAATGGACGTGGAAAATTCCAAAGTGATTTTTTCCCAGGCGTCGTTCGCGTGCAGCACGAGGGTCATCTCATCGCATGTGCCGTTCGGGAAAAACAGCACGCGGCAAATATCCGAGCCGCTGAAATCCATCAGGTTGACGTCGAGCATCGCGATGTCCACGTTGTCGGGCAGCGTCGCCGACGTGAGCGCGTCCGCCTGCGTCTTTTTGGCTTCGGTGCTTTCCGCCGTCGTGTCTTCGGTCGCCGCCGCGTCGAGCACTTCCAATGTTTTGTCGTGCGGATGGAAAACGACCGCTTTGGTGCGCCCCTGCAAAATCGCCTGCGCCCGCGCGGTGTTGAGCACGTCCTTCACGTCGCTCACGGCTTTGCGCATCCCTTCCTTTTGCAACATTTGGAGCATGGACGGGATGCCCATCGCCGCGATGAGGCCGATGATGGCCACGACCACCATGATTTCAATCAAGGTGAACGCCCGAAACGGAAAATTTTTCCTGGCAGCCGTCGTTTTCATCAAAAGCCTCAATGGATTGACGAGATCAGCTTGAAGAGCGGCAGGAATATGCTCAACAGTAGAAATGCCACGATGCCGCCCATGACGACGATCAACACCGGCTCGATGAGCTGGGTCATCAGGCGCAAGGAGATGGAAAGTTCGCCCTCGTAAGTGTCAGCGAGGTTATTCAACGCGCCCGGAACGTCCCCGGTCTCCTCGCCGATGCGCACCAGATCCACCATGAGTTGCGGGAAAAGTTTGCTCTGCGCCAGCGGTTGCGCGAGCGTCTTGCCGTCCGTCACCGCCTCGCGCGTCTTTGAAATCGCCTCCTTGATCAAACGGTTCGGCAAAACCTGCTCCGTGATTTTCAAAGCCGTCAAAACAGGGACGCCGTTTTCAAGCAATGTGCCGAGCGTCCTTGCGAATTGCCCGAACAAATTCAAATTGATCACCTTGCCGATGACCGGCGCTTTCATCTTCCATTCGTCCAGTTTCCGCCCGCCCGCCTCGCTGGTCTTGAACCGGATGAACAAAATGACCGCCACGATGATGACCAATCCGATCAACCACCAATAATTCAGGAGCATTTGACTGAACGCGATCAACATGCGCGTCGGCAGCGGCAGTTCGATGTTGAAGCCCATGAAGATTTTCGTGAACTGCGGCATCATCACAAACATGAAGAACCCGATGAGAAAGATGCCCATGCAAATCACCAGCGCCGGATAGATCAACGCCGAGGTGAACTTCGCCTGCACTTCGGCGAACTGCTGGAAATGGTTCGCCATGCGCCGCAACACTTCCACCAGCGAACCGCTCTGTTCGCCCGCGCGGACCATGTTGATATACAAATCCGAAAAAACGCGCGGCTGCTTCGACATCGCGTCGGACAAACTCCGGCCTTCGCTCACCTCCTGCTTCAAGTCGCGGCCCACCTGCGAAGGAATTCCCTTCGACTCCAGATGCGTCATGCTGTTGAGCGCGACCGTCAACGGCATCCCCGAATTCAGCAGATTCGACAATTGCGTCGTGAAGGTCGCCAGCTCTTGCAATTTCGGCTTCCGTTTCTGCTGCAATTGCAAGCGCATGTCGGTTGGCAAAAACGAAAGCCAATCAGCTTTCTGCCCGGCACGCTTGGTGCCGGCCGCCGCGCCCGACTTCGCCGCGTCCACCGCGACGGGAAAAAGTCCGAGCCGCTGGATTTGCGCCAGGGCCGCCGGACGGTCGGCGACTTCGAGGACGCCCTCGACCAATTCGCCGCTGCGGCGGCGCGCTTTGTAGGAAAATTCCGGCATAAACCGATTATCATCTAAAACCGTTGGCAGTCAAAAGTTTCAATTGGGCGGATTAAATGCGAATCATGCTTGACGCCGACCGCCGTTGTGATTGATTGTGCCCGATATGAAAACGAAAATTTTTGCGGCATTTGCCGGAATTGCCATCGTCACCGCCGGTTGCATCAGCACCGTGAGCGGCACGAAGACGGCGGCGGTTCCATTCACAAGGGATACGGTCAGCGGACGTTATGAACGTTCCGTTGATCAAGTGTATCAGGCGTCCGTGGCGGTCGTTCAAAACAACGGCGTGCTGATCACTGAATTCATTCCGCACGACACGACCAACACCGTGCGCGCGCTGCAAGCCAAGATCAACCAGCACAATGTCTGGATCAGCGTCACCGCGGTGGATCCCAAAATCACGGCCGTCGCCGTGCAGGCCCGCACGAAGATGGGCGGCAGCGACGTTGACCTCGCGCACGAACTGGAAAAGGAAATCGCGCTACAACTCGCGCGGTAGTCCGTAAGTCGGGCCGTATTTCAGGCCGATATTTTGTTCATAGACGCCGAGCTTTTTGTCCGGCGTCTCTTTTTTGCCCTTGATCTCAAGTTTCAAACGGCCCAGCCGCGACCGCGCAACGTCGGCCACCGGCAGATCGGGGAACCGTTCGATGATTTTTCCCAAGGTCACGCTCACCGTGTCGTGATCCGCGCCATTGTGAATCTGCAAATCCGCCAGCAGGTTGAGCCAGTGCGCGACGCGTTTGGCCGGATGATTCGGCTCGTTGATCAACTGCGCCAGTTCGAGCGTCGCCAAATCCAGCCGCTGATAATGTCTGGCATAAATGATGGCGAGCTTCTCCCGGATTTCCGTGTCGTTCGGATGCTGTTGCAGATGCTTCACATAATCCGACGCCTGTTTTTCTGGATTTTCTTCAGCGGGCACCAGATGCGCGCTGGAACCCAGCAAGCCGATGCTCGCCTCACCTTTCGGCACGGCCATCGCCTGACGGTCGTGCGACGCGAGCAGAATTTTCGCCGCGCCGCCCAGATGCGCGATGCGCTGCTCGGCCGCAAGCGACAATTCCGTGTCCGGAAACCGCACGATGATTTTCTCCAGTGCGACGCGCGCCGAATCCGTGTCCTGCGCGAGCTTCAAATGCCAGTCGGCGAGTTGCGTGAGCGCGGCGGCGACCTGTTTTGGCGGCGCTTCCGGCGAACTGCAAAAATGGTTCAGCGTGGTTTCCGCCGACGGCAAATCCTTCATGTCCTCTGCCTGAATGCTTGCGATCAATATCACCCCTTCGTAATCGTTCGGAAATTTCGCCAGTTGCTGCCGGATTTCAAGGATGGCTTCCAGCGGCTTGTTCAACTTCCGTTTCGTTTGCGCGATGGAATAATATGGCTTCGGCTCCGGCGGTTCATTGCCGCCGTCGAACAAACTTGTCAATGGTTTTGCCACGACATTGCCGATATGTGATCCCCAAATGGCACCCAAGGTGACGCAACAGGCCACTATGGAGATGACCAGCATAAATGTCGGCACAAGGTTGCTTCCTATGTCGCCAGGTTGAATCGATCCGGCGAGGTGTCGGGCAAAAAGAATCTCGCCGCCCACCAGCGGAATTGTGATCAGCCACTTGAAAACAATTTTCGGGGCATCTTCGCTGGCCTTGAGCGAACGGACAAACAGCCAGCCGCCACCGCCAATGATGATGACGAGCCAAAAAATGTCGGCTGCAATTTCCAAAATCCGGCTCATGGTCTTATTGAAAGTCTTCCCGTTCGCACGTGGACGCAAGCAAAATTCATTCAGCCGTAGCGATACGGTCTGGCCAGGACAAATGTGTTCTGCAAATGCCGGATTTCACGAACTTCGTCGTCGTTCAACAAGACTTCCACGATGTCGAAACGGATTTTCACCGCCGGATTTTTCAGCAGCCGCAAATAATCCAGCGCGCATCGCGAAAGCCGCCGCCGCCGCTCTGCATTTACCGCCGCCGCCGGACGGGTCCAGTCCTCGGACGAGCGCGTTTTGACTTCGATGAACGCCAGGCAATCACCGTCGCGGAAAATCAAATCAATCTCGCCGTGTCCGGAGCGGAAATTGGCCGCGAGAAAATTCAGTCCCCGCTTCTGCAAATAATTTTTCGCCGCGCGTTCGCCGGATTCGCCGCGCCGCAAATGCTCCGGCTTCTTCTTGCCTGCGAACTTCGCCCTCAATTTCCCGAGCAGATTCATCAGCGATTGAAAAGTTCCGTCTCTCTTGGTTTCAGCGGCGCGAAACTTTTGCGATGGATCGGGCACGCGCCGAATTTTTCAATCGCCGCGAGATGCCGCGCCGTGCCGTAGCCTTTGTGGCCGGCGAAACCGTAATGCGGAAATTGTCTGTCAAATTCCAGCATCAGCCGGTCGCGCGTGACTTTGGCCAGCACGCTCGCGGCGGCGATGGAATAACTCCGCGCATCGCCTTTCACAATCGCCGTCTGCGGAACGCGCATCGTTCTGACCGGACGTCCGTCCACCAGCACATGCTGCGGCTGTGGATTCAATTTTGCGAGCGCGTCGTTCATCGCGCGATGTGTCGCCTGCAAAATGTTGATTTCGTCAATCTGCGTTGCATCAATCTGCGCGATGGAAAATTCGACTTCGCCGCACGAGATCAAAAACGCGAAAAAATTTTCGCGCTGCATTTCCGAAAGTTGTTTGGAATCGTTGAGACCTTCGAGTTCGCGCGGCAAACCGGATTCCGCCCAACGCGAAGGCAAAATTGCCGCTGCTGCGACGACCGGTCCGGCAAGCGGCCCGCGACCGGCCTCGTCCACGCCCGCGACCCGCGTCAGATTTTTTTGCCAAAGCACACGCTCGAATTCGAAGCGGTCAATTTGGATTACGCGGGCCATCGCTTCAGAATTTTGCGTTTGCGCCGCGCTGTCAAAACTAAAATCCGTGTTTCCTTCGCCCCGCGCCGGGGTTAAAACTGTGGCATGAAAATCGAATCCCTTCACATCGGCATGAATGTCCGTCATCCGCAACATGGACTCGGAATCGTAAAGACCGTTTCGGAAACGACGGCGGACATTCTGTTCAACGAAGGCAAGCGAACCGTCGCTCCCGAACCGAGCGGGCTCGAACCCGCCGAGCCGCAAATGTCCGCAAGCGGATTGAATCTGCCGCTGAAACAATTCGTCGAACAAACGGTCGCGGCGGCGGTTGAAAAGCTTGGCCTGGAAAAACCGGATTCAACGATCGAAAAACTCGGCGTGCGCTGGCACGGCGGCAGATTGGTTTTGCATCCGGCGGACGCAACGTTGCAGACGAAGGACGTGCCGTTGGAAACTTTTTTTCATAAAATCGTGATGGTGCGCAACAATCTGCGCGTGCTGGAACAGAAGGTTAACGCGCACGAAAAATTCACCGACGGCGAGAAGGTGGAGTTGCAGCAATATGTCACGCGCTGCTACGGTTCGTTGACGACGTTCAACGTCTTGTTCAAGGACAAGGAAGACCAGTTTTGAGATGGTGCGCGCTGCAGGGTTTGAACCTGCGACCCCATCCGTGTGAAGGATGTGCTCTACCGCTGAGCTAAGCGCGCGACGCCACTTCAAGCTAAAGAACGTGGAAAAATCCGCAAGACTTTGTTCGACCTCCGCAACTTATCCGCACATAAAAATAAATTAAGATTGTGGCCGAACGATGGATTTTCGATTGGCATGGCCGGTGCTTTTGATCATGCGTGCAGAAAACCGGATATTTCGGTCGGTTGTTTCGTCTGTTCGCCACGAAGAATGTTCTTCCAGTCATCGTCGCGCTTCTGGCCTTTGGCGCGATTCAAGTTGATTCAAAAGCACCCTCGTATCCATCGGCGGCGATTCGTCAAAAATCACCGCTGAAACAACCTGTCGCGGCAATTCATGTTTCCCCCACAGCCAATCTTGCTCCTCCATCTGCTGCATCCGCTGATTTCCTGCGCAAAGTCCAAAAAGAAATTTGGGTCGGTTTTAAAATGGAAGGTTCAAACAATTTTTTGCCCGGTGTGCGCCTTGAAAAAAGCCCCGGTCAAAATCCGGGCGCCCAGCTTGTGCTCGTTCACAAAAAACTGGGCGCGACAGAATGTTCGGAGCGCTGGATGGATATTCAGGCCGGATACGGATCCGCTTGTTTTGACCACGCCGACCTGGAAAAAATCGACCCGAACTGGGTGGAACCCGGCTTGCTTTATCTCAAGGCCAGTTTCAGTTTTTGATTCTACGCACAACCGTGTCGTGTTGCGCCCATGCGGGGTCTGGATTCGGATAATCCAGATTGTAATGCAGCCCCCGGCTTTCCGTCCGCATCAACGCGCACTTCACGATCAATTCCGCCACCGTCGCGATGTTGCGCAACTCCAGCAAATCGCCCGTCACGATGAAATTCCAGTAATATTCCTGAATTTCCTCCTGCAGATTGGCGATGCGTTTCTGCGCGCGCTGCAACCGCTTGTTCGTGCGCACGATACCGACGTAATCCCACATCAACCGCCGGATTTCGTCCCAATTGTGCGAGACGACGACCAGCTCGTCCGCGTTCGTCGCGTTGCCCGATTGCCACAACGGAATTTTTGCGTCAATTTTTTGCAACGGACTTGAAAGAATTTTTTCCGCAGCACGATGCGCGCAAACGAGCGCTTCCAAAAGCGAATTGCTCGCCAGCCGGTTCGCGCCGTGCAATCCCGTGCAGGCCACTTCGCCAACGGCGTAAAGTCCGGAGATATCCGTCTCACCGTCCACGTTTGTCACCACACCACCTGCCTGATGATGCGCCGCCGGTACGACGGGGATCGGCTCCTTCGTGATGTCAATTCCGTAACGCAAACACGTCTGATAAATGTTTGGAAAACGTTCGCGGATGAATTCCGCCGGTTTGTGCGTGATATCGAGCAGCACGCAATCTGCGCCGCTCTTTTTCATCTCGCTGTCAATCGCCCGCGCCACGATGTCGCGCGGTGCGAGCGATTTCAATGGATGAACGCCGTCCATGAATTCCTTGCCGTCGAGCGTTTTCAAAATTCCGCCTTCGCCGCGAACGGCTTCGGAAATCAAAAACGATTTCGCCTTCGGATGATACAGGCACGTCGGATGAAACTGGATGAACTCCATGTTCGCGATGCTCGCGCCCGCGCGATACGCCATCGCCACGCCGTCGCCGGTCGCGATGTCGGGATTCGTCGTGTAAAGATAAACTTTGCCGCAGCCACCCGTCGCCAGCAGCGTCACCGGTGCGGAAAACGTTTCAACGCGATTTGATTTCTTGTCAAAAACGTAGGCGCCCAGGCAGCGGTTGCCGTCTTTCAATCCGATTTTTTTGGTGGTGATCAAATCAATCGCCAGATGATTTTCGAAAATGGAAATGTTCGCCTGCTTGGAAATCGCGTTGAGCAGCGCGGTTTCGATTTCGTGGCCGGTCACGTCCTTCGCGTGGAGAATCCGGCGTTTGGAATGTCCGCCTTCGCGTCCCAAATCCAGTTCATGCGCGCCGTGCGACGCCGGAATCTCGCGCTCGGAAAATTTCATGCCGAGTTCGATCAACTCTTGAATCCGCGCCGGGCCTTCTTCGACAATCGTGCGGACGACATTTTCTTTGCACAAACCCGCGCCCGCTTCGAGCGTGTCGCGCACATGCAGCTCGAACGAATCCTCCTTGCTCGTCACCGACGCGATGCCGCCCTGCGCGTAATTCGTGTTCGACTCCGCGCGGTCTTTTTTCGTGACGATGGCCACGCGCCCGCGCGGCGCGACCTTCAGCGCGAACGTCAGTCCCGCGATGCCGCTGCCGAGGACGAGATAATCAAATTGTTTCATTTTCTGAATCAAAAGCGTCTTCCCAATCGTGAATAATTCTCCCGCCAAACATTGACATTACAAGATTGCCTTTTTCTTCGCCAAGTGAACGACTCCAGTCGGAAATGTTCAGTTCAGATAAATGTTTGAACAATGGCGGGAATGTATTCAATACATCAATATATTTTGCAGCATCCAATTTATCCCAAAGAAGCCTAACAGAATTCAGATCAGAAAGTTCTCGATGTGCGCCAATCTGATTTCGAATTTCTCGAAGTTCTTTTTCAACTAGCTCTAGCTCGGACCAAAGCTCTTTGAACAATCGCTTCGCTTCAAGAAATTCTTTTTTAGTAATGTAGCGCCAGGGAGGTGACTTTCCTTTTACTAAACGCTCTGATTTCATTACGACACCTTGCATTTCTTTGAGAGAATCCACCAATGAAACAAATTCGATTATAATGTGTTTAAACAACAACTTGTCCAAGACTTCGTTTTCAGATTTGTGCTTTAACCGAAGTCCATTCAGATTTTGTATGTCATTCCAAATATGGCTCAAATGGACAAGTATCTCGGCTGCACGATTGCATGGATACCAAGAATGTATCTCTTCGTTGTAAACGGGAATGTAAGCGTCACCTTTCACAATTTTGCATTATCAATCAATCGCGTCTTGCCGATGAAAACGGCCAGCGCCATTTGTGTGCCGGATTTTATAGTTGAAACTGGCGACAATGTTTCCGGCTCAAAAAATTCGACGTAATCCAATTTTGTGTCCTGCTCGCTTTCAATAAGTTTTTTCAAGTCCGCTTTCAATTTTGCCGCTGAAATTGATTTTGATTTTTTCACGGCGGCTTTCGTGTTTTGAATCGCGCGCCAAAGAGTTGTCGCCTGCCGTCGCAAATCGCCAGCGAGATATTTGTTGCGCGAACTCATCGCCAGACCATCGCGTTCGCGCAACGTCGGCGCGACAATAATTTTCAATGGAAAATTCAAATCGCTCACCATGTGTTTGATGACAGCTGCCTGTTGAAAATCCTTTTGGCCGAACACCGCCATGTCCGGCAAAACAATGTTGAACAATTTAGCGACGACGGTCGTCACGCCGCGAAAATGCGTTGGTCGCGATGCGCCTTCCATCGTCTGTGATAATTTTTCTTCGACGACGTAAGTGCTGAATCTATTTTCAGATTTGTTCGGATACATTTCCGAATCGCTCGGCGTGAAAACAACATCCGTGTTCAATTCGCGCAGCAATTTCAAGTCACGTTTCAAGTCGCGCGGATATTTTGAAAGGTCTTCCGTCGGCGCGAACTGCGTCGGGTTCACATAAATGCTTACAACGACTTTGCCGTTTTTGCCGACGGCTTGCCGCGCGCGTTTCACGAGGCTCAAATGGCCGGTGTGCAAATAACCCATCGTCGGCACGAAGCCGATGCGCGTGCCGGCGCGCTGCCATTTTTTGGCGAGCCGTTGCATCGCGGCGACGGATTTGACGATTTGCATGGCGGCAAGGTTAATGACGATTCACCAAACAAACAAGCCGCGCGGATTGCTCCACGCGGCTCGTGCGATTCAGAAATTTTCAGTGGCGCGCGGCGAAATTCAGCGGTGAACTCTGCGGCATTTCGTGGGCGCAGGACTGGTTGATCGGCGCGTCGGGCGTGCGGTCGTTGGGCGTGACGATTTTGTTCGCGAGCATCCAGGCTTCGACTTCCTCGCCGCTGATGTCGGGCAGCATGTGGCCGTTGATCTCGACGCACGGGCTCAACATCTGGCCGCTCTTCTCGATCATTTCCTGGCGCTGCAACGGGTCGTTGATGACGTCGCGGTCTTCGTAAGGCAGGTCGTATTTTTTGAGCACGGCGCGGACGCCCTGGCTCCAGCCGCAGGTCGGTTTCAAATAGGCAACAATCTTTGGTTTGTTCATGGCAACACAATGCCACATTCAAAAGCACAGGGCAAATTTTTTAGCCGAGTGAAAAACTTCTTAACCACGGATAAATCAGGGATGTGAAATCGAATCAAGACAGTAACTGGTCATACTCTGAATGATGGCCTATCCAAAACCAGTTCAAACCTTCCGCACGGTCTTTGGCAACAGCGCGATAATGAATGCCCACGCGCGCCGTCCAGAACTTGCCCGCCTTTTTCAATCGCAATGAAGGATGACGGGGATTTTGTTTGAGTAACTCGAAATCTTTTTCCGCGAGCCGCTGGATTTCTTCAGGCAAGCGGTTGAAGTGCTGCCAGAACTCCGGCGTGGTGAAGTGCGTCATAGCGGACGGCACTTGCCCTGCTCAAACGCGCGGTCGGCGGCTTCACCCAGCTTGTCGAGTTTGCCAGACTGCACGTCGGCGGCGAACCGTTTTTCCCATTTCTCCGCCAGATAATCCTCGAACCAGCCGGACAATTGCCCGAGCGAATGATCATCCAATTGTCCAATCGCCGCTTCAATGTCTTGCACTGTGCTCATACTCGCTAAATTAAACGAGGACGGTTGGTTTGGCAAAGCGCAAAAATATCACCGCTCATCACTCGCCAGTTTCCGCGCCGCCAGGATTTTTTGCGACGGTTTGTAGTTGGCGATGAAGTTGCGGTGGTAATCCGCGAACGTCCCCGCCGCGATCGCCGCGCGCACTTCGGTCATCACTTTCAGATACAGGTGCGAGTTGTGGACGCTCACCATGCGCAGGCCGAGAATTTCATTCGCGCGCAGCAGGTGGCGCAGATACGCGCGCGTGAAGGTGCGGCACGCGTAACATTCGCAGCCTTCCTCGATCGGGCCGAAATCCGTTTTGTAACACGCGCCCTTGAGGCCGAACGCGCCGGTGTGCGTGACCGCCGTGCCGGTGCGCGCGATGCGCGTGGGCAGCACGCAGTCGAACATGTCCACGCCGCGCGCGATCAACTCGACCATTTGCGCGGGCGTGCCGAGGCCCATCGCGTAACGCGCTTTTTTTTCAGGCAAAAATGGAACGGCCAGTTCAATCGCCTTGAACATTTCCGGCTCCGGTTCGCCGACGCTCACGCCGCCGATGGCGTAACCGTCAAATTCCATTTCCACGAGCGCCTTCGCGCATTGCTCGCGCAACGCGGCGTCGCTGCCACCCTGCACGATGCCGAAAATTGTCTGGCCGTCGGCGCGCGGCTGTTCGCGACATTCGCGCGCCCAGCGGATGGTGCGTTCGACGGCAAGGCGCTGTTCCTTCGCAGTCGCGTCGTGCGGCGGACATTCGTCGAAAACCATGGCAATGTCCGAGCCGAGCACGCGCTGGATTTCCATGGATTCCTTCGGGCCAATAAATAAAAGCGAGCCATCAAGATGTGAACGAAATTCCACGCCGTGTTCTTTCACTTTGCGAATTTTCGCAAGGCTGAAAACTTGAAAGCCACCGCTGTCGGTGAGAATCGGTTTTTCCCAATTCATGAACTTGTGCAAACCGCCTGCGGCGCGGATGACATCGAGGCCGGGGCGCAAATTAAGATGATAAGTGTTGCCAAGAATGATCTGCGTGCCCATCTCGTGAAGTTCGCGCAGATCGAGCGCCTTGACGCTGGCCTGCGTCCCGACGGGCATGAACATGGGCGTCTCAATGACACCGCGCGTCGTGGTCAATCTGCCGAGACGCGCTTTGGTGTGCGGATCGTTTTTGAGGAGTTCAAACATTTTCAAAAACCCGGAAATAAATTCTTCCGGCCGGAAGCGTTGTCGTTCAATTTTTGTTCCGCCAAATCGAGATAGGATTGGGCGATTTGATTATTACTCCATTGGAGGCGCAATGAGCGCCGCAGCCACGGGCGCGCGGCGGCGTAATCTCCAGCCTGAACATAATGCCAGCCGATATTCGCGGTGGTGTAGTAGCCGTTCGGGTCAAGTGCATCGGCACGATTGAAATAGAGTCCGGCTTCATCGAAATGACCGAGCCAATCGAGGCACATCCCGTAGCGCAGATAACTGTAGCCGTCATAACGGTCAAGTTCCCAACTGCGTTTGAACCGATCCATCGCGGTTTTCGCCAGAGCGTCGGAATTTACCCCGCCGTCGAAACTCTGCGTGCGGTAACATTCGCCGATGGCGTAGGCGGTCTCAAAATTTTCCGGCTCGACGGCGAAGGCTTTTTCCAGAGCCGCGGCGCGCTCGGGCGAAAAATTCGGCAATCTCGCCGCGCGGTCGAGCCAGACCTGTTCGCGGTCGCGTCGCCACCCTTGATGACCCAAATAAACAATTCCGGCTGCGAGCGCGAGCGTCGCAAAAATTTTCACGGGCAGCCGGAGGTTGAGCCAGAATTTTTCCGTGGCGAACCGCAGATTGCCGCTCAAAAGCGCGAGCAGCGCGACGCCGAAGATGGCGTTGGCCGGGATGTGCAGGTTGAAATCCACGACGGAATGGAGCGCGAGCGCCAGCAGTCCGGTGGACGCGCCGAGAAAAAATGCGTGGCGGTTGCTCCTGCCGCTGCCGAATTCCTTTCCCGCGCGGCGAACGTGCCTGCGCGTTTGCAACAGGCCGCCGGCGAACAGCGTCATTCCCGCGAACGCGATGATTCCGCCGGTCGCGCCCCAATCGGCGAGCAGGTTCAGATAATCATTGTGCGCGCGGTCGGGGCGCAACTGCACACGTTCGGAACGATATTCGCGAAAGCGATAATCGTAATGCGCCGGACCGACGCCGAACCAGAAATTATCGCGCCACATTTGCGCCGCCGCCACCCACAGGTCGCCACGCAGGTCGAGTTCGACATGGCTGCCGCCGTTCAACTCATCCATGCGCTGGATGTAGGTCGTCGTCCGCGCCAGATATTTGGTGAAGAAAACCGCGCCGCCAGCGAACAGGGCCAGCAGAAGCAGAAATGCCGGGAGCTGATGTTGCCGGTAAAAAAGCAGGATTCCCAAAAGCGCCAGCAGCCCGACCGCCACCGCCGACCAGCCGCCGCGTGAAAATGTCACGACGACACCGGCCGCGATGAGCAGGGCAGAGTAGCCGAGCAAAATTCGCGTCAACGGCTTCATGCGACCGACCAGGATGTAAGCGACCGACAGCGGCAGGAGCATTTCGAGAAAACCCGCGAGGTTGTTCGGCGAGATGTAAGTGCCCGTGCCGCGTCCCGGATACAACGCGATGAAGTTCCAGACATGGTTTGAATGCGTGAAGAATTGATAGACGGCGTAGCACGAAATCCCCATCGCCAGAAAAATCATCGTGAAGCTGATGACCTGTGAAAATTCCTGCCGGTACAGATTGTTGACGATGGCGAAAAACAGAAACGCGCAGATCAAAACCTGGATGAGTTCCTTTCGGGCGACGTATTCGATGTCCGCTGTGAGATAGCGCGCGACGGCGTAAACGGTGAACGCGAGCACGACCCAGCAGATCGGCGGCCAGAGCAGTTGCGGCCTCGGGCTGATCCAGATCCGCAGCGCCCATAGAAGCATGACGCCAATCGTCAATCCCTGAACGACGAGAAATTCCCACGCGTCAACCGCGCCCATCGCCAGCGGGCCGAAAACCAGAATGGCAAGGACGAGCGCAAGAATGCCAAGCTCGAAAATTTTGTCCAATGCTTCACGATTCATCGCTGGTTTCGCAGCAAAATGAATTGTGATTGTCGCGGAGTAAAGCGGATTTGCCTTTCAACTGCGCGCGGCCGGTTTCTTTTTGGAAGTTTCAGGACGGAATTCCAGGATTTCCCCCGGCTGGCAGTCGAGCGTTTCGCAAATCGCCTCGAGCGTGGAGAAGCGGATGGCCTTGGCCTTGCCGGTTTTGAGGATGGACAGGTTTTGCGGCGTGATGTCCACGGCCTCGGCCAGATCGTTCAGCCGCATTTTGCGCTGCGCGAGAACCACGTCGAGATTGACGATGATGGGCATAAACTTAAACCGTCAATTCCTGTTCCTCTTGAATCTTCCGGCCTTCGTCCATGATGCGGGAAATCACAACCAAGAAAAGTCCTACAATAACCCAAGGCGACGTTAAAAATGCACAAATACTAATCCATACAAAATTCAACGACATGGGAAACGAACCAATCCATGCAAACCACGTTGAAATTAGCAGCGGACTAAATATGCCGAGAAATCCATAAATAAAAGCCAAACATCCGATTCTGCCAAGTAGTTGAACATTTCTGCCGGAAAAAATAATTCCTTTTTCAAAAAGGTTTAATAATTGATACCAAGTTATGACGACTGCAAAAATTAAGCCAGCTCCCAATACAACAATCAATTTCGCGCCGAATGGCGCGTCAGAAAATGTCGTGTATGTTCCCCAAACTATTTGAACTCCATCCGGCATCTTGCGAACAAACGGGAGACATCCGAAGAAAACAAAATACAGCAGAGATAGAATTTTAAGAATCCGGCTCATAATTTTGATTCGATTCAACCGAAGATTGGCCTTTGGAGAAATTTCATTCGCATTCATAAATTTGAAAAGTTGGTTTAGTTAAACCGTCAATTCCTGCTCCTCTTGAATCTTCCGGCCTTCGTCCATGATCCAGGCAATTAAAACGATTACTGTTCCGGCCAATAAAAATCCGAAATTAATGCCCCAAATATCAAACGAGAAAAATCCCATGCGACTAATCGTCGCCTCTTTGACAGTGACGCTAACTCCCGGCGGCAAAGTTGGTTGGAACGGAATGATGGGATAATATTTGAGTAAAATATGATAAGTAGTTCCCAATATCCATTGTGCCACGCATAACAATCCCAAAAATTTTATGCAACGCACAGCTTCAGAAGCAAAAATCAAACCCCGCTCATAAAAGCCGAACAATCGAGCCAGCTTCCAATACCAAAGACATATTACGATTTGTGTAGCCACCACACACAGAGCGCGCCAAGCATTGCCTTTGAAATTCCATGACGATCCTGACGAAAATAGGACGCCAAAAAAGAAATAAACGATCAAGAGGATAAACAATGCCAGAAAGATATACCTAACAATCCGACTGACATTTCTGATTCGATTCAATCGAAAATTAGTTTTGGGAGAATTTTCATTCGCATTCATGGCGCAAGGAATAAACCAATCAATTCCGTAAGTCAAGCTTTTTTTATCGTAAAACGATAAATAATTGCCTTTAATTGTTAATCGGCTCGACTTTTGCAGTTTACTTGCTTATTTTCAAAAGCATTTATGACCGATCCGCGTTACAAAAAACTGGCCGAACTGCTCGTCAATTATTCCACCGCGCTGAAAAAGGGCGACCGCATCCTGCTCGACATGATTGACGTGCCGGACGAGTTCACCGTGGAACTCATCCGCGCCGTGCGCGCGGCGGGAGCGACGCCGTTTGTCGAGACGCGCCACACGCGCGTCGGGCGCGAGCAGTTGTTGGGCATGAATGAAAAACAAGCCGCCGACATCCGCGACATGGAAATGTTCCGTATGAAAAAAATGCAGGCTTACATCGCCATCCGCGGCGCGGATAACATGAATGAAAATTCCGACGTGCCGAGCGACCGCGTGCAGTTGTATTCCAAAATCATCCGGCCCGTGCAGGATTATCGCGTGAACAAGACGCGCTGGTGCGTCTTGCGCTGGCCGACGCCGAGCATGGCGCAGGCCGCCGGCATGAGCACCGAGGCGTTTGAAAATTTGTATTTCGACGTTTGCACGATGGATTACGCGAAGATGGGCAAGGCGATGGTGCCGCTGGAAAAATTGATGAAGAAAACGGATCGCGTCCGGCTCGTCGCGCCCGGCACGGATTTGACGTTCAGCATCAAAGGCATCGGCGCGAAAATGTGCAAGGGCGACCGCAACATTCCTGACGGCGAAGTTTTTTCGTGTCCGGTGAAAAATTCCGTGAACGGCACGATTCAATTCAACACGCCGACGCTGTATTCGGGAACGAAGTTTGAAAATGTCCGGCTGGAATTGGTTGACGGCAAAATCGTCAACGCCACGGCGAACAACACGAAGCGGCTCAACGAAATTTTGGACACGGACGCCGGCGCGCGTTACATCGGCGAATTTTCGCTCGGCTTCAATCCGTATATTTTAAGCCCGATGTGCGACATCTTGTTCGACGAAAAAATCGCCGGCTCGCTGCACTTCACGCCCGGCCAGGCTTATGAAGATTGCGGCAACGGCAACAAGAGCGCGATCCATTGGGACATGGTTTTGATCCAGCGCAAGGATTGGGGCGGCGGCGAGGTGTGGTTCGACGGCGAATTGATCCGCAAAGACGGGATCTTTCTGACGAAGGATTTGAAGCCGCTGAATCCTGCGAACCTGAAATAATTTTTACGCCGCTTCCTTGAGTATCGCCAGAAATTGTTTCATCGCCGGCGAAAGCACCTTGTTCTTTTTGTAAATCGCGGCGAGCGGACGGAAGAAATCTCCGTCCTCAATCGGCACGGTGGCGAGCGTCTGCTTGACGACTTCCTGAAGGACGGTGCCTTGCGGAACGATTGAAATGCCCGCGTCAATTTCCACGGCACGTTTGACGGTCTCGACGTTGTCGAATTCCATGACGTGCCTCACTTCCACGTCGTATTCCTTCAAAATTTTGTCGAGCGCCTTGCGTGTCGGGATGTCCGGCTCGAAACCGATGATTTTCTGTCCGGCCAGCATCTTGAGCTTGACGGATTTTTGCTTGGCGAATGGATGTTGTGGATGGCAAATCAAGATGAGCGGCTCCTTGCGAAGCGGGACGATTTCCAGTTTTGAGTCCTTGACCGGATACGCGACGAGCCCAAGGTCAACGACGTTGCTCAACACGTCCTCATAAACCTGGTTGGCGCGGCGATATTCGACGTGGATGTTCACCGTCGGATAGCTCTTCATGAATTTTTTGATGTACGGCGGCAAATCGTGAAGCCCGATGCTGTAAATCGTCGCCACGCGGATCATCCCGGAAATGATGTCCTTGAGTTCCTGCAATTTGCTGTGCAGCGATTCATAAGTCTGGATGATTTGTTTGCTGTATTCGTAAAGCGTCTGGCCTTCGCGGGTGAGCCGGAATTTTTTCTTGCTGCGCTCGATGAGCAGCGATTTGAACGTCCGTTCCAGCGCGCTGATCTGCTGGCTTACCGCGGATTGTGTGATGTTGTTGATTTGCGCCGCCTTGGTGAAACTTTCCGTTTCAGCCAAATCACAAAAAACTTTGAGGCTTTCAATCTGCATAAGTTGAATTAAACTAAATTGGCGCATGCCAGTCAATAGAAGCCTTGCGAAACGACCGCCCAAGAAACCGCCGCCGGGCTTCAAAAGCAACTTTGGGCTTTGAACTTTCGGCTGCGGACTTAATCTTTGCACGTGACACAAGACGAAGTCCTGAAAATTTTCCGCGACAGCGGCGCGCTGCTCGAAGGGCATTTCATCCTGCGCAGCGGATTGCACAGCCGGCAATTTTTTCAATGCGCGCTCGCGCTCCAGCAGATGCCCGTCGTCGAAAAACTAGGCACGGCTCTGGCGGCGAAAGTTAAACCGCTCGGCGCGGTCACGGTGGTTGCGCCGGCGATGGGCGGGCTTGTGATTGGGCAGGAAATCGCTCGGCAACTTGGCGTCAGATTTATTTTCGTGGAGAAAGAGGAAGGCAAACTCGTTTTGCGGCGCGGATTCAAAATTACGTCCGGTGAAAAAATTCTCGTCGTCGAGGATGTCGTGACCAAGGGCGGACGCGTGCAGGAAACTTTGGACATCGTCCGCGCGCATGGCGGGAATGTCGTCGGCATGGCGGCGATTGTGGATCGCTCGAACGGCGCGGTGAATTTTGGCGTGCCATTTCAGAGTTTGCTCGCGCTGAAAGTCGAAGCCTTCGAGCCGGACAAATTGCCGCCGGACTTGGCGAAAATTCCGGCGGTCAAGCCGGGGAGCAAATAGTTTTCAGTGCGACGAGGTTGAGCTTTCAGTTTTGTAGCCGTCGCGCTTCCACCAATCCAAACCACCCATCAATTCTTTTACGCGAAATCCCAAGCGCGCCAGATTGAACGCGCCCTTGGTGGAAGCATTGCAGCCGATGCCGTCGCAATAGGTGATGTAAAGCGCGCTTCGGTCAAGGTGACGGGTGGACTCTTCATTCATCGTCCGATGCGGAAAATTGATGGCGTTCGGAATGTGTTCTTTCTGGAAACTTTCGGGTGAGCGCGCATCAACGACAACAATTCGGTCTCCTTTTTCCAAAGCCGTTTTCAAATCCCACGAATCGGTCTCGTGTTCGAGTTTATCGCCGTAATGTTTGATTTGGTTGTCCACGACAAAAAATTTGCACACGCAAAAATTTTCTGTCGAGAAAAATTCCAGTTCAAAAATTGAGCCACCAAAACCGCGCCATTTCATTTTCAACTGTGCCACCACGTCGCTAATGGCACAGTTTTTCATCCGCTTGAATCCGGCTGAATGTTAAAATTCCCCTTTGTTTTCAATGGATTCACTATTTTTATCGCGCGGCATCCGAATTGCGTAAGAACTGTGAGCAGTTTTATAGAAAACAAATTTACGAAAGAAATTTTATGGCAAAAGTATTAGGCATTGATTTAGGCACGACGAACTCCTGCATGGCGATCATGGAAGGCGGCGAACCGCTCGTCCTCGAAAATTCCGAGGGCAAACGCACTACGCCCAGCGTCGTCGCGTTCACGAAATCCGGCGAGCGCGTGATTGGCGACGCGGCGAAACGCCAGGCCGTCACCAATTCGCGCAACACGATTTATTCCGTGAAGCGTTTCATGGGGCGCAAATTCGACGAGGTGCAGGAAGAAATCAAGCGTGTGCCTTACAAGGTCGTGAAGGCGAGCAACGGCGACGCCGCCATCGAGGTCGAAGTGAACGGCAAGCCGACAAAATTTTCTCCGCCGGAAATCTCCGCGATGATTCTCGCAAAACTGAAAGCCGACGCGGAAACGCGCCTCGGCGAAAAAATTTCTCAAGCGGTCATCACCGTTCCCGCATATTTTAACGACTCGCAACGTCAGGCCACAAAAGACGCCGGACGCATCGCCGGTCTCGAAGTTCTCCGCATCATCAACGAGCCGACCGCCGCGTCGCTCGCTTATGGCCTCGACAAAAAGAAGGACGAAAAGATCGCCGTCTACGATTTGGGCGGCGGCACGTTCGACATTTCAGTTCTCGAAATCGGCGACGGCATTTTTGAAGTCAAAGCCACGAACGGCGACACGCATTTGGGCGGTGACGACTGGGACAATTGCCTGATGGACTGGATTCTCGACGAATTCAAAAAGGAATCCGGCATGGATTTGCGCAAGCAGCCCGACGCGCTCCAACGAATCAAAGAGGAAGCCGAAAAAGCGAAGATCGCTTTGTCGAGCGCGCAGCAATACGACATCAACCTGCCGTTCATCACGGCGGACGCAAGCGGCCCGAAGCACATCCAGAAAATTCTCACGCGCGCGAAAATGGAGCAGCTCACCGACAAACTTTTTGAACGCACCATCGCGCCGGTGAAGGCGTGCTTGAAGGACGCTGGCATCGAGGCGGCGAAGATTGACGAACTCGTTCTCGTCGGTGGCATGACGCGCATGCCGCGCGTTGTCGAAGTCGCGAAAACGCTCGTCAACAAACAACCGCATCAAGGCGTGAATCCCGACGAAGTCGTCGCGATCGGCGCAGGCATCCAGGGCGGCGTGCTCAAAGGCGAAGTCAAAGACGTTCTCCTGCTCGACGTGACACCGTTGTCGCTCGGCATCGAGACGCTCGGCGGCGTGTTCACGAAATTAATCGAGCGCAACACGACGATCCCGTCGCGCAAATCGGAAATTTTTTCAACGGCCAGCGACAACCAGCCCGGCGTGGAGATTCATGTGCTCCAAGGCGAACGCCAGTTCTCCAAGGACAACAAGACCATCGGCAGGTTTCAACTCGCGGACATCCCGCCCGCGCCGCGAGGCGTGCCGCAGATCGAGGTGACCTTCGACATCGACGCCAACGGTATTTTGCACGTCGGCGCGAAAGACCTCGGCACCGGCAAGGAACAGAAGATCACCATCACGGCCAGCAGCGGTCTCTCGAAGGACGAAGTCGAGAAGATGCGCAAGGACGCCGAAGCGCACGCGGACGACGACAAGGCGCGGCTCGAAGAGATCCAATCGCGCAACGACGCGGACAACGCGGTGTATCGCTCCGAGAAAATGCTCAAGGACAACGGCGAAAAAATTTCCGCCGATGACAAGGGCAAGATTGAAACGGCGGTCAACGCCGTGAAGGAAGCGCTCAAAGGCACGGACGCCGCGGCCATAAAATCCGCGAGCGAAAAGCTGAACGAAGTCTGGCAGGCCGTCTCGACCGAACTTTACAAAGCCGCCGCCGCGAAAGCGCAGGCTGAAAAAGGACAAGCTGGTGCGCAACCGCAGCCGGAAAGTGGCGAGCCGAAGTCCGAGGAAAAGAAGGACGAAGGCGTGATTGACGCGGAAGTTGTGGACGAGAAAAAGTAATTCGCGCCGTCACAGAATTTTCCCATCGCGGGTGCGGTGGGATTTGATTACAGTCAACAATTCAAACAAACAACAAAAAGTTAAACTATGGCACTAAACGTAAAACCAATCGGCGACCGGATTCTGGTCGAGCCGGCTGAAGAAAAGGAAACGAAAAAGGGCGGCATCATCATTCCCGATACCGCCAAGGAAAAACCGCAGGAAGGCATCGTCGTCGCGCTCGGCACGGGTAAGACGAATGATGACGGCAAAAAAATCCCCTTTGAAGTCAAGAAGGGCGACCGTGTGCTGGTCTCGAAATACGGCGGCACGGAAATCAAGATTGACGGCAAGGAATACAAGATTTTGTCGAGTGACGACATTCTCGCCGTTTTGGAATAATTCACCCAACAATTTAACCAATCAAAGAACAGAAAAATTATGGCAGCTAAACAATTGATATTCGACGAGCAGGCGCGTCAGGCAATCCTGCGCGGCATTTCCAAGCTCTCCAAGGCGGTCGTCGCGACGCTCGGCCCGAAAGGCCGCAACGTGGTGATCGACAAAAAATTCGGTTCGCCGACGGTCACCAAGGACGGTGTCACGGTCGCGAAGGAGATCGAATTGGAAGACCCGTACGAAAACATGGGCGCGCAGATGGTCCGCGAAGTCGCCAGCAAAACAAGCGACACGGCGGGCGACGGCACGACGACGGCGACGGTTCTCGCGGAATCGATTTATCGCGAGGGCTTGAAGTTCGTCACGGCGGGCGCGAATCCGATCGGCATCCAGCGCGGCATCAACAAGGCCGTTGAATCCGCAGTCAGTCATCTCGACAAAATCACGAAGAAGGTGAAAGACAAAGAAGAGATCAAACAGGTCGCGGCGGTTTCCGCGAACTGGGATTATGACATCGCCGACAAGATCGCCGACGCGATGGACAAGGTCGGCAAGGACGGCACGATCACGGTCGAGGAAGCGAAGTCCATCGAGACGACGCTCGACGTGGTCGAAGGCATGCAGTTCGACAAGGGTTATCTGTCGCCTTACTTCGTCACGAACGCGGAGACGATGGAATGCAAACTCGAAGACGCGTATGTTTTGAATTACGAAAAGAAAATCAGCAGCTTGAAGGATTTGCTGCCGATTCTGGAAAAGACCGCGAAGATCGGCAAGCCGCTGCTCATCATCTCCGAAGAAGTCGAAGGCGAAGCACTCGCGACTCTCGTGGTGAACAAGCTGCGCGGCACGATCAATGTGTGCGCCGTCAAAGCGCCGGGCTTCGGCGACCGCCGCAAGGAAATGATGCAGGACCTCGCGGTGTTGACCGGCGGAAAATTCATCAGCGAAGACCTCGGCATCAAACTCGAGACAATTGAATTGACCGATTTGGGTCGCGCGAAGACGGTTGTCGTGGACAAAGAGAACACGACGATTGTCGAAGGCGCCGGAAAATCCAGCGACATTCAAGGCCGCGTGAATCAGATTCGCCGGCAGATTGAAGAGACGACGAGCGATTACGACCGCGAAAAATTGCAGGAACGTCTCGCGAAACTCGCGGGCGGCGTGGCCGTCATCAACGTCGGCGCGGCGACCGAAACTGAAATGAAGGAAAAGAAGGCGCGCGTCGAGGACGCGTTGCACGCGACCCGCGCGGCGGTCGAAGAAGGCATCGTGGCGGGCGGCGGCGTAGCGTTGATCCGTTGCATCGCGGCCATCGAAGCCACGAAGGGCGCGAACGAAGACGAAACCATCGGCATCGGCATCATCAAGCGCGCGGTGGAATCGCCGTTGCGCTCGCTCGCGGCGAACGCGGGCGTCGAAGGCAGCGTTATCGTCGAGGCGGTCAAGAAATCCAAGGGCAACGAAGGTTACAACGTCGCCACGGGCGAATACGAGGACCTCGTGAAGGCCGGCGTGGTTGACCCGAAGAAAGTCACGCGTAGCGCGCTGCAAAACGCGGCGAGCATCGCGGGACTCTTGCTTACGACCGAATGCCTCATCACCGACGTGCCGGAAAAGGAAAAAGCCCCGGCAGGCGGCGGTCACGGCGGCGGCATGGGTGACATGGGCGGCATGGGCGGTTATTAATCCGCTAAAATTCGGAGGAACCGAAAAATCGAGCGCGGCTGGAAGAAATTCCAGCCGCGTTTTTGTTTGTTACGATCCTGTAACATCGCAGTTTTGCAGCGGAATTTTTTAGCAATGACAGGAACAGCCGTCTAAACTTCGGATTCGTGAGTTCCGTTGTCCGCAATTTGTTGAATGAATCCGTTGCGCTTTTGGCGGCAACATCGGCTCTTTTTATTTTTCCAAATTTTTGTCCTGCCGCGCCGACGTTCGCCAACGCGGTGACGAACGGCATCGTGAACATTCCGCTGCTGACGGAAGCCTCCGGCGTCGCAGCCAGCCGCAACAATCCCGACGTGCTTTGGACGGAAAACGACAGCGGCAACGCGGCGGTGGTCTACGCGATCGATTCGCAAGGCCGAAATCTGGGCACTTACGCGCTGCCCGGCAACACGGACAACGAAGACATCGGCATCGGCCCCGGCCCGGTGACGAATGTTTCCTATCTTTACGTGACCGACATCGGCGACAACAATTCCGACCGCACGAACATAATGATTTATCAGATTCCCGAACCGGCGGTTTATTTCTGGCAGACGAACAGCCCGGTTTCCAACCGCGCGATGAAAGGGGCGCGTACCATCACGCTGACATATCCCAATAGCACAAACAACGCCGAGGCCGAGTTCACCGATCCTGTGACCGGCGACTGGTTTGTGCTGACGAAATCAAACACCAGCAGCATTTACACCGCGCCCAAGTCGCTGCTTGACGCGACAAATAAAATCACGCTCACGTTTGTCCGCACGCTCTCTTTCACAAAACCCAACGGCGCGGACATCTCGCCGCTCGGAAACGAAATCCTCGTGCGGCAGGAAAATTTCGCGCAGATTTTTCTGCGCACGAACGGCCAGTCCATCAGCAGTGTGTTCAGCGAACCGTCCAATGGCATTCCCGTCGTCGGCGAGGCCAATGGCGAACCCAACGGCGAGGCCATCGGCTTCGATTATTACGGCGGCGGCTATTTCACCTTGAGCGACAGCGAACCGACGGGCATTCAGCCGCTTTATTATTTTGCGCGCAAGAGTTTTGACGGCCCGACTCCGCCGCGCGTCCTCGTGCCGATGGCTTCAATCTGGAAATATCTGGCCAACGGATCGGATCAGGGAACAGCCTGGCGCAATCCGGGCTTCGACGATTCCTCGTGGAGCAGCGGCCCGGCGCAACTTGGCTACGGCGACGGCGAATTACAGACGTTCGTGGGCTACGGCCTGAACGTGAATGACAAATACATCACAACTTATTTTCGGAAAACTTTTGTCGCGACGAATGTAAACCGGATCGCGAACATGACTTTGAAACTGGTCGTTGATGACGGCGCGAATGTTTTTCTCAACGGCGCGGCGATCGCGAACATCAACCTCAACTCCGGCGCGGCCTACAACACGCTTGCGACGCCCATGACGGCCGCGCTGCGCGACGCCTGGCAGAGTTACGCCGTTGACCCGAAGCTACTGCTCGAAGGCACGAACACGATCGCCGCCGAAGTCCATATCGCGTCCGTGTCGAGCAACAGCATGAGCTTCGACCTGCAACTGATTGCGACGGAAGCACCGTTCATCACTTCCATCACGCGGCTCACCAATCAGTCGAAAATTTTCCTCGCCGGCTCGAGCAATTCGCCGACGATGATTCAGGCCACGACTAATTTTTTGAGCTGGACGAATCTCGGCAGCCTGCTTTTGACCAACGGCAGCGGTGCGTTTTCCGATTCGGCGGCGACAAATTTTAATTTTCGATTTTACCGCGCCTACCGCGCCGTTCCTTAATTCGTTTGACCGTCACGGCAACTTGAAGGATTATATGTTCGCCGAATCGGATGGGGGCGCACTGGTTTCGACCATGTGAACACGCCAGAGGCGGCATGCCGAGGAAGATGCGTTGGCCTCGTTAATCATTCGCATCAAAACAAAACAGCTAATCAAGAACTAGCTCTCGCGGCCTAAGCGCCACGACGTCCGCCACTGGACACCTGCTACGGTGGACGGACGCCACAGCAGGCGGGGTTGAAGGCGGAGTCTGCGCGCCGGCAACCGACTCTTATCCTGCGGACTAGGCAGTGCGACTCGCGCCCGGACGCCATCGCACAGCAGAAAAAATTCTCCGGGCTAAGCATGTAGTCGCGGCTGGTAGGTTGACTTGGGACGCGGGTTCAATTCCCGCCGCCTCCACCACTTTCACGGCACGATGACGCGCAATTTTTCGCGCTCGACCGAAAATGTCGCGGGCAAATTCCCGACCCACTCGCCATCCAATTCAAACGCCGCCGCTGTTTTGCTGGTCAATTCAAAACTCGATGCGCGAAAACGACGCACGATTCTCTCCGGCAATTTTTGCCGGACGAGAAAATTTGGCGAGCAGCGGAATAACGTCGGAAAATTCACACGCGGAAAAATGCAAACCTCCAGAAGCCCGTTGCGCAATTCCGCTTCGGGGAAAATTTTGAACGGTCCACCGTAAAATTTTCCGTTGCCGATCAAAATCAGTTCGCCGGAAAATTTTTGCCCGTCCGCGCGGACGGCAATCGCCGGTTTCCTTTCACGCAGCGCTTTCAACCCGGCGACGATGTAAGCCAGTGGCCCGACTTTTTTCTTGTGCTGCCAGTCCACGAGTTCGATGGCGCGCGCATCGAAACCGGCGCCGGCGAGCTGGACGAAATAACGCCGCTCCCGTTTGCCGCCGGCTGAAAATTCCACGCGTGGCAGGTCGATTTTCATTTCACGACCACGGCGCAAAACTTCCCACGCGCTTTCGAGCCGCAGCGGGATTTTCAATTCGCGCGCAAAGACATTGACCGTGCCGAGTGGCAGCACGCCGAGCCGCGCGCGTTCAAGGCCGTTTGGCGCGTCGCCGATCCCGTTCAGGACTTCGTTGACCGTGCCGTCGCCACCGGCGGCCACGATGAGTTCGAATCCGTCGGCCACCGCTTCGGTCGCGAGACGCCGCGCCTCGCCCGGCGCAGTCGTGGCCTTGAACGCGGATTGTCCGGCCATGTCACCGAGATGATGGCGGAAATGCCGGGCCTTGCTGCCACGCGCCGCCGGATTGAAAATGACACAGGTGCGCACGCGTCAGATGATTTCGCACGCGCGGTTTTAGTCGAGGAGAAAGCGTTGCGTTTATCCGCGTTTTTTCCGAGACTGGAAGCGATGAATGACGCGATAAACTGGAAAGTTTCAAAATGGCCGTTTCTGCTCGGCGACGCGTTGCTGCTCGCGTTCGCTTATTTCATCGTCTGGAAATCGCCACACCCGATCGCGCGCGGCGACATCATCCTGTGCGTTTCGCTTTCCGCAATTGGTGCCCTCGTCGGGTGCATCCCGTTTTTTCTCGATTATCGTGCGTTTCTAAAAGTCGTCGAGGCCAATGCGCTCGGCTCGGTCGCGGAAAAAATCCAGAACCTTGAACAGCTCGCGGCGCAGATTTCCTCCGCCACAAACGAATGGACGAACGCGCAGACGCAGGCCGAAAAAACTTCCGCCGGCGCACAGCAGATCGCCGAAAAAATGGCCGCGGAAGTCCGGCAGTTCAGCGAGTTCATGCAAAAAATGAACGACAGCGAGAAAGCCACACTGCGGCTGGAAGCGGACAAGCTGCGGCGCGGCGAACTCGAATGGCTCCAGGTGCTCGTGCGCATCCTTGATCATGTCTTTGCGCTGCACGCCGCCGCCGTGCGCTCCGAAAATCCGAAATTTGCCGACCCGATCACAAATTTCCAGAACGCCTGTCGCGGCACCGCGCGGCGCATTGGCCTCACGCCATTCGACGCCGAACCGGACGAGCCGTTCGACGCCGAAAAACACCAGGTCGCCGGCAGCAAGGAAAAACCGCCGGAAGGTTCGGTCGTCGCCGAAACGATTGCCGTTGGTTACACATTTCAGGGAAAACTATTGCGGCCCGCAATCGTGCGCTTGCGCGACGGAAAATCGCCCGATGCGAAACCAGCCGAGGAATCATCCTTGCCCGAATTGCCCGCGCAGGAAAATCTGGAGGACGAGCTTCCGGTTCAGTCGCCGGATTAAGTTTTCACGGTCTTCGTTTTCTGTGCAGACAAAAAATGCAGCCAGCAATTCGTCACCGGCCGGTTGTAAATTTTCTCCAGCGCGCTTGCGTAAAGCTTCAACTGCGGCTCGTAAAATCTTGTTTTCTCCGTCAACTCGCGCTCCGAGACTTCGTCCGTCTTGAAATCCACCAGCCAGATTTCCTTCGGCAACAGCACGACCAAATCCGCAACGCCTTGCACGACGACGAATTCATTTTCAAGTCCCGCCTCCGGTTTCGTCCCGACAATTTTCGACAATTCTTCCGGGCTGAATTTCGCCGTGAACGGCAATTCGCGCTTCACGTTGGCCGCCTGCTGCTGAATTTTTCCGCCGGGCTCAGAATTCCAAAAAGCCGCGACATTCTTCAAAACAAGGGCGTTGTGCTCGTCCGCCGACAAAATGTTTTCCCGCTCCAATCTTTTTGCTTCGGTTTCAAGCGCGGCGACACTGTCTATCTTTTCGAGCGAAACATGCTGGAGAAATTTGTGATGCGCTGTGCCCGTATCCGCCGCTGACAATTTTGTGCTGACACTTCGGCGCGCAGGAAAAACCTGTTCCACTTCGTCATCCAATTCCTCCACCTGACGCCGCAATGCCGTGACGGACGACTTGGCTTTGCGTTTCGTCGCCGAATCGAATCCGTATTGCCAGTTCAGCGCCTTCTGAAGTTTCAGTTTTGTTTTCCTGTCGAGCGCGGGCGATTCCGCGTCCACTTTTTCCACGGATTTCATTTCTGCGCCAAGTTCTTCATCGCCCACAATCCGCCAGCGTAGATTCGGCAATTCGCCTTCGCTTGCGGCGTCCTTCGTGTTTTGCGCGAACCAAAGTCCGAGCCAGTCGGCGCAACTTTTCGCCTCGACGATTTTTTGCGGCGTGATCGTTTCCGGCTTTGTCCAAAGATTTTTCCATTTTTTCCCGGTGACACTGCCGCTCAAAATTAAAGTGTCGCGCGCGCGCGTCATCGCGACGTAAAGCAAGCGCAATTCTTCGCCGCGCAATTCACGCCGCTGATGTTTTTGCGCGAGCCAATGCGGCAGGCTCGGATAACGGCCTCCACTTTGGGGCGGCTTGACGCGCGGGCACAAACCGAATTCCTCGTCCAAAATGATTTCACCGCGCAAATCCTGTTCATTGAACGGCTTCGCCAAATCGCCGATCGCCACGACGGGAAATTCCAGTCCCTTGCTCTGATGGATGCTCATCAAACGCACAGCGTTCTCGTCCGCGGTCGCCGTGACTTCCGGTTCGATCCCGGCTTCGCGCTGCGCCTCGACGAATTTCAAAAAGCGGAAAAGTCCCTGCCGCTGAAACTGGTCGAACTTCTGCGCCAGATTTAGAAATCGCCCGACGTTTGCGTACCGCTGTTTGCCGCGCGGCTGCGACCGCAACCAATCCGCATAATGCGTTTCCGCCAGCACGTCTTCGAGGCACTGCGACAACGAAACTTGTTTTGCAAGTTTCCGCCAGCGCGAAAATCGTTCCAGAAATCTTCCGATTTTTTGCGCCGACCCTTTTTGGATTTTGGATTTTGGATTTTGAACCTGATTGAGCGCGAACCAAAAATGGCCTTTTATCGCGAGCCGGATTTCCGCCAGCTCGTCGAGCGATAAACCGACGAGCGGCGAGCGCAAGACCGCGATGCACGGGACATCTTGAAGCGGATTGTCGAGCAATTGCAGCAAGCTCAACAAATCTTGAATCTCGCCGCTGTCGTAAAATTCGCCGCGCTCGACAACGAGCGGCACGCCTGCGCGGTCAAACTGTTTCGCAAAAATTTCCGATTTGCCCGCTGGCGAACGCAACAGCACCGCCATGTCGTGCCAGTCGACGGCGCGGGAGATTTTTTCCCCGTCGTCCCAGATTTCGTGCGCCGAATTTTTCAGTTCCAGCAGCCGCACCGCGAGCAGTCGCGCCTCTTTTTCCGATTCTTCCAAGTCAGCCAAGTCGTCGCTGCCATTTTCGGGTTCGGAATTTTTATTGCGACCTTTTTTCAGACGCAAAAGCAATTCCGCTCGCGGCGCAGAATCTTTTGCGATGCCGAAATCTGCGCGGGTTTCCGGCGAGCAGAATTTTAATTTCGCTTCGTCGTCATAATTCACGCCGCCGATTTTTTCGCGCATGAGCGGCTCGAAAACGGAATTCACAAAGTTGAGCAACAATTCGCGACTGCGGAAACTTTCCGTGAGCGGAATCGTCTGGCCGTTTTTTCCGCGCCAGTCGCGGACGTAATCACGGAAGATTTTTGGATCGGCGAGCCGGAAGCGGTAAATGCTCTGCTTCACGTCGCCGACGAGGAAGCGATTTGCATCCGAACCGTCCCGTGAAAGCGCCGAAATGATTTTGTCCTGCGCGGCGTTGATGTCCTGATATTCGTCCACGAAGACGAACCGGATTTTTTCGCGCCAACGCCCGGCGATGGACGTCGGTTTTTCTATTTCAAAATTCCAGAGCAATTTCAGCGCGAACTGTTCCAGGTCGTGAAAATCCAGGACGCCGTCGTCGCGTTTGCGCGCGGCGAAAAGCGCGGAAAAATTCTGCGCCAATTGCAGCAAGGTTTTCATGCGGCCGCGAATCCAGTTCCAATCTTCGGCGAGCGGAGCGTTATCTTTCGTGGCGATCAGCGACTTCAAAAATTCGGCCTCGTCAAAAAAATCCTCGAGCGACTCGCGGAATTTTTTTGTTCCGCGCGGCCAATCGCCGTCGGCGGCAAGAGTTTTCTCAAGGGCTTCCGGCAAATCGGACTTTTTCAAAATCTCCAGACATTCGGCGGCTTTGGAATTTTCGTCCTTCAGATTTTCGAGAGCAGACAATGACTCTTCGCGCCAATTTGAAATCGCTTCGGAAAACCATTCGCGCCACTGTACGGGTTCGGTCGAAGAAAAATTTTCAATCTGTCGCGTCAGCCAGCCATCGGAATCAGGCCGTGTTTGCGCGTAATTGTGAATTCGCAAGACAAGCTGGCGAATTTTTTCGTCGCGACCACTGCCGTAAACTTGAATCAAATTTTGGACGGCGATGGAAAATTCATCCGCGCCTTCATAATGCGAATGAAATTGTTCGTCGAGCGTCTCATCGGCGAGCAGGCGCGCTTCGCCTTCGTCGAGCATGGAAAGCTGCGGGTCGAGGCCAAGCTCGTAAAAATGTTCGCGCACGAGCTTGAGGCAAAAACCGTGGAGCGTGCCGATGTGCGCGGCGTCGAAGAGCGCGAGTTGTTCGGCGCAATGAGCGTCGCCGGGATTTTCCTGCGACTTTTTTTCCAGCGCGCTGCGAAGTCGCTGGCGCATCTCGGTCGCGGCGGCTTCAGTGAAAGTGACGACGAGAATTTCGTCGAGCGACGCGCCTTCACGAACGACGCAGTCCAGACAGCGCTCGACGAGCGTGTGGGTTTTGCCCGTGCCCGCGCCGGCCATAACGAGGACGTTGCCGCGCGCGTCAACGGCGCGACGTTGTGAAGGTGTCAGGCGCGAATCATTTTTGCCGGGCGAATCCATTTGCTCGGGGCAAGGCTAACACGCGAGCGGAATGTTCGGCAATTTTTCCGCGTGTCTTTGTGGGGCAAATGTCTTACAACTTCGCGCATGGCAGAAGGGTTGCGGCTCAAGGATCAGCCGGCAAGCGAGCGTCCGCGGGAACGGTTGGCGGCGCTCGGCGCAGACGCTTTGAGCCATGCGGAATTGATCGCGATTCTTTTACGAACCGGATTGAAGGGCGCGAACGCAGTCGAGGTCGGCAGACAGCTTTTGCAAAAGTTTGGAACGTTGCAATTGCTCGCACAGGCGTCCATTCAGGATTTGCAAAAGGTCAAAGGCATCGGGCGCGACAAGGCGGTGACACTCGTGGCCGCGTTCGCGCTGGCGCGAAAAATGGCGGGTGAACTCCAGCGCGAATCGCCAGTGCTCGACAATCCCGAAAACGTCGTGCAATTGCTGCGCGAACAAAATCTTTTGAAAGGCGTCGAGATGCTGCAAGCGCTTTTGTTGAATACCCGACACAAATTGATTCGCGTTGAGGAAATCTCCGACGGCACGCTCGACACGATTCTGGTGCATCCGCGCGAAGTCTTCAAGTCTGCCATCGCCGCCAACGCGCACGCCGTCGTGCTTGTCCACAATCATCCGAGCGGTGACCCGACGCCGAGCGAGGCCGACATCAAGGTGACGCGCGATTTGATCCGCGCCGGAAAACTTTTGAAGATCGAAGTGCTTGACCATGTCATCATCGGTCGCGCGACGGCGGGACGGGCGAAGGATTATGCGTCGCTGCGCGAGTTGGGATATTTTGCCGGCACCTGACAAACTCAAAAATTGCCGCTGTGAATATTGCTTTAAAATTCGTTTCTATTTTAAAAAGTGGTAATGTGAGTTATGGCAAACGATTTGGGTTCAAGTAACGGCGAACACGCGACAGAGATCGCAGCATGGAAGGAAATTGTGGCCAGATACCAGAAACCTTCGACGTTGCGGGCGCTCTGGCAAATCGTTGACACGCTCGTTCCTTATGCGGCGCTTTGGTATCTGATATATCTTTGCCTGCCAGTCTCGTGGTGGCTCGTCGTGCCGGTGGCGATCTTGGCCGGTGGATTTCTTGTGCGCGTGTTCATCATTTTTCATGATTGCGGGCACGGCTCTTTTTTCAAATCACGCCTCGCCAACGACACCGTGGGATTTCTCGCAGGCGTTTTGACTTTCACGCCTTATTATCATTGGCGGTGGGAACATGCGATTCATCACAGCAGCGCAGGAGATCTCGACCGGCGCGGCACGGGCGACGTGTGGACATTGACCGTGCAGGAGTATCTGAAGTCGTCGCGCTGGAAAAAATTCGCCTATCGTCTCGCGCGCAATCCAATCGTGTTGTTCGTCGTCGCGCCATTATTTTTGTTCGTGGTCAGGCAGCGATTTCCGTCGCCGAAAGCCAGCCAACGCGAGCGGCATTCCGTTTATGCGATGAATCTGGTCATCCTCGGAATGGCAATCGGTTTGAGCTGGACTTTTGGAATCTGGGCGTATCTGCTGATTCAACTGATCATATTGATGGTGGCGGGCGGCGCTGGCGTGTGGCTGTTTTACGTCCAGCACCAGTTTGAAGGAGTTTATTGGGAACGCGGCGAGGATTGGAGTTACACGCAAGCGGCGTTGCAAGGCAGCTCCTTCTACAAACTGCCGCGAGTTCTGCAATGGTTTTCCGGCAACATCGGCTTTCATCACATTCATCATTTGAGTCCGCGCATTCCAAATTACAATCTGGAAAAATGCCATAAAGCCGATCCGCTTTTTCAGCAGGTGAAACCCACCACATTGCTCTCCAGTTTGAAATCATTCACCTTCCGGCTCTGGGATGAAAAGGGCAGGAAACTCGTCGGCTTTCGTCATCTCCGGAATTTGCGGAGGCAAAAGAATAAAAACCGGCGACGAGATTAGAGCCATAGTCCGGCCAAATTTATTTTCAATCCGCGGCGGTTTGTGTGAATCTGTGGCCGAAAGATGATTCACAAAACAGCCATCATTCACCCGAAAGCGAAATTGGATCCGACAGTTCAAGTCGGGCCGTGCGCCGTGATCGACGAGGGCGTGGAGATGGGCGCGAATTGCGTCGTCGGGCCGCATGTTTATCTCACCGGCATCACAAAAATCGGTTCGCACAATAAATTCCACGCCGGTTGCGTCATCGGCGACGCGCCGCAGGACTTGAAATACAAAAATGAACCGACGCGCCTGCGCATCGGCGACCACAATGTTTTCCGCGAACACGTCACCGTCCATCGCTCAACCAATGCCGATGGCGAGACGGTCATCGGTTCGCACAATTATTTAATGGTGAATTGTCATGTCGCACACAACTGCCAGCTCGGCGACCACATCATCATCGTCAACGGCTCGCTGCTGGCCGGACACGTCACGGTGCAGGATCGAGCGTTCATTTCGGGGAATTGCCTCATCCATCAATTCACGCGCATCGGCACGCTGACGATGATGCAAGGCAAGGCGGGCGTCGGGCAGGATTTGCCGCCGTTCACGATTGCAGGTGGTATCAACACAATTTATGGATTGAACGTCGTCGGGCTGCGGCGCGCGGGATTCACGCCGGACCAGCGGATTGAATTGAAACGGCTTTATCATCTGTTGTTTCGCAGCGGGAAAAATTTGCGGGCGGCCATTGAAGAGGCGCAGAAAAGTTTTAGCAGCCCGACGGCAAAAATTTTATTAGACTTTGTGGCAGAAGCGAAGCGCGGCGTCTGCACGGACGCAAGCCGTGCGGCTTCCGAAACCGAAGATGAATGAGCCATCCGCCATCTACAAAGTCGTCGGCGACGACGGCAAGGAATACGGCCCGGCGAGCCCCGGACAAATCCGGCAATGGATTTCCGAAGGCCGCGTCGTACGCGAGACGCCGATTTTCATGGACGGCGCGAACGACTGGAACTTCGTCGGCCTGCTGCCGGAGTTTGCCGGATTTTTTTCAGCGACCATGCCGCCGCCGGCTATTGCGCCGCCCGCGCCATCACACCGGACAAATCCTCTGGCGACTGCTGGATTTGTTTGCGGTATTCTGTCGGTCACTCTGATTTGTTGTTGCGGTGGATTTCCGTTCAACATACTCGGCCTGATTTTTTCCATCATCGCGCTCCTGCAAATCAACGAAAATCCCACGCGATTTGAAGGACGAGGCCTCGCCATCGCCGGACTGATTTTATCAGCGATTGGAATTTTATTTTTTCTTTTTGCGCTGGCGACCAATCATGAGCATTTCAATTTCAACACCAACCAATTTTGAAAATGACGGCGACAGCGGCCATCCCGCCAAAAATAAGAACTCAATCACCGCTGGCCTTTTTTGCGGGGACAATTCTTGTCGCCGCAATTTTCGGAGCGGCCGCGGTTGTTTTCTTTTTCGATCCGGACAAAAATGTTTTTTATCCGGTTTGCGCTTTTCACAAATTGACCGGACTGAACTGTCCCGGCTGCGGCGCGACGCGGTCGCTGCATGCGCTGCTGCACGGAAATTTTCCTCTCGCGCTGCATGACAACGCGCTGTTTGTCTTCACCCTTGCCGCGTTGGCATCGCGCGGCATGTGGTTCGCCGCAAAAAGAATTTCCCGCAAGCCCGCCGGACATGTTCTCGAGCCCAAAGTGCTGTGGGCGTTTTTGATCGTCGCGCTCGCCTTCGGTGTTTTGCGGAACCTCCCCGTGTTTTCCTTTCTCTCGCCGTGACGGCACGGGAACTTTTCTCTTTTGCCGCCGCGTCGCGTGGTGTTCAATCTCCGGACTATGAATCTGACACATCCATTGACGACCACCACGTTTGAACTGCCCGGTTATCGCGTGAAAAAATCGTTCGGTGTCGTGCGCGGCATCATCGTGCGGTCGCGCTCCATCGTCGGAAATTTTGGCGCGAGCATCCAGAGCCTTTTCGGCGGAAACATCACGCTCTACACGAATCTCTGCGAGCGGGCGCGCGAGGACACGTTCAACCTGATGCTCACGCACGCCGGACAGCTCGGCGCGAACGCGGTCATCGGCGTGCGGTACGACGCGACGGAAATCGCGCCGGGCATCACGGAAGTGCTTTGCTATGGCACGGCGGTTTTTGTCGAGGCGGCCTGAAGTTTATATGGCCGGTCATAACAAATGGGCGAAGGTCAAACGCCTCAAAGGCGCGCTGGACGCGAAGCGTGGGAAAATTTTTGCGAAGCTGGGCCGTGAAATCACCGTCGCGGCAAAAATCGGTGGCGGCGACCCGGGCATGAATCCGCGCCTGCGGATGGTGCTGCTCAAATGTCGCGCGGCGAACATGCCGGCGGACAACATCGAACGCGCCATCAAAAAAGGAACGGGCGGCGGCGAAGGCGCGTCGTTCGAGGATTTGACCTACGAGATTTACGCGCCGCACGGAGTCGCGTTGCTCGTCGAGGTCAGCACGGACAATCGAAATCGCACGGCGTCGGACATCCGCAGCATCGTCACGAAAGGCGGAGGCTCGATCGCGACGCCCGGCTCGGTCAGCCGGTTGTTTCAACGCAAAGGCCAGATCATTGTCTCAAAAGAGTCGGCGGGCGAGGATGCGCTGATGGAACTCGCGCTCGAAGCCGGCGCGGAAGATTTCAAAGCGGACGAGAACGGCTACGAAATTTTGACCGCACCCGCGAATTTCGAAGCGGTCCACAAACGGATTGAAACGAAGGGCATCAAGTGCGAGGCGGCGGAAATCACCTCGCTGCCGACGATGACGGTCCCGCTGACGGGCGAAGCGGCGGTTGCGGAAGTCGGCAAACTGATTGAATCCATCGAAGAACATGACGACGTGAAGGAAGTCTTTTCCAACGGAGAATTTTCCGACGCATGAAAGCGTTGAGCGCAGATTCTTTCCTCGCGCGTGCGCTGGCAAAGCTGGCGGCGGCGGTCTGTCGTCATCCCAGAAAATTCATTTACCCGCAGGTGGCTTTGTTCCTGGCATGTGCCGTTTACACGGTCTGTTTTCTGCAGGCGGACATGAACCGGGACAACCTTGTCGGTTCCAACCAAAAATACCATCGGAATTTTCTCCGCCTGCAAAAGGAATTTCCACAACAGGGCAACGACCTTGTGGTGGTGGTGGAGAGCGAAAACAGCGAAAAGAACCGGCAGTTTGCCGAACGCATCGCCGCAAAACTGGAATCCGAAACAAATTTGTTTCGCGATGTTTTCTATCAGAAAGATTTGGCGATGATGGGGCCAAAAGCACTGCTGTTCGCTTCCGAGGATGATTTGGTTGAACTGAAAAAGACACTACAGGACGATCTGCCGTTCATCAGCCGGTTCACACAGACGACAAATCTCGTGTCATTCTTCGAGCAGGTGAACACGCAATTTCGCACGTCACCGCGCGAAACAAATGCCCAGACGGAATCGTTGGTGCAGGCGCTGCCCGCATTGACCCGGATTGTGACACAGGCCACCGACAGCTTGACCCGACCGGGCGTGCCGCCGTCGCCGGGGGTCGCCTCGCTTTTTAATGCCGGCAATGAAGAGGCGTCTTACATCACATATAATCATGGCCGGATTTTTTTGGTGACGTCCCATACGCCGGACAATGCGCTCAACAGTGCGGCGATCAAACGTCTCCGCCAATTAATCAAGGAAACGCAAAATGAAGTGCCCGGCCTCAATGTCGGATTGATGGGCGAACCCGTGCTGGACTACGACGAAATGGTGCAATCGCAAAAAGACACGGCGATGGCGAGCGTTGTTTCATTGATTCTCTGCGCGTTGATTTTCATTTACGGCTACAACGAGACCGGCCGGCCCGTCAAAGCGACAGTCTGCCTAATGTTCGGTTTGGTCTACACACTGGCGTTCACCACGCTGACGGTCGGGCATTTGAACATTTTGACGATCACGTTTGTGCCGATGCTTATCGGGCTGGCCATCGATTTCGGTGTGCATTTGATCACGCGTTACGAAGAAGAGTTGCGTCACGGTAAAACGGAGGAACAGGCACTGACGAAAGCGATGGTTTTCACAGGACAGGGAATTTTCACCGGCGCGATGACAACGGCGGGCGCGTTTCTGGCGATGTCGCTGACGCATTTCAAAGGCATCCAGGAAATGGGCATCATTTGCGGCGGCGGCCTGTTGATTTGTTTTGTGCCGATGATGACAATGTTGCCGGCGCTGTTGTTGCGCGGAAGGCAAAACGTGATTGACCACAAAGCCGGGGACGTGGATCAGCGCGCGCGCATCGAAAGTTTATGGCTGCAACGACCCGCATTGGTGACGGTTGTCATCTTTGTGCTGTGCGTGATTGCGTTCGTCGAGGCCCACAAAGTTTACTTCGACTACAATTTGGAGAAATTGCAAAGCATAGGACTGCCGTCCGTGATGTTTGAAGAGAAGCTGTTTGCCTCTGCGGACAAGTCCTTGCTTTACGGTGCTGTCGTTGCGGATTCTTTGAATCAAGCGGTTGCATTGGAGGAAAAGATCAAAAGATTGCCGACAGTCGCCGATGTGGAACCGCCCTCCAGCTTGTTGAATGATTTTCTCAACACAAACAAAATCAATAAAATTGAACTGATCGGCCAGATAAAACAGGAAATTGCGCCGCTTGGGTTCAGCGAAGCTGACAATGGGTCGGTCAACCTTGCAGATTTAAGCCGCACGCTCTACGGGCTTTACGGTTATCTCGGCGCGGCGTTGGACGAAGTCCGCAGGGATGATCCTGATTTGGCCAAACAATTTATCTTGTTACGAAAGGCCATTGAAGATTTGCGCAAGGCGATGCTGTGGGGCGATGCTTCAAAACTTGCACAAAATGCTGATAAATTGGGGATGTTTCAAAGAGCACTTTTGACAGATGTCCGAGACACGTTTCAGATTTTGCAAAATCAAGACGACCGTGCTCGCCTGCGTTTGCAGGATCTGCCTGAATCCATGCGCAATCAATTCGTGGGCGTGACCGGAAAAATTCTACTGCAGGTTTTCCCAAAAAAAAATGTGTGGGAACGTGACAATCAGGAAAAATTCATCGCTGATTTACGGACAGTGGATCCGAATGTCACAGGCACTCCCGTGCAACTGTACGAATACGAGACGTTGCTGAAAGACAGTTATGTTCAGGCGGCCTGGTATTCGCTTGCGGCCATCGCAGTTTTGGTATTCTTCCATTTTCGCACCATCGGCTCGGTGATTTTATCCTTGTTGCCGGTTGGTATTGGCACATTATGGCTGGTCGGGTTGATGGGCTGGTTCAGCGTGCCGTTTAATCCGGCAAATATCATGACGTTACCGCTTGTGATTGGCATCGGTGTTACGAATGGCATTCATATTCTCAACCGATTTGCCGAGGAACGCACGCCGGGCATCCTCGCCCGCAGTACCGGTAAAGCTGTGCTTGTATCTGGATTGACGGCTATCGCCGGTTTCGGCAGTCTAATTCTCGCAAAGGATCGCGGCATTCATAGCTTGGGCTGTGTGATGGCCGTTGGTATCGCAACGTGTATGATTGCAGGACTAACTTTTTTGCCAGCACTTTTGAACTTGCTGGGCCGTTGGCGACCCTTGATAAAAAAACCCGGCGAAGGCAAATCATTGCCGACACCGGGTCAGGAGGAACCGAGGTAAAAACCTCAATTATTAAAAGCTTATTGCAAAACGATGAAAAGTCAACCTCAATGTTAAATATGGCTTTTAAATCGAAAAAGGCAGCAAAACAAAAGCCTGATAACGATAACGTTGACTTGAACTCAAATCAACACAATCAATGTTTTTGGTCAAATAACATTGAAAATTGTCTGCGCCGATTGCGAATTTTTGTTTGGGCTTCTTTATTCGGAGTTTGTCCAATTTGTTCTGCCGAGGACAATTTTCATGCTGGGCCACTGTTTGATCAATTTCCACTGACATTAGATTCTGGCTGGCGAACCGAAGCTGTCGGGCCTTTTTTTTACCACGAACAGAACGATTCGGAAAATATCCTGGCAATCCCGCCGCTCTTTTCGCACGACACCGATTCGGCTGCGGAATCGCGGGAAGATGATTTCCTTTATCCATTGTTGACCTACAGACGTTACGGCACAGAATATCGCTGGCAATTTTTCCAGCTTTTCAGTTTCGCCGGCGGCAAAGAGCCGGATGATAACGGCGAAAAGCGGTTCACAATTTTCCCATTCTATTTCCAGCAACGCTCGCCGGACACGAATGAAAATTATACCGCGCTTGTCCCGTTCTACGGCCACCTCAAAAACCGTCTCTTCCGCGACAAAATTTTCTTCGTCATGTTTCCGATTTACGGTCAGACACAGAAGCGCGACATCATAACGGACAATTATTGCTATCCCTTTTTTCACCTGCGGCATGGTGACGGCCTGTCCGGCTGGCAATTCTGGCCGGTTGTCGGCAACGAACATAAAGACATAACCACCAAAACCAACGGCTTCGGTGATGTTGCAACTGTTGGGGGCCACGACAAATTCTTTGTTCTCTGGCCATTTTATTTCAAGACGACGGACGGCATCGGAACGGATGACCCGGAAAAAGCCGGGGGGTTGCTGCCGTTTTACGCTCAATTACGTTCGCCCAAACGCGATTCGACCTCGGTGCTTTGGCCGTTCTTTTCCTGGGTGGGCGATCGCGGTCAAAAATATCACGAATGGGACGGGCCGTGGCCGTTTGTCGTCGTCGCGCGCGGCGAAGGCAAGACCACCACACGTGTTTGGCCGTTATTCGGTCAGTCGCATAATGATTCGCTTGAAAAGGATTTTTACCTTTGGATAGCTTACAGATACAAATGCATTCATACTGACTTGCTGGATGAGAGACAAACGCGTGTCCTTTATTTCCTGTATGAAAACACCACCGAGAAAAACACCGCCACCGGCATGGAAAGGCGGCGCGTGGACATGTGGCCCTTCTTTACTTATCATCGTGATTTCAACGGCAACAACCGGCTGCAGATCTTCGCGCCGCTCGAACCGATTTTGCCGGACAATCACGGAATCGAACGCAACTGGTCGCCGCTGTGGTCTATCTGGCGTTCCGAAAACAACTTACAGACTGGTGCGGCAAGCCGGTCATTACTGTGGAACTTGTATCGCACCGACACCACGAAAGCGTCCAAAAAATGCTCGCTCCTGTTCGGCCTTTTCCAGTATCAATCGGATGTGGGAACGAAAAGTTTGCGACTGTTTTACGTTCCAATTTTAACAACACACCAGCAGGAAAAATAAGGCGCGTTCTGAATTATGTTTGAAAACATCGGCGAAATTGTCGTTTTGTTTTGGCGCACACTGCGGGCGCTGCCGTTTGCATGGCGACAACGCAGGAAAATTTTTGAGCAATTTTTTGAAATTGGCAACGCGAGCCTGCTAATGGTCTGTATATTGTCATTTTTCATCGGCGCGGTCACCGCGCTGCAAACAGGGCCAGTGCTGGTGGAACGCAGCATGTCCAGCGCCGTCGGCGGCATCGTCGGCATCGCCATGGCCAAGGAACTCGCACCGGTGATAATGGCCATTCTTATAGCCGGGCGCATCGGCTCGGCAATGGCGGCGGAAATCGGTTCGATGCGCGTGTATCAGGAAATCGACGCGTTGCGCACGATGAATATCAACCCGATTCATTACCTCGTGCTGCCGCGGCTGGTCGCGATTGCCATTGCATTGCCGATGCTGGTGGTTTTCGCGATTCTCGTCGGCTGGTTCGGCGGCGCGGTGGTGGCGGAGGCGAACAATCACATCGCCATTCCGTTTCAGGCGTTTTTCTCCGACCTGCGCGACATCGTCGAAGTCAAGGACGTGGCCAACGGCGTTTTCAAAAGTTTCTGTTTTGCGCTGATTATCGGCTCGGTTTCATGCCATCAAGGTTTGGCGACCATCGGCGGGCCGCGTGGCATCGGCCGCTCGGTCACGAAGGCTGTCGTCAATTCCATCGTGCTAATTGTGATTTTTGACTACGTGCTCACGCGCGTTCTTTTGAAATGATGAACGATTTGGCGAACAACCGTTCCGGCGTCGGCCTGCAAGTGCGCGGGCTGCACAAAAGTTTTGACGGACAGGAAGTGCTCAAGGGCGTTGATCTCGAGGTCATGCCGGGGGAAATCTTTGTCATCATGGGGCCAAGCGGCAGCGGCAAAAGCGTCCTGCTCAAACATCTTATCGGCCTCGAAGCGCCGGACGCCGGGGAAATTTTGATCAACGGCGAATTGATTCAGCCCGACGAAATCGCCGGCAAATATCGGATGGCGATGGTGTTTCAATCGGGTGCTCTGCTCAACTCGCTTACCGTCGGCGAAAATGTCGGGCTTTATCTCGCCGAACACCGGCTGAAATCATCCGAGGAAATCGAGGAAATTGTGATGAAAAACCTTGAAGCCGTCGGCCTCAAAGATGCCGCCAACAAGATGCCCAGTGAACTTTCCGGCGGCATGAAAAAACGCGTAGCTATCGCGCGGGCGCTGGTCGTTGAACCGCAGTTGATTTTATATGACGAACCGACGAGCGAGCTCGACCCGCTTTCAGCTATTGTCATTGGAGAGGAAATTTTGGAACTCAAACACCGCACTCGCGTCACGTCTCTTATCGTGTCGCATGACCGCGACTTGGCGTTCGGCGTGGCCGATCGCATTGCCTTCATCAACGAAGGCCGTATTGTCACCGTCGGCACGCCCGACGAGTTGAAACATTCCGGCGACCCGCTCGTCCAGAAGTTTTTGCATGCAGATTTCAAACACGAACCTCAAACTCAAAGCTTATGAAAAATTCACTTGAAACCAAGCTCGGCATTTTCGTCGTCCTCGTCATCCTCGCCGCCGTCCTTATCATCGAGACGCTCGGCGGCATGGATTTTTTTAACCACGGCTATCGCGTCAGCGCGCAGTTCAACACCGTGCAGGATTTGAAAGCGGGCGACAGTGTGAAAATGGCCGGGGTTGAAATCGGGCGCGTTGAAAAAATCGCGATCGCCGACCAAAAAGTGAAAGTGACGTTGAAACTTCACTCCGATGCCGTTGTGAAAACGGACAGCAAGGCCATCATCAAGTTCACCGGATTGATGGGGCAAAATTTTGTTTCCGTTGATTTCGGTTCTGCCGGAGCGCCGCTTGCGGTTGACGGCACGGTTCTCGAAACCGAAGAGCAGCCTGACTTGAGCGCGATGATGGCCAAACTTGATAGCGCCGCAACGGGCATTGAAAATCTGACGCATAGTTTCACACCCGACACCATCAACAATTTGATGGGACCGCTGGTTGATTTTGTCAAACAAAACAGCGGCCACCTTAGCGGGGCCATTTCCAACATTGAAAGCATTTCCGGCCAGATCGCCAGCGGGCAAGGCACGGTCGGCAAACTTATTTACGAGGGCGCGCTTTACAGTTCCGCGCTGACCACCGTCACGGACTTGCAAAACACGGCCACCGAGGTCCGCCAGGTTGTAAGCAGGGTCAACAGCGGACAGGGCACGCTGGGCAAGCTCGTGACGGACGAAACGCTTTACAACGCGACCACCGCCTCGATGACGAACCTGAACCAGATTTTACAGAAGATCAATCAGGGACAGGGCACCGTCGGCAAACTGGTGAACGATCAGGAATTTTACAAGAACGCCAAACTCTCCCTGCAAAAACTGGACAAGGCCGCAGACGGACTGGAAGATCAAGGTCCGATCAGTGTTGTCGGCATGATGATGAACAACCTGTTTTGAGTTCTGCGCCGCGCTGCCGGATCAACAGTCTGGCCTGAAATTTGAGCGGTGCATTGAGCGGTGCAAAATAATTTTTGCAGCCCACGATTATTCCCGCCGTTGGTTTTTGCATCTTGCTTTCAGGAAACAAAAAGCCCCTTCCAATTTCTTGGAAGGGGCGAAAGGTTCTAAATCAGATTAGAACTTGTAAATGACGTTCGCGTAAAGACCCAGAGAAGTCCTCTTTAAGCCTGTATCAAAGGTGTCTTCCACCGTTCCGAGGTTGTCTATAACGTGATCCCAGCGCAGTTCAACCCGGGTCATGACATTCGCCCACAGATCATATTCAACCGTGGCAGTCAATTCCATCCAGTCAGGATTAAATGAGCTGCTGGCCCCGGCAGCAGTTGACCATGCTTCAAGATATTCGGCACGTCCACTGAAGCTCAACTTGTCCGTGGCTTTGAAAGTGGCATACAAACCGAGATCCCACACGTCAATGCGGGCTGGACCTCCACCTAGGTTGGGATGTTGCACATAATCAAACGCAAGGCCTGTGGTCAACTTCTTCCACGGGGTGTTCATCGTTGTGCCAAAGTAGTAATTACCCGTGTAATTATTGGACGCGCCACCAGCACCACCGGTACCAACGGTAGAGCCGTTGAAACCATAAACAAACCCGGAGTAGATGGATGAACCTGCCGCCCAACCCCACGAACTCGGTGCTGTGAATGTGACGGAACCCATCAGCGTCTTGTGCCAATCGCTGCCTTCACCATTTGAAAACCCGGATTCATTATTCCGGGCATTGATTCCGGCCATCAAGGTATTGGCCACACCAGCCGAGAACGACCATTCGTCATTCACTTTGTATGAAGCCAAAATACCGGTATGTTCAGTCGGCTCCAAGAAAAATCCCCATGAACGGGTATAATTCGGATTGCTGCCGGCATCGAACACTTCGTAACCGATGATGGTGTCAAAAACACCGATTTTCCAGTCAATGCCATTGCCGACCGGCGTGCGCAAAGTGACGTAAGCCTGTTTGATTGCAAAGTCGGCACCATTTTCGTTTGAGAAGTGTTGCTGACTTTGTCCGCCGACGGCATTCGCAGAAGCATTATAATTGACAGCATCCGGACCGAAGAGCAAATCCACCTGATAACCGGAAGCCCATGGCGATTCATCTTCAGGCTTGGCAATGGTAAGTTTCACCACATCCAAGTTGAAGCCATCTTGTTTTGAAGGAGTTCCACTTTGTGTGAATTGTCCTTGATATGGAATGAATCCTGCAAGCGAGCGCTGATTCAGCCCGCCGCCGGGCGTAATTGCCCAATTGGCCGATGCGCTGACATAACCACTGATGGTGGTGTCCGACAACGCTGTCTGCAACGAGTTCATTTTCTCGTCTGCACGAGCCGCCGATGCGAGACTGACCGCACCAACCGCCGCCAGACCCAATGTCCATTTATTAAACTTCATCTGGTTCCTCCGATGTTGTTTGTTAATTGTTTGTTTTTACCTACGTTAGTCAGAACAAACAAGTTTGTTCCGGCACCACCGCGGTGCTATTGACTACGAAAATAGAAAAATCCGGGACATTTGACAATAGTTTTTTTTATGTAATTTATTTGACTTAAATAACTCAATACAAACAGCTTGCGTGTTTTTAAATTTTTCAGTTCCTGTTTTTGGGCAATGGTTGTGTGAAGTTTGGGCAACTTGTCGGCGTCGGTTTTGACCCGTGAAAAAACTTTTCCTAAAGCTTCAGATACGGTTCAACTGGAATAGTTAGTGCTTTTAGCCGTCGATTGAAAATTTGATTGCAGGCTTGCAATTCGCGCTCATAGATTTTATTACGGAGTAAAGGTATGCCATCATTTGCTTACACAGCCAGAGAGACGGCCACCGGCCGGGAGATCCGCAGCACAGTCGAGGCGCTTACGGAACAGGCCGCCATAGCCGCGCTGCTCAATCGGAATCTTTTGGTCGTCTCCATCCAGGAAAAAATCACCAAAAAAGGCAAAACCCAGGGCGGCAAAGTGGCGCTGGCCGACCTCGTGGTCTTCACAAGGCAATTGGCTACCATGATTGATGCGGGTATCGCCATTGTACAATCACTTCAAGCACTGGCCGAGCAGACACCCAACAAAGTCATGCGCGACACAATCCGTGATATTTGTTCGCGAGTGGAAAGCGGTGAAAGCTTTTCCGAAGCCCTGCAAAAACATCCAAAGGCATTCAACCGTCTTTATTACTCCATGGTTGCGGCGGGCGAGAAAGGCGGCTTGCTTGCGGAAATCATGGCCCGATTGGCAACCTATCTTGAAAACACAGAACGCCTTCGCAAGAAGGTCAAAACGGCTTTGATTTATCCGACCACTGTCACGGTCGTGGCGATTTGCATCACGACCTTTCTTCTGGTAAAGGTCATACCCACGTTCAAGGACATTTATTCCGGCTTCGGCGCGGCGCTTCCGGGTCCAACGCAATTTCTCATTGATATCAGCGACATTATCAAACGGTTCCTGATTTTGTTCATCATCGGGGGCGTTGCGGCCGTGTGGGGCTGGCTGTATTTCATTAAGACCAAATCGGGGCGCGAATTTTGGGACGGGCGACGCATCAAGCTGCCGGTCTTCGGCCCCATCGCACACAAAATTTGTCTCGCCCGCTTCACCCGCACACTCTCTTCATTGGTTCGCAGCGGCGTGCCGATTTTGGAAGTTCTGCAAATTGTTTCCCAGACCGTCGGCAATGTTGTCATGGAAAAGGCCATCAAAAATGCCGCCACCGACATCGAACGCGGCGAGGGCATTTCTGCCGCGCTTGGCAAAAACCCCATTTTCCCCAGCATGATCATCCGCATGATGAGCGCGGGCGAACAGACCGGCAACATCGACACCATGCTTGAACGCGTCTCGAACTTCCTTGATGAGGAAATCGATTCCACTCTCACCGGACTCATGTCGCTCATCGAGCCCATTCTGATTGTATTCCTTGGCGTCGTCATCGGCGGCATGGTCATCTGCATGTTCCTGCCGATATTCAACCTGGCCAACATCGTCAACATGGGACCTGGCGGGCATTGAACCGATTTCAAAATCAAAACCGCCGGTCGAATCTATTTCTTCCGGCGGTTTTATTTTTCCGAAATCAAGCCTGGACCGCTTTCCCCGATTGCGGCTGGAAAATTTTTATTTTCGGCCAATGCCCGCGGATTTGTTCTTCAAACCACAGACGGGAATCTTCGTCGCCGTGACTGAGCAAGATCGCGCGCGGTGAAACCCGCCCGACGAATTCCAGCAAATCCTCCCGGTTCGCATGCGCCGTCAGATCGAAATCCAGCATGTCGCATTTTTTTGTCACGCGGCCCGCGCTTGGACTGAACACAAAAGTCTCACCGCGCTTCGCCGCCTTCAATCTTCCCGCAGGCGAATCCGGGTCGGCGTAACCGACGAAGAAAATGCTCTGCCGCTCGTCGCCGGCCATGCGAACGGCCAGATCGTGCGCCGCCGTGTTCTCACTCATCATGCCGGCGGTGATGACAAATATTTTTCCGCCGCTCAATTTCATGTTTTCCGCCTGCCCCTTTTCGAGAACGACGAGCTGCAATGCCTCGTGTAATTGCAGGTTCGTGTGCTGACGGTTCACGCGATGCGCTTCCAAATCGTAAATCTCGGTGAAGACGCGGCCAAGCCCGCCGATGTAAATCGGCTGCTCCTTCAATTTTCCTTCGCGCATGAGCAGCGCCAGCATCGCGAGCATTTCCTGCGTCCGGCCAAGCGCGAATGAAGGGATTAAAATACAGCCTTTCCGTTTTTGCGCGTCGTGAATGGCCGCGACCAATCGTTCAATTTCCTTTTCGCGCGTGAAGCCTTTCGGCACTTCGCGATTGCCGCGCGTCGTTTCCATGATCATCACGTCCGCCTTGACGTCCTCAAACCGCGCTGCGCGCAAAATCGTCTGATCGTGAAAACAAACGTCGCCCGTGTAAAACAGCGTTTCCTTTTTTCCGCGCACCATGATTCCAGCCGAGCCGAGCGTGTGGCCGGCGTCGTAAAATTCCAGCGTCGGCGACGGCATGCCCGCGCGCGATTTTTGAAATGAACTCCACTCGATTTCGCGGTTGTATTTGAAGCCTTGAAATTGCGACGCGATGTCGTCCACCTCGTCGTGCGTGTAAAGCGGATATTCCTTGATGCCCAGCTCGTCGCGCTGTTTCGTCATCACGTTCACCGAATTGTGCAGCACGCGCTCGACGATGAAATAGCTCAACTCCGTCATCAGCACGTGCGCCTTCGGAAATCTCCGGCACGCGACCGGCAGCGCGCCGACGTGGTCGTGATGGCAATGCGAGATCGCGATCGCGTCCACGTCATTGTTTCCGGCCCTGCCGAACAACGGCAACCCGTCGCGCCCTTCGCGTTTCGGATGCATCCCCGCGTCGAGCAGAATGCGGTGGTCGTCAATCTCGACCAGCCATGCGCTCGCGCCAATGTCCGCGTCGGGATTCAAATTCGTTATGTTCACAAAAACAATTTAACCACAGATGGACACGAATGGACACAGATAAATCCCGCGCAAGTTTTTAGTTTTTAATTTTGAATTTTTAGTTCAAATTCAAAATTAAGAATTCAAAACTAAAAACGACTTTAATGCCGCCGCAAAAAAAAACTTCCGCCCGGCAAAAAGTGCTCGCGCAATGGCGCGGCGTGGATTTGTCGCCGCTCGAAACGGCAAAGGCTGTCCGCGCGCGGCGCGCGGGCGATGTGCTGCCGAAACTGATGAAGGATTTGCGGATGGACGACCGGCGCGCCGAGGCCGAACTGGTCAAGGTCTGGAATTCGCTCATTGACCCGAACCTCACCGCGCACGCGCAGCCGCACAATCTGCACAAGGGCACGCTGTTCGTAAACGTGGACACCAGCGTGTGGCTCTCGGAAATCGTCCGTTATCGCCGCAAAGAAATCCTCGACCGCCTGCAGCACAGCTTCGGGAAAAATCTGATCCAGAAAATCTCCTTCCGCATCGGCTGAACCGGCGCGCTGACGGCTGTCTGTAAAATGTAACATTTTTCAATTGGGCATCGGCGGTCGCGCTTCGTAATCTGGCGCAACATGGCATCCGTTCGACGCGCAGTCATTGATGTCGGCACCAACTCGATCAAATTGTTGGTGGCCGACGTGCGCGGGCGCGACGTGCAGCCGGTGCATGAAGAAAGCAAGCAGACGCGGCTCGGCAAGGGTTTTTATGAAACGCACCGGCTTCAACCCGACAGGATCGCCTGCACCGCCGAGGCGGTCTGGGAATTTGCGGAAATCGCGCGCGAAAAAAATTCAACCTCCATCCGCGTCATCGCCACCAGCGCCGCGCGCGACGCGTTGAATCCGGCCGACCTGACTTTCTCCATCGAGCGCGCCTCCGGTTTGAAAACAGAGATCATCTCCGGCGCGCGCGAGGCCGGATGGGTGTTTCAAGGCGTGGCGACCGATGCGGAACTGGCGAAATTCCCGCTGTTGATCCTCGATGTCGGCGGCGGCAGCACGGAATTCATTCTGGGCCGTGGCGCGAAGAAACATTTTGCCCACAGCTTCCCGCTCGGCACGGTGCGGCTCATGGAAAAATTTCCGCACAGCGACCCGCCCGCCGCCGCGGAGTTCAAGGCCTGCCGCGACTGGGTGGAAAATCTGTTTCACGCGGAAGTCTGGCCGTTGCTGGAACCGGCGTTGCGGCAGCAGAAAAAATCCGGCCAAATCCAGCTTGTCGGCACCGGCGGAACGACCGGCATTCTGGCGCGCATCGAAAAAAAACTGGAACGCTTTGACCGCGAAAAAATCGAGCGGACAGTTTTGAGTTTTGAACAGGTCGTCGCCCATCGGAAAAATTTATGGAAACTGCCGCTGGCCGAGCGCAAGGAAATTCCCGGCCTGCCGAAGTTGCGCGCCGACGTGATTTTGACCGGCGTCTTGATTTATGAAATGGTGATGGAGGAATTCGGCTTCAAAGAACTCCACGTCAGCACGCGCGGCCTGCGTTTTGCGGCGGTGATGGATTAACACCGCGCGATTGTTTATCGTCCCGCCATGCGTGTTTTGATTGTCGGTTGCGGTTATGTCGGCGTGCCGCTCGGAGTTGAATTGATCCGGCTCGACCATGAAGTTTTTGGACTGCGACGAAGTGTTTCGGCGGAAAATGAATTGAAAGCGGCCGGCATCCAATCCCTCTTCGCCGACGTGACGAAGCTGGAAGAACTGAAAAAATTGCCGCGCGATTTCGATTGGGTTGTGAATTGTGTTGCCGCCGGCGGCGACGCGGAGAATTACCGCCAGACTTATTTTGAAGGCACAAAAAATTTAATCGGTTGGCTCGCACCGAATCCACCGAAAAGATTTGTCTACACGAGCAGCACGAGCGTTTATGCACAAAACGACGGCTCGCAGGTCAAGGAATCCAGCCCGACCGAACCAATTTCGGAAACTTCCAAAATTCTGGTCGAGACGGAAAAAGTTTTGCTCGAAGCCGCGTCGCAAAGAAAAATTCCAGCCGCAGTTTTGCGAGTGGCTGGAATTTACGGACCGGATCGCGGTCATTGGTTCAAGCAATTTCTCAAGAACGAAGCGCGCATCGAAGGCGACGGCTCGCGCTTCCTGAACATGATCCATCGTGACGATTTGATCGGCTGCATCATCGCGGCCTTGAAAAACGGACGCGCAGGTGAAATTTACAACGCGGTGGATGACGAACCGGTGAGCCAGAAAAATTTCTTTGAATGGCTCGCCGGAACACTTGGCAAATATCCGCCGCCGTCCGTTCCGGAAAATTCCGTTGAAAATTGCAAGCGCGGCGTGACGAACAAGCGCGTCTCGAACCGCAAATTAAAAATGGAGCTTGGCTACCAGTTCAAGCATCCAAATTTCCGCATCGGCTACAGCGCGGAAATGTTGCGGCTCGAACGCGCGGGTGAATTGCACGTCGCGCCGGACGTGCGCTGATTATTTTGCCGGTGGCGAACGCATCAGGACGACGACCTGTTTATACAAATCTTCCATCGCTGTGCTTAACGCCGCGAATTCCTTGACCTGTTCCGGTCGTGAAGAATTTTCCGCCGCGATTTTTGCCAGATGCCAGCCGTAGCTCAATGCGTCGGCTTGGGTGAGCAGCAATGTGAATTCAAAATTTTCGCCGGAAGAAAGCAGTAATTCATGTTCTTTGGTTTTGGCAATGGCGTCACGCGTGGCCTTTTCGCCAACCGGCAGTTGAATCGCATGCAAGTTCAGCGACGAATCACCCTTGGCCAATTCATCGAGCCGTCTTTCTCCGTCGCCCGCCAGTACGGAAATCGTCTTGATAAGACGGTCCAATTTTTCCCGGTCGGACTTGATCAGAAGAACTTTGCTGACGTTCTTTTCGTCGTCGAGCAAATCGTAAAGCAGACTGGCGGAGTTGTTTCGCATCTGGAATTTTTCAGCGGAAAGCGGCGGCGAAGCTGAGGGAGCCGTTTTCTGAATTGATGCACAACCGCAGAGAAATCCCGCGAAAAATAAAATCCCGAAAATTGAAGCGAAACGATTCATACCCCACTGTAACCGTTTCCAAATCAAATACGACGGATTTCGAGCAATATCTAATCCGCCGTTGAATGAATTTTTTTCCGCTTTTCGGCGCGGGTAAAATTTATACCGCAGCGTCGCCTTGTTCGTCAGTGCGGATGCGCCAGGCGTTCTCGATGTTTGAGACGAACACCTTGCCGTCGCCGATCTTGCCGGTCTTCGCAGCCTTGATGATGGCTTCGACGGCGGCGCCGACCTGCGCGTCAGGCAGCACGGTCTCGATTTTTATCTTGGGCAGAAAGTCCACGGTGTATTCGCTGCCGCGATAGATTTCGGTGTGGCCTTTCTGGCGGCCAAAGCCTTTGACTTCGCTCACAGTCATGCCCTGGATGCCCAGCGCATTGAGCGCGTCTTTGACTTCACTCAACTTGAACGGTTTGATGATGGCTTCGATTTTTTTCATAATTTGTCATTCATTATAAGCCTGCTCGCCGTGTTGCGAAAGGTCGAGTCCCAAACTTTCTTCCTCCTGCCCCACGCGCAAGCCGACGACCAGATTGACGATTTTCAAAATGATGAACGTCCCGATCGCGCTCAATGCGATGGTGAACAACACGGCTTTAAGCTGGTTTGTGAATTGAGCCGCGCCGCCCGCGAGTGAAACGATTGCGCCGTTCGCCTTGAAAGTGGACGCGATGAGCGGGTTCACTTCGGGATTCGCAAGAAAGCCGAGCATCAACATGCCGGTGATGCTGCCGACACCGTGAACGCCGAACACGTCGAGCGAATCGTCGTAGCCGAAGGTGAATTTCAATTTCGTGACCGCGAAATAGCAAACAACGCCGGCGACCAGCCCGATGCAAAACGCCGCCGGAATGCTCACGAATCCAGCCGCCGGCGTAATCGTCGCCAGTCCGGCCACCATTCCGGACGCCGTGCCGAGCACGCTGGGCCTGCCCTTAAGCAACCACTCGGTCATGCTCCAGCTCAACGCCGCGGCGGCGGCGGAAAAATGGGTCGCGGCAAACGCGCTTGTCGCAAGCGCACCCGCGCTCAACGCGCTGCCGCCGTTGAAACCGAACCAGCCGACCCACAACAATCCCGCGCCGATGAGCGAGAGAACGACGTTGTGCGGCATCATCGGTTCGCGCGGAAAACCGTCGCGCCTGCCCAGAACCAGGGCGCACACGAGCGCCGACACGCCGGAACTGATGTGCACCACCGTTCCGCCCGCGAAGTCGAGCGCGGGAATTTTTCCGCCGCTTGCCCAATTGAACAATCCGCCTTTGCCCCACATCATGTGACAGAGCGGCAGATAAACCACAACCATCCACAGAATGACGAACAACAAATAGGCTTTGAACTTGATGCGTTCCGCGATCGCGCCGCTGATCAACGCCGGAGTGATGATGGCGAACATCATCTGAAACAGCATGAACGTCTCATGCGGAATCGTCGCCGCGTAATCCGCATTCGGCGCGGCCCCGACATTTTTGAGAAACAAATATGTGAACGGATTGCCGAAAAATGAATTGCCCTCCGCGAACGCCATGCTGTAGCCGAAGATCATCCACAAAATGGAAACCACTGCCATCAGCACCAGACTGTGCATCATCGTGGAAAGGACGTTTTTGCTGCGCACCAGCCCGCCATAAAAAAGAATCAAACCCGGCGCCGTCATCATCAACACCAGCGCCGAACTCGCAAGCATCCAGGCATTGTCGCCCGAATTGATGGACGGAATCTGTCCTGCTGGCATTTCCGTCGGCATCCCATCAGCCGCCAGCAACGAACTTGTAGACCCCAAAAAGATTAAAACAGGCCATAAGAAAAATTTTAGCAAGTGGCGGGATGCATGAAGGGAATTCATGGGCACGAAGTTCAGCAAATTCATGTGCAGGTGTCAACGCCGCCGGTGAACAAAAATTCTTCGACCTCGCCTGCTTTCGTGTTTAGCTTCATCACCGATGTCCGCCGAAGCCCAACTCACGCCCATGATGGCGCAGTATCGCCGCATCAAAGGCGAACTGCCGAAGGATGCGCTGCTGCTCTTCCGCCTCGGTGATTTTTATGAGATGTTTTTCGAAGATGCGCAGGCCGGCGCGCAATTGCTGAACCTCTCGCTCACCGCGCGCAACGGCGTTCCCATGTGCGGCCTGCCGCATCACGCCGCGAACGGCTACATCGCACGAATTTTGCGCGCCGGACGCAAGGTCGCCATCTGCGATCAAATGGAAGATGCGCGCCCCGGCCAATTGACCAAACGCGAGGTCACGCAAATCCTTTCACCCGGCACGCATTTTGATGAACGGATGCTCGTTGCGGAACGGAATAATTTTTTGGCGTCTGTTTATCCATCGGGAAAAATTTTCGGTCTCGCGCTCGTGGATTTAACCACCGGCGATTTTCTGACGACCGAACTAGAAAATAATTCCGCGCTGCTCGCAGAATTGGAACGCCTGCGTCCCGCGGAAATTATTTTCCCAACGGAAGCAATTTCGCTGCGCGATTTGTTGCGCGGCGCGTTTCAGATTTTGAGCGGCTACGACGATTGGACGTTCGCGCCCGAAACCGCTTTTTTCACAGTGAAGGAACAGTTCAAAGTCGCCTCGCTCGACGGCTTTGGCTTGAAGGACAAGTCGGCGGCGATCGGCGCGGCGGGCGGCGCGCTGCATTATCTCACGCAAAATCTGCGCCGCGACGTGAAGCATCTCACGCGCATTTCGTTTTATCAGCGCAGCGATTTTCTCACGCTCGATCACACGACGCTGCGGCATCTGGAAATTCTCGAACCGCAGCATCACGACGCCCCGCGCAACGCGTCGCTCTATGGCGCGCTCAACAAAACCACCACGCCGATGGGCGCGCGCCTGTTGCGCCAATGGCTTTCACAACCACTCTCACGCGTTGAACCGATTCAACAACGACAAGAAGCAGTCCAAACATTTATTGAAAACACTTTCGGTCTCGATGCTTTCCGCCAGCAGCTCGCGAAAGTGCGCGATTTGGAACGCACGCTTGGCCGCTTGAGTTCCGGCAGCGGCAACGCGCGCGACTTGGCCGCGCTGCGAATGGCGCTCGAACAAATTCCGGCGTTGAAAGAAATTTTAGTCGCAGTCGAACAAAAAACGCCGCGTGCCGAAAATTTGATTCACGAAGAAACTCCGGCTTGCGCAGAAAATTTACTTTCGAAATTGGATTCGCAGATCTCCGAATCACCAGACTTGGTCGAAATTATTTCTCGCGCCATCGTGGACGAGCCGCCATTGCCGATCAAAGAAGGCGGCATGATCCGCGATGGCTTCGATCCGAACCTCGACGAGCTCCACACCGCGCAGCGCAACGGCAAGGATTGGATCGCCAAGTTGCAAGCCGATGAAATCACCGCCACCGGAATTGCGTCGCTGAAAGTGCGGTTCAATTCCGTTTTCGGCTATTACATCGAAGTCACCAAATCGAATCTCGACAAAGTTCCTCCGCATTATCATCGCAAGCAGACCGTCGCCAACGGCGAGCGTTTCATCACGCCGGAATTAAAAGCGATGGAGGGCAAAATTCTCGGTGCGGAAGAGCGGAGCGTGAAACTGGAATACGAAATTTTCCAGCGCGTGCGCGAGGAAGTTTTGGGGCAATTGCCGAAAATCCAGCAGACCGCGAGTGCGCTGGCGCAATTGGACGTTCTCGCTTCTTTTGCAGAAACGGCGCGGCTGCATAATTATTGTCGCCCGCAAATTTCCGACGAAGGCGTTTTGCAAATCCGCTACGGTCGTCATCCGGTTTTGGAACAGCAACTCGTCGAGGAGCGCTTCGTGCCGAATGACACAACTTTCAATCACGAATTACAAATCACATTGATCACCGGGCCAAACATGGCGGGCAAATCCACTTACATCCGGCAGGTCGCGCTGCTCACGCTGCTCGCGCACACGGGCAGTTTTGTTCCGGCGACGGAGGCGCGCATTGATCTCGTTGACCGCATTTTCACGCGCATCGGCGCGAGCGACGATTTGTCGCGCGGGCAATCCACGTTCATGGTCGAGATGACCGAGACGGCGAACATCTTGAACAACGCCACGGCGCGCAGCCTCATCGTGCTGGACGAAATCGGGCGCGGCACGAGCACGTTCGACGGCTTGAGCCTCGCGTGGTCCATCGTCGAACATCTGCACAATGCCGTCGGCGCGAAAACCTTGTTCGCCACGCATTATCACGAGTTGACCGAGTTGGCAGCGCGTTTGCCGCGAATCAAAAATTTCAACGTCGCCGTGCGCGAGTGGCATGACCAGATTGTCTTTCTCCGCAAAATCGTCGAGGGCGGCACGGATAAAAGTTACGGCATCCAGGTCGCGCGACTGGCGGGCGTGCCGAAGGAAGTTTTGGAGCGCGCGAAACAGATTTTGTCGAACCTAGAAGAATCTGAACTCACGCCGGAGGGCAACGTTCGTCCGCAAACGCGGCAGCGCGGCAAGCTGCAAAATCTTCCCGCGCCGCCGCAGATGGATTTGTTCGGCAAATAATCTTCGTCACGGCTTCAGCCATTTCACGAACCAGTCAATCGCCGCGCGCTCGGATTCTGGTTTTACAGTGTGGCCGGAATTTTTCTGGATGATGACAGCAAAATTATTCGTCGCGTCATCGGCGGTGTAAATTTTCTGCGCGGCGGCAACACATTCCTGAACGCCCGGCAACGGCGTGTGATTATCCGAATCGCTGTTGATGAAAAGTAACGGGCGCGGCGCGATGAGCGCAACCGTCTGCGGGCCGTCGAATTCGGAATAAATTCCGGGCGCAACGCGGCCGTAAAATTTTTCCACAAAGGCCGAATCCGGTTTTGCCACGTTTTCACTTTTTGCAATCGTGTCGAACGCTGGCTGAATTGTGCCGATGCGGCCTTGCCAGTCGTCATTTTTCAACGCCCATTCAAAGCTCTGCATTCCGATGCACGGCACGGCGACGGAAATTCGCGGGTCAACCGCCGCCGCCAAATACGTTTCCACTCCGCCTTTTGAAATCCCAACCAGTCCGATGCGATTTGCGTCAACGTCATCGCGCGTCGAGAGATAATCCACGAGCCGCATCACGTCCCAGACGGTGTCGTAATAAAACGGATGTTCGCCCGAACCGTGAAATGCGCGGACGATGGCGTCGTCGTAATCAGTCTCGCCTTTGCCGGATTTGCGCTCGCCGTGATAACGCCCGTCAATGGCGACGGCGATGAAACCGCGCTCGGCAAGTTTGCGGCACAGTGAAATCATGTTCACCTTGCTGCCGCCCGTTCCATGAAGCGCGATGACAACGGGACGGCGTCCCGGAAAATTCGTGGACTCCATCAAAATTCCCGGCACGCGATTGTTCGCATCGGAGGCGAAGGAAAAATAAAATTCTGCAATATTGTTCGTTGCTGGCAATTCTTGAACCTTTGGCGCGAGCGCGACGCGCGGGAGGTCAATCATTTTGAGAAAATCGGCGCGCGGATTTTGAATGTGCGCGCAGCCCGTGACCCACAAGAGCAATGCCAGCAGCGGAAAAAAACGCTTCACAGGATTTATTTTTCAGAACAAGCGTGAAGTAACAAGCGTATTATTGAGACAGAATCGCTTGTCTTCAATACGCTGGCAATTTGTGATCGGGAATTGAACAAGTGGGCGGATTGGTCACAGCGCCAATCGTATAAATCCCGCCAGCAACGCAGTGCGGCATTTGATGATTCTTAAAATACGGCGTCAGATCGCTTTCGGTTGGAACATCGCCGCCCTTTTTTCCATTTTCCAACGCCCACTCTTGTTTCGCGGCGTCAATCTGACGAAGGTTGTTGATGCACGCGTTCTGCATGGACACGTTGCGCGCCTTGACAAAATTGGGAATCGCAATCGCCATCATCATGGGAATAAAAATTATTGCCCACGCAATTCCAATATAACCCGTCACCAATCCCGCGATGGCCAGTCCTTGACCTGTAAGCGCACCACTCGAACGCTTGATTTTTGAAAGCGCCTTGTGTCCGCAAATCACGCCGGGAATGGCGGCAAAAATTGTAAAACAAACGAGGCTCAAAATGCCGAGCACAAGACTCCAGATTGCGAGGGCGGACGTTTTTTGGGGTGTGTTACTCGTAATAGTTGGAATGGCTTCATTCATAACATTAATTTTTTTGGATTTTGAATGTTTTTGACTTCAAACAAAGTGATAAGAAGACACAAAGAGTCAATTATTAAATCATTGGATTTGTTTGGATGAATGCATTCCTCTTTGTAACTTAGCCAAAATGATTTCGGCCATCGAACAACAACCTGTCGGCGTGGACTTGGTTTCGCAAGTCGAACAGATTTTTTCGCCGAGCGGCATCTTGTCCAAGGCGAGCAATTTTGAATTCCGTCCGCAACAGCAGGAAATGGCCGTGGCCGTCACGCGCGCGTTGCAGAATCGCGAGCATCTTGCCGTTGAAGCTGGAACGGGCGTCGGCAAGTCGCTCGCGTATTTGATTCCGGCGATTTTGTTCGCCGTTGCGCAGAAGAAAAAAGCCATCGTTTCGACGCACACTATCAATTTGCAGGAACAGCTCACGGAAAAAGATCTGCCGATGCTCGCCAGTGTCTTGGCCCAGTTGCCAGAGCCGGTGAAATTTAATTTCACGATGCTCAAAGGCCGCGCGAATTATCTTTGCACGC
>CAZHXG010000003.1:0-113038 GCA_964536285.1 uncultured Bifidobacteriaceae bacterium
TTCCCACCACCAATCTGCTGTTCTTCAGCGACAACTCCGCGGGCATTTGGATTGTACCGACTTCTCAAATTGATTCTGTGATTGCCGGGCAAAAGCTTCAACTTATCGCTGAACAACAAAAGGCCGTCGCCAAAGCTTCAGAAGAAAAAAAACTGGATGAACAGCGTCGCAAAGCATTTTTGCTCAAATATGACCTGAACCACAACGGCACGATTGACCCTGACGAACAGGAGGCAGCGATGGATGATCCTTACTTCATTAAATATCGTTTGGAACAAATCCATGCCCAAAGACAGCAGTGAAAACACCGGCCATCACATTACATTGCATCGCGCTTGGATTGATTTTCTGGGTGTTGTTTCCCGCCGCCGGCGCACAACCAGAACTCGTCACCAATACGGAACCGCAGCGCGTTTTTTTTGGCGAGGCAGAAAAGATTTTCATCAGTTTTCACAATGCAAGCGATCAAATTTTTGAAGGCGAAATCCATGCACGAATTTTTCAGACGAGTTCCGCGACGGCTGCGCAGGTTGGAAAAATTTTCTGGAAAAAATTGCAACTTTTGCCGGGGCAAACCGTGCTCGAATCGGCGCGGCTTTCTTTTCCGGAGGTGAAAGCCGAAACAAAATTTCTCATTCAATGGGTGGAAGGCACGAATCACATCATCGGCAGGACGGAGGTTTTGGTTTATCCGACTAATTTGCTTGAGGAATTGAAGCCGCTGGCAGGCAACCGGACATTGGGTGTTTTTGATCCGCAAAACCAACTCAAGCCTCTGTTGAAAAACTTGAATCTGGATTCCGCGGATTTGGAAAATTCCGGCCTGACAAATTTTTTGGGTAAGCTGGCCATTGTTGGGCCATTTCGGTCAAGGTCGCAAGAGCCTGACGATTTGCCGACGCAAATCAAAACGCTGGCAAAAAAAAATGTCGCGGTCATTTGGATTCAGCCGCCGGAAAAGCACGGCGAGATCAAACCTTCATTTTATTCCGTGCCGGACAGACAAACTGCCACGGTGATTGTTCAGCCGGAATTGGTTTCCAATCTGCCGGAAAATCCTCGGTCGCAACTCAACTTGATTTATTTTTGCAAGCTGGCATTGAATCCGCAGCCATTGGTTTTGCCTGATTTGCTTCCACCATGAAAAATTCAAAGGATTTGCAGAAGTAATCTGTCAAATATAAGACGCATATCGAATAAAATTATGAAAACAATCTCTAAACTTATTTTGACGCCGACGCTCATTTTGTTCACGGCCATGACAGTTGCCTGCGCCGAAAGCACAAACATTTTGACCGTCGCCGTTTTTGATTTTGAATCGCAAGGTGAAGATACGCGCGAGCTTGGCAAGCAGATTTCCACGCTGGTCAGCGCCAATTTGTCCGCCGAGCCGAACATCATCACCGTAGAGCGCGCAGAACTGGAAAAGGCGCTCGGCGAACAGGAACTCGGCTTGTCCGGCACGGTCACGTCGGACAGCGCGGCGAAGGTCGCCAATCTGACCGGTGCGAAAGTGCTCGTGACCGGGCGGGTATTCGACGCGAACGATCAACGAATCATCGTCGCCAAAGTGATTGGCACCGAAACCAGCCGCGTTTATGGCGAAATGGTTGAAGGCCCGTCGGCTGGTTCAATCGTTGATTTGTCGTCGGCCTTGGCAAAAAAAATCGACGACGACGTTTCCGAAAAGGGCGAAACGCTCGTGGCGAAAGTAGAATCACACGATGACCGGATCGCCAAAATCAAAAAAGAATTGGCCGGCAAAAAACTTCCAGCGGTTTCGGTGAAAATAGCCGAGCAACATTTCGGACAATTCGTGATTGATCCGGCGGCTCAAACGGAATTATCTCTGATTTTACAGCAATGCGGATTCACGGTTGTGGACGACCTTTCGACCAACAAGCCCGATGTGGAAATCACCGGCGAGGCGTTTAGCGAATTCGGGATGAGCAAGGGTAACCTGAAAAGCTGCCGCGCGCGAATTGAAATCAACGCGCGCGACGTGGCGAGCGGAAACATCATTTCTGTGGATCGTCAAACAAGCGTGGCCGTGGACATCGCCGAACACATCGCGGCAAAATCCGCGTTGCAAAACGGTGCGGGTGAATTGGCGGAACGTTTGTTACCACAACTAGGGAAATGAAGAAGCTGCTTTATAGAAACGCAACAGCACCTTAAATTCGTTGCCAACGTTGGCTGAAACCTTCAGTGAAACCTTCAGTAAGTGGGTTAGAAATTGTTCATCCGCGCAGTGGAAGGGTTAGTTGAATTTGCTTGAATTTGCCAATGAAGCCGTGTATTTTTGCTTTGAAAATCGAACATGAGCTGAGCGATTCCGCCCCCAGCCACCACTTCATTTCAAGGCGCAATATAAGCCGCGCGATAAAATCTGTGGCTGACTTGACCCACACCGTTGTCCACGAACGTGAATGGAGCCGTGTTCGTCTGCACCGACGTCCAATTCACCAAATCTGAAGAAGCCTGCACGATATATTGATAACCCGGCACGCCGGTAACATTCAATGTGAACTGGTCGCTACTGGCGCTGGCCATCGACGTCAATGTCGCCGCAGCGGTGGGATACACGATCAATGCTGCAACAGTGCTGTTGGTCAGACCGGCGATATTCGACACGGTTGCATAGTACGTTCCCGCTTGATTTGTGCTGATGTTATTCAGCGTCAGCATCGGACTCGTCGCTCCCGCCAGACTGGTTCCGTTAAAATGCCACTGATAATTCAACGGCCCCGTTCCGGCTGCGTTCACGCATAAATTTGCATTTTGACCGACTACGGCTACGCAATTCGTCAATGAGTTCAGTATCTTCGGCTTGATTGTTGCAGCCGGATTGATGACCGTGATGGTGAATGTTTGTTTGACGATGTTGTTGCTTTTCCCGCCGTCATTGACAGTGACGGTGATGGTTGCTGTTCCAGTGGCATTGTGCATCGGTTTGAACGTCAACTTGCCCGTGCTTTTCGGACTGACATAGTTGACCGTCGGATTCGGAATCAAACTCTTATTACTGGAAGAGGCGGTGACCTGAAGCGTTTGCTTTTCGTTGGACGCACCGGAAGTGATGCCGGTCAAAGAAACTGTTTGCGATGCGAAATTCTCGTTGATGATGATGACGAGGTTACCAATCGGATTCAACGTCGGCGGCTGGTTCACTGCTTTGACTGTTATAGTGAAAGAGCGGGTGATGACATTGCTTTCACTTTGACCGTTGTTGGCGGTGACTGTGATTTTTGCCGTTCCATTGCCGTTGTTCGCCGGCGCAAAGATTAATGTCCCGGTCGTATTTGGGCTGGTGTAATTGACGGTTGGATTCGGAATCAAAGCCGGATTGCTCGAAACAGCGGTGACAATCAGTTGACTGCCAGATCCCAAACCAACACCAAGCAAATTGACCACTTGAGAACCGTTGTTCTCATTGATTGTGAGGTTGCCCAATGAGTTTAAAGTGGGTGGCAAGTTTGAAGTGGGCGGCAAGTTCGGGATGACCACTGGAATGGTGTTCGTTGAAACTGGGCTTGTTGATACAAGATTTGTCCCGCCGGTATTGTAAGACGCTTCATTCGAAAAATCGCTTTCCACGCCAGACGCGTCATAAGTCGTGGCCGCAAAAAAATAAGTCGTTCCATCCAGCAATCCCGTTATCGTCGTGTTCGTCACATTTCCGACCGAAATCGAGTTGGTATAGACCTGACTTGTTCCGCCAAAATAAATTTTATAGCCGACTACATTGGTATCAGTATTCGGGTCCCATGTGAGCGTCACGCTTTGGGATGCAAATGCCGCGCACTGCATGAACATCGCCACACAGCCCGACAACAACCAGTAAAGAGCGGTACGACTTTTTTCCCGAAACGAGTTTGAATGATATAACATTGCCCTTTTTGCTTATGCATAAGGGCTGCCAAAACGCCTGATTCAACGCGGGATTTGCAGCGTATAAACGACACGCAATTGACGGAAATAAGGTGCGCATGATTGTCCTTGTAATTCAATGGTTTCATCGTCCAGGCGAACAAAATAAAAAAAAATTTATGAATTCTTTTTCAAAAAAATTATTTCGTCCGGATGCCTTTGAAGTTTTGATGAAACCCTTCAAGACATGCCCTGTCTTGAAAGGGAACATCTTTATTCGCAAGTCTTTCGAAGATTATCTGAAGAAAGTTTTAACAAGCTCCGCGACCCGCTTGATTTGTGCATCGGTCAGCTCGGGATAAATCGGCAGGCTTAAACATTCGCGCGCTGCCTTTTCAGCGACCGGAAAATCACCGGGCTTATGACCAAGACTTGCATAGCACTTTTGCAAATGCAAAGGCAGCGGATAATGCAACGCGCAACCCACGCCGCCGGCCTCAAGATGTTTTTTGAGATCATCGCGTCGCGAATGGCGCACAACGTAGACGTGCCATGCGCTCTCTGCAAAACCGGCCTCGCGCGGAAGTTGCAACGGCGTCTCTGCAAGCAATTCACTGTAACGGTTCGCCACGCGGCGGCGCTCATTCGTCCATTCTTCCAGATGCTTCAACTTCACGCCGAGCACCGCGCCCTGAATTCCCTCCATGCGATAATTGAAACCGATTTCGTCGTGATAGTATCGCGTGGTCGAGCCATGCTCGCGCAACGAACGCGCGCGCGCGGCAAACGCCGCGTTGTTCGTCACGAGCGCGCCGCCTTCCCCGCACGCGCCAAGGTTTTTTCCGGGATAAAAACTGAAGCATGAAATTTCACCGAATGTTCCTACGGTTTTGCCTTTGTATTTCGCGCCGTGTGCCTGTGCCGCGTCCTCTACTAGAGGCAGGTTATGTTTTTTGCAAACAGCCAGAATCGGATCGATGTCGAACGGCTGACCGTAAAGATGAACGGGCAGAACGGCCTTGGTGCGTGATGTTATGGCGCGCTCGACGAGCTTTGGGTCGAGGTTCATCGTCAAGTCTTCGATGTCCACGTAAACCGGTTTTGCGCCAACATAAGAAATCGCCCAACTCGTGGCGACGAACGTGAATGGCGTGGTGACGACTTCGTCGCCCGATTTAATCCCAAGCAGCAATAGCGCGACGTGCAACGCGGACGTGCCGCTGTTGAAGGCGACGCAATGTTCCGCGCCGATGAACTTCGCGAAATCTTTTTCAAATTGCACCACGTCCGGCCCGAGACAGAACGAGCAGTTGTCAATCGTGCGTGCGATGACAACGTCGAGGGCTTCGCGGATGCCGCGCAACTGCGCCGGCAGGTCAAGATAAGGAATTTTATCGGTCATTTCAGCGGGGAAAATAATTTAGCCGCGCAGTTTTGAACAGCAAAGATTAATTCCGACCCTGAAGAAAACTTTTGACCAGTTGGTTTTGGTTGTAATAGAATCCATAAGCGTTTCAAAATACAGTTTTTGAAAAACAAACCGGAAACAATCTATGAAAACAAATTTGATTTTAATAAACAGACTCGCCCACCGTCTGCCCATGCTGAAATTTGCCATGCTTTTGCTGGCGACATTTGCGTTCGCCGGCTGTCAGACCGACCAATTCAACGACACTTCCAAGCAATCGGTTTCCGCGCAGACCCACACTGAAAAAATTGTTTTGCGCGAAGGCGACGTTTTAAAAATTTCTTTTCCAAGCTCTGCAAACCTTGACACGACGCAGCAAATTCGAAGGGATGGAAAAATTTCCCTGCCATTGGTCGGAGAGGTGGACGCCGCGGGAATGAGTCCAGACGAATTGCAGGACAATCTTGTGAAGTTATACGCCCCGCAAATTTCATCCAAAGAAGTGATCGTGGCGCTTGAATCTTCTTCCTTCCCGGTTTTTGTGACAGGCTGTGTCATACACCCCGGAAAAGTATTGTCGGATCATCCGATCACAGCGCTTGAAGCTGTCATGGAGGCGGGTGGATTTGACTATGACAAGGCCAATTTGAGAGACGTAAAAGTGATCCGCCTCGAAAACGGTGCGTCAAAGACTTACATTTTGAATTTGAAAGTGCTTTTGGAAGGCGGCAAGGAAGACAAGCCGTTCTACCTGAAGCCCTCCGACATCATTTATGTGCCGGAGAGGTTTAACTGGTTTTAAAATCCTAATCAGCCGCCGTAGTTTTCTGCTCTCTGGCGATTCCGAGCTTTTCCATGAGCTCGTAAAGTGTGGGTCGGCTTAATCCAAGCTCAACCGCCGCCGGGGCGATTTTTCCGTTATGCTTTCGCAGAGCTTGCTGAACCATTTGCCGTTCCACCGCTTCGCGCGCCTCTTTCAGAGTAGTGGCGTTCGCTGCCACGCCGGGTTTTAATTCAAGATCCGAAGCCGTCACACGTTTGCCATCGGCCATGATGACCGCGCGACGGATGCAATTCTCAAGTTCGCGGACATTTCCCGGCCATGAATGTTTGGTCAAGGCACGAAGCGCTTCCTGGTCGAAAGCAAGACCCGGCTTGTTGACCTGTGCAGCAAATCGTTTCAGGAAAAATTGGGCGAGAACTCGGACGTCGTTCTCACGTTCCCTCAATGGCGGCAATAAAATTTGCACCACGGCAAGGCGGTAAAACAAATCTTCACGGAACTTTCCGATAGCCATGTCCTTTTTCAAGTCCGCATTTGTCGCGGCAATGACCCGCGTGTCGATTTGGATTTCCTGCCGCCCACCCACGCGCTCGATTTTTTGTTCCTGTAAAAATCGGAGCAGCTTTACTTGCAACGGCTGTGGAATTTCGCCGATTTCGTCCAAAAACAAAGTTCCGCCGCCGGCCGCTTCAATCCGCCCCTTGCGCTGAACATGTGCCCCGGTGAATGCGCCCTTTTCGTGGCCGAAAAGTTCGCTTTCCAAAAGCGTCTCCGGAATAGCGCTGCAATTGATGGCGATGAACGGACCGTCTTTCCGCGCACTCCGCTGATGAATTGCGCGCGCCGCCATTTCCTTGCCGGTTCCGCTTTCGCCAAGAATCAGCACTGGCGCATCAGTCGTGGCAACCTTGCGGATTGAATCAAATACCGGCTGCATGGTGGGGCTGTCACCCAACATTCCCTCGAAAGAATTACCGCCCAACAGATGCTGCATCTCACTATATTCTTTTTCAAGTTGGGCGATGTGAAAACACCGTTTCAAAAGAAATTTCAACTCCTCCATCTCAATGGGCTTGCATAAAAAATCATAAGCTCCCGAACCAATTGCACGCAACGCGACTTCCTTTTCCCCCTGCCCTGTGACGATGACAATCTTGACCAGCCGGTTCAATGCCAGCAATTCGGACAAAGTGGCAAGCCCCTCTTCAGGATTGCCGGGGTGCGGCGGCAAACCCAAGTCAAGCAACACAACCGATGGACGGGCGGAATGAAAATTTTTGATCGCGCTGGAACGATCCTCGGCGAGCAAAATTTCGTAGTCTTTCGCCAGCGCCCACTTCATCTGCGTGCGTATTTCCTCGTCATCATCAACAATGAGCAATTGGGGATTCATTTTTGGAGCGGCAAATAGATTCGGAAAGTCGTGCCCTTGTCCGGCTCGCTTTCAACCTCGATCCTGCCTTTGTGCGCTTCAACAATCATTTTGCTTTGAAACATCCCAATGCCAAGCCCATTCTTTTTTGTCGTCTGAAACGGCCGGAACAGCGAGTGGTTCAAAAATTCGGGTTTCATTCCGCAACCGTTGTCCGAAACGGAAAGAATCGCCCAACCATTGTTTTGTTTTGTCTCAATATGAATCTGGCCGTTTTGCGGCGAAGCTTCCCTGGCGTTGAGAACAAGATTTGTGACCACTTTGAGCAGTTGCTCCGAATCGAAAAGGAATCGAGGCAAGGGCTGAAAATTTTTTACCAGGTTGACACCGGCAGCTTTTTCCCATTCGGCAAGCGATTTTGCAATCGCCTCGTTAAGGTCGGATTCGACGGGTTTGATTTTTAGTTCGTGACGCAAGAGGCTCAAGCGCTCGACCAGGTGGTTGATGTGCGCGACGGTTTTTGAAGTACCTCGCAAAGCGTCTTCCCTGAACGCGGGGTCATCAAAATGCACCGGCAGATTTTGAAGCATCAGATTGAGCGTGGAAGCGGCATTCTTGAGGTCGTGGACAAAAAATGCGGACATCGTTTGAAAGGCTTCAAGTTCCTTCGCCTGCAAGAGTTTTTGGGACAGCCTCACATTGAGCAGATTGGCAGCCATCTGGTCACCGACACATTTAAGCAAGTCAAAATCCTGCCAGGAAAATGGAACAGCGCCAACTCGATCACCCAAAACCATGATGCCAAGAATTTCTCCACCGACAACAATCGGAACGCAAATGCGATTTCCTCCTCTTCGAAATTCATCCGGGTGACACGATTTCAAAGCGACTGCCCAGGATTCTTTGCTGGCATCAATATCAACCGGCTCCGGATGTTTTACAAAAGCGTTGATCGCCTTGGTGATTTCATCGTTTTTCGGGTTCAACGAATCCGCCTTGGACTCGGACAAAAATGTCGAGGTCTCAAATTTAAGTTGCTCCTTTTTGTCGTCCACCAGCCAGATGGTTACGGACAGAACCTGAAACACATCCGTGGTCAATTTGACAGCAGCTTGACACAATTCCTTTTGTGTCACACACGAAGCCGTGCTTTCAGTGAATTTCCTCCACACCGTCCGATAATCGTATAAAGGCCTTTGAAAATTTCGGCTGATAAAGCGACCGGTATGCAGTCGCGCCCGATCAGACAGCAACAAAATTGTGAGCAACACCAGCGCCACCAAAACGATAAATGCCTTCAGAGTGAAAGCCGCGTCACCGCCGCCAAAAGTCACCACCTTGGCGAATACCCCAATGACCAATAAATAAATTCCTGCCAACAAAGCCGTGAACGAACCTCGAAGCACCGAATGAGACGGATAAACATCCATCTCAAAATGTCCCGTGCGAAAAAGCGATCGAAGAATCATCAAGCATGCTACGATCAGCGCGCCGGAGTTTACGACCTGCAATGACAAATCTATCGCGTGAAACAAAAGCACCTGGCTGCTGCTGTACACGCGGACGCCAAACAATACGCCGAGTCCCAGAATCATAAATTTGATTCGCCAGCGCATTGTCCCAACCGATGCGCGGAATGTCCTTTCAAGGTTTATGAGCACGAGCACTGTGCCGAGCAGAACAAGAATGTTCAAAACAATGCCGGGAACTCCCAAAGGCAACATCCAACGGCCTGTTCCTGTCTGGCTTATGGAAACAATCAATTTGTCCTGGAACAAAACAACCAATCCTATGGGTATCAAAAACGCCGAAATCAGAAGGAAGCGCCACCTCCTCAAAAATTCTTTGTAGTTTCCGCGACCATAACTAAAGCTGAAGAAAAGCCAGCTTCCCGGAAGAAAAGAAACCGCTGCAAGTCTCCACTGCTGCCAAAAGAGCATCTCTTCGACAGAAGTCGCAGCCAAAGACAAGCCGGAAAAAATACTCTCCATCGCCAGCACAGCCATGCCTCCTGCAAATGAACGATGGGCAACAGACCCTCGTGCGCGCCATACAACCGCAAAAGCCAAAGCACCGCTAAAAAGGGCGGCAATAAAAGCGAGGGCGGTGGCGATGTTCATGACTTTTTTTCTTGTGGCTCAAGCCAAGATAAAAGTCCCAAACATTTGTTGAAAAAGCAGCAAAGAAATGAAGGCCTAAAGGACAAAAAAATAAAGGCAGGGAAAATTCCCTGCCTTTAATGAAAAACTATATTCTCCTGAATTAGGACAACAACTTTCTCTTGATAAGACCGAGTCCGACAAGAGCGCCGCCTAAAAACATCGCGGTTGTTCCACCGTCCGGTGTGTTGTTGTAAGTCCCGGTAACGCTTGCTATCAGGACATTGGGATTATTATAGCCTTGAACGCCTGAAGCTGTCACGCCGATGTAACCGGTAAGGTAGGGTGTAAGATCGAAAGTAGTATCCGACGTGACTGATCCAACCAATAAACCAATTGAACCCAAAACAGCGGAGTAATATATATTCGCCGTCTCGCCCTGCTGCACGCTGCCAAAGAAAAGCGACGTCAAGTTCGCCGCAGGTGTGGTGGTAAGCAAAAGCTGAACGTAAGTCGTGGTGTTGATTTCAAATTCAGCATCACTTGCTATGCCCAATCCCGATTCACCCGGTGATTCATTTTTTGCGTAAAGGGCTGTGGGGCTATTTGCCGTCGTGTAACCATAGGCCGTCAGAGCAATTCCACTTTCCGTGAAAGTGCTTGAGTTACCCAAGTTGCCCAAGCCATTTTCCAGAAAATTCCAAGTAACGGTGTTCGCCTGAACAGCCGCACTAAATCCCACAACAGCCAACGCTGTCAAAAATAATTTAAGTTTCATTTTATTTTAATCTAATTGTTAATATTTAAAACACACATCTGTCCTGTCCACTTCTTAAGCAGAGCCAGTGCCAACGCTTTGAAAGCTTTTTTTTCTGTGAGCTAAGTTGTTCATTTAAAGTAAATTAAGTCGATTTAAAAGAATTTCAAATCATGTACATAAAACAGTATAACTGTAATATCTTCCGACATCATGGGTTGATTTTATGGATTTATTGTTCATAAACTGTTTATATTCAATCTGATAGAGCAGAACTGTGATTACGTAATTGCCTCTTACACTTACAACGCCCTTTTCTTTGGATAGGCGCACGTATTACTTCAATTCCAACAGCATCTGCTTTGCATCCGCAGCTTGATCGGCGGACAGATTCAATGTCAAAGCCCGTTGCAGAGACGCTTTGCTTTCCACAGCGTTTTTCAAATGATACTGGGCTGCGCCAAGATAATAAAACAGTTCCGCGTCTGTAATTCTGTCAGCGGCAATCGTCTTTAATAAATCCGCGGCGCGCGAATAATCGCTCTGCTGAAATAAAATGATGCCCAATGCTTTCGTCAGCGCCGGATCATTTGGAAAATCGGTGCGCGCTTTCGTCGCTAGTTCGTAAGCCCGTCCCGTTTTGCTGGAGTCGGTCGCGTAAAGGATTGCAAGCCCTCTTTGTGCCGGAACAAAATCGGGATAATGGGCGAGAATTTTTTCGTAATTCTGCTGCGCTGCAGCGACGTTGGTTTTTTGTTCGTTGATGACGGCCAAGGCCATGAGCGCCGGGACGTAATCAGAGTTTGTTTTTAAAATACCGGTGATGCGCGCATTTGCGGCGGTGGCCTGCTCGGGATTGACAGCAAGAGAAATCATGTCCAGAAAGAGCGCGGCCTGATTGGATTGAGCCTGCGGCAACCCGGCTTGCAAGGCATTTTTCATCGCGGCGGCAGCGTCCGAAATTTTTCCGAGACTGTATGCAGCCAGCGCAAAATCGTAGAGCGTATTTGAGTTGCCGGGCTGGTTGTGGGCTGCTTCTTGCAACAAACTAAACGCCCATTTGTAATTGCCATTCTGATATGCCAGGCGACCCAAAGTGTAACCAATTTCCGAATCGCTTGGCGCGAGTTTGTAAGCGGTTTTTGCCAGATCAAAGGCTTTTTGCGGATCTTTGGCAGTGTAAAGCCGGGCAAGTTTTATTGTTGCACCGGCGTTTTGAGGATTTGATTTTAATGCTGTTTCAAAGGCGGTGATCGCCTTGTCGAAATTTCCATCACGTTCATAAACGGACGTCAACCGGGACAAAACGACGGGATCGTCAGATTTTTCAGCGAATCTTTTTTCCAAAACTGCGAGATCGGCGGCGGTGGCAGTCTTGGGATCAATGGCAAGCAAAGTTAGGCACAGCTTGCATTGATCTTTACCAAAAAATTCAGCTTTTGATTGCATCGCACGCTGAAAGGCGGCTTGGGCAGATGCTTCATCGCCCATCATGTAATATGTCATCCCCAAGTGGAATTGAATTTCCGGAACATCCGGTAATTTGCCGGCACTTTCCTGAAGCAGACTCAATGCGGACTGATATTGCCCTTTTTTGCATAAAATCCATCCGAGTGTGTCCGCCGTGGACGGGTCGCCCGGATACAAATCCCTCACCTTTTGCGCCAGTTCATACGCTCGATCCAACTGATTCAAATTATCCGAATATAAACACGCGAGATTATTCAAGGCGGGACCGAACTTCGGATTGATTGCCAGCAATTTTTCATAAGCGTCCGCTGCCGCGCTGTAATTCTTCGCATCGCTTTGAAAACCACCCAACGTCATCAATGCCGCGACGCTTTTCGGGTTTTTACCGACCGCCAGCTCGAAATTTGCCAGAGCCTTGTCATTTTGTTTCGATTTCGCGTATAACTGCCCCAGCAGCAAATAAGCGGTGTCACTTTCCGGTCTTAATTCCGTCACTCTTTTCAAGGCCGCTTCAGCTTGAGTTTTGTCTCCCTGCGCCAAAAAAACCTGTGCCATGAGCAACCGCAACTCCGCCTGCGCCGGATTTTTTTCAACTTCTTTTTGGATGAGTTGAAGCGCGACCGCGTATTGCTTTTCCGTCAAATCCAGATCCACCAATTGTTGCAGCGCAGGCAAAGTATTGGTGGCAATCTCAAGCGAGCGATTGAATTCGGCGCGCGCCTGTTCGTTGTTCTTCTGTTGAACGAATGTTGCTCCCGCAAGCAGCGGAATCTGGGGATTTTGCGGATATGATTTTTCCAATCGCCGGTAAATTTCCAACGCGCCGTCAAGATTGCCCTGGACGCGATAGGCGTTGGCCAGCACCAAACTGGCTTGCGTCATCTGCGGCTGGCGCTGAATCAACTGTTTCAACGACGCGACGGCGGAATCAGGATCGCCATTTTTGATTTCCAGTTGCGCCAGCAACAAAACAGCTTCAGCGAAATCGGGGGCCAGATCTACCGCCTTGTTCAGGCTGTTCACAGCCATGCTGGTTTGGTCATTTGCCAGATATGCCAGCGCCAGTTGATAGCGCACTTGGGAAGATTGCGGAACAACCTTGGCTATTTTTTCCAATTCTGTTACGGCCGTCGCCGTTTCACCTTGGGCAAGATGCAACCGGCCATTCAAAAATAGGGCGTCATAATTATCCGAATCCCGCGACAGGATCTTGCTCAATGAAGCCGCGCAATCGTCAAATTTTTTCTCCTCCAATTCGATTTCAGCCAACCCAAGCCAAGCCGGGACATAATCCGGTGCAGATTTCACAATTTCGTCCAAAACGCGTTTGCCTGCGTCCAGACCATTCACCTGGGTTTCAAACTGGGCGTACTGCAGCCGCCTTTCCGATCTGGGCGGAGAAAGATCGGCTGCCGTCTTGAAATCGGTCTCAGCCTGCTTCAAATCATTTTGCGCCCAAAAAAAAGTTCCCAATGCCTCGTAAGCCGCGCTCGATTTCGGATCAAGCGTTTGGGCGTGCTGGAAAGCGGTTCCAGCGGTTTTGAAATCATGCTCACGGAAAGAAAGACTGCCAAGCGCCACTTCGAGCGAGGCCTGGTCGCCGTTTTGAGAAAGTTTTTGAAGATATTTTCGCGATTCGTCCATTTCCTTTTGCGTCCTGCTGGCCTCTGCCAATAGCAACGGCGCTTCCTTATCCTGCGGATTTCGGTCAAGGACAAATCTGGCTTCATCACGTACTTCTTGCACTTTGCCCACCGCGAGATAGATATATCCCGCCTTCAAGTGGAAATCTGTATTGTTTGTCTCCAATTCGCGCGCCTTGAGCAGGAAAGGCGCTGCGCGTTGAAAGCGTCCTTCTTCAAAATAAATGACGCCAAGCTGCCCGATGGCTTCGGTATTTTGCCGGTTATTGCGGAGAACGTTGATGTATTCAATCTCCGCCCGGTCATATTGGCCGGCGGCGAAATACCCGTTCGCCCGTTTCAGGTGGAAAGCTTCTTTGACTTTGGCCGTGCAGCCTGTCCCGGATAGAACCAAAAACCCGGCGATGACCAGTGTTAAAATTGTAAAAACAGATTTTTGCATTTTAGATTTTCGGCTTTTGAGCAGCAGAATTTTTTCCCATTCGTTCGGATTTTCTCAAATAAATTAAAAACAGGAAGAATGGTATCAATGACAAAGCAAAAAACAACGGCCCGCCGTGGCGGTGGATGGGAGAGTTGATCATTTCGGGGCCGATGTGAACGCAAAGTTGGCCGATGACGAATATCCGAAAGCCATTCCTCAAAAGCGCCAGCGGAATCACAGCCAGAACCAGCCAAGTCCGTTTCCACGGATCGTGCAAAAAAAGATATCCAGCCAAGAGGCTTGTGATGAACAGCACCAGCGTGGAATGTATGCCGCTGCATTCCGGAGCCACTTCAAGAGTTATGCCGGGCAGTTGAAATACCAGTCCGCTGTGAAAAAAAGGCGTGCCGGACAAAGTGAACATCGCATTGGCGGCCATTGCCGAACCATATTGCAAAAATGTGTCAATCCAATCCAGCAAAAAGCCGGGAAACGGAATCATGAAAACGAGCAGGCAGAGCGGGAAAACAATCGCGCGCAAAATCTCTTTTCCAAAAAACAAACAGCAGGCGCTGACGAAAAATAAAAGAAAGGAAAGGACATTGAATGTAAGGTAATCTTCAACGGCCACTTTTGACGCGAAGTGGACGGTCAGCCAGTAGCCGGCGACTGCCGCCAAACCGCCCGCCAAAAAGCACGCGGCCAGACTCCAGGCCGGGTCGAAAACACGAGGCAGCCTTTGCCGTCGAGACCAGACGAGATATCCGCTGATGAATGGAATCAAGAGGATGTAAGAATATAAATCGCTTCGGAATGCATTCCTTGTCAAATCGTAAAGCGGGACGGCAAAGCAAAGCACGAGCGCGATTGCCACCAGAAAAAAATTTCTTAACCGCACAGGGTGTCTGTCCGCTTCTCCACCCTGCCCCAACGAAGAATGTCCGCCGTTCATTTGTTTATTCTGTTCGATTAATTAAGATAAGTGGACAGGCCCGATTTGTTCGCGTCCCACCAGTTTCGATTCCTTGTTGTCTGTTTGCGATGAAGCCGGATCCATTTCAATAACTGTATCCTACTTCAAATCCAATCTGATTGCTTGAATAAGAAAACCCCTGCACACTGGATGCGTTGCTGTTGTATTGATAAGTCACGGCCATTGTACCGCGTTTCAGCAACGGATAGCTCAATCTTGCGTTCAAGTAATAATAATCATCCGTGCGGCCTCCCGAAAGCGTGCTTATGGAAACTGTGTATTTTTCCTCGCTGTAACCCGCACCCAGATTCAGATAAAATTTCTCCAGCAGACGCTGGTTCAGGTTGCAATTGACACTGGTGTTCTCGACAACCTCGTTCAGGGTGTACAGCGAGGACGCACTTACGGTCCGGCTTGCGCCCAGGGAAACTTGCGTCTGTTCAAAAGGCTGATATTGGATTGCCGCGCCAAAGAGTGGATTGAACAAATCTCCGACACCTGTGGCGAAAGACTCCCGCTCCTCGAAACCGCCATTGACTTGAAAACTTATTTTATCTGTCGCACGCCAATTCACCCGGCCTTGCAATTGCTCGAATGTTTGATCCGGACCTGTGTTGGCTTTTACGAACCCGAATCCAGTGCCGATGCCGGCGTTCAAGCGCGGCCAAAATTCATAGTTCAACCATTCCAGCGTTGACCATGTATAGGTGTCTTGAGAATTTTGGTTTGTCGAACCGAAAGCGTTGTCAACGAAGTCGAAGTTCTGGCTTAACGACATGTCCAGCGACATCTTGCTGTTGAAAGCATAGGAAGCCGTGAGAGCGGTCAAATAATTTTCCTCCTCGGTCTGAGTCGCGGTTTCGGTCTGCGGCGAAGAAGAATCCGTGTAACTTTGCGAAAGGCCGAAAAGCCAGTCTTCATAGGAAGTCGCGCCCGCAAACGTAACAGCGTGGTCAAGCTCGTCCTTGAAATGGCTGTTGGAATAATATCTCAACGTGGGCGTGTAATCCAATGACCAGTGCTTGCCGAGGTCGAACAAGATGCCCGGAGAAATTTCATGGATGAACGTGTCCTGCGGATGGTTGGTGCTGGATTGAAGTCCGGTCGCATAAACAAGCGAGTAGAGCAAATGCGGTCGCGCCGTGACCGGTCCCCATTGAAAAGGCTGGTCTTGTGAAGCCGCGGTCATGTTTTCCGCAGGATTGAACACTTGAAACTCGTTCGATTCAGATTGTTGCCAGGCCGGTTCAGGCCCTGCAGGCTGCGGCATGATCGCTTCCTGCGTTTTCGCCACATCGCCAAAAACGAGCAAGCCAAACAACGCGATACCAATGGGCAGCAACCCAGGTTTTTCACAGGCGAATGCAGAGTTCCGTTCTTTCAATTTCATATCCAATCCTTTCACTTTGTTTTAAAAACAGCCAACAATCAAGGAAGTTACTTGTCAGGCAGCGCTTCTAAACAGGTTGGCAAATGGCGATGCCGGGTGCCATTTGCGCAAAGCATCTTCCAACGCCTCTTGCACAGGCCGCATTTTCACGCCTGCAGCCAGCAATTTGGAAGAATCGAGGATGCAACTCGACCGAAGCGTCTTGTCCCCGTTGCGGTAAAATCCTGTCTCGTCCTTTAAGAATTCAAAACGGCGATCCGGTTTGAGGAACTTTTGAATCATTTCAACCACCTGTCGTGTTGTTACCGCGCCGGGGTTCGTGACGTTGTAAATGCCAAACAGCGATTGCCGCTCCCAAAGATCGAGGCACGCCCGCACAAAATCGTCGGTGTGCGAAAGGGCATTCACGCCGTCATAAATTTTGTCGAAATTTTGAATTTGCGTGAGGAAATTCCTGGGCTCGTCGTGTTCGTTGAAGGGCATTCCCATCCGCCAGATATAGCTTTGGCCGACGCCGCGAATCGCTTCCTCGGCCAGCGCCTTTGCGCCGCTGTAAAAATTGCACGGCGCGTAACGAAAGGAAAAATTGGGCTCGTCCCATTCCGTGAAACCGCCGATTCTTTCCGGACGCTCGACGAGCAGCCGCAACAATTCCGGACGGTTGAAATTTCTTTCGACGGTCATTCCATTACCGTTGGCCAGCTTTGCTCCAGAATAGATGGCACCGGACGAAACATGTCCCCACGGCGTATTTGTCATCAGACAAACTTTGGCAACGGTTTGCGGCAGGATTGTGTTCGCGAACAATGTTTCCGTGCGTGCCGATTCACAGGCGTCCACGTCAGGTTTGCCGGGATAACCGGCCGCGTTGATGATAAATGCAGGCTTCGTCTTGCGGACATAATCGAACAAGACGTCGAAATCCGTGTAATCAATGCCGCGCCGTGTGAGCGGGATGTAAATCTGCCCGCGCCGGCGAAGCTCGGCGGTGAAAGTCTGGCCGACATAGCCAGTGGCTCCTAAAACAAGAATCATAAGGACCGTCCTTTCTTCAATTCAGACAAGCAAAATTTCGAAGCAATTGGCTAACCGGACAAATTTTCCGACGGATGAAAAAAAATTCGGGCATAAATGTAGGCGATGCTCTCGCCCAACACTTCCCGGACGCCTTCACTGTAACGCCACCAATGTTTGGGATCGTAATCGGGATCGGGAACAGAAATAACGCCGACGTTCACGCCTGAACCGAAAGCTTCTTGAAAGAGCAATTGGGTGCGCCGCGCATGCGCGCCCTCGGTCAGGACGTTGATGCCGCGAACATCCACACTATGTCCGCGAAACCAATCTCGCAAAGCGATGGCGGAACTATAAGTCCGATCCCTGCCAACGACGTGCGAAGGAACCATTTGAACAAATTCATCTTCAATCCCGACTTTTTTCAAAAGGTCTGCACCGACACTGGCAGACGTGTTGAAATCATTTGTGTAGCCGTCGGTCCCGACAACCGGGCCGCCGGTCGTGTATATTTTTCTATAGGAATTTGTTTTAAATTCTTCGGCGGCGGCGCGGACGGCGTACTCGTGTATCCAGCCTTCAACGACGAGAACATTTGTGTTCACGCGCTGCGTTTTGGCAAGAAACGGCTGGATGTTCAGCGAAACCAAAACGGCGACGAGCAGCAGTGTTGAAAGAAAAATAAGCCAGCCGCGACACGACAGTCCCCATCGCTCCTTGCGAGTGAATATGCCGCAGATTTTTTTTTGTTCGTTCATTTACTGTGCTGCTTTCTTCGAAACCATGCGCGGGACAGGATGGGGAACAAATAAATGGCCATGCACCGAAGGCGAATGCGAAAATCTCCCGCAAAATAAATCCCATCCTTGGCCATGGCGCGGGCGAGTTGAAATTGACTGGCGGCGCAAGCAAGCTCCGCGCGACGCAAGATGAAATAGGCCAGACGGTTTCGGGTTTCGGAAATCTTTTTGGGACGAAGTTCCAACATCCGCCAATATATCTCGGCTTGCACACGCATGTATGAATTGTAGCGTCTCGACGCTGCTTCAGGTTCCAAATCGTAAGTCAAACTATTCGGAGAGTTGCGCGAAATCACCACCAGCGGGCGGCCAATGTAAATGAACCCCGAAAGAAATGACAGCTTGAAAAGTAATTCCGTGTCTCCCGCATTATGCAGGGATTCGTCAAAGAGTCCGGCTTGTTCCAGCAAATTCTTTTTCACCATTAGAGTTTGGACCAAGGGATGACATGGCGCTTCATATATGGAAACGGCTGCATCCTCGACATAATAAACTCCCGGTTCCAAGGTTTTTGAAACAACGTCCTCGACATCCTTCCATAATTCTCCCCGGTCGGTCACGCAGCGGGTGAAACACATGCTGCCACCATGTTTTTGGAGACACTCGACTTGACGTTCGAGCTTGCCGGAATGCCATTGATCATCCGAATCCAAAAACGCAATCCAACTTCCCCGGGCAGCACGAATTCCGGTATTTCGGGCCGCGCTCACACCGCAATGCTCCTGACGGATAAGATGTATGCGATTTCCGAACTGCGCCAAGGCTTCCATGGTTTTGTCGGTGGAACCGTCATCAACAACGATGATTTCAAAATCCCTGAAGGTTTGCGCAAGAACGCTCTCGACGGCATTCGCAACGCAATACGCCCGATTAAAAGCAGGGATGACGACCGAAATCAATGGTGCGGCTTCGCTTGGTTTGTCATTTAGTTGAAGTCGTTTTACTGCGGCTGGATCGTCTGCTGTTTTCAAAACCGTCCTGACGGTTGTGGCAATGCGTTCCGATTTCGTGACGGCCTTGACCGCCGGTGACAAATGATTTTCCAAAATAAACTGCGCCGCACGGTCTTCGCCTTTCACCTCAACCCACTGGCAACGCGCCGAAAAAATTCCGCGACGCAATGCGTGCGCAAGAAGACGAATGCAACGGGGAAGACTTATTTTCTTCGGCTGCTCGCCTGCTAACAAGTAATGTAAAACCCAGTGCGAAAAAGCGCTGTAATAGATCAGCCGTAAAAAGTAAGCCTGATTCAACCGTCCGGCGGCGATTAAATGCGTGATCCGCAATTCGGGGAAAATCCCAAAACCGTATCCGGCTTCGGCGGCCGCCCAGGAAAACAAATCGTCTTCATGTGCAAACAACTGTTTGCCCTTTCGGCCCAGCACCATGTTGGTCTTGAGTTTTTCGGTGAGCGCGGTGAATTGCTCGGCGATCTTGCGGTTGATACACAGCCCGGCTCCGTATGGCACGCAAGAAGTGTCCTGCGGATTGTTGCTCCAGCGCGACGAGGACGAGTTTCGTATCACCAGCAGAAACAGCAACGAGTTCAGTTTCGCCGGCGGCTGGATTTCATACTCCGGCTTTACAATTCCAGCACCGATAGCGCCCAAATATGGATGCTGCGCCACGATGACTAGTGCATTTTCTAAATAATCAGGAGCCAGCAAAGTGTCGTCATCCACAAAGACCAGCAATTGGCCTGTGGATTCCTTGATGCCGCACAGGCGGGCAAAGGTAAGTCCCAGACGGTCTTCCCGGACGTGCCGTCCCTGCGGATGCCAGGCGATATCGCAGCGTTCCGCCAGCGGCGGCTCCGAGGCGTTGTCCACGATCAGCAACTCCCATCGTTCCTTCGGGAGCGTTTGCGTGGCGAGCGATTCCAGTGTGCGGCGCAGGTAATCCGGTCGCGGGTTGTGGGTGCAAAGGATGACGGAAAGGTCGGGCATGATTTTTTTTAAAAAATGTTTTTCACCGCTTCCCGCATGATTGCGGGCGTGAGAACCAGCGTGTCCTTTAAAATTTTCAACGAAAAATCGCAACCAAACGCGCCGCGGATCTGCCGCAAGGCGGCGGCCAGCTTGCCGGCGCCGACTAAAGCCTCCGCACTGTTCATGGCGTACAGAGCGTATTGCTTAAGAGCGGATTGCCTGACCTCGGCGCCGATTTTTGGGTCAGGCAGATAGCCGCTAATAATCTTGATGCACTTTCTTATGTCTTCGATGTCACTTCCTTCCGCCATGAACCGCGAGGTGGCGTTGTCGGGATGCATCCGGTAACAGGCGAGAACCTCCGGTTCGTACCAGACCGGAAATTGTCTGGCTATGCGGCACCACATTTCCCAATCCAATGTGAAGCACAAGTCCGACCGGAAGCCGCCGAGGGCTTCATAGGCCGAACGGCGCACGACCACCGCCGGAGTCTGGATCATTTGCGCACGCGCCATGCGCGGCAATGCCTCGCTAAGACAGCCGGGCTTTTCCTCGTCGAGGTATGACAGCGAAGATCGGCGGCCTTGCGCGTCCATGAAAGCGTGACGGCAATAAAGCAGTCCCGGCGCGGCAGGCGATTCCGTTCCAGCCTTTAATTTTTTGTAAAATCCCGGCAGCAGCAGATCGTCCTGGTGCAGGATGTGAACCCATTTCCCTCTTGCGCGCTCGATGCAATGGTTCCAGATGCCGGCCAGCCCCAGATTTTTTTCTTCGCGGTGAATGGCGACGCGGTCGCCCGCGATTTTCCGCACCAGTTCCACCGGCGCACCGTCCGGCGAACAGTCATCTATGATTTCAATCTGCATTTCCGATCGTCCGGGAGCTTGTTGCAATACGCTTCGCAAAACCGCTTCGAGATAATCTGGCCGCGCGTTGTAACAGGGAATCATCACCGACCAAAGAGGTGGTTCTGTTGACGTTGTGGGTGCGATAGGCGTTGTCAATTCAGCCGGCATGGGATGGTTCAATATGGATGTTACCATTCATGGCGGCGGTTCATGCCGACGGTTTGAATTCGGCCACGACGCTGAATTCCAAATAGGCCATGTCGCGGATGTGCCGGTGCGGTAGCCATGAAAATATCCGGTAAATTTTCCACAACCGCGCGTCGCCGGGCTGCATCTCAAAGAATTCATTGATGCCTTGAATCGTCTTGACTGAAAATCCCGCTTCCTCAAAAAGCCGGTGGATGCTCCGGCGGGTGAAAAAGCGCAGGTGCGTGCGGTCGAGAATGCCGCGCTCGGTATATTCCCATTGCCCCTGCGCCACCAGCCGCCAGACGGTCGGAAAATGCGCGATGTTGGGGATTGAAGCCACGACCTTGCCTGTCGGAGTCAAAAATTTCCGTGCAAGTCGCAGTGTGAAAGCCGGGTCAATCATATGTTCCAAAACGTCGTTAAAAAAAATGCAGTCGAAAAATGCCGCGGGTAACTCTGTTTTTTTGTCAAAGCGACCGTGTACAACATGGTCAAGTTGTCCAGCCGCTTTTTCTGAAGATTTTAAATCCGGCTCCACGCCCCAGACTTCGCATCCGAACTTGTCTTTCAATGTCCGTCCGAACGCGCCGCTGCCGCAGCCGACATCCAAAACCCGGCGCGCGTGCGGTGGAAAAAAAGCCAGCATATCCGGACGCGAATTTTCAAAATAATCCATTCCCTTTTCGGCGTAAGCGTTTTGCAAATCCAAAGACGGTTCCAATTTTGGAGGGTTGAGCGTGGGCATGGATTAGTAGTTCAAGTCGGGAAAGGCGACCGATCCCCAATTGCGATGCCAGACGGAAAGCGTTCCCAAAGAGCCTTCTTCGGGACGCACTTCAAACGCCAGAGTGTCGTTCACCGCATCAAAGTCCACATGGCCGGTGCGGTGATTCCCCTTGCCCACGGCCACGGAACAACAGTAACGACCGGGAGCCAGACGCAGATGTGAAATGGAAATTTTCACTTCCGTCTCCTGCCCGCGCGACAGGCCGGGACGTTCGCCGCCAAAACAACTGCCCACTGGAATCCCTTCGGCAGTGAAAATGGTCATGCTGAATCTTAATTGAGGTATGTCTTCGAGGGCCCGGACTTTTGCAAAAAAACTGAAGTCCTCGCTTGAATCGAAAATCGGCGCGGGGCGGTCAAAACGAAACGAAACGAAACGGGCGATTTGTGCGCCGAGATATATGCGCGGCAGATTGTCCACCGGGAAAAAAACCGTCGAATCATTCCCGACCGATCCGGCATAAATTTCCACCGCCTGTTCGGTCGGCCCGTAAAAACGCACACGTCCCTTGTCCATCACCACCGCGCGGGAAGTGAGCTGGAGGACTGCCGCCATGTTATGGCTGACAAACAACACCGTCCGTCCATGGCTCTTGGAAACTTCCTGCATTTTGCCCAAACATTTTTTCTGAAACGCCGAGTCGCCCACCGCCAGCACTTCGTCCACGATCAAAATTTCGGGCTCCAGATGCGCCGCGACCGCGAATGCCAGGCGCATATACATGCCGCTGGAATATCGCTTCACCGGCGTGTCCAGAAATTTTTCGATTTCAGAGAACGACACGATTTCATCGAACTTCCGCGTGATCTCCGCCTTGGTCATCCCCAGAATCGCGCCGTTGAGAAAGATATTTTCGCGCCCGGTCAGGTCGCCATGAAAACCCGTGCCGACTTCCAGCAAGCTCGCCACACGGCCATTGATCTCGATGCGTCCGGTCGTCGGCTCCGTGATGCGGCTTAAAATTTTCAGCAACGTGGATTTGCCGGCACCATTGCGTCCGATGATTCCCACCACCTCACCGGCTTTCACTGAAAAGGACACATCCTTGAGTGCCCAAAATTCCTCCTTCACTGCATTCCGCTTTTTAATCCATTTCAACGGATTGCGCAGCGCTTCTTCGATGTCATGGCGCAAGCCGCCGACCCATTCGTCAGCCCGGTGACCGATGGAGTAACTCTTCGAAAGTTTTTCAACGTTGATGATGTTATCGCTCATAATCATTCCGGCCTTTCTGGCCTACTTTTCAAATCGTGTCTGCGAAGGTCCGTTCCATTTTTCGGAAATACCAAAGCCCGGTCCCGATAAGAAGAACCACGCCAATGATGGAGGCAACAAGCCCGGGCATATAAATCGCATTTTCTCCTCCGACAATGCAGCAGCGAAACCCGTCAATGATTCCCACCGTCGGATTCAATGAATAAAGCAACCGGGCCGGGATTTCATGGTGATGCCACTGCCAGATTTCCGGAACGTTGCTGGTCATCAACAGCACGGGCGACACATAAACGCCGAATTGGACAATAAATTGGACGATGAAACGAAAATCGCGATATTTGACTGTCAGCGCGGAGATCCACACTCCAGCGCCGAACGAGGCGGCAAACAGCAATAAAAGAAAAACCGGCAACAGCATAATGGCGTGAGGCGGAGCAAAGTGGTAATAGAACATCAGAATCACCAGAAAGATTGCCGAAATGAGAAAGTCGACGAAGTTGACGATGACACTGCTCACCGGCACGACCAGCCTTGGAAAATAAATCTTTGAGACCAAGTTCGCGTTGTTCACCAGACTGTTTCCACTTTCCGACAAAGCCGCTGAAAAAAACACCCACGGCAAAAGAGCGCTGAAGTAAAAAAGCGGGCGGGGCACGCCGCCAGTGTTCAGATTTCCCAATTTACCAATCATCGTCAGGGCGAGCATCATGAGAATGGGACGTATCAGCGCCCACGCCACTCCCACGGCAGTTTGTTTGTAGCGGATCAAAAAATCGCGCCACGCGAGAAAATAAAACAGTTCGCGATATCGCCACAAATCGCGCCAGTATTGGCGTTCCGTGCGTCCGGCCTCAATGATCAATCGTTGTGTCATAAAAATTCAGTTGTCGGCGCGTTTTTCCAAGTAGAACATCACCTTATCCCATGAACGCAGGGTCGACGCCTTCCATTCATTGTAATTGATCTGCGCTTTCCTCGCCGCCGCCCATCCCAGTGTTCTCTGAATCCAATCATATTTCCACGATAATTTTGGCGGCGGTAGTTGTCCGCCCAGATCGACAGCGAGTTTTTGCGCTTGTTCAACGATGTCCATGCGTCCCGGATAAAAAAGCATCAACCACGCCTGTAGATAAGTCATGCACGCGGCGCGAACCCGCCCATCGTCCGCCATCGAGCGCAAATAACCGATCTGCATCTTCATTCCCAAAAATTGCGCGTCCATTTTTTCATCCGAACGCCCGATGTAACTCAACCGGCTGAAACCGGAGATACGGTAAAAGACTTTCGCGTCCGGCACAAACCGGATGCCGTTGCTCGTCTTGATGACGCGGAAAAAATACTCGCCGTCGTCGTCGCCCAGCAGCCGCGCATCCCACGGGCCGGCGGCTTCCGTCAATTCGCGGCTGACGAGCCAGGTCGCCGTCTGCATGTGCAGATTGTTCTCCCATTTTCGCAGCAGCCATTCCAACGGCGTCAGGTTTTCCCAAAGCAACGTGGGAACAAATTTTGCCTTGCGCGGACGGAAAATAAAATATCCCCAGCCGGAGGAAAAGAGAGCGCGCTTGTCCCCGCATTTTTCCGCCGCTTCCATCTGCCTTGCGATTTTGTCCGGTGACAACAAATCATCCGCATCCAGCCATTGGATGTAATCGCCTTGCGCCAGCGAAAAAGCATGGTTGCGAGCCGCCGCCGCACCCTGGTTTTCTTGCGTGACGACAGTGACTCCTTCGGAAGAAAACTGCCGCGCGACTGAAAGCGTGTTGTCCGTCGAGCCGTCGTCAACGACGATGATTTCCTTGCGCGGCCACGTTTGCGCCAGCGCCGACTTGATCGTGTCGGCAATCCACGGCCCGGCGTTGTAAGCCGGAATGAGAATGGAAACCAAGGGTTTCATGTTCTTTTAGCGGCGCAATGCGGGGGGTGACTTTCCATGTGCAACAAGCTCGAATAGACCGCCGTCGTTATCGTCTCGACTTTTTTCCAGGAATATCGTTCGTTCGCAAAATCCTGGATCTCCCGGCGGCGACCGTCCGATTCCTGATACAAGCCGCTCTCAAAATAATTTTCAATCGCACGCGCGAGCGCAAACGCATTTCCCGCCTCGAACACGGAACCTGTTTTACCTTCGACAATTTCGTCCTTCAACGAGCCGACGTCCGCCGAAATCACCGGCAGACCGAAACTGTAGCCGAGAAAAAGCACGCCGCTTTGAAAGACATGCGTGTAAGGCAAAACCAGAACATCGGCAGCCTTGAAGTAAATCTCCGTCTCCGCATCCGGCACATATTCGATTTTCAAAACCATTTTGTCACGGGCGGCGCTCCGGTCTATCTTTTTGCGCAACTCGTTCCAATAATCTTCGCAACCTTTCGGTCTGCCTGCAATGATGAGCCGATAAGTTGAATTCTTTTTTGCGGTCTGTTCAAAAGCGGTGACCAGAAATTCCAGCCCTTTGTAAGGCGCGATGTTGCCAAAAAACAGAATCACCTTGTCTTGCGCGTTCAAACCGAGTCGCCGGCGCGCTTCCGCAGGCGTCAATGCCGTGTTCGGAACGGTGTTATTGACCCCGAACGGAATGACGCTGGCTCTATTTCTTGAAACGGCAAATTCGGAAATCAGATCCTCCTTCATTTTTTCAGTGTGAACAAAAATATGATCGCACAAACGATACTGGATTTTAAGCGACAACCGGTTCAACAGCGAATCGTTCGCATCCCGCTTGCCCGCGTTGACGTTGTGCGCCGTGAAGACGATTTTTTTGCCGAGCAGTCTGTAAAACAGCATCAACAGCGTCCGGTCGAACAGTTCGAACTTGTTGTTCCATAAAATATGAAACACTTTGGGCCGTGATGTCATCGCGTAACCGATCAACCGGAAATAATAGACCAAAACCCGCCACATTTTTCGCGGCACACCGGCGTCCACATTTTGGTCGCCGCGCAAATTCAGATAATTGACCCGTGGATTGCCGTGCAAATCCGGGCTGTCCACTTCGTTACTGCCGATAAAATCAAAAACAACATCCGCCGTAATCAGCGCTGATGCCAAACCAAGTGCGTATGGCTTGTCGCGGCCTGCAGTCAACAAACTTATTTGAGCATCTTTCATTTCAGTTGCTTCATAACCGCATCAAGGACTTGTTCAACGGAAATCGCCATGGTCGCGCGTTCATCGCGCTCGCGTTTGTAGAAAAATTCTTCCAGCAGTGGCGAAACGATTTTTTGCTGGAGTCCATAGTCGCAAATCTCCCACGGACTCGTACAGGTGAACAACGAGACGCATTGCGTGCCAGCCCCGAGACCGAGATGCATCGGCAGACTGTCGCCACTGACGAGTACACGATGATTTTTTACGTCGCCCAGATGTTCGAGCAGCGTCGGCCTCTCCGGGAGCACGTTCACCTTCAGACCTTTTTTCTCAAGTTCGATTTTGAGTTTGTCGTAGTAAGCCCAATTTTTCATCGGCCAGACATGGCCTGCCTTGGGTGAAATGGCAACGTCGCCGACCAAATCCGTTTTCGCCGGTTCCGGCAGCAAGTATTTTTCACCTTCAAAGCAAAGGCCTATCCCGTCAAAAATCAAATCCTGATAAGTGCGGCGATTTTTCAGTTTCAATCCGTCCGCTTCCTTTTTCCCAAACCGGCTGATAAGGCTCAAATCAAACCAGCCGCGCGAATCGTCGGTGTAATGCAGCGCGCCGTTTGAATTTGCGTAAGCGCCGAAAAGTTTTCCAAATTTTATCGTCTGGAGAAATTGCGCGACTTCAATCGTGTCTTCCAGGTTGATGACAAGGTCGTAAGCCTTGTCGCGGAACAATTCCCGCTGTTCCCACGAAACGCTCCGCAAGTCCTGCTTCAAGCCTTCGAGGAGCGACACGTTTTTTGCCGCCGTGATCCACGAGAAATGACCGCTCAATCGCTTCAGCAGCGGCGTTGTCCGCACCACGTCACCCGTCGCGCCAAGTTTTATGATCAAGATGTTCATGAGAATTTTTCCATCGGAAAATCAAAGTTCGCGTGGGAGTTCGCGGAACAACAACCGTTCGACGGCTTCCAGCGTCAACACAGCGTTGATTTCCAGCGAATGATTTTTTCGTCCGGCGATGTGCTCGTGCGCCATGCGATTCAAAAAACCGGAATTCCAAAATTCGCTTTGCCGGACTTGCGGCGAGGCAAGCGCGCTTCGCAAATAGCCGGACAGTTCGCAGCGAAACCAATTATTGTAATGCAAATACTTGTGCAGACCTGCCAGTTTCAACTTTGATGCGACGGATTTGAAAGCGGGGTCGAATGGCGCGAGCGGTCGAGGCAAACCTTCATTGTTGTAATAGTCCATTTTGAAAGCGAATTCCGAAAAAACGCGGCGGCACAAAAATTTCAAGCCGGAATTGTCACCGGCAAATCCCCGGTCGGTCGGGATTGCGCTCAACGCCGGGTCGTTCGCCTTGACAAGGCGCGACGCCGGCAGCGACGATTTTCGGATGTGTTCCGGCGATTGATAAGCCAGCGCGACCAATTCATTGTCCAGATAGGGCGTGCGAAAAACGACCTGCGAGCGACCGGCGGCCAGACTTCCAAATAAATTCCACGGAATCTCCTTAAAGATGGCGAAGGTCATCGGTTGCGATTTTTCGGCGGAAAAATTTTTCGCCTCGGAATTTACAGCCTTGCTCCAATCCCGATTAAAAAGATTTTGCAAAGGCGGAACCGGTTTGAAAGTGGAAACACCACGGAAAACCTCGCTGCCGTAATTGCCGGTCAATCGCACCGGCGCCAGTTTTCGCGCCATGCGATGAAAATAAATTTCATGCGCACCGGAAATTCCGAGGCAGCCATCCGTGAGATAAACCGTCCGGTCGGCATTCGTCGCAAAATCGGAAAAGAAATCCGGGCCGAGACGCAGGAGATGGTGTTCCAAACCACACGCAGCGGCGACACGCGCCGCAATCCTGTCGTCCATGGTCTCGCCACTCTTGCCGGAAAAAGTATAACTGGTCTGATTGCGACCATCTCGCGGACGGCAGGCCATGATCATCCGCGTGTCGAGTCCGCCCGTGAGCGCGATCCCGATCTTCGATCCGGATTCAAAATAGCGCGGCAAAATGCGCTTGAACGTTTGTTGAAATTTGTCTTCAAAATCCCCGGCTGAAAGTGCCGATTGCTGCTCCCAGATTTCCGGTGAAAAATATTTTCCCCTGCTCCATTTTTCATTTTGAAAAGTCCAGACCGAGCCGCCGGGAAGCGTTTCAATTCCCCGGAACAAAGTCTGCTGGCTCAAGATGCAGCCGAAGGCCAGAAACTGCGCGACACCTTCCGCGTCGAATTCTCGGAACTCCGGTAAAATCCGCAGCAGCGCCTTGGCTTCGCTGGCGAAATAAAAACCGTCTTTCGCTTCATGAAAATAAATCCGCTGGCTGCCGTAGCGGTCATTGAACAAAAACGCCCTGCCCTGCCGTTTATCAATCAACAAGCCGCTGAACAGGCCGTTTAACTTTTCAAAGAACTTCTGGCCATGCTCTTCATAAAGATGCACCAGCCAGCCGGCCTTATCGTCACCGACCGCATGGCCTTTTTGTTTAAGCATCATCCCGATTTCAGAATCCAAGAAACATTCGCCGGAAAAAATCAGGGACATGTCCTGCTGTTCGTTAAAAAAAGTCTGCCCTGCCGAAAAAGAATCTTCGAGCGCAACCCAGCCGCAGTAAATCCCCATTTCTGAAGCAAAGTGAGTTCCAGATTTGTAGAAACTCTCGTGTTGCATGGACATGACCATGGCCTTGACGAGTGACTGGCACTCGTCAGCCGGACGGCGACTGATGATTCCAGCTATTCCGGGCATGGAAGCAGGAAAGTTTGAAATTGAACCGGCATTTCGATGATTTTGAAATTGGCGGAGAGGGGAAGGATTTGAACCTCCGATGCGGTTTTGCCGCATAACAACCCCGTGAGGGACTGCTGCCTTAAGCCACTCAGCCACCTCTCCGGAAAATCGGATTAATTTTCTGCGACGGATTTTTCAGCGCCGAACCTCCATGAATATATTTTTTTTCGCACGCTGACCATGCGATCAATCCAACTTTGCGGAATCCGGTCGCGAAGCGGCTTGTGCATCCCGGTTTTTAACGCCCATTCGCCACGCCAGGTCAAAGGCACAAAATAACGCGGACAATCGTGCCGCTCAAAACCGAATTTCACGCGGAACGCACCCAGTCCACGATGCGCCCAATCACCGTAATGCAGATGGTATATTTTCTTCTGGTCGGCGATCTCCACCGCTTTTGCGATCAATGCGTCCATCGCACATTTGTCACGGTCGGCGAAGTTGGCGATGATGTGCACCGTGCGCAGAATTTTATTCCCCTCAAACAATTTCATGAACCCGATGAGTTTGTCCTTGTGATAAGCACCGATGAAAAACGTGCATTCGGGGAATGAACTCAAGTCGTTCTTGATCGTCTCAAAATTTTTCCCGTAATGCGTAAACTTTCTACCCTGACGAAGCGGCGATTCGTTGTAAATGACCTCGACGCCGCGCACAAAATCGTCGTCCAATTTTGCCGGGCGCAGCTCGACGCCGCTCTTTTGGGCCTTCCGCGCCTTGTTGCGCGCCTTGAAATGCAGGCCGTTCCACCAATCGTCAAAACTCTTGAATGTCAGCAGCGAATTGCTGGCAACTTCCTTGCGAAAGGAAAATGACGGACGCTCGATATGAGCCTCCTGCAAAAATATGAGAATGTCCGCGACATGCGCACGCCGGATTTCCCCGATGAAAGCCATCGGGTCGTCCAGATATTCAAACCATTCGTGACGCAGCTTTGCGATCTTCAAGACGCGTCCGGAAACACTGATTTCGGTTTTGCCAATCAACATTTTAATTCCTTAAGCTTTCAAATCCGAATGCACTTCGCGCAACCATTGCTCAAACACCACAAGACTGAATAGAAGCTTATGGTTGTCCTGCCGGCGCGATTGATGTTCTTCCAATAATTTTTTCACCGGTGCCGGCTTGAGCAAACCGAACATGAGCGAATCTTCATCGAGCAGCAGTTCGGAAATTTTTCCCTTCGTCACGGAATTGAACCACGCGTCAACGACATTCACCGCAAATCCGCGTTTCTTTCGTTTCAAAATCGCGCGCGGTAGGAATTTTTCGCAGACACGGCGATGAATCCATTTTCTTTCCCCGAGGCGAACTTTGAAACTGGCGCCAAGACGCTGGGCAAATTCGACAATCGTGCGATCCAGATAAGGCACGCGAGCCTCAAGGCTGTGCGCCATTGAAAGTTTGTCGGCATACATCAGCAGTTCGTCCGGCAGCGATGAACGGATTTCCAAAAGTTGAAACCCGCCAAGTTCGTCGAGCTTTTCCATTTGCGGCAAGAGCGACTGCCAATAATCAACCATGCCGGAAGTCTGTCCGCCCGCATCACGGAAAAGTCCGTTCACCACTTCTTCTGGAACCAGTGAAAAGACATCCTGATAACGCGTCAGCCGATCCCCGACGCCTAATGAATGCACTCCACGTTTTAAAGTTTCATTGCGCGGCAGTCTTGAAATGATCGCCCCGACGATGGATTGAATTCCGGCCGGCAGCCCGCGCCAAAAATTTCCGTAATGCACGCCGAGATGCCGTTTGTACCCGCCGAACAATTCGTCCGGCCCCTGCCCGATGAGCGCAACCTTCACATCCTGCCGCGCGCGCTTGCACACGAAATACATCGGCACGATGGACGAAGCTGCTACGGGTTCCTCCAAAAATCTGATGATATTCGGCAAAGCTTTTTCAAATTCGGCCTGGTCAAGCGTCACCTGATTATGCCGCGCGCCCAAAAGCGAAGCGGTCTCGGCGGCATCAACCAGTTCGTCATCCGCATAAGTATTTCCGTAACCGATCGTGTAAGCAGGCCAGTCGCGGCCACGCTCGTTCATCAAGGCCAGCAATAATCCGGAATCAAGCCCGCCGCTCAACAAAATGCCGACCGGCACGTCGCTCAAAAGATGTCGTTTCACCGCACCGCGATACAAATTGAGCAACTCCTCCGTCGCCTCCTTGTCAGATGGAGGACTTGCAAACGGTTCCGGCTTGAAATTGTACCAGCGCTCCTCGCGGTATTTTCCATTTTCCACCACGAGCATCGTGCCAGGCGCGAGTTTGCGCACGCCTTTAAAAATCGTCAGCGGCGACGGCGTGTAGCGGAACCGCAAAAACAAATTCACCGCCGTCGGGTCCACTTGCGGAACCGAATCTTCCGCCGCGAGCACCGGCCGGATTTCCGAGCCGAAGCTTAATTTACCGTCCGTGATTTTGTAATAAATCAGCTTGATGCCCATCGCGTCGCGCGACACGACAAGCCGCCGTTTTTTCACGTCCCAAATCGCCACGCCGAACATGCCATTCAGATGATTGAACACATCCAGTCCCCATTGCTTGTAACCGTGAATAATGACTTCGGTGTCCGAACTGGTGCGGAATTTGTGGCCAAGCGCTTTGAGTTCGGCGCGCAGTTCCTTGTAATTGTAAATCTCGCCGTTGAACACAATCCAGACGGATTCCTCGACATCGGCCATCGGCTGGTGACCGCCGGAGAGATCAATGATCGAGAGGCGGCGAAAGCCCAACCCGACGGAGCCGTCGAAAAAATAACCGTCATCGTCCGGGCCGCGATGAAAAATTGTCTGCGCCATCCGGCGGATAGTTTTTTGATCCACCGGTTCGTCGCTTGCAATTTTAATTTGTCCGCAAATGCCACACATATTTTTTTACGCGGGGGTCGGGCGTGAAGTGCAATCCGATTGACTAACCGCTCGTTTGTTTCATTTTTTTTGCCAGCACCCTGGCGGCTCGTAACACAAAATCGTTGCGCGCAATCACGTTGTCCCTGAATTCCGACAGGCCGCGCCGGAAGGCGACGGACGCCCGGTATTTGATCCCGGCGGAATATTCCTTCGCCGGCTTGATGGGAGCCACCTCGACTTGGACCTGAAAAATTTGCGGAGTGGCAGCACGAATCCCGAACGTGATCAAATCTTCTTCCCGCGCGAACGGAGTTTCCACTCCATTCACAATTACCCGCCGGATCGGCGTTGCCGCGGGAATTCTTCTGACCAGCCGATACTCCGCTGCCGTTTCGTCTTCGTGTTTCAAGTTGAAATCATCGGTGAAGAAACGCACTTCGTGCCGACCTGCCGAAAGTCGACGTCGCAAATGAGTGCGCTTTGCGGTTTCGGCGAGTGAGGTCCATTTGATTCGGGGATTGAGTTTCGACAATCCTGAAACAAACATTTCCGTGCCGCCCGGCCCGTTGCGGAAAAATTCATGATGCTCGACCAGAATGGCGGGCTTGCCCAGGAACAAAGCCATTGCGAAAACGGACATGTCGGTCCAATAGTGCCGTTTGAAAACAGGAAAGCCAAAAAATGAATCCTGGGCCGGCAACAGCAGATCCGCGCCGCACATGGCGGGGGCCGCCAAATTCCGCGGCATACAGGCGGTGCAAACCACGCCGATGAACTGCCGGCTGTCGGCAAACGCCCGCATGGCTTCCAGCGAATATTGCTCCTGCGGACAGACCATCAGCGGTTCGCTCACCAGCCCCGTCCGTTCGCGATGCTGCTCCATGCGTTGGTGCGCCACATAATTCCGGCTCAACAGGTCTGCGTAATCCGTCGAGCCGAATTCCTTGTTCGTGTGATCGCATCCGTGGGCGCAAATACTGAAGCAGTCCGGGTGATCGAGAAACAATTGCACCTTCGCCGCGCGGCTGCGCCAATGGTTCCAAGGAATGAATGCCAAGGTGACATGATAACCATATCTGCGGGCGGATTCGAGCAGCTTGGGAAAGTTGATGAAGCCGTAGTTATTCTTCAACAGCGGATCGTCAATGACTATGCCGGCACCCAGGCTTGGATTGCGCCAACATTGATCCCCAAAAGCGAATCTCAAAAAAATTATGACGGGAATGTATTTGTCCGCAGCCAGTTCAAATTCCTTTTCCGCCGCCAATGGCCGCAAAACATCGAAGACCGCGTCCGTAGCCCAAATAAAAACGTTCGCCTTGCCGACACTCACACGCACAAACGCAGGTGCTTGATCCAGCATCATTATCATTTCCACTTTGCCCGCAGAAGAAATGTTCAGGCTCAAAGCTTCATCCGGCTCACGGGCGAAAGAATAAGACGCCAACTCTTCACTTAAAGCTCCTGAATCTTTTGGAAAAGTCACGCGACTCGCGCGTCCACCCGATACCACCCCGCGAACGGCATCAATGGTTAGAGCCTTCAAGAACCAATCCGCAGATTCGTCCAACTCGGATACTAACAGCAGAATCGCCGCGTCGCATTTGCTAAGATGTGCTGCCAATTCTGCAAGCGCGTTCTGATTAAATTCATTCTTCAGGCTTCCAACATCTAATATGATGGCCGACATTTTCTGCGAGGTTATTTCCCGCGTTACCGAACCAAGCAAACCAATACTCCCAACCTCGACTGATTCGCAGGCGATCCCAACGCACTCCGCCAGGCGCTGCAAATTTGCAACGGTCGGGGACGGTTGGGTGTGGAAAAGCACTTTCATGGTTGCCGTTGCCTCGCTTGAAAAACCAAGAGGTTCGCTAAATCAAACCGCGGGACATTCACTTGCCAACAGGTCAAAGTAAATCCGGTCAACCCGGCGACCATTCGAGCAGGCGGCCCGCCGAAGTCTCCCGGCCTCGCGGAATCCGGCTTTCTGCAAAACCCTGGCCGAGGCGAGGTTGTCTTCCATCACCCAGCCATAAAGCGATTCCAGCTTGAGTTCCTGAAAACATTTTCTCGCCATTTGTTTCAAGGCGTTGGAAACGATGTCCCGCCCTGACAGTGCTGAATCGCCCAAAAGATACCAGACCATTGCAGTCGCGTCCGCAGAATCAATATCCGCCAGAGCCGTTAGTGCCACCGGCTGACCATTCCATCGCACCAGAAACACCCGGTTTTTTTTGTTACGAATCATCACTGCCACCAAAACTGCGGTCGCAACTTCGTCCCGCCATTCTGCGGTCAGCCACCGGTTGATTTCGCGGTTTGAAAGCCACGTGGCAACCAAATCAAAATGGGGCTGGGTCAGATCCTCAATCGTCGTCATACTCACGCGGCTATGACCTTCACATGACTTGCAAATTCTTCACGCAATCGAGCCGGCCATTGTTTACAATCCAATCCAAATTGGCTGAAAATCGCATAGACCCAGCGTTCGTAACCCCAACCGACACACGCACTGGTGGCCGGGCGGCCATTCAACGTGATATTGAATGCCTTGCCAAAAGTCATGGCGTGAAAGTTGGAGGAGAAAACACTGATGGACTGTTTCTCGAATGGGATTAGCAATCGCAATTCTTTTTTCGCTTGCTGTTGCCGCTGAAAGGATGCCTTGACGGCATAATCCTGGGTGAAGAACATGTCATTGGCCGTTTCAAATGTGCCGACCAGTTCCCAGTCCTTGGCCCATTGCACAATCTGCTCCTCGGCTTTAGCTCGTCCTTCCATCACAAAACGCGGGTGGCCGACCCACACCACATCGCGCTGCGTAAACGCCCGAAGCCGGGTCATGGTGCGGTGATTCGCCCCCTCATACCGGTGGCAGGCCACGGCCATCGTCGTGCACCTTCCGGGAGCATCGAGCTGCCAGTCCTCCATCCCTTCATAGCAGTGATAACAACAAGATGGACAGATAGCGAAATCATTTTCTCCCATGCGGCCTTCATGCAGCGCCGGAGACCATCCTTGTTCCCGGCACTCGCCGGAAAACTTGTTCAGCACGTCCAAATCACCCTTCAGATGCGCGACGAAATCTATGTGCTCCGGAAACGAGGTGAAGTGGTGGATGCGGTCGAGGGTTTTGCAAAGAATGGTCGCGGGATAAAACTCGCGTTCCGCCTGAAACGTGCGGGCAAAGGCATTGACCTTGGCATCTATCAAACTTAGCAACTGCGCCGCCTGGCCACGCAGAATGACATGCCCCTGTCCCACCGGCGTCACCCATTTGCGCGCCAGCAGTTCCGACCAGGCGTCAATCACCGGCAGTTCGCGCTCGGATTTGAACTCAACGGTGTTCGACAAACCGAATTCGCGTTGCTGATAGCGCTTGACCAGTTCCTGAACTTTCTGGGACACCGATTCGCGCGCGGCTTCCGCGGACACCTCGACCTCGATGAGCGAATTGGCCTCGTTAATTTTGTAGGATACGATATCTTCTGACACAAAGGTTAGCGCGTATTCCAGTTGGGAACGGGAATCCGCATCAATATTGCTAATTGGGATACTGATATGATGTGACATTTTACAGTTCTCCTTTTTGCCGCTTGGATATAAAATCTGATATTTGTTTGATGGTGCTTAATGGAAAAGTTACCCAGTCGGAGTTTGTAAACTTGATGGAGAACCGCTTCTCAATCAAACCGGTCAATTCAACGGCTCCAAAGGAATCAATATATCCGTAATTGAACAAGTCAACATCGTCGTTGAAGTCGGGGTCATTTTCAGGGACTCCAAATCGTTCTCGAATCAACCCGCGCAAGGCAGTCGCAATGTCATGAATCTCCATAATTATAATGATAAAAGTTTTTAAACTCCCGGCCTTCGTCACTTTTCATCAAGCCTTTTCAAGTGTTTCATAAAGTCCGCTCTCGACGTTTTCAGCCCAAGCGGAACGCCGCACAGAGCCACACGTTTGGCGGGGTTACCTTGCACCACCGTCATCGGTGGCACGGACGTTGTGACAACACTTCCGGCGTTGATTACGGCTCCCTCTCCTATGGTGACACCAGGCAAAATCACTGCACACGTCCCAACATAAACGTCATTCTTAATCGTTACCCCGCCAATCTCTTGAAAATGGGCCATGATTGTGGATCGGATTCCAATAACAACACGATCCCCAATTGTCACCATGTTGGGGTAGGCCGTTTCGATGAGCGCCCCGTAACCAATCCAGACATCTTTGCCGATGCGAGCACCTCGGAGCCGGTGCAGGGCAACCCGCAAACCAAAGCCTCCGGGAGCAAACATCGCCAGTTGCTGTAGCAACCGATTTTTAATTCCTGTTAAAGCTTTTTCTGACATACGACATCTAACTTCCTGCTTCCACTCTCTGTCCTTCTTTCTCTGACATCTCGCGCAAATAAAAGGCCAGCGCGCGGAACATCTGCGACTGCGCCCAGCGGTGCATCGGCACGTTGTCCCAGCCGAAAATCAATTTACGCGAACGGAACGAACCGTCCGGCCTGACCCAATTTTCCAAAATCCCCGAGACGACGGTTTCCAAGGTTTTTTCAAGTTGCGGAAAATCCTTCCGTAACAGCAAACATAGATTGATGCATTCGGCGCAGTCGTAAAGTTCGGATTTATAGACCGTCAAACGCGGCGCCTTGGAAAATGGCCGGGGCATTCCGTTCGCACCGAACAGATTTTTGAGATAGTAATTCACGCCGTGTTTGAGCGCATCAAAAATCTTCTGCTCGCCAGTAAGCCGATGGATTTTCGCCAGCGCTTTCATCACAAAGCACGTGTGGAAGTGATCCACAAAATCGCGCACAGCATCCTTGGCATAAGCCCAGGAGCCGTCGGCATTTTGATTCTCCAAAACAAAATTCACATTCCCTTCCGCGATTTTTAGAAGCTCGTCATTGCCAAAAAATTTCGCCGCGCTTGTCAACATGAACGCGCGATAAGCCGAAGCGTTGATGATTCCGCCCTTATCGTAAGGCGTGTAGGAACAGGTATTCGCAGTCCCGGAAAATTTAAAATCCTTGATGTCTGTATAAGCGTGGCGTGTGATGGATTCGAGGATTTTTTTCCATTCGGCGCGCGGTTGCAGTTTGTGGACTTGCAGAAATGCCTCGTAAATATAAGGCGTTGTCGTGATGAGCGGCGTGCCTGATTTGATGACGCCGACACGCGTGACCCAATCAAACGGATAACCCCAGCAAAATTCTTTGAACTCACCGCTGCGGGTTTCCTTGAGAACATCCAGAAAGCGAATGGCTTTTTCGAGGTGTGCAGCATCACCTGTTGCCTCGTATAGAAATGCAAATCCCATCGCATAATGAGCGTCGGCAATCGGCAGGCGAATCGGATGATGAAACAAACGGCGGGCAACCGGCAAAAACGCCTCGCAGAAAACCATTGGTGCGACCGCCGCCGTGCCGAGCAATTTATTTTTGTAGTAAAGTGCCTTTGCGCGGCTGCCGATTGGCCCGGCGAAAAAGGATTGGTGATCCCATGAAACTTCGCCGTAATTATCGAGCCAGCCGGCAAAGTTCACCAAGGTTTCTGAAACTTTGCCGGTCAGCGGAGCAACTGTTGCGGTTGATTGCATCAAGGTAATTTTGTCTGCCCGGTTTCCAACCGGAAATTATCCATCTTTTTGAATCTGAAAAGTGAACGCAGGATGGTTTTGAGTTTTTTCATCTGCTCACGACGATGAAATCGCATCAGTTCGTCCGAGACTGGACGTTTCACACGTCGCAACGCAGCCCAAATGTAACCGAACAACAGTGCGAGACCGCCAAATAGGTACGGTTTTTTTGCGAGACGATAGGTCACACGAAATAATTGCCAAACCGGAGAACCGCCGAGGTAATAATCCTTTTCGCCATAAGAAAAAAGTGCGACGACTTCACTGCGTTCCGCCGTGCCCATGGAACGGCGATGATGATAACGTTTTTCTGCAAAGGATCGAGCCGTCCAACCTTTCATGCGCGCAGTCATCACAGCGATCCAGTCAACGCCACCCGCCGGATTGGCGACGTAACCGCCGATTTCGCGAAAACATTCGCGGCGAAAAAGTTGACACGGGCCGGCGACGTAATTTTCGCCTTCAAAACTGTCGCGTGTCGAATCGTAGCCGCCATCCTGCGTGAACGGCGTGCCGGCGACACCGAGTCGCGGGTCTTCAGAAAATTTCCGCATCAAAAATTCCATATAGCCTGGTTCAAACGAAGTGTCGGCATCGAGATTCCCCAAAACTTCAAATTCAAGGTTTTGCGATTGCGCTAGTGCGGCATTCACAGCATCGGCCTTCGCAGCAAAATTGCGGCCTTCGCGTTTTGGTCTGCGGACGAGCACAATCCACGGAAACTTTTTCGCATAACCGTCGACAATTTCTGCCGTGCGATCACTCGAACCGTCGTCAACGATAACCCACCGCTCCGGTAAAAGCGTCTGGCCGACGACCGAATCGAGCGTCAGGGCAATGAACGCCTCTTCGTTTCTTGCAGAAGTGATTAGGATATACTTCATTTCGCGGAATTTTTTGAATAAACCTGCGCGAAAATTTCGTCCATGATTTTCGCCGTCAAAATGATCTCACGATAAGGGATTGGCGGCGGACTTTTTGCGCGGATGCTTTGATAAAAACGTTCAATCAGCTCCTTCATGCCAAAATCCTGATGCAACCGACCGCGTAAAAAATTGAACATGTTCACGCGTGCATTCCTAAAATTCTGACGCGCGCTTTTCAAGGGCGGAATGAAATAAGTCAGATAACTTTTGTAGGATTTGTTTTCGTTTCGAATCAAACTTCCGCTGTTCTGATCAACGAGAATCGAATTATTGGGGCCGCAAATCCGGAAAAAATTCAGGCCGGGTTTGATTTGGGTCGAGAAACAGAAAAATGCGGTCGTCCCGTTTTTGTCGCGGATGAGAACACGCAATTCATCCTGAACTTCCTGTCCGCCAAGATTTTTGAGAAGCGGACTTTGGTGTGCGCGGGCAGAAATTTCAACGAGTTCGTCATCCAAGAACTCGGCAAGCTTGGCAATGCCGTGGCTGATGAGGTTGTGAAACAACTGGCCGGGCAACTGTCGCACCCAGTGCGTGCGGCTGCCAAGAATCGGTCCGACGTAACTGGTGTCACTCAAGTCATAAGACCAATGGCTCTCGAGATGAACGGGTTTTCCGCCCAGAAATCCATCCGCGACAAGTTTTCGCATTTCCATCATCTCCAAAGTGAATTGATAATTATGTCCGGCGGTGATTTTTAAATTCCTGCTTTCGGCGAGTTGTATTAATTCTTCCGCTTCCTTGCCGGTGACGGTAAAAGGTTTTTCCAGATAGACATGGCTTCCGGATTCAAGGCATTGTTTGGCCAGCGGAAAATGGCCTTGTGGCGGAGTCGTGATGTGGACGACATCCGGCTTGGATGCGCGCAGCATTTCCTGTGAATCAGAAAAGCAGGCGGTGACGCCAAAACGTTCGCCGAGTTGTCTGGCCATGAGCAATTCGCGGTCGCAGAGGGCGACAACGGCGCAATCCGGAATCCGCCAGAACGCAAGCATGTGCTGGTCGGCGATTTTGCCGCAACCGATAATGGCAATACGGAGCATTATTTGTATTGGCCCAGAAACAGATCCATCGCCCTGGCCATTTTGATTTTCGGCTTCCAACCAAGTTGCTGGCGCAGTTTTAGATTGGAATACTGATTGCCCTTCCATTCTGCAGAGCAGCGACGACGGTTAAAAACCGGCGGAAGCTGTCCTTTCGATCGTTTGGAATAATTTTCCCACAACGCACAAAGGCCGTAAGCGAACGGATACGGAATCCAAATCGAGAAAAACCTTTTTGCACCTTTGCACGCGGACAAAAATTCGCGGCTGGTCAACAGTTCGTCGTCAACGACATTGAAAATTTCGCCGTCCACGCCGGGCTTGATACCGGCCAGAACAATCGCTTCGGCACAATTGTCCACGAATGTGAGCGGCAGTTGGTTCGAGCCTCCAAGATGGATGAAAAAGCCAAAAGTGTTTATCCCGACACGCCCGCTCAAGTCAGGCTTGCCGGGACCGAAGACGGCTCCGGGACGGAGAATGACATAAGGCAATCCGCGATTTTTCCCGTACTCCCTAACGAGTTCCTCTTGTTTGAGTTTGCCAAAACCGTAGGCATCATAACGCTCCTGCGGGTCGTCTTCAAGCGGACAGGTTTCATCAAGCAGCGCGCCGCGTTGCATTGTCAAATTCGAGTAGACCGCAAAGGAACTTACGTTGACGAAGCGTTTGGGCCGGCCGTGTTCAAGGAATGCATCCATCAAATTACGCGTTGCGAGCGCCGAGTTCATAAAGGCGCCGGCAAACGATTTGTCAAATCCAGCGGCCAGATGAAAAACGATTGAAACATCTTGCGCCGCCCTTCGGCAATCGTCGCAAGAAAGCAAATCGCCGGAAATAATTTCGGTGTTTTTACCGGCGGGAAATTCTCCCAGAATTTTTTCAAAAGCCGCAAGTTTGCTCGTTGGGCGGACAAAAAGTCGCAGGTTGGTGAAGCCGTATGCAAGCAGGCACTCAACCACTTTGGCTCCTATAAATCCATTTGAGCCTGTTATCAAAATGCGATCAGTCGGCGATACGATGAATTTTGTATCCATCAAAAATTGTCAAAAACAAATTAACTTGGAGAGCTGAACTGCGAATAAGCAGCGATTCCTGGCAAAGCAACACCCTGTGTCAGCTATGGGGACGGCCCCGCGTCCAAATTAGAAGGCGGACTCGGCCGACTTGTCGTTAAAGTTAAAGGATGCGGATAAGCAAGCGGCGTGTAGCCGGGCTTGGGCGTGTTGTCAAAATAATCCCGATTTAGCATTATGATGTTGCAACCCCCGTAACCGCGAGTGGAACCGATGGCTGCATTTGGTGTTCCATTTAATGTGTTTCCCCATTGATACATCGGCTCGGAAACCTCATGCGGCCAAACAGGGGTTCCGGTCGTGGTATTGATTGGAATACCGCTGTTGGGAGACGTGTCGGCAACTAAATCTCCACTCCCAAGACCTATCTGGTCGAGTTGATGGTAACATTGATAAATCTTGTAACCCGCTCCGTTCGTCCAATGAATTAAAACTCCAAGATGGTCTCCCAAGGTATAAATGTCGTGGGCAGAATTGGAGATAATCAGGGAATATGAACCCGTGTTCGTTCCCCCAAGGGCAACATCCTGCACTTCGTATCCACCAACCCATTGATTGATCGTCCATGTCTGACTTGAATCTGTAAGAACACCATTCGCATTGTTCGCTGCCGTATGAGTCCCTGTGGCAAGCGCTCCACTGATATTGTTGGAGTCCCAACCGTTCTGGCCGTTGGCACTTCCCCATGGCATAAAGTTTCCGGTCGATCTGAAATTTAGCAGGCTTATCATATTGGCGTAGCCTGTGAACGTATTGCTGAAAATCACGCCTGTTCCGCTCCTTAAATAAATGGGGTCACCTGCATTGTAGCCTGCCGCGTTTTGGACGAAAGTATTTTCGTAGACTTCATAAGCCCTACAACCCCGGTTTCGCTGCGCGGATTCTGTACCGTGGTTTTGAAAACCTTCATTGGTGACACTGTTATAACGAAATACTATTCTGGCTCCCGCATACCCATCATCTACATACGGGTAAGGATAACCACTGTATGAAAAAGAGCAGTTTTCGATATAAAGGAAGTTCGTGCTACCCCATTGCACGGGTGTTGCCCAAGAACCATCCCCCCACGAATCACCGGCTATGCCGCTACCATAAACCTCTATTCCATTATTCCAAGTTTGAAAGAAGGTGCAATGGTCAACCACGCCAAACACCGGCTCATAAATTAGCACCCCTTTATTATAAAGGAGGTTGAACTTGCAATGGTCAATCCGAAATGATGCGCACGTTCCACCAATAGACAACGCGCCATCAACTGCTGGAGTAATGTTCGTCACGCCTCCTTGAAACGTAAAGCCGCTCAACCTTGGAAATCCATTGGAAAGTGTCGTCCATGTAATGAGATGGTCGCCCGAACCAGAACGCGATTCCTCATCCACGATAATCGTCTGGCCAATGCCTGCGCCAATTAATTGAACATTTTTGGCTATAAGCAAGGTGCTCGTCCAAACACCCGTTCCGGCGGGAACCTTGACCGTATCGCCATTCTGGGCAGCTTGCACGGCGGTCTGGACGGCAGCCTGCGAGTCATCGGCCGCGGTGATAATGGCAGCTTCCATACGGGCAAAAGAACTTAGAAATAGAACACCCAGCATAGCGAAACGCACCCAAGCAGCAGCCCTAATGGCGGAGCGGCTTCCCATGCGTGGCCGAAGTATAATTTGCAACGGCATCATGAAAGATTGGATTTTTTTGATTTCATAAAACAATTCAGAAACTTTAAAGCAAAGCTCATACCATGCCGGAATCTTGCCAAAGTCTGTGCAGATACTAATCCGACCAGCTCCGGCGAAGCGATTTGTTAACAGCAATTAAAAGACCATATTCCCGATCCGGCTGGCGTCAAGTTCAAATCATGACATTTCCTCTTCCAAACCGTCAGACTCAAGTGATTGTCCCGCAGGAACGAATTGGGGCTTCGGATAATCCATGGCAATGAGATAAAAAGCAAAATAGACAGGATCTAATGCCCTGAAAGCCGCTTCCGTCCAACCGTAAAACAGAACAGCCACCAAAAACGCCAGCCGAAACCGGCCCCAATCAAGATGGTCGATCAGGTCTCGGCGCGCCTTTCGATAGGTGGCAATGAACCAACCGATCAAAAGGAAAAGTCCAATCAATCCAAGGTTCAAGTAAGTTTCTAAATAGGCATTGTGGGCCTCATTGGGTTGCCACCACCACTTGGCCCAAAGTATTTTCAAGCGGTCTCCCAGCCAGAAACTTTCAAACCCGGTTCCAAAAATTGGATTGATTTTCATCTGTAGGAGGTCCTGCCAGACCAAGGTCCGGTCGGTCAGGGTTGGATCCTTCCCCAAAATTTGAAGGACGCTGCTGTAAATGCCAAACCCCTCTTCTGCCACCATGCCGACCACCATCGCAACGATCAGATAGGCGCCGATATACCGCGGGTTCACCGAACGCAAGCCAAGAAACACCAATATGGTCGCCGCGACTAAAAATGAAACCAGGGAACTTGAACTGCGCGCCATGTCCAAAAGCCATCCGTCCATGCCCAGAAAAACCGCAATTAAAATCAACTCATTCCGCCGTTCATCGCTCTTTTCCATCCGCCATGTTTTAAGAAAATACCAGAAGAAAAAGACTCCCAAGATAAAACAATCCACTCCCAGCGCATTCTTGCCAAATGTAATGCCGGTATTGGAAGACGCTCCCGTCCATGTATTGAACTCGCGGCCCCATTCTGGAAAGTATTTGATGAACAGAATGGAAACCAGAATCCAGACATAGGCGCATCGCTTCATCAACCGGATTATGGCCTCCTCGGGATCTGGTTCAGTAAGAAGCACAAGAACCATGACGGGATGCCCCAGCACCTTCAACCACCGTTTGAAAGCCACCAAGGGAAAATCCGACCAAAGAATTGACAGAAAACAATAGACGAAAAAAAACGTCAACCAACGGTTATTCCGGATGACTTCCGAAAGTTGAACACGCCGCCGGTTCAGAACATAAAGACCCAAAACAATCAACAGCCCAAATACCGCTGCATCAAGTTGACTTCCACCCTCCAAATCGTCCGAGTCCTGATGCAAACCGAAAGTGTCGAGCCACTGGGAGGCGAACCTTGACCCGATGATCGTCAGCCAAAGCAGCGGAATCCAAAGGGCTCCGGTCACGCCGCGCTGCTCTCGAATATCCCGCCAAAAGAGATAGACAATGAAAGCAATCGTGAGAAAGAGTGCCAGTGTGGGAGACAGGTGCATGTAAAATGTTTTGGGGCGATTGGGTTGCGCGCAAACTGATGATCAATCAGATGATAAAACCTTCAATTTAAAACTGGAAATAGATGAAGGCCGTTGCATCGGTCGCTCCGAAGCAAACAATCAGTAAGAGCAACGCTCCATACGCAAGCCCTCGCACGAAAACGGGCCGCTTTTGAACATCGACGGACCAATTGGAATCCTTGGGTGTCACCAGATGAATCAGGAAAACGGCGGCCAGCGACGCCAAAATGTATGGCGACGCAAACCGGGTGCCGTCATGACTCCAGGTAGAGATACGACTCAAATACTGCCAGGCGGCTGTCCATGAATGTTCGCGGAAAAAAATCCAACCGACCAACACCATCCCCAATGTCAGGAGACGCGCAAACATATTCCACGCTAACCGAAAGAGGACATGTTCCTTAAAAGCCGCGAGCGGATCCCGATGTTTCCAAGCCCTGTGAATCGCCAACCCAGTCCCATGCAGGCCTCCCCAAAATACAAAATTCCAACTCGCTCCATGCCACAGCCCGCATAGCAACATCGTCGTAAGAAGATTGATATAAGTCCGCGCCTTACCCTTCCGGCTGCCGCCGAGCGGAATATACAGGTAGTCGCGAAACCAGCTTGAAAGAGAGATATGCCATCTGCGCCAGAACTCGGTGATGCTTAAAGAACTGTAAGGCATTTGAAAATTTTCCATGAAATGAAACCCCATCATACGGGCGCAGCCGATCGCCATGTCCGAGTAGCCGGAGAAATCGCAGTAAATTTGAACGGCATAACCAAGAACTCCCTGAAGCAAAGTAAAGGCGTCGTAGTTCGCGGGAGAAGCGAATATCATATCAACGTGCGGGGAGATCTGGTCGGAAATGACAATTTTTTTGACTGCGCCCATTGCGAACTGCGCGAGGCCTGATTCAAATTCCAAGACCGTTGCCCGCACCCGTTGGGCAAACTGGGGCAACAGGTTGACGGCGCGATTTATGGGGCCGGCCAGGAGTTGCGGGAAGAACGCCACAAACAGCAGGAAATCGCGGAGGTTGTGGCATGGCTTGATGTTGCGGCGGTAGGCCTCGATCGTGTAGGTCATGCTCTGGAACGTAAAGAACGAGATGCCGGCCGGAAGGAGGATGTCGAAATGCCAGCGCGGCACCTCGAATCCTAAGACGTTCAAGCTGGTTGAGGCATTGGCGAGGAAAAAATTCGTGTACTTGAAGAAACCGAGCACGCCAAGGTTCGCCACAATGCTGACGACCAGCAGCAGTTTGCGCTTTCGTTCATCCTCAATTCGGCCCAAGCCGACACCCACGAAATAATCGGTCAGCGAAGTTCCGAGAATGAGAAAGCCGCACGGGACACTCCAGCTCATGTAGAACACATAACTGGCCGCCAACAGGAACCATTTTTCCGCGTTGAAGTTTCGCAAGCAACTTCTGACGCCAACAACCACCGCAAAAAACAGTACAAATTCGAAAGAGGTGAAAATCATGGCTGACGGGCGATCTGCTTGAGCCAGGCCTGAAAGGCTTCAGTGGCAATTTTCTGTCCAAGTACATTCATGTGGACGAGGTCGCAAAAGTTTTGATCTGAATCGAAGCCTGCCAGTTGATCCAGACGAAGCCATTCCACCCGGGGAGTGTGGCGGTGTGCGTCGGCTATGGCGGCCTCAAACTCTTGAACCAATTCCGCGGACATGAATTCTTTTGAATAGGAGCGGGATACTGGCATCACAATGACAATGGTCGGCCCTCTTTGACAGCCATATTGCAACATCCTTTCGAAAGCGAGGTTCTTCGGACCGTTGAATGAGCGGCTGCCCTGAAGGGCCGCACTCTCCGCAGCAAGTTTGCCAATGATTTGGGACTCGGACCAGTCGCTCACCTTCTGTAACCTGTAACTGTCAACGACTTTCTCCTTTCCGACCTCCAGCGTTGGTCCCACCTCGGTCCCGAACGAACCAGCCGAAGGTCTTACCAACTTTGCCACGTTTTCGTGTAATCTTCCCATGACACCACGTGATCGTCCCAGTGTCGGGAATAATGTCCGGAGCCATGTCATCGGATACTGGCTGAGCGCACGTTTCGAATATTGCCAGTCTGCGTGGATCGCCCTGAGAGTTTCAATCGTATCACTCAGCGGAACCAAAGCGGCGCGGAAATCGCAAACATTGGCTTCGTCCATATCGTAGGCCGACACCACGATGTACGTGGTTCGCGCTTCCGGCACCTTTTTTTGGAACTGTTCCCACTCATAGGGAGAACCTGCCGCTATACCCCACGCCTTGATTTCCGTGTCCGTTTGAGCAGCAATCCGCTCCCAATCAATTCCGTAATCCGCCAGAGAAGATCCGGCCCGGAAAGCCGGAGGGGCGCCATTCGATTTCCCGAATGTAAGAGGTTCACTGGCGCTCGTTTTAATCTTCAACCAGCCGACGAGCAAGTGACTGCCGGTTGCGGCAACTACCGTGGCCAAAACCAAGGCAAAAAACAGTTGGCGGAGACGACTCATGGAACAGATGGATAAAAAATGGGGGCGAGTCGCCCAAGGTCGAACGGACGCTGGTTTTCCCTTTGAGAGAAAAAAACCATACTGGAAATCAATCAGACGCGCCTGAGCGAGCCCGAATTTATGTCCGCATGTGGACGATGCTTTGTTCGCCAACTGATTTCGGCCTCACTGCTTTGTCGCCGAAAAATTCCGCAATTTTAGCTGCAACATAAGAAATCATCGCGTCCGAGATTTCGGGGTAAATCGGCAGCGACAAAACTCGGGACTGGTTGGCGTGCGCCACGGGAAAATCTTCGGGCTTGTGTCCGAGATAAGAATAAGCCGGATAAAACGGCAGCGCCTTCGGATAATTCAAGACCGTTCCGATGTCGGCATCCGCCAAATGTTTTTTTAACGCATCCCGCTTTTCCGTGCGGATTACATATAAGTGATAAACATGATCGCGGTTGGTCGCGACTTTCGGACAAATGACATCACCAACACATTTTAAAAGTTCATTGTAACGCGCCGCAACTTTTCGCCGCGCGTCGGTCCAACCAGCCAAGTGCGGCAATTTGACATTCAAAATCGCGGACTGCAAACCATCGAGCCTGCTGTTGATGCCTTCCATGATATGTTCGCCTTTCCCGCCGTGCCGCGCGTAAATGGCCATCCAATCGGCAAGAGCGGCATCATCGGTGATGACACAGCCGGCATCTCCATACGCGCCGAGATTTTTTCCGGGATAAAATGAAAACGTCGCCGCATTGCCGAAAGTCCCGACGAATTTTCCCTTGTAACGCGCCAAGTGCGATTGCGCGCAATCTTCGATGACCCAAAGTTTATGTTTTTTGGCAATGGACATGATGGCATCCATGTCTGCCGGCTGGCCGTAAAGGTGAACCGGGATGATGCCAACCGTGCGCGACGTGATTTTAGATTCAATCAACCCGGGGTTGATATTGAACGTGTCATAATCGGTATCACAAAAAACAACCCGCCCACCGGCTTGAGTAATCGTCTCGGAAGTGGATATCCAGGAATGCGCCGTCGTGATCACTTCATCGCCGCTTTTCAGGCCAAGCCCGCGCATGGTGATGTAAAGTGCATCCGTGCCATTGGCGCAGGAGACGCAGTGTTTTATTCCGAGCATGTCCGCCCAAGCCTTCTCAAATTTGTCCACGTGCGGCCCGCGAATGTAAGCGGAATTGGTTATGACGTCCTGGATGGCGGCGTCAATTTCCGGTTTGATCCCCAAATATTGGGCGTGCAAGTCAACGAATGGGATTTTCATGAAATGGGATTGTTGATCTTTTACAGACTGCGCAAAAAACGCGCCGGATTGCCCGCGTAAATGCCGGGTTTTGTGATGTCTTTGGTCACGACCGACCCGGCACCGATGACAACACCGTCGCAAATCGTCACTGGAAGAACCGTGGAATTCGTTCCGATGCTGACATGATTCCCGATTCTTGTTGAGGCCCACAATTCCCGATCTTGTTTGGCCGGTCCGCCGGTTTTGAACAAATCGTTGATGAACATGACGCCGTGCGAAATGACACAATCGTCACCGATCGTCACCAGATCGCAGACAAAAGCGTGAGACTGGATTTTGCAGCGCTTGCCGATGATTGCGCCACGCTGAATTTCCACGAAAGGCCCGATAAAACTGTCGCTTCCGATGTTGCAGCCGTACAAATTGACCGGCTCGACAATCGTGACATTCTCACCGAATACGACATCGACGATTCCAACGCGTCGGAGTTTTGGTTCTGCCATAAAAATTTGATTAAATTAGCGCTTCGGCACAATGGCTATCAAATCGCCCCCCATTCCCATGACCCGGCTCGCGATGATGTTCAGCCCGCTCAATGAAAATGAAAGATCGCCAAGCAAGAGCGCGTCAACCCGGAGCGAGAAATAGATTTTAGCATCCGGATAATGTGAAAAGTGCCTTTTGACCGAGGCCACAGAATGATAAATCCACGACTCACTCTTTTTTCTCAAACACAAGTTGCTGTAATAATCAAAAATCAACACTCCGCCGGGCTTCACATATTTCAACAGTGCGTCCGAAACACTGTGATCGTCGGCAAAATTGCTTCGGTTGTATAACGAACAAGAGCGGGTATAGACACAATCAAACATCCCTTCATAAGGCAGGTTATAAACATCTCCCACCTCGAACTCGACGCCGCCACGGCCATGAATTTTTTTTGCCTGGCTGATGCCTTCCACACTGATGTCCACACCCAACGTTTGCAAACCACAATCAGCAAACAACGAAGTGAAAAAACCCTGCCCGCATCCGGCATCAAGCAGGCGGTGATTTTTTTTGAGCTTTGCCCTTTTTACAAGCGCCTTTATGAACGGCCTGTACATCCACGTTCGATATTTGAAATAGTTGGCTTGAACGTAATTGCGGTCATAACTGGCGGCAATTTCCTCAAGCTTGTTGTCAACGCGCGTATGTTGTGATCCTGCCATAAACGATCGGTCAGCGACCCTTGCCGGAAGTGGCCTGCTCAAGTATGGAAACAACCGTCCGCGCGTGCGCCAAACCCGTCTGCGGCGTGGTTTTGTTTTTGATGCAATCAATGAAATGTTCGGCCTCCACACGCAGAGGTTCGGTGAATTTCACCTGCGGCAGCAAAATATCTCCGCTGCGATAATTGAATTCCGGCGGACGCGGACTGTCGAAATCCATGTTCTCGCCCAACACGGCGCGGCGGTCAATGCCCTTGTCGTAGATGGCGATCTTGTCGTCCGCAATGTCATCGTAAACGACCATTTTTTTCGAGCCGACGACGATCATCTTCCGCACTTTTTGAGGGTCGAGCCAACTGACGTGGATGTTGGCCATGATTTTTTTTGGATATGTCAGACTCAAAAAGACGACGTCGTCTATGCCGTCCTGCATATAAGCCATGCCTTGTCGCGAAACGGAAAGCGGAGTCGGATCGCCCAGCCAGTATTGGATGATGCTGATGTCGTGCGGCGCAAAATTCCAAAGCGCATCAATGTCCGAGCGGATACGGCCAAGATTCAGGCGCTGGCTGTAGATGTATCGAATTTCCCCAACGTCGCCAGCATCAATGAGTTTTTTTACATAACGGACGGCGGAATTGTAAATGAATGTGTGTCCGACCATGACGACGAGACTGTGCTCTTTTGCGCATCGTGTCAGTTCATCCACCTCGCCAACTTTGGTTGCCAGCGGTTTTTCCACAAAAACATTTTTGCCTGCCTTGAGCGCCGCCAGTGCAAGTGAAAAGTGTGTGGCGGCCGGCGTGGCGATTACCACGGCGTCTACTTCCGGATCATCCAAAACTGAATTGGATGTTTCGACCGCCTTTGCCTGCGGAAAATTTTTCTCGACGAAGGCGCGACGCTCGGCGCTGGAGTCCACAACATATTTTACGCGGCTATTGGGCAAAGCGGAAAAATTTCTGAGCAGGTTCGGCCCCCAGTAACCGCAGCCTAATTGCGCCAGGACGTATTTATCTTTCATAAAAAATTTGTCTCATGCAGCAACGCAAATTTCCATGCCATTTTTAAAGGGCATCTCGACAAATCTCGCCGCAGTCTGATTTGGTTTGAAAATTCTAACCCGTAATCCCGGCAAACCATCATCGCTGTCGTCGGAAGTTTTGATTTTTACACTGCCGTCTCCGGATGCAACCCGCTCGAAGGTTGCAGAACGACGTTTTCTAAACCATGAAACTGTCCGCATCGCATTTGTTATCCACGCTCCCCTCGATTTGAATTGTTCGAGCAAGTGGATGTAAAAATCACCCCATAACCGCTCCGACGCGATGCTCCGGTCATGCCAGCTCACCGTCAACACTCCACCGAAACTGATTGCATTTTCAATGAGCGGGCGAACTACATCGTCCGCCTGTTTCGATGAAAGGTTCAGATGTGACGGAAAAAACAAAGCCGTGTCCATCACATGCATGGGTAACTCAAGCATTTTCACGGTTTGCAATGGCTTGAAGACCTGACCGGTGCCGGCGCGATAGCCGACCGTTTCGTTGTAGCCAATGGTAGAATCGTAGGAGAAGCCCGCGCTTTCCAGTTTTGCGGACGACTGCTCGTCAAAAAACAACCAATGCATCCGGACACCGATATCCGATTTGTTGATCAAACTGGAAATTCGTTCTCGTTCTTCACGCCCTGCCGCAGCATCACGCCAAGCCTCGATACCATGAACACCAACTTCGTGACCGGTGACAGCAAGTTGCTTAAGATTTTCTCCAAGTTCCGCCACATCGTAACTTGCAGCGCGCTTCGCGGGACAACGCCCATCGGCATCGCGACCGGCTTTACCCTTTTCCGGTATCAAAAAAAATGTCGAGGCCAGCCCTTTTTCAATTTCGACGTAATGATCGAACTGATACCATAAATCTTTTGCAAGTCCCATGTGGACGAAAGGCAATGACAATGCGGCTTTCCAGTTGGCGGCGAGTTGTTTTACTGTTTTTTTTCCTTTGCAAACGTCAATCACGGAACCAATCGTAGCACGATAAAGAAACCCGAACATCGTGTGGTCAAACTTGTGGTTGCGGATGCCAACATGATCCACATCGTGGGTCAGGCAAGCGATGAAATTGTGGCCTTCCGGAACCGGCGGGATTTCAACCAGAGGAATTGAACGGCCCACGATTAAATCCCGCAGCAAAGCGATGTGGATTTCAAGCGCCGGAATCTGTGCGCGGTCAACAGGCTGGCCGACTGTCAGCAATTGGCGGATTTCCTGAAACAAATCATAGCCGATGCGGATAAAAGTCTGACGGCTCAAATTCGTTTCCAGCATCGCTGCTTCGTGCGACCTCTCATCAACCAACGATTGACCCGCAACGACTCCAAAAGTCAGGCGGTTCCCATAAATGGGAACCGGAGCGCCATGATACAAGAGCGTTTTTTTTGAACCTTGCGGGCGGATTTGAATCTCATTCGCCCTGTCAAAAGAATTGATCTCGCCGTCATAAATTAAAACCAGTTTTGCGTTCGTTTTTGGAACGTCGGTGCGCGAACAAATGACTACCTCCGCCGCGCTGTCATCACGGTAAAACTCCCAGGGAGTTTTGAAGAGCTCAAAAAATTCCCTGACAACCACCTGATCTTCTTTTTTTACAAGAACGGCGATCATTTTTTGCGCTCCCGACAGGAACTGGATTTTATTGGAGTCAGACTCGACATTTGCTTTGTCGCAATTTTAACCCGTTGGTTGGTTAACGACGAAGGTTCAAAAGTTCTCCAAGCCGGTTCATAAAACTCTCCTTTTCGCGGCTCCAGCTATGGGTGAGATAAATTGCCTGTCCGCGTTTTACCGTCTCTTTCACTTCGACAGGATGAGAGTAAACATACTCAACTTTTTCAGCGAGGTCATACGCGCTACCAAGTTTGAAAAAGACAAGCTCATGCTCGTCGAAGTAATCAGTGATTCCCGGCGCAAGCGGAGCGATGACCGGTTTGCCAAGCGCGAGATATTCAAAGATGCGCGTCGGTGTGTTGATTTCGGTGAACGCGTTGTTGCGATTGGGAATGATGCCAACGTCGCAACTTTGGATGGCTTCAACGATTCCCTCTCTAGATCGGGAACCCAGATAGCGAACCGCGTCCCGCAGGCCATTGTTTCCAACGGAAGCCATCACTGAATCAAGAAACGGTGTGGCGGCTCCATAAATCTGGAGTTCTGCACTGGGAACGGTTTTTTTGACGATTCGCAATGTTTCGACCGCCAAATCCAAGCCGTTTCGTTCCACGATTGAGCCATGGTACATGATCACAAAGGGCTTCGCGGAATCCCGATTCACATAATCTTCGCATCGGCGAAACTTGAAGATGCTTTCGTCAGGAGCATTCATCAACACTTGTATTTTTTGCGGTTCGCAACTGCGGGCGGTAAATATTTTTTTACAGGCAAGATTTACTGTCAGCACATGATCTGCAAACCGTATGCTCGCCTTTTCCAAAAGCTTCAGCAGCCGCACGCCCAAACTGTCCTTTTTGAGCCCGAATATGGTCATCAATAATTCCGGCATGGGGTCGTGCAAGTCTAAAATGATTTTTGCCCCTCGCAGCTTCGGAACGAGTCCGCTGAACACCAAGAAATCGGGCATATTATGAACGTGCACCAGTTGATAGCGTTTCCGCAATCCCCAAGCTGACAAAAGGAAAAATGAACTCACCAAAAACCAGAAATACTGGAAGGCATAAATTAATTTGCCAGCACGCCGTCGTTTCAACGGGATACGGAACACATTGACGCCATTAATTTTTTCATGCCTGGGTTCGGAGTTGCTTTGGCGAAGACAAATCACATCGACTTCCATTCCCGCCTGGGTCAAGGCTTCAGCTTCCCGCCTTGGGCGTGGATCAGATGCATAATAAGAATATAGCACCACTGCCGCACGCTTGCCGTTGAGTAAATGCGTTTGAACCGCATCTGCGGATTCGGTCAATCGTGATTTCCCCGGCGAATACTTTTCCCTATACCATCCAGCCACCTCTTTGGGCAGCGCATTCCAATAAGCGTCTTTGTAATTTTGAGCTATATGCTCGAGAAATTTCTCGTAAAAGGTGACGGGATATTCCGACACATCCAATCCGTTTTCTTTGAAGCCCGTATAATCAGGATGCACATTGACGAGCACCATGCCGCCGCGCTCCGCAATCCAGGCGAGCTTCTTTTTCCAAATGTCCGGCGAAGTCTCTTTGAGAACTATGTACAATGTGGAATCCTGGGGCAACGTGTAGGGAAGCTCAACGTAGCCACTGCCATCCGGACGGGAAACCCAGAACGGGAAAATTGTGTTAACACCGTCCGGCTGCGGCTCAAATGGATCGGTGTCAAATGTCGAGGCGTCATACTCGATGTCCAATCCATTCAGACATTCACGGTTGTGAAGCATGAAACCTGAACGAAAACCGCTGGCATTCCACTCTTTCAGATAATGGTTGATGCTTTTCCCATTTTCAGCAAATTCAGCCCTCCGCCAATAAAGTTTTCCGTCGTGCCGGAGATCATGCACCCCCACTTCAAAACCGTTTTGCACAAGCTCCGCGCGCAAATCGCGAGATACCCTGTATTCACCCTCCGGAATGAAATTGAATGAAGAACGAAAGCCCAGATTCTTCTCCAATTGCATCAACTCGCGGCACTTTGACAATCCGTTCGAACCTTCGACATCGTGGGTGAGCACGAGCGCAAACTTTTTTCCATCCAGCCAACCGGACCAGCCATCAGGCGCCCGGCCCGCGCTTTCATTGATCGGCCATGTGTCCTTGTATATCTGGCGCTTTCGGCGGGCCACGATCCTGCGGACCCCCATTCGCAGACGCCATGGCAGGTAGGGCTTTAAACGATAATAAAGACGATTTCTAAACATGAAAAATCAGTTTGGAAGAATGTGTTTCAAAAACAGTCAAACATCGGCAAATAACTCCGCGCTTGTTCAACCTGCAAATGTAAAACAAGGTGAAGCCCTGATTTTCAGACATCGCTGAGAGATTCCTGGTGCAAACGAGTCGGCACGTATTTCTTTGTCTTGTTGAGCACGGCCCCAACGTTCGCCTTTGACTGCGCGAGCAATGCCGTCGCCTGCTGCACCATTTCCCGGTCGGTTTTTTCCGATTCGATGACGAGCAGCATCATGTCCATGAATCCCGCGAGACGCGAAGTGATGCTCGTCTGGCTGACCGGCGGCATGTCGAAAATGATGTAATCGTAATCGCTGGCCTTGAGTTTCGGCACGAGGGAAGCAAAACGCTTGGGCAAAATGCGCTGAAGTTTTTCGGTGTTTGAACCTTCTTCCACAACATACAGATTTTCCTGCACAAGCGCGTTGTCCCTCTTTCCACCCTCCAGCGCGTCGTCTAATTTGCAGGCGGGCTTGCCGTGGAAGAACTGTTGTGCCGCGCCTCCCTGATGATCCATGCTGACCAGAAGGACTCTGCCGTCGCCAGTCTCCGAAAGTGAAGCTGCCAGGCCCGAAGCAATCGTGCTCACGCCCGAACCCCTGTCCGTGCTTGTGACCGCCACCAATTTCGGTTTGCGCGTAAGATTGATACTTTCAAAATAGACGACCAAACGATCGCGCAAAGCGTCATAAAACTGATTTAAAAAACTGCTTGCCTCCCATGAAACAATTTCCAGCTTGCCGCCCTCGGCAAGCGACGGGTCGCCAGATTTCGCGGATGTTTCACCGCCATTGAACTGCAATTGTTTTCTTTGCACAGCTTGGGCGAGATGCTTTTGTCCGCTTCCGCCAATATCGGGAATGGAAAGGAAAAGTGGAATCTTCAATCTCGCTTCAACTTCTATCGGACGTTTCACCGAACGGTCGAAATAAAATTCAATCAAAAATGCCCATGCCAATCCGCCCAAAACACCGGCGACAACCATGACCAACATCGTCTTGAATTTTTTTGAGCGGTCCTTGAACGGGGGCGTCGGTGTTTGGATGGCGCTGATGTTGGAAACCCGGCCCGGCCCAAGTGCTTCGTCAATACGCGCCTGTTCCAGACTTGTCGCAAAATACTGGTAATTCCCTTCCTGAATTTGTTTTTTTCGTTGAAGGTCGGAAATTTTCGATTCGGCCTCATTAACTTCTACCGCTTCGGACTGGATCCGAGCCAACTGCCCTTTCAGCACTTTTACTTTCGACTGGAGCGCCATCAGTTGGTCGAGACCGCTCGAAGACGACGTTTGCTGCGTCGCAAGATTTGACGAAGGCACATACAAGGCGGCCAGGGCCGGATACTTCCCTTCGAGGCCTATTTTAAGTTTTGTAGTTTCGTCTATTTGCACGTCAACTTCTTGGACCAATTTATTCTCCTCCGTGTAACCCAGCTTGTTCAGATAATCATTCTCCCTGTTCTTGAGAAAATCGAGCCGCGCACAAATTTTTTGGTATTCCGCAATCTGTTCCGCAGGCGTTTCAGTCAGTGCCACGGTATTTGTCGCGTTCGTTGTGATCGCCGCATCGGGTGCAACCGTCGCTTGTCGCTCGGCGAGATCGGTCTCCGCCTGGAAAAGTTGCTCTTGAATTTTGGTGATTTGTTCCGAATAACTCTTTTCAGCATCTTCGACGGAAATGATTCCTGCGTTGGTTTTTGCGGCAAGAAGCTCCGATTCCGTCTGTTCAATCTGGGAACGCAGCCGGGATGTCTCTTCCGTCAGAAAATCATCCGAAGTCCCCACCGATTGATGGACTTGCAAATGCTTTTCTAAATAATCACCGATAATCTCTCTAAGAACAGGCTGGACGATGGTTGGATCCGGATGGTGAAAAACAAGGTGAATGACACTGCTTCTGCTCGGCGCATCCACGGTCAAACCATTTCTTATGACATTAGCGGCCTTGATCGGATCATTCCCGCCGATTGTCGCGGCCAGAATTTTTTCCGGCCCGATGTTTGTGGCCGCTTCCTCGGCCAGATCGAAACTGCTTAAAATTTCCATCTCGGAATTCATGATGCTTTCCCCCATTTCATCCGGCGAAGTCGTCGTCGAATTATTCGCCGTGGGATTCATGGAACGGCTATCAACTACATAACGGATGAACAGCTTGGCGTCGGATTGATACGGTGGTGGGTGGAACAGAAAAAAAACAATCGCCGCCAAAAAACCCGCCGCAGAGCAAAGGAGTATCTTCCACTTGTGACGAAAGAGAACAAAATACACATCGCCCAGGGTAATTCCGGGCGACTGTTCGGTCGGTCGGTTGTTTTTCATTTAATTTCTCTCATGCCCAATGTTTGTATAGCACATTGCCCGCCATGCGGGAGACAAAAAGCGGCAACCGCTGGAAAACCTGATTGTGCCATCCGAAGGCCTCATCAGTGTCAGTGACAAAATTATTCGTGCGCAAATCATATTTGAAATACTCGATTTTTTCTTCCCCAGCGCCCCGGCCCAGCTTGAACCGTCTCAAACCTTCATTCGCCACCGAGGTCCTTCCCAGATGCAATTTTTTCACACCTTTCTGCAAATACCATTTGACGGCCTCCCACATGACCAGGTTGCTTCCGCGTAAATGCTGAAACTTCTCATCCGAAGCTCCATATTTGTAAATCGCCCGGCCACCCAGATGAAAACAAATAGCACCCGCAATCGGAGTCTCCCGCCAACGGGCCAAAACTACCATGCCCAGATTCTGGGACAAAACATGCTTGTGGATGTTCAAGAAAAACAAGAACGGCTGTGGTGGCAAGCCATGTTTTTTGCGCGTCTTGCATTGCAGCAAATAAAAAAAATTTACCGCCTCCAGACTTTGTGAAATTTCCACCTTCACTCCATCTTTCTCTGCCTTGCGGATTGCCCACCGCGCGGAACTTTCCAACCGCCCAAAAAGCTGTTCCTTGCTTAAAACCAAATCCAAACTGTGTCCGTAGAATGAAAGCGAGGGTGTAATTTCTTCAAAAAATTTCCGGCCACCGCGACATTCCAAATGTTTCCACCCGCGCGACCGCCCAAAATCTATTGCGTCTTGAAAAAGTTTTTTGAACAGGTTAACGTCCGGACACAACGGTTCACAATCATCCGTGAACGGCAGCGCAATTCCCCGTCTCCCCGTCAACCAGCTGTCCACTTCCATCAACGGCAACAATGAATCAATCTTGCCGGCTTTCCTTGCGACAAAATATTCTGGAGTGTAGCCGTAAGTTTCCGCCAAAACTTTTGCCCAGGCCGTGCTGTGAAAAAAAGAGTGTTCCGGATTATTTGCGACCAGGGCATCCCAGTTCGGCTCAAGGAGCGGATTTGTCGGTTGGATTGCGTCTGTCAAAGATTTTGATCGCGACGTTGGAACAGCTTCAGCAGTCGAAAAAATCTCCGGCGATACAATTATATTTTCTGCCGGTACTAAGATTTTTTTGGAAGTGATTTGACGATTCTGGCAGGATTGCCCGCAACAACTGTGTTTGGTGGCACGTCTTTGGTTACGACGCTGCCAGCGCCAATCATCGCGTTCTCGCCGACCATGATACCGCAAAGAAGCACCGCACCCGAACCGATGGACGCACGTCGTTTGACCAGAGTCGGTATGCACTTCCAATCAGCGTCCGTTTGCAATGAGCCGTCTTCATTCGTGGCGCGCGGGTGGCGATCATTGGTGAAAACGACATGGTGTCCCACAAAAACTTCATCCTCCAAAACGACGCCCTCGCAAATGAAAGTATGGCTGGAAATTTTGCAGCGGTTGCCGATTTTTGCCCCCTTTTGAATTTCGACAAACGTGCCGATCTTCACGTCGTCTCCAATTTCACAACCATAAAGATTCGTGAAATTGAAAATGCGGACATTCCTGCCCAACTTGACGTCGGGAGCAATTCGCTGAAGCGCCTGCCCGGATGAACTCATCGTCCGAAATCTTACTCTCCGTTCCCCAACTGAATCTTTATCGGAATTTTTGGAGTGTTTCGAACGACTTGATCTGAATGTTTTTTTCCGTTGGCTCGTGGCGACGGAATCTTTTGCGGTGAAGACGAAACCCGTCCGTTGTTCGCGGAAACCGAAGAAGTCAAACGGTCGCTGTTTAGCTGCGGCGAAAAATCCACAGGTGCGCCTCCGCGTTTCAACGATTCGGTCGAGGCTTCCAAAATGCGGACGAGATCCAGACCTTGTCGGCCGTCCGTCAAAGGAACTTTCCCGTTTTTGATGCAATCAAGAAAATGCTGGCACTCGGTTTTGAGCGGTTCCTCCTGTTTGATGTAGGGAACATACATGTCGCCGTAATGATAGGCATATTGGAATTCGCCGAAAGTATCGTAGTGCGGCGGCCTTTCTACGCGCGCGTCAAAGACCCGGATTTTTTCCAACGGCGCAACGTCGTCATAGACAATCATCCGCTTGCTTCCGACTATGGTCATCTCGCGAACTTTTCTCGGATCAAGCCAACTACTGTGTATGATCGCCGAGCGCTGTTTCGTAAAAGTGAGACACATGGTCGTCACATCTTCCACTCCGTGAGTAATGTGGGCACTGCCGCGGCAGTTCACGGTCACGGGAAGTTCACCCATTATCGACAAGATGATGGAAATATCGTGCGGCGCCAAATCCCAGGCAACATTGATGTCCTTCTGAAAAAGTCCGAGGTTAAGACGACGGGCGCAAATGTATCTTATTTCCCCAATGTCGCCTTTTTCAACAATCTCTTTGATTTTCCGGACTACAGGTGAATAAAGGAATGTGTGTCCAGCCATCAGCACCAGTCCCTTTTGTTTGGCGATCTCAACCAATTCTTCACATTGCTCCGATGAACTAGCCATAGGCTTTTCCACAAAAGTGTGTTTGCCGGCCAAAAGGCTGGCCTTGGCCATGGGATAATGCTGCTTGACCGCCGTAGCAATGACCACTGCATCCACATCGACACCATTCAACATGTGCTCGTATTCCGTCGCCACCTGAACTTCAGGATACAACGACTTGAGATGCGCGAGCCTGTGCTCCCGCGTGTCACACATCATTTTCAGATGGCAATCAGGAAGCGATCTGAAGTTGCGAACCAGATTCGGTCCCCAATATCCGCAACCGACCACCCCAATTTTGATTGGTTTTGTCATTACACGTCTTAAATTGTTTTTCCGTATCAACATAGCCAGCAGTAATAATGCCGTTTATTGAAAAAATTAATGATTTACAACGCGTGCCGGAAGAATGTTCTTTGGCTGCGTCTCAAGTGAATCCAATTTCTTTTTTCTGCGTGTATCCCATATTTGGATCACCAACGCAGGAATGGTCTTGAGAATTATTTTGAAATCCAGCCAAAGGCTTTTGTTTCTGGCGTATTCGATGTCCAATTGAATCATTTTGACGAAGGTCGTCCGGTTTTTACCGCTCACCTGCCATAGTCCCGTAAGGCCGGGCACAGCATTGAACCGTTCCTTTTGCCACGGAAGATATTTGTCGCTCTCATATTGCAAACAAGGACGCGGCCCCACCAGACTCATTTCACCCCGCAATATGTTGATGAGTTGGGGCAATTCATCCAGACCGGTCGTCCGAAGCAGCAAACCGAATGGAATGATGCGCGAATCACCTTTGGCATCCATTTTTACCATCGGGATTGGAGCGTCCGGATTCAACAGGCTGCTTAAATGTTCTTTGTGAATGCCGACATCCGATCCAACAAACATGGTTCTGAATTTTAGACACATGAATTTTCTTCCCAGGTAACCGACACGTTCCTGTTGAAACAATACCGGTCCTTTGGAAACCATTCTGATAATCAGAGCGATCAACAACACCAGCGGTATCAATAGCGGAAGAACCAGCACAATCAAGCCGATATCCAGCAAGCGTTTCCAGAGTGGAAGCCCGATTATTTCTCCTTGATGTTCTGTATTAAAAGATTCCATTTGATAAAACTCGCCTCAAATCAATGTGAAGCTCCGCACTTGCAGGTTTTGCGGATTTTCCGCCAAACCCACCTTTGTGCCTCAACTACTACAGTCGAGGACGTGATTTTATTTTGCACGCTCAACTTAAATTCGTGCCATTCCCTTTCCTACGCCGCCAAAACTGGCGCCATTTCCGCCAGTGAATTTCTTGCCAAAATTATTGAACACCGATCCACCTCGACCGGAGTTGGTCGGCCTAAAATATCAAGTAAAACCTGCACGCGCTGTCTGGCCGGCATGTTTCGGAGCACAAAAGCACGCATTCCCGCAAACGCCCCGTCAACGACAGAAATCTCATCGCCAGGCACAAGGCGGTTCTCCACCATCATCGGCTCTTCCGCTTCAAAACATTCCTGCAATTCTTCAATGATTGAGTCCTCAATTTTGGGAACCCTGTAACCGAAATGCACCAAACTGCTGATACCGTTTGAATGCTTGATTTCATAGATCCTGTCTTCAATCACACAGCGAACGAAAATATAACAAGGGAAAAGCGGTTCGACAATCCGCACAGCCCCACGCTGCGTCGCCTTTTCAATCCGGAGCCGCGGATGAAAAACCTCCAAGTTTAGATTTTTACGCAGATTTGCCGCAGCAATATGTTCGCTTTTTGGTTTAGTTCGCGCGCAATACCAAGCTGGAGTTTGAATTTGCATCTTTGAAATCTGGTGTGGTATTTATCAGACAAGAATCAAACAATTCACCGTGCCGCTTTTTTTAGCGACACTGTTCTCCCAGAGAAACTTTTCCAACATGGACAGGCCAATCTCCATTCGAAGAGTTTAGCACAAGAAAAAAAAAATGTATGTAATGAATACGCCTATTATTATGTAGCTTTAAACACTACACTCAATGCTTGCGTTTTCAAATCCGCATTAAAGCCTGGGGTTGTTTGACCAACAAATTGCATATTGAAGCAATTCCACGGCAGTTTTTAAATTAAGCTTCGCTTTGATTCTTGCGCGATAGGTCTCAACAGTGCTCGCGTCTATGCCCAATGCCGCCGCTATCTGTCGGGAACTTTTCCCGGAACCCATAAGTTCAAAAACCTGCATCTCCCGGTCCGACAAAACATCCACGGAAAATTTTTCCATCGTCTGCGACGAGCGGACGACTTTGGATGCAACATGCGCTGCGGCCTTTTCACTCCAATAAATCTGTCCGTTCAAAACCTGCCGGATGGCTTGCAGGATTTTTTCCATGCTGTCTTGCTTGGAAATGAATCCCCGGGCGCCTGCCCTGATGACCCGTTCTGCATGAAGCGTTTCATCGTGCATCGAAAGCACGACGATTCGCACTTCCGGATGATGGTTGCGCAAATCCTTAATCAGTTCCAGACCATGAGAGCTCTTCAAGGTCAAATCAGTGATCGCCAGATGCGGTTTTGTTTTGGAAGCCAATTCCAAAGCCTGATCCCGGTCTTCCGCCTCGCCGCACACCACCAAATCCAGTTCGCGCTGAATGATTTTTTTCAACGACTCCCGCACCAACGGATGATCGTCAATTATGAGAATGCGAAAAGCACCATGACTCTCCGGCTGACCGTGACTCAAATCTTTCATCTTCTGAAAGTCTGCCAAAATCACCGACAACGATAAATGCAATTTTTTGCTTAAACGGGTATACTCTTTTGCAAAATTAGAAACGCCAAACTAAAATTTGAAGCAGAAGATCGAATGGAAAATTTCGACGCATAAAAATTAGAACTTTGCCGTCCAAATTTCACACAGACACCTGCCCGATTTCGGGACAAGTACGCGCTACTTGTAATCTTTAAATTACCAAACCGACGGCCATTTGGCCTCTTTTTCGGCAGGTTTTACGCCCATGTGAAATCCCGACTCGTCTTGATAACCAGTTGGGATTTGGAACCTTACCGCATTGCGCAGCTTTGCGATGATTCCATTCAGGTGTAAACCGGTCGAAACGCTGTTCGGCCACGGTCTGTGCATTGATATTGCATGTTTGTGCATTGTGCTTTCTATAAAGCATCAGCAATGCCAATGAGAAAAACAGCTTCTGACGCTCCTTAAATTCCAAGAAAATTAGTCTGAAAGAAGTTTCCGGCAGGCCGCTTGCAGCTTGTTCAAATTCGTCTTCGACTTCGCTTCGATATAACAGCGGATGAGAGGTTCGGTGCCGCTGGCGCGGAAGGCGACCCATTCGTTGTTTGGCAGAAGAAATTTGTAGCCATCAGTCGTGATGAATTTTTCCACCTTAAATGCGCCGATGTTTTGCAATCCGCCGCCAAGTTTTGCCAGCAAGGCTTCTTTTTTCTCCGGTGCAAAACTGACGTTGATGCGGTCGGTGTAAAATTCACCGATCTGTTTGGCGAGTTCCTTCAAAATCTGGCCAAGCGATTTTTTTTCTGTCGCGACAAGTTCAGCCATAAGTAAACAAGCGAGAATGCCATCTTTTTCTGGCACATGACCTTTCACGCTCAAACCGCCGGATTCCTCGCCGCCTACGATTACCGGTTCGCGCTCCATAATTTCGCCGATGTATTTGAAGCCGACGGGCGTTTCGTAAACTTTCACGCCAAACAATTTCGCGACGGCGTCCACCTGATGACTCGTCGGCACGGTGCGAACGACCGCGCCCGTCCAGCCGCGATTTTTTTTAAGATGATAAAGTGCGAGCGCAAGAACCTGATTCGGCGTCAACCAAGTTCCGTCTTTGTCAACGATGCCAAAACGATCCGCGTCGCCGTCCGTGCCGAGGCCGATCTGCGCTTTGCCGCTGCGAACAAATTTGCTGACATCGGCCATGTTTTCCGCGTTCGGTTCGGGATGATGCCCGCCGAAAAGCGGATTCAATTCGTTGTGAAACAAGGCTATTTTCGCGCCGACACTTTCAAACAGTTTGTCGAGATAACCGTGCGCCGTACCGTAGCTGAAATCCAACGCGACTTTGAGTTTCGCTTTTTTGAGAACCGAAAACTCGATCAGCCGGTGAAGTTGTTTGAAATAATCCGGTTGCGGATTAAAAGTCTTGCACGAATAAGTTCCGATGACCGCGCCTTTAAACGACCAATTTTGCGATTGAAGTTTGACGATGTTCGCTTCAATTTGTTTCGTCACATCGGGAGTCGCAGGCGCGCCGTTGAAAGTGGAAAATTTCAACCCTTGATACTCGGCGGGATTGTGGCTGGCAGTCATGTTGATGCCGCCGATTGCTTTCCGAAAACGAATCGCATAAGCGATCACCGGAGTGGGCGTGTCTCTGTCGCACAGCAACGGCTCGATTCCGCTCGCCGCCAAAACTTCGCAAGCCGCCAAAGCAAATTCACGCGCCAGAAATCGCGTATCGTGTCCGACAATCAAAACCGGCTTGCGTCCATGAATCGGCGACTGGGGATTGGCAAGTTCGGCCTTGAGATAATCCGTGATGCCTTGCGTGGCGAGCCGGACGTTGTCGAAGGTGAAATCGCGCGCGATGATTTCCCGCCAGCCGGAAGTTCCAAATTTGATTGAAGTCGCCACGAGAAATTAGTCGCCACCTTAAGAAGGGTTCAATTCTTCCAATCGAACGCCTTTTTCTTCAGCGCATAAAGATAGCCCGCGAACAAAATCACCAGAAACGAAAGCATTGAGGCGAAAATCAGGTTGCGTGTCGCGTGGTCGGCGAGCATGTCGCGATAAACGACCGCCCACGGATAAAGAAACACGACTTCGATGTCGAACAGGATGAACAGCATCGCGACGAGATGGAATTTCACCGAGAACCGCGAGCCGCCTTCGCCGATCGGGTCTTTGCCGCATTCATAAGCGGCGTCCTTTGCGCGCGAACGCTTGCCGCGCTGCCCCATCAGGACGGATACCATGAGCACGCCCGCCGCGAAGCCGATGGCCGCGACAAGCAGGATGAGAACCGGAATATATTGCTGCAACTGCGACTGTTCCATGTCGGAAATTTAGAAACAGTGGACGAAATTTGCAACAGGAATCACGGTTCAAATCGAAAAAATCTTAGCGAAAGTTTTTTCTTTCGCCATCGCCCGTTTGCCATTTCAATTGCGCCCCATGTCGCGCGATTACGTCCTCGAAAATGCAAAGCCGGAGTTTCATCCGCAGATTGATTACGCGCGCGAACTCAATCCGCAGCAGCTGGCCGCCGTCACCGCGCCGCCCGGTCCCGCCCTCGTCATCGCAGGCGCGGGTTCGGGCAAGACGCGCACGCTCACCTATCGCGTCGCGTATCTGTTGGAACAGGGAATTCCAGCGGACAAAATCTTACTGCTGACGTTCACGAACAAAGCCGCCGGCGAAATGATGCGACGCGTCTCCGATCTGCTCGGCCAGCAATTGCCAACACTTTGGGGCGGCACGTTCCATTCCATCGGCGCGCGGATTTTGCGCCAGCACGCCGACGCGCTCGGCTACCATCGCGATTTCACGATTCTCGACCGCGACGATTCAAAGGATCTGATCAAAGCTTGCGTTGCCGACGCTAGAATCGAAACCAAAGGCACGCATTTTCCGAAACCCGAAGTGCTCAACGAAATTTTTTCGCTCGCCGTCAACACGCACAAAACCATCGAGGAAATTCTTGAAACTCAATTCAGCTACTTCGAGCAATTCGCCGAAAAAATTTCGGACGTCGGCCAGCGTTACACCAAACGCAAGCGCGCGACGAACGGCATGGACTTCGATGATTTGCTTGCGCTCTGGCTCAAACTGCTCCAGGACAACGTTGACGTGCGCGAACATTATCAGCGCCGCTTTCAATTCATTCTCGTGGACGAATATCAGGACACGAACAAGTTGCAGGGCGATTTGATTGATTTGCTCGCGGCGCGAACCAAAAACGTCACGGTCGTCGGCGACGACGCGCAAAGCATTTACGCATGGCGTGGCGCGAATTTTCTGAACATTTTGGATTTTCCGAAACGCTATCCGGGCGCGAAAGTTTTCAAGATCGAAACCAATTACCGCAGCACGCCGGAAATTCTTCGCGTCGCCAACGCCGCGATTGCCGCAAATCGGAATCAGTTCACGAAAAATCTCACACCTGCGCGCAAGTCCGGCGTGAAGCCTGCGCTCGTCGCGTGCGCGGATGCCGCGCAACAGGCCGCGTTCATCGCGCAGCGCGTCATGGAACTGCCCGACGAAGGCGTGAACCTGAATCAGGTCGCCGTGCTTTACCGCTCGCATTTTCACGCGCTGGAATTGCAGCTTGAACTAACGAAACGGCAGATTCCGTTTTCCATCACGAGCGGAATCCGCTTTTTCGAGCAGGCGCACATCAAGGACACGACGGCGTTTCTGAAATTCGTAGCGAATCCACGCGATGAAATTGCGTTCAAGCGACTGGCGCAACTGCTGCCCGGCGTCGGTGCCAAGGCGGCGGAAAAATTGTGGCAGTCGTTTCAAATTGAAATCCAAACGCCAAAATCCAAAACTCCATTGGCCGTCGCTTTGCAAGACTCGATTGCATGCGTTCCAAAAAAGGGCGTGATGAATTGGACGCAATTCACCACCACGATTTCCCAGCTAGAAGACGAAACCGTCCGCAAGAGCGCGGCCAAGATGTTGCGGCTCGTGATTGACGCGGGCTACGACGATTATTTGAAGGAAAATTTTGCGAATTACCGCAACCGGCTGGAAGACATCGAGCAGCTCGCCGTCTTCGCATATCAATTCAATTCGACGGAGGAATTTCTGACGCAACTCGCGCTGCTCACGAATGTCGAAGCCGAGGACGACCAGAATTCAAAATCCGACGACGAAAAAATCAAGCTCTCTACGATTCATCAGGCGAAGGGTTTGGAATTCGACGTCGTGTTCGTCATCATGCTGTGCGACGGGATGTTCCCATCCGCGCGCTCGATGGAAAGCGAAGACGGCGAGGAGGAGGAACGAAGATTGTTTTACGTCGCCATCACTCGCGCGAAGAACGAACTTTATTTGAGCTATCCGCTGATGCGCGCCAGCTTCGGCAATTCCGGCGGCGACGGAATGCAGCAGCCCTCGCGCTTTCTATCGGAAATCCCCGGCGACTTTTTGAACAAGTGGAACTTGAAATCGTCTTACTGAACTTTTTCCCAATCACGAACCTGGCCGGAAACGATTTTGAACAGCGGATGCGGGGCGGGGATTTTTATTTTCGCAAATTCGCACAGCCGTTTCGGATCGCGTTTCCCCAATTTCCGTTTCAGATGTTTCCATTCGTAAAGCAGCTGCCCGCGCGTTTCTGAAATTTTTCCAGCAAATTTTTCACGCCCGATTTTCCCGCTGTCAAAATCATAGCCGCGTTCCGCCGCTTCTTCGTGAACGGATTTTAAAAATGCAGACAAAGCCCCCGCCGGATTTTTGGTTTTGGAAAACCTGAAAAGTTGCGGATGATTTTTATAGCCGCGCGTTTTGCCGCGCAAAACTTTCTGTGCCAGCAGCGCCTCGCGCCACAGAGCGACGAGTCCCTTCGCGTCGAGATATTTTGGATGCAGCGTCCAGAGCCTCACAAAATTGCGGACTCACTTGCTGATGCCGCGTTCGCTCGCGCGGACGAATTGGATCAGGTGCAAAACTTCCGGCAGTTGGGGCAGTTTCTTTTCGATTTTCGCGAGCGAATTCGGAATCGTCAGTCCTTCGCGAAATAAAATTTTGTAAGCCTGCTTCAACGCGCTTTGCGCTTTTTCAGAAATTCCATTCCGTTCCATGCCGACTTTATTAATCGTCCGCACCTCGCTGGGATTTCCATCGGCGAGCATGAACGGCGGCACGTCCTGCACGACCTTCGAGCAGCCGCCGATGATGGCCATTTTTCCGATGCGACAGAATTGATGCACCGCCGCCAACCCGCCGACGACCGCAAAATCCTCGACCGTCACATGGCCTGCGAGCGTCGCGACGTTGGACATGATGATTTTATCGCCGAGCGTGCAATTGTGCGCGATGTGGCAGTAGGCGAGAATGTGATTTTGCGAGCCGACGCGCGTGACTTCGCCGTCGCCTGTCGCGCTGTGGATGGTAACGTATTCGCGAAACGTGTTGCCGTCGCCGATTTCCGTCCGTGTGATTCCGCCTTTCCATTTCAAATCCTGCGTTTTCAAACCGATGCTCGCGAACGGAAAAATTTCGTTCTTCGGTCCGAGCTTCGTGTGGCCGTCAATGACGACGTGCGAATGGAGTTTGCATTTTTCACCGAGCGCGACGTGTTCGCCGATGACACAATACGGTCCGACTTCGCAGCCTTTGCCAATCTTCGCCTTGGGATGGATGACCGCCGATGGATGAATCATGGCTCTTGCAACACGAAAGTCACGTTGGCTTCGCTGACGATTTCCCCGCCGACCTTGCAAACGCCGCTGGCCTTGCCGATTTTTCCGCGCGAGCGCGTCAACTCGACCTCGATGATCAGCACTTCGCCCGGCAACACCGGCTTGCGCCATTTCACGTTCTCCGCCGCCATGAAGTAGGCGAGTTGTCCGAGATTTTCCGCCTGACGCAGCATCAGGATGCCTGCGACCTGCGCGATGGCTTCGAGTTGTAGCACGCCCGGCATGATGGGATGCCCGGGAAAATGTCCGGGAAAATACGGCTCGTTGTTCGTGATGTTTTTGAACGCGGTGATCTTGTTGCCGTCAACTCTCAAAACGCCGTCCACCATCAAAAACGGAAAGCGATGCGGAAGGATCGCCCTCACCTGCTCCGCGTTCAATGCGCCGTCGCCCCGCGCCATCTGATCGAGCACGGTTTCTTTTTTGTCGTCGCCTTTCAGTTCGACCGGCGGCGGGCCGAATGCCTGCGCCGCGCGCAACGGCTTTTGCGATTGCGACAAAATCAATTTTGCGAACTCGCAATTCGCCGTGTGGCTCGGCTTGACCGCGATCAAATGGCCGCGAACCGGTTTTCCGACCAGCGACAAATCGCCGACGATGTCGAGCATCTTGTGCCGGACAAATTCCTCGGGATAACGCAGCGGCTCCGTCGTGAGCACCGCGTCGTCGCGGATGACGATCGCGTTCTCCAGACTGCCGCCCTTGATGAGATTATTTTTGATGAGATGCTCGATTTCCTCAAAAAAACAAAACGTCCGCGCGTGCGACAATTCCTTCTCCCACGTTTTCGGCGTGACTTCCGTGCTGTAAAATTGCGTGAAGCGGCCTTTTTTGTCCGCGCTCGTGCAGGTGATTTTAAAACCGTCGTCCGGAAACAACGTCATCACCGTCTCGCCCGACTTCAATTCGATCGGTTCGGATGGTGTGAACGCTTCTCGCTTTTCCGTCTGCGGCACGATGCCCGCAGTCTGGATGATTTTGCAAAATTCGCGCGAACTGCCGTCGGCGATCGGCGGCTCGTTCGCGTCCAGCTCGATAATCGCATTGTCAATTCCGAAACCGGCGAGCGCGGCGAGGACGTGCTCGACTGTTTGAACTTTTACGTTGCCCTTGGTGAGAGTGGTGGAACGGTTCGTCTCGCCGACATTTTCCACGCGCGCCTCGATCTCCGGTTTGCCTTCGAGGTCAACACGTCGGAACCGCACGCCGCTATTGGCGGCCGCGGGCAAAATCGTCATGTTGACCCGGTTGCCGCTGTGCAGGCCGATGCCGGAAAAGCTGGCGACACGATTGAGCGTCTGCTGATTGAACACGGACGGATTAGACAAAAGGCGAAGGAAATTGGCAAGGTTGCACTTGTTGGTGTTTTTGAATTAACCTGTAACCGTGACTTGGTTCACTGACCGGCATTTCTTTTTGCTCGCCGTGATTTTTTACGGCTTGAGTTCTGCCTACTCGGTTTTTCTGTGGCGAAAAGGTTTTCGCAAGGACGACCGCGTGAATTATTTCCTGCTGCTCGCCGCCTTCGCGCTTCACACGACGGCGATATTTCTGCGCGGTTTTAATTTGAAGCAATGCCCCGTCAACAATCTTTACGAAGCCACCGTCTTCATCGCGTGGACCATCGTCGCCGCGTATCTCGTCATCGGAATTTCCCATCGCCTGCGGTTTCTCGGCGCGTTCGCATCGCACGTTTTGTTTTTCATGGGCGTCTTCGCGCTCATGCCGCAACTCGATCCGCCGCACGCGGCGCAGCCGGACTTTTCCAACGGCCTGATCAGCCTGCACGCGACGCTGATCCTGCTGTCCATCGGCGCGTTCGGATTGAGCGCCGTCGCCGCGCTGATGTTCCTGACGGAAGAGCATGATTTGAAATTCCACAAGCTGCGCGCGATTTTTTCCCTGCTGCCGCCGATCCAGCGGCTTGAGCGCGTGATGAACGGCCTGCTGCTTTGCGGAATCGTCCTGCTCACGACCGGCCTGGCGTTCAGTCCGTGGTTGCTGAAACAAAAATACGGCGTCTGGTTCAAAAATGATCCGCTGCTCGACTACTCGATTTTCATCTGGGCATTTTATCTCGCGCTCTTGATTGCGCGCTGGAAATTCGGGCAAGGCGGACGCCGTTTTGCGTGGAGCACGGTTGGCAGCTTCGTGTTCATCATGCTCACGTTCTGGGGATTTCTTTTGCTGTCGCCGATCCATCATCCATGAACGTCATCGTCATCGGCTTGAGCCACCATTCGTCGCCCGTCGAACTGCGGGAACGATTCGCTTTTGCCGAATCAAAGATTCCCGACGCGCTCAAATCGCTGCGCGAATCCGGAGTCGCCGATGAAGCCGTGATCCTCTCGACGTGCAATCGCGTGGAAATCTACGCCGCAACCGCGCTCGAACCCGCACAGGCGTTTTTGGAACTGAAAGAATTTCTCAAGACCGTCCACGCCTTTGAAAATCCGCTTGGCGAAGAAATCTACACGCTCGCCGAGCCGCAAAGCCTGCAGCACTTGTTCAAGGTCGCATGCGGACTCGACTCGATGGTGCTTGGCGAAACGGAAATCCTCGGCCAACTCAAGGACGCTTACAAACTCGCGCACCAGCACAAGCACACCGGCGCGCGTCTGAACAAGATTTTCCAGCGCGCGTTCAACGTCGCCAAACACATCCGCACCGAGACGAACATTCAGCGCGGTAGCGTGTCCGTCGCATCCGTCGCGGTCGAACTCGCGGAGAAAATTTTCAGTTCGCTCGCCGAACGCGAAGTGCTCGTCATCGGCGCGGGCGAAACAAGCGAAAAAGTCGCACGCGCCCTGCTCTCACGCGGAGCGAAAAGCATCATCGTCGCCAACCGCTCGCACGAGCGCGCGCAAGTACTCGCAAAAGAATTCGGCGGACGCGCAGTGCAATTCGATGATTGGGCTGCGGAGTTTGAAAAAATTGACATCGCTATCAGCAGCACGTCCGCGCCGCATCACATTTTGGATCGCGCAAAACTGGACCCCTTGATGAAGCTCCGCAAAAACCGTCCGCTGCTGTTGATTGACATCGCCGTGCCGCGCGACATCGCGACCGAAGTGAATTTTTTGGAGAACGTTTATCTTTACGACATTGACGATTTGCAATCCATCGCCGACGACTACTTGAAACAGCGCAAAGAGGAGATCGTCCGCTGCGAAAAAATCATCGCCGAAAAAGTTGAAGCGCTATTTAAATCAAGCGGTTTTCAGCCACAGATAAGCACAGATGGACAAAGATTAAAGCCGGTGCAGGCAAATCTCTGAAAATTTGTTCTTCTTTTCATCTGTGTTCATCTGTGTTCATCTGTGCCTAAAGAATGGCTGCTGAACGCCCCATCACCATCGCCACGCGCGGCAGCGCGCTCGCGCTCGCGCAGGCGAATTTGATCGCGGAGCAATGCCGCAAAGTTTTTCCGCGCCTGCGTTTCGAGCTGAAGATCATCAAGACGACCGGCGACAAAATGCAAAAATCGTCGCTCGTCGAAGGCGGTTTGCCGAAAGGTCTGTTCACGAAGGAACTCGAAATCGCGCTGCTCAAAAACAAGGCCGACCTCGCCGTTCACAGCCTGAAAGATTTGCCGACGGAAATTCCGGCGGGCTTGATTCTCGCCGCCACGCCCAAGCGCGCGGATGTGCGCGACGTTCTGGTTTATCGCGACGCAGAATTTTTCAAGTACCTTGCGACGCTGAAATCCGACGATTGGATTCCCGGCCAGAGTTCTTTAAAAGGTTTTAAGCAACACGCGGCTTTGAAGGATTTTCCGAAAGGCACGATCATCGCCACGAGCAGCACGCGGCGAAAGATGGCGCTGCTCGCCGCGCGGCCCGATCTGAAAACCGTGGAGATTCGCGGCAACGTGCCGACGCGTTTGCAGAAAGTTTCGGAGCGCGACGGATTGGACGCGACGATTCTTGCGCTCGCCGGTCTGACGCGATTGAATTTTGAGATCAAGCCGAATGGGAGACTGGCGGGCGACGCCGTGCCGGACGGTTTGCTCGCGACGGTTTTGGATCTGGACGTGATGCTGCCGTGCGTCGGACAGGGCGCGATCGGCGTGGAGATTCGCGCGGACGACGAGCGCATCGCGAAGATTTGCGAGCGGCTGAATCATTTCAACACGTTCCAATGCGTGACGGCTGAGCGCGCCTTTCTCACGGCGATGGGCGGCGGCTGTCAAAGTCCGGTCGCGGCCTACGCGGAAATTACCGGCGATAAAATTTTCATGCGCGCGGTTTCGTTCCGCGATGAAATTGTGAAACGCGGCGAAGTGAAACGCCCGATTGCCGAGGCAAAAATTTTGGGTGAAGAATTGGGCGGACTGTTAAAATAAATTTGCCCCTTTGTCGGTTCTATATTTTTAATTCTTTTCCAACAAAATTGTTCTGGACAAAGGAAATACCAGAGAAGATAACTTTTAAACTTGAAAATGATATACGTCAAAAACGATGTATAACACCTGTTAGGCACAGCACGTTATGTTCAAATGGGTCGCCATAAGTATTTCAGTCCTAATTCTCGCATTTTGCGTGTTTGGCTATGTGAGTCGAGTCTCAGAGCGGTGTTACGGTTTAATAGAGGGTCGGATGCTTCTGAAAAGTGCGGCGATGGATATTGCAGAGCATGGTCATTTTACATTCCCCAATTATGGGTCGAGTTATGGGGTATGGTTTTCCAGTAACGTGGTCAGCATTGGTGGCACACAGTATCAGTGTTTTATCACGACGACGAACCATTGGTTTCAAGATGAGGGAGCCTTGGCTATAACTACCAATCACGAGTTCATTTGGCTGGATAGCAAGCGGCCGCCAAAGCTCATTGCCCCAGATTACAGACCGCCAATTTTTCCACCGCGTTTTTGATTATGACCAGTGTCGCTTTAATTCTCATCGTTAATTTTTTCTTCGCATTAAAAAACTGATTCTCCTTGAAAACGTGCGGCGCGTGCGGCAGATTCTTTTTGCCAGGGCCCATGGAATGTGGACTTACGAACCCCGCCAGGGCCGGAAGGCAGCAACGGTAGTTTGCTCGACATCTGCCGTGGTCACCCTGGTACTTTCTTAATTTTAAGTTTTTAATTTTGAGTTTTGAGTTCAAACTGGCTCTGACTTAAAATTAAAAATTCAAAACTAAAAATTTGTGTCCTATCAGGTCATCGCCAGAAAATACCGGCCGCAGCGTTTCGCCGATGTCGTCGGTCAGGAACACGTCACGCAGACGCTCACCAACGCCATCGAACAGAAACGCATCGCGCACGCATATCTTTTTTGTGGCCCGCGCGGCACGGGCAAGACGACCATCGCCCGCATATTCGCGAAGTGCCTGAACTGCACGGGCGGCCCGAAGGTGGATTTCGATGAGAAAGATTTTCACGTCCAGGAAATCACCGAAGGCCGCGCGCTGGATGTGATGGAGATCGACGGCGCGAGCAATAACGGCGTCGAACAGGTGCGCGAATTGCGCGAAACGTGCAAGTACGCGCCCGCGAATTCGCAATTCAAAATCTATATCATCGACGAAGTCCACATGCTCTCGACGGCGGCGTTCAATGCGTTGTTGAAAACTCTGGAAGAGCCACCCGCGCATGTGAAGTTCATGTTCGCGACGACCGATCCGGAAAAAGTTCTGCCAACAATTCTTTCGCGCTGCCAGCGATTTGATCTGCGCCGGATTCCATCCGCGCTCATCACCAAGCATCTCGCGCACATCGCGAAGCTGGAGAAGGTGAAGATCGACGAGGCCGCGCTTTACGCCATCGCGCGCGGCGCGGACGGCGGAATGCGCGACGCCGAATCCACCCTCGACCAACTCATCAGTTTTTGCGGCGACAAGATCGAGGAAGCAGACGTGCTCTCGATGTTCGGCCTCGCCGCGCAAAGCCAGATTCTCGGCTTGAGCAAGGCCGTTCTCGCCGGAGAAATCCAGACCGCGCTCACTTTGTTGAATGAACTCGCGCAAGCCGGAAAAGATTTGGGGCGTTTGCTCTCCGATTTGCTGAATCACTTTCGCAATCTTTTGATTTTCCAAATCTCGCGCGGCGATTTGAATCTGCTCGAAGTTTCCGAGGCCGAGGCCGCCGCGCTCAAGGAGCAATCCGTGCTGGCCAACGCCGAATCGTTCACGCGAATCCTCGAGGTTTTTGCCGAGGCCGAATTGCGGATGCGCGACGCCGCCTCGAAGAAAATTTTTCTCGAAGTCGCGCTACTCAAAGCCATCGAAGCCCGCGGTGCCGTCAGCCTCGACTTGGTTTTGAAGCAATTGAATCAGATACGCGGAGGAGAAAATGCAGCCACGACAGCTACGAGTTCTCCAGTTGTTGCACCGACCGGCAAATCGGTTGCAAATCCTCATATTGTTCATCAGGAAACCGTCGCTCCGACTGCCGCGCCGCAAGTTTCTGCCGACTTGAGCGAGGTTTGGACGAAGCTGATTGAAGCCGTAGGGCGCGCAAGCCAATTCACGCGCAGTTACCTGCTTGATGCGAATCCGGTCTCGTTCGAGAAAAACATTCTGGTCATCGGCTTCGATCCTGAATTCGAAGATCACCTCGGCCTGGTGGACAACGCGCGCAACCACACGCTGCTCCAGACCAAGCTCGCCGAACTCGGCCATCCGAATTGCCAGATCAAATTCATCAAGGCTGAAGCGCCGGTCGGAGAAAAACCAAAACCGGCGGCTCAAGCCGCGCCGGTTGCGTCCCCTGCTCCACTGGCTGTTCCAAAAACAACTCCGCCCGCGACGGTGGTCGCCGAAAAAAAATCCGCAGCCGTTCCGTTCAATAAGGAAACTTTCAAGAACGACCCGCTGATCCAAAAGGCATTGGAGATTTTCAAAGGCCAGATCATCGAAGTCCGCGCGTGATTTTTATTTAGCGATTCAACCATTCAACGATTCACGAATTTATGTCTAGCATAGGAAAATTAATGAAACAGGCTGCGCGGATGCAGCAGCAGATGGAACAGGTGCAGTCGCAACTCGCCGCGCGCACGGTCGAAGCGACGAGCGGCGGCGGCGCCGTCAAAGTCGTTGCGAAATGCGACGGCTCAATCGCGTCGATCAAAATCGATCCGCAGGCGCTCAATCCGTCCGACGCGCAGTTGCTCGAAGACATGATTTTGGGCGCGGCCAATCAAGCGCTCGCTCAGGCGAAGGAAATTGCCAATTCGGAAATGGGAAAAATCACGGCGGGAATGAATCTGCCGGGCCTCGGCTGATTTCACGATGTCCGCCCTGCCCGATTCCATCACCGCGCTCATCACCGCGCTCGCCAAGCTGCCCGGCGTCGGACCGCGCTCGGCAGAACGTATCGCGTTGCATCTCGTGCAAGCGGATTCCGCCGCGGTCAAACAACTCGCCGAAACCATTCTTCATGCGCGGGAAAAAATCCAATTCTGCACGACATGCGGCGCGTTGACGGAAAAATCGCCCTGCCCTATCTGCGAAGATTCGCGGCGTGATTCGTCGCTGGTGTGCGTCGTGGAACGCGCGGTGGATATTTTGAGCGTGGAAAAGTCCGGCACGTTCCGTGGAAAATTTCATGTGCTCGGCGGAAAAATTTCGCCGCTCGACGGCGTCGAGCCGGAAGATTTGCGGATCGCCGACTTGGAAAAGCGGCTCAAGCAGGAACCGGTCAAGGAAATCATCATCGCACTCGGTACGGATGTGGAAGGCGACGCGACGAGCCATTATCTGGCGAAGCGGTTCGCCAGAAGCGGGCTCAAAATCTCCCGCATCGGTTTCGGCCTGCCCGCCGGCAGCGGATTGGAATTCGCCGACGAACTGACGTTGAGCCGCGCGCTCGAAGGGCGCAGGGAAATGTCGTGAAAACGATTGTCGCCTTCGATCTCGGCAAAGTCCTGGTGGACTTCGATTATTCGATCGCCGCGCGAAAAATCGCGGCGCGTTGTTCGAAGCCGCCGAAAAATCTTCATGCATTTCTCGGCAGTTCGCCGTTGCTGCAGGAATATGAGCGCGGACAACTGACGCGCCAGGAATTTTTCGGCAGAGTAAAAGACGCCGCCGGCTTTCTGGGCGACATCCACGAGTTTGGAAAATTTTTCGCCGACATCTTCTGGCCGATCGAGCCGATGATCGGGTTGCATTCAGAGTTACGACAGCGCGGGCTCAAGACCTATATTTTCTCGAACACCAACGACCTTGCCATCGAACACATCCGCAACGATTTTCCATTCTTCAAAAATTTTGACGGCTTCATTTTTTCCTACGAAGTCGGCGCGATGAAGCCGGAAGCAAAAATTTACGAGACGTTGGAAGCGATAACAGGAAGGCGCGGCGCGGAAATTCTTTATATTGACGACCGGCCGGAAAATGTTGACGCGGGAAAGGCGCGCGGCTGGCGGACGATTTTGCACGAGTCGCCGGAGAAAACCGGCGCGGCTTTGAAAAATTTTGATTTCGGAAAATAAAACGGCGCGGACTTTCGTCCGCGCCGAGTCCAGTTCCTCCTGTGGACTTATTTGCTGATGAACAGCATTTCTTCGTAAGTCGGCAATGGCCAGAGGTCGTCGGCGACAAGACCCTCGAGCGCGTCGGCGGCCTTGCGGACTTCGACCATCGCCGGAAGCACTTCATTACAATAATGCCCGGCTTCGGCGGCGAGACCGTGGACGTGCGCGGCACGGGCTTTCTCCAAAGCGTCAACCGCCTTCAACAATGCGCCGATCCCGGCGGTCACGGTGTCGAGCAAATACGTCTTCGGTTTCTTGCCGGCGGCTTTGAGCGCGGCGACATTTTCGGCCAATTCGGTTTCGTAACGAACGGCGGCCGGAAAGATTTTTGTCTTCGCTATTTCCACGACGAGATTGGCCTCGACGTTGACGGATTTGATGTATTGTTCGTAGGCGATGTCGCGACGCGCCTCGAGTTCGCGCTTGGAAAGGACGCCGTATTTTTCAAAGGCGGCGACGGTTTCCTTGGACGCAAGGATCGGCAAAGCATCCACGGAAGTTTTGAGATTGGGAAGTTTGCGTTTGGCGGCTTCCTTGTGCCATTCCTCGGAGTAACCGTTGCCATTGAAAACAACCCCCATGTGCTCTTTCGCAATTTCGGTCAGAACGGCGGCCACGGCGGCGTTGAATTTGGCCTTCGGAACTTTTTCGAGTTTCGTGGCGATGTAATCGAGAGACTCGGCCATGATGGTGTTCAACGCGGCGATGGGCGCGGCGATGGACTGGCCCGACGCGACGGCGCGATACTCGAATTTGTTGCCGGTGAAGGCGAACGGCGAAGTGCGGTTGCGGTCGCCCGCGTCCTTCGGCAGGACGGGCAGCGTGTCCACGCCGAGGTGCATCGTCCCGGATTTTTTCGACGATTTAGCCGAGCCTTTCTTAAGCTGCTCGAAAACATCGGTGAGTTGATCGCCGAGGAAGACTGAAATGATGGCCGGCGGCGCTTCGTTGGCGCCAAGGCGGTGGTCGTTGCTGGCGCTGGCGACAACCGCGCGGAGAAGCGCGGCGTGCTTGTGCACGGCGCGGATAACGGCGGCACAAAAGACAAGGAACTGGAGATTTTCATGCGGCGTGTGGCCGGGATTGAGAAGATTTCCCTGCGTGCTGTTGCCAAGCGACCAGTTGAGATGCTTGCCGGAACCGTTGACGCCGGCGAACGGCTTTTCATGAAGCAGGCATTCGAGACCGTATTTTCGCGCGACCTTCTTCAGCGTGATCATGGTCTGATGCTGATGATCGGTGGCGACGTTGGCGTTTTCGTAAATCGGCGCGATTTCGTATTGCGACGGCGCGACTTCGTTGTGGCGGGTCTTGACCGGCACGCCGAGCTTGTAGAGTTCGGCTTCAGACTCATGCATGAACGCCAGCACACGCTCGGGGACGACACCGAAATACTGGTCTTCAAATTCCTGGCCTTTCGGCGATTTCGCGCCGAACAATGTGCGGCCCGACGAAACCAAATCGGGACGCGAGAGAAAAAAGTTGCGGTCAATGAGGAAATACTCCTGCTCCGGGCCGGCGCTGGCCGTGACCATCGAGATGTCCCGGTGACCGAACAGTTTTAAAATGCGGCGGGCTTGTTCGTCGAGCGCTCTCATCGAGCGCAGGATCGGCGTCTTCAGGTCGAGCACTTCACCCGTCCAGGAAACGAAGGCCGTCGGGATGCAAAGCGTCGTGCCGTTCGGATTTTCCATGATGTAGCACGGACTGGTCACATCCCATGCAGTATAACCACGCGCCTCGAACGTGCTGCGGATGCCGCCGCTGGGAAATGATGAGGCGTCAGGCTCGCCTTGAATCAATTGCTTGCCGGTGAATTCGGCGATCGCGCCGCCTCTGCCATCGGGTTCAAGAAAGCTGTCGTGCTTTTCGGCGGTGATGCCGGTCAGCGGCTGGAAAATATGGGCGTAATGCGTCGCGCCGCGTTCGAGCGCCCAATCTTTCAGCGCGAGCGCGACGACGTCGGCGGTGCTGCTGTCAACCGCCGAGCCGGTCTCAATTGTTTTCTTCAGCGACTTGTAAACGGCCTTGGGCAGGCGCTCCTGCATGACGCGTTCGCTGAAAACCGCCGAGCCGTATTTGGTCGCGGTATGGGCGTCTTTGTAAGGAAGCGTCGGCGGGACGCGGTAATAATTTGCTGCCTGGATGGCTGCGATACGTGATGGACTTGCACTCATGGTTGTGAATTTTTTGCGTTAGTTTTTATGTTCGCGCAAACAGAATCAAAAGCTGCGCCGGTATTGACTTTGGCCAACAACCGGCGCAGCGTCGAGCATTTTTTAATCTTAGCTGTGGTAACCTTCCTCGCCGTGTTCAGCAAGGTCGAGGCCGGCGACTTCAACTTCCTCGGTCGGACGCAGGCCGACGAGCATCTTGGTGATGTAGGCACAAACAATCGTGCCCAAAATAACAAGTACAAGCGTCACACCAACGGTTTTCAATTGCTCTTTCAGTTGCGGCTGAAAGATCGTGTCGGTGACGTAAGCCTTGAGGTTGGTCGCCATGTTCGCATTTGCGGCATTGCGAGCAAACATGCCGGTCATGATCGCGCCGCACATTCCACCGATGCCGTGAACGCTCCACGCATCCAGTGCGTCGTCCATGCCGAGCCAGCCCTTGACTTTGTAGCAGAAGAACCACGGAATGGTTCCGGCGGCGATGCCGATCCAAATCGCACCTGACGGGAGGACATAACCGCAAGCCGGAGTGATGAGCACCAAGCCCGCCACCGCACCGGAACAGAAACCGAGAACGCTCGGTTTGCCTTTGACAACCCATTCCCACATCGGCCAGACAAATGAGCCGACAGCTGTGGCGATCGTCGTGGTGGTGAAGGCATTGGCCGCAATCACGTCAGCCGCGACTGCGCTGCCTGAATTAAATCCATACCAACCAACCCAGAGCATCGAAGCACCAATGTAAGTCAGCACAATGCTGTGCGGCGGCATGGGTTCTTTCGGGAAACCGAGGCGTTTGCCGAGAATGATGCATAGCACCAAGCCCGACCAACCCGAAGTCATATGCACAACCGTGCCGCCGGCGAAATCAAGTCCGTGAATTTTCGCGCCGGCATTCCAGCAACCGTTCATCAATCCGTTGATGCCCCACACCATGTGGCCTTGCGTGAAATAGACAATGAACATCCACAACGTCATGAACACGAGGATGGCCGAGAATTTCATGCGTTCCGCAATCGAACCGACGATAAGCGCCGGAGTGATGATGGCGAACATCATTTGAAACATCGCGTAAACGTTTTCCGAAACCCAATAGGAATAATTCGGGTTTGGCGCGGAAGTGACATTGGCAAACATCCAGCAAACGTGCGGGTCGCCGACGATGCCTTTGACCCAGTCCTTGGTCATGTCGCCTGTACCGCCGAAAATCATTCCGTAACCGCAGATGATATACAGAATCGTCACCAGACCGGTGATGAGGAAGCATTGCGCGAGAACGGAGAGCACGTTCTTCTTGCGGACGAGACCGCCGTAAAACAGCGCGAGGCCGGGCAACGTCATGAACAACACAAGCGCCGTGCTGGTCAGCAGCCACGCATTGTGGCCCGGACCGGGATAGGTATAAGTGCTGCCTGTGCTGTTGGACAGGCTGCTCATGATCGGCGACGTCACCACGACGTTGCCGTTGGTGTCTTTCAGCGGCGCGGTCGGATCGCCGTTTGAAATGTAGGCTTCAAGCGATTCAAGGCGCTGTTCCACAGAGGCCGGCGGTGGCGGTGGTGGCGGCGTGTTCGTAGACGTGTCCGCGCGCGATGAAAAAGTTCCGAACGCGGCGGTTGCAATCAAAGCGAGTGTCAAAAGAATTCGTTTCATGATTTTATTTTGGGTGAGGTTCAAGTTGTTTGAATTGCTTAAACAGCCGAATCGCCTTTCTCTTCGGTGCGGATGCGTACGGCGGTCTCGACGGGCGAGACAAAAACTTTTCCATCGCCGATCTTGCCGGTCTTGGCCGCCTTGATGATGGCACCGACTGCGGCATCCACCTGATTGTCGGCAATGACAATCTCGATTTTGATTTTCGGCAGAAAATCCACTGTGTATTCGCTGCCGCGGTAGATTTCGGTGTGGCCCTTCTGGCGGCCGAACCCTTTGACCTCGCTCACGGTCATGCCTTCGATGCCGATTTCGCTGAGGGCGTCCTTCACTTCTTCGAGTTTGAATGGTTTGATGATCGCGTCGATTTTCTTCATATTTTTTTCATAGGTGGTTTAACTTTCGCCGACCCAATCCACACACCCGCCTCGCGGGCGTGGCAGCATACGGCTGTGCATGGCTGTGATTGGCACACGCGGCTTTAGCAACGGCGATGCCAACCGGAAAAATGAAACGACCGAAGCTGAAAATCGCCTGAATTCACAAGGGCTTTTTGAAAAATGAAAATAATTCTACAATCCGGCGAAAACCTTTTCCTGTTTCCTTTTGCCCACGCGATAAATTTTTCAACAGTGGCTGGAACTGTGAATAAGGTGCGGAAAACTTTGAATTGAAACGTCCGAAAAAAAGTGGTCGGAGCGACAGGATTTGAACCTGCGACGTCTTGCTCCCAAAGCAAGTGCTCTAGCCAGGCTGAGCTACGCTCCGATTTGAACAGATTGTCGCAGCAAAAAACTTTTGCGCAACGAAATTCACATTGGAAGTTCTGCTAGACGCTTCGCCGATTCGCGTTTAGTTTGTTGTCATGGCAACTGGAGCGTCCGCCGCCCCGCAGAAAATAAACCTCCGCCGCCCCGACATCATGGAGGCGGTGCAGGCGCAGGTCCTCTCGCACTATCGCAGCGATCTCGTCGAACGCATCCGCGCCGGCGGCGGCGTGCTTTCGTCCGGCGAACTCACCGTCAAGCTCGCGAAGGAATTCGGTTTCTGTTACGGCGTCGAGCGCGCGATCGACCTCGCCTACGCCGCGCGAAAATATTTTTCCGACGTCTCTCCGCACACACCGATTTATCTGCTTGGCGAAATCATCCACAACCCCGAGGTCAACGACCAGATTCGCAACATGGGCATCAAAATCATTTCGCCCAAGCCGACTGACGACGAGTTGTCGCAGTTGCAATCCGGCGACGCCGTCATCATTCCCGCGTTCGGAACCGAAGTCGGCACGCGCAAAAAACTGGAAGCCAAGGGCTGCGTTCTCGTTGACACGACGTGCGGCGACGTGATGAGCGTCTGGAAACGCGTCCGTCAATACTCGAAGGAAAATGTCACCAGCATCATTCATGGCAAAGCCAAGCACGAGGAAACGAAAGCCACAACTTCGCAGGCGCGCGCCTACGGGAGCGGACATTATCTCGTCGTCTTCACGCTTGCGGAAACGGATTACGTTTGTGATTACATTTTAAAGGGCGGCAACAAAAATGAATTTCTCGAAAAATTCAAGGGCGCCTATTCGACCGGTTTCGATCCCGAACTCCATTTGCAGGCCGTCGGCGTCGCCAACCAGACCACGATGTTGCGTGGTGAAACCGAGGAGGTTCAACGGCGCATCAAGGCCGCGATGGAGAAAAAGTTTGGCGCGACAGAAGTCGACAAGCACTTCCGTTTCTTCGACACGATTTGCGGCGCGACGCAGGACAGACAGGACGCACTCCAAAAACTTTTGATCGAGCCGATGAACCTGCTCATCGTCGTCGGCGGCTACAATTCCTCGAACACGTCGCACCTTGCCGAAATGGGAGAAGCCAAGCTGCCGACCTATTTCATCAAGAACGCCGCGAAGATGCAGTCCGACAAGCTCATCGTCCATTACAACCAGCACGAGAAGAAGGAAGTCGAGACGCCAAACTGGCTGCCTTCCGGCAAAATCACCGTCGGCATCACCGCCGGCGCGAGTTGCCCGAACAATTTGATCGAGGACACGATCCGGCGTCTGTTTGAGTTGCGCGGAATTTCCGTTCAAGCGCTGCTCGCAAACCAAAATTGATTTTCGTTTCGCATCAAGTTCATGCCCCGCACTTGTCAGGAATTGGAACAAATCGAACGCCAAATCCTCGCGCCTTATGCGCAATTCAGCGGAGACACTCGCGGTCGCAAATACCCCGAACCGCCGCCCGAATGGCGCACGCATTATCAGCGCGACCGCGACCGCGTCATCCACTCGCGCGCTTTCCGTCGTCTTGAATACAAGACGCAGGTTTTCCTCAACGGCACCGGCGACCACCTGCGCACACGGCTGACGCACACGATGGAAGTCGCCGCCGTCGCGCGCAACATCGCCAGCGCGTTGCGGCTGAACACGGATTTGGCGGAGACCATCGCGCTCGCGCACGACCTCGGCCATTCGCCGTTCGGACACAAAGGTGAAGCCGTTCTCCACCAATTGATGAAACGGCATGGCGGTTTCGAGCATAACCACCACAGCCTTCGCATCGTCGAGGAACTCGAACACAAATATCCGGATTTTCCCGGCTTGAATCTTTCGTGGGAAGTTCTCGAAGGGCTCGCCAAGCACCAGACCGCCTTCGACCGGCCCGGCCTGAAAAAAAATTTCGCCGCCAAAAATCCATCACTCGAGGCGCAAGTCGCCAATCTTGCCGACGAAATCACTTATTACAGCCACGACCTTGATGACGGCCTGGATTCGGGATTGTTGTCGGAAAAAAATTTATTCCAGAAAGTCCGCGTCTGGGCGCAAGCCGCGCGGCTTGTGAAAAAGGAACACGGTGATTTGCCAGACGAAAGCCGGCGCTATTTCACCATCCGCACCATCATCAACATGCAGATCAAGGACGTCGTCGAAACCAGCGAGCGGCTCATCCTCGCCGCGGATGTCCATTCAGCCGACGATGCGCGCCGGTGCGCGAGAGCGCTCATCCAATACAGCACCGAACGCCGCGTCCAGAACCTCGAACTGCGCCGTTATCTTTACAAAAACCTTTATTATAATCGTGCCGTTTACGAGCCGCACATCCGCGCGAATCAATTATTGAAAGACCTCTTCGGTTTTTATCTGAAGCACCCGAAGGAAATCGGCGAACAGGCGCGCAAGCAGATTCGCAGGAGCGGCCTGCACCGCGCCGTGTGCGATTACATCGCCGGCATGACCGACCGCTACGTCACGCGCGAATATCAACGACTTTTCAGCAAAACGACTAAAGCCGCATGATGATTTCTTGATTGTTCAGTCCGGCGAGCAATTGTAAAACCGTTTTCCCCTGCCCTTCCAAAACTAAATCCGGCGCGATTTCGACCAACGGCTGCAAAACAAATCTTCGTTCGTGTGCGCGCGGATGCGGCAAAATCAATTCCGGCGAATTCCCGCCTTCGCCACGCTTCGGCGCGGCAGGCCGAATTTCATTTCCGAACGCAATCAAATCCAAATCCAGCGAACGTGGCTCGTTCAAAACTTTTTTCGGCGCGCGGCCAAAATCCTTTTCCAGTTCGCGGAGCTTTTTCAACAACGATTCCGGCGTCTCACCTTTTCGCGGAACAAGTGCGGCGACTGCGTTCACAAACTTCGGCGAGCCGGGAGGACAACCCACCGGCGACGTTTGCCAGAGAGAAGATTTCAAAATTGGTTCATCGGAAAATTTTTGCAGCCGCGCCATCGCATCCAAAATGATTTTCCGCGAGTCGCCGAGATTCGAGCCGAGTGCGACAAATGCCAAAGTAGGAGCCGACGTGAGGAGGCTCATTGTTTTTGCATTTTAGTCAGAGACTCCTGACGTCGTCTCCTACGATTCATTTCAGTCCGAGCACATTTTGCATGTCGTAGACGCCGGGTTTCTGTTTGACGACCCAGAGCGCCGCGCGCAATGCGCCGTTGGCGAACGTGTCGCGGCTCGACGCCTTGTGCGTGAGTTCGAGCCGTTCGCCGGTGTTCGCAAAAATGACCGTGTGATCGCCGACGACATCGCCACCGCGAACGGAATGGATGCCAATCTCCGACTGCGTGCGTCCGCCGACGATGCCGGCGCGTCCGTGTCGCGCCGCTTCGTTCAGATGCAACTTGCGCACGTCCGCGACAATTTCCGCCAGAGATTTCGCCGTGCCGCTCGGCGCGTCTTTTTTCGAGCGATGGTGCATCTCGACTATTTCCAGATCAAAATCCGTCCCCAAAATTTCCGCCGCCTTGCGCGTGAGCCAGAACAGCGTATTCACGCCGGTCGAAAAATTCGACGCCCACACCATCGGAATTTTTTTTGCGAATTCATGGATTTTAAAAGTCTCGGTGTCGTCATGGCCGGTCGTGCCGATGACAACGGCCTTTTTGTGGCGCGCGCAGAGCGCGACGATGTCCGCCGTGGCCGTGTGCGAACTGAAGTCAACGAGGACGTCGCATCCCGCGATGACGGAGGGCAAATCGTCGCCGCGATCAATCGCAGCGACGATTTCCAGATCGTTGAAATTTTTCGCGCACGAGACGAGGGTCTGTCCCATGCGGCCTTTCGCGCCGGTAATGATTATTCTAATCATAGCAGATTGGAGTTGGCAGATGGCAGATGGGGTTCGGATTCGGCTGCCTTCCTAACTTCCATCTTCTATCTACTATCTTCCAAATTGTTATTCCAAAACATCGCAGCGTTTGAGCGTCGTGCGCAACACATCCCAATTTTTCGGGTTCATCGGCACGAGCGGCAGGCGATATTCTTCCTCGATTAATTTCATCATCGCGAGCGCGGCTTTCACCGGTGTCGGGTTCGTCTCGATGAACAAATCCTTGAACAGCGGATAAAATTTTTCGTGCAACCGCATCGCCGCGGCGGTTTTACCGGTCGCAAAAAATTTCACCATCTGCGAAACTTCTTTGGGAATCACGTTGGACGCGACGCTGATGACGCCTTGCGCGCCGACGGCCATGAACGGCAGCGTCAGCGAATCGTCGCCGCACATGATCTCGAATTTCGGCCCGAGCGCCGCGCGCAATTGCGAGACGCGGTCGCAACTTCCGCCCGCTTCCTTGATGCCGATGACGTTTTTGCAATCCGTCGCAAGCCGTTTCACTGTTTCAACGCCTATTTCAATCCCACAACGTCCCGGAATGCTGTAAAGCACGATGGGCAGTTTCGTCGCACGCGCGATGGCGCGGAAATGCTGGTACAAACCCTCTTGCGTCGGCTTATTGTAATATGGCGCGACTTGCAATGAACCATCCGCGCCTACTTTCTCGGCGGCCTGCGTCAGAGAAATCGCTTCGCTCGTCGCGTTCGCGCCGGTGCCGGCGAGCACTTTGATTTTGCCCGCCGCGAATTTTACGGAGAGTTCTATGACGCGGATGTGCTCCGCGCAATCCACCGTGGGTGATTCGCCGGTCGTGCCGACGGGCACAATACCGTCCACGCCGCCCTTGATCTGAAATTTAATCAGGCCTTCGAGCGCATCCTCATCAATCGCGCCGCTTCGGAAGGGCGTGACAATCGCGGTGTAAGTTCCAGTGAACATTGCAACGGATAAAATCGCCGAAACGAATGCTTTTGGCGAGCCTGATTTTGCGCGCGTATTTCAAAGGTTTGCCAAACGAAAAACAATCGGCACTATTGAAACGCCATGAACAACATTTACCGGCTATTGTTCGCAATGATTCTGCTTTCGGGCTGCAGCGCGCCCCAACAAACCGCGAATCCAAACTCAAATACGAACACGAAGGCCGTCCTCAATTATTTTCAAAGTCTTGAAGCGCGTCATGACAAACGAATTTTATCCGGCCAGTTCTCCAATTTTGGCAATGGCGCAAATTTACGTCTCGTGACTCAAATTCACGACAACACGGGTCATTGGCCCGCAATTTTAGGCGCAGACTACGCCGGCTTTCGCACCAACAGTCTCGTATGCGACGCGCCGGACAAGGCGGCCACCGAGTTTTGGAAGGAGGGCGGTTTGGTCACCATCAGCGCGCATCTTTACAATCCGGCAAGGACGAACGTGAACAACTACGGATTGCGCGACAAGGACGTTGATTTGAACGACCTGCTTGCGACAAACACGCAAACACATCTTGAGTGGATGCGCGAACTGGATCAGATCGCCGACGGCTTGCAGCAACTCAAGACAAACGGTGTCGTGGTTTTGTGGCGGCCGTTCCACGAAATGAACGGCGACTGGTTTTGGTGGGACGGCAAGGACCCGGAAACTTTCAAAAAACTCTGGCGGCAGATGTTCGATTATTTCACGAAGACAAAAAATCTGGACAATCTGCTCTGGGTCTACGCGCCGAATCACGGCACGAACACCGCCGTCTATTATCCCGGCGACCGTTACGTGGATTTGGTCGGCCTCGACGCCTACACCGATTTCGTGGACACGAACCACATTCTCGGTTACGACGAAGTCGCGCGGCTGCCGAAGCCGTTCGGCTTCACGGAATTCGGCCCGCACGGACCGAGCAACCCGCCGGGCGACTTCGATTATCTCCGATTTCTCGACGGCGTCCGGACAAATTTTCCGCGGACGGTTTTCTTCATGTGTTGGAATGGGAAATGGAGTCTCGGGCAAAACACGAACGTGACTGAAATGCTCAACGACCCGTTGATCATCAACCGCGAGGATTTGCCGAAGAGATTAGCCGGAAACAAATGAATCACGCCTGCCTTGTTTATTACCAGCGTTTTCCGAAAAGCCGCAAAGCCCTATAAACCGCGAACCGCTGAAAACTTGTTGCAAAAAGGTCGGCCATGGCTTCATCGGCAAGAATCGTGTCGGCATCTTTGCGTGAAAGTTTTGCCTGGCTGCCGTCTTCTAAAGTAAGGACGCCGTGCTTTTGATAAATCAAATCATGGATCCACCCGCCCAATTCGATGCGCGGATCGTCGCTCGACATGAAAATGGACCAGGCGAATTGCGGAATCGAAGCAAGGTCGGAGATGTAACCTTGTGGAACGACAATCACGCCTTTGGCAATGTCACTGCGAAATCGCAACGGCACTTCTAATCTGAACAAAGCCGTTTTGACCGGCTGATGACGTTGTCGCAGTCTCCACGGGGAAAGCTGCGTGGAAACGTCCCCATCTATGTCGAAAAAACGATTCATACCCGATAACCCGGACAAGTTGTGGATTTATATGCGCTCTTGCGTCATTTATGCAACAAATTTTTCTATAAGTTATGCGCACTTGCCCTGCGCAAACGACTTGCTTAATTTCTCCGCGCTTTGAAAAGAAACGACCGTCCTGAAATCCCGCGCAAGACGATTTATCGCCTTTCGATTTATCTGCGCTGCCTTGCACGGCTGAAAGAGAACGGCATCGGCACGGTTTCGAGCGAGGCACTCGCGAAGGCCGCCGGCGTCAAGCCCACGCAACTCCGCAAGGATCTCGCCTACTTCGGCACGTTCGGCACGCGTGGACTCGGCTACGACGTGACGGAACTGTCGCAAAAAATTTCCGAGGAACTGGGAACGTCGCGATTGCAACCCGTCATACTCGTCGGTGTCGGGCATCTCGGCCTCGCGCTGGTTTCGTATCGCGGATTTGAAAAGGAGGGTTTTGAGATTGTCGCCGCGTTCGACGCCGAGCCGCGCCGCAAACGCGACAAGGAAATCAAGCAGCCGATCTACGGCATGGGCGAACTGGCGGGGTTCGTCAAAAAACAAAACATCAGGATGGCCATTCTCACCGTGCCCGCCGCCGCCGCGCAGGAAGTCGCTAACCATCTCGTTGACGCCGGCGTCACGGGCATTTTGAATTTTTCACCGATCGTGCTTTCCGTTCCCGAAGAAGTGATGGTCAACAACGTGAACCTCGCCATCGAACTGGAAAACTTGAGCTACTTCACGCAGGAATAAATCGCGGTTATTTGGCGGCTGCGGAAATGCTGTTCGTCACCGGGTGCTGCCGCCAGAAAACCAGGACTTCCCGCCACCACCCCGGCGGCTCATCTCCCGTTTCAATGTGGCGGGCACCCGGAATGACCTGAAGACTTTTCGGGCCGTTATACCCGTTGTAAAGCCGACGTCCGAGGATTGGCGGGATGATTTCATCCGCGCCCGCGATGATGATTTTCACCGGTCCGTGATAATTTTTCAACCACGCTTCCGGGTTGTAACGATCCCACAACAAAAAATACGCCGGAATGAACGGGACATGGTTCTCGGCCACGGATGCCAGTTTGTTATACGGCACAAACATCGCAAGGCCCGCGACCCGCGACGGATATTTTTGGGCCAGATGCGCGGCCACGCCGGTTCCAAGCGATTCGCTGACGACATAGGCCGGCAGATTTTCCGGCAGATTTTTATAAGCTTCCTCTCCCGCCAACAAAAGGCTGGCTTCGCTCGGCGAACCTCCGCGCGCGCCGAAACCTGGATACTCAAGAATATAAATATCCAACGGAGCCGCAGCGTGAATCGGCATCGCGATGTAGGCGCGGTTGAGCGCCCAGCCCGAATTGCCGTGGAGGATCAGGATACTGCCAACCGGCGCGGAACTTGCCGGTAATTTCCAGCCCATCAATTGTCCCGACTTGTTGTTCCACCGCACAAAACCGACCCTGACTGCCGTTTGTTCGGCGAGTTCCGGCGACAATCTCTTCGGAACGTAAATCAAATAACGCTGCAACAGCGTGAACAAAACAAGCACCACCGTGTAGCCGATGAGAAACGTCCATAGGGCAAGTTTGATCCAGCGCCGCCACGGCAATTTGGTTTCTGTCATTTCGTCGGACACAAACTTATTCCTTCTTCGCCGTCTTCACTTCGATGTATAGCTCACGCAACTGGCGCGGCGAAACGGTTGTAGGCGAATCCGTCATCAAATCCGTGCCTTTCGCAGTTTTCGGAAACGCAATCACGTCGCGAATGCTCGGCGTGCCGCAAAGAATAGCGATGAGGCGGTCGAATCCGAGCGCGATGCCGCCATGCGGGGGTGCACCGTATTTGAACGCGTCGAGCATGTAGCCGAAACGCAACTTCGTTTCCTCCGGTGAAATTTGCAGCACGTCCTCGAAAACCGTTTTTTGAACATCGGGCTGATGAATACGGATCGAACCGCCACCGAGTTCCACGCCGTTGACGACGACGTCGTAATGTTGGCCACGGACTTTTTTCGGGTCGGTCTTGAGCAACGGAATGTCTTCCGTGACCGGCGCGGTGAAAGGATGATGGCTGGAATACCAGCGGTTCTGCTCGCGATCAAATCCGAGCAGCGGAAATTCGATGACCCAGAGAAAGTTAAATTGGTTCGGATCAATTGTCAGCTTGCCTTGCGTCTTGAGAACATCGGCGCAATACAAACGAATCTTGCCAAGAATTTCGCAGGCGTTCAGCCACTGATCGGCAGCGAACAAAATTAAATCGCCTTCTTCGATTTTCAGCTTTGAAGTGAGCGCTGCTTTTTCCGTGTCGTTGAAAAATTTCACGATGGGCGATTTCCATTCACCATTCTCAACTTTGATAAACGCGAGGCCCTTCGCGCCGAAACTTTTCGCGTAATCGGTCATCGTCTCTATCTGGCCTTGTGTCGCGCCGGCCATGCCTTTTGCGTTTAGTGCTTTCACCACGCCGCCATTGGCAATCGTGCCGCTGAAGACTTTGAACGTGCTGGCGCGGAAATCTTCCGTCATGTCCACGAGTTCCATCGCAAAGCGCGTGTCGGGCTTGTCAATGCCAAAACGATTCAACGCTTCTTCAAACGATATCCGTTTGAACGGCGTCGGCACGTCAATATTCAGCGCGGTTTTCCAAACGCGCTTCAACAAACCTTCAATCAAATTGTAAATGTCTTCGCGCTCGATGAAACTCATCTCGATGTCCACTTGCGTGAACTCCGGCTGGCGGTCGGCGCGTAAATCTTCGTCGCGATAACAGCGGGCGAGTTGAAAATATTTTTCCACGCCGGCGACCATCAAAATTTGTTTAAACTGCTGTGGCGACTGCGGCAGCGCGTAAAAAGTTCCCGGCTCGCGGCGGTTCGGCACGAGAAATTCGCGCGCGCCTTCGGGCGTGGATTTGAAGAGCGTCGGCGTCTCGACCTCGAGAAAACCTTGTTCGTCCATGAAACTGCGTGTGGCGATAGCAACTTTGCTGCGCAATTTCAGGTTGCGCGCCATTTCGGGACGGCGCAGATCGAGATAGCGATATTTCAGGCGCAATTCCTCGTTCACTTTGTTGGCGATTTCCGGATCGTCCACGGGAAACGGCAAAACTTCCGCCATGTTCAACACTTCGAGCGCGGTGACGCCGACTTCGATTTCGCCGGTCGGAATTTTGGAGTTGTTCGTTCCGGCGGGACGTTGACGAACTTTGCCGCTGACGCTGACGACGCATTCGCTTCGCAACGACGCAGCCTTTTCAAAAAGTTCCTTCGGCAAATCGGACGGATCAAATACCGTCTGCGTGCGGCCTTCGCGGTCGCGAATGTCAATGAAGATAAGGCCGCCGAGGTCGCGGCGGGAATGAACCCAGCCGGACAGCGTGACGGCCTGTCCGATGTGCGACGGGCGCAGTTCGTTGCAATGATGCGTGCGTTTCATTCAAAAATCGCAGAAAGCGAGCGCGCATCTTGGCCGGAAATCAGGCGTTTTTCAAAGAGTTTTTTGGCCGGAGAATTTCGGCGCTCGCCACGCGGGTTTTGCCGGACTAACCTTGGGCGATGACGGATTTGACAAGACCGGAAGTCATTTTCACGCACGAAAGCGATCTGGACGGTTTGCTCGCGGGCTTGTTGTTGCAACGGCTCGCCAAAAAACTTTTCGGCGCGGAAATTCCGCTGGAAGCCTACCATTACAATTATTGGAAGCAGCGCGAGTTGCGCGAAAAATCCGCGTGGGCCACGGATTTCACTTTTGAACCGCGCCTCGACAAACCCGACTGGCTGATTATTGACCATCACGTCACCGAATTCTCGCCGAAATACGCGCGACTCATCCACGACGTGAACAAATCCGCCGCGTCGCTTTGTTACGAACTTTGCAAACAAGGCGGAATCCAATCGCCGGCGCTCGACCGGCTCGTCCACCTGAACAACGTCGCGGATTTGTTTTTGGAGGACGACCCGGATTTTGTTCTCGCCGGCGATTACGCGAACCTCGTCAAAATCTACCAGTTCTGGAATTTGCACGCGCTCATCGGCGGCGACATCGAAAAACTGCTCGACCATCCGCTGCTTGAAGTCATGGCCGTCAAACGCCGTATCGAAGACCCGCTCGGTTTCGAGTGGAGCAAAAAAAATATCACGGAGATTTGTCCGACCGTGGGTTTCGTGGACACAATAGTCGGCAACAACAATCTGATCGTCCATCAACTGCTTGAAAGCCAGTCAACAAAATTTCCCGTGCTGGTCACGATGTTCCGCCGCGCGAACAATCTCATCGTCGCCAGTTTTCGCAGCCGCAACGGCGAGGCGCTCAAGGTCGCGGAAAAATTCCAGGGCGGCGGCCACAGCAACGCCGCCGGCGCGATTTTGCCCAAATCCATCCGCAACATTCCCGACGCCGTAGATTATTTGCGCCAGATTTTGCAGCCGAAGGCGAACGCACCGCTGAACAGCCTCGAAAATTTATTTTCCAAAATCGAAGCTCAATAACGGATCTTGTCCGGTTTGTCGTTCCATTCCGCGAATGCTTTCAACGCTTCTTTGCGGAGCAATTGTTTCATCGGGATTTTGCGGCGGGTGATCGGACGCGACACTTCGCGATAAATCAAATCGTCGTCAAACTTGATTTTTGCCGCGTCTTTTCTCGTGTTGGCGTAAAAAACTTTTTTGAAGCGCGCCCAGTAAATCGCCGACAAACACATCGGGCACGGCTCGCAACTGGTGTAAAGCTCGCAATCGTCGAGCCGGAACGTCTTCAATCTTTTGCACGCGTCTCGGATTGCCAGAATCTCGGCATGCGCCGTCGGATCGTTCGTCGAAGTGACGCGATTCCAGCCGCGCCCGATGATTTTGTCTTTGCGAACGACGACCGCGCCGAACGGCCCGCCGTGATCGTCGCGCATTTTTGAAAGCGAAAGCCGGATGGCTTCCCGCATGAATTTTGTTTTCATCGGAAAAGTCCGGCGGCATTCTTCGATTGCGGCAAAAATTTTCCGCCGCTGAAAATCTTCCGAAGTTTTCCCTCGTGCCATTCCTGTAAACGATAAATCGTTCCGAAACTGAAATCCGGCGCAACGGTTCCTTTTCCGCCGACGAGTTCCGCGCCGCGTCTCATATTGTCCATCATCCACGCCGGCAGCCGCGCATGATACGGATTGCGTTTCACTTCGCCGACGTGAAGTGAAAGCGCCGAGATCAAATCACTGACATCTTTAACGCTCGATTCGACGAGTAGATTTGGATTTGTCATTTGCCCCCAAAATTCCGTTTCGACGACAAAGCAACTGAAATTGCGCGGCGATTTTTTCAGCGCGTCCAAAACCAAAAAATGCGTGCCGACGTGCGTCGGATGTCCGTCGGCTTCGTGTGGAATAAAAATCGCGCGCGGTTTTTGCTCCGCGAGAATCCGGGAAATGATTTTCACCGCCGCATTCCGCTTCGTCCTGTATTTCTTCCGCGTTTCCAAATCGCCGACGAGAAAAACGAAGCCGAGAAAATCGCAGGCATTTTTTAATTCACACAAGCGCGCGCGCTGACGCGTGCGCTTGCTGCCAAGCGTGACGGCAACGTTGACAACTTTCCACTTCGATTCGCGCAATAATCGCAGCGCGAGTCCGCCGATGATGCACTCGTCGTCGGGATGCGGCGAAAAAAGAAGAACGGTCGGCGCGTTAGTTGAAATTTTCGGGCGGACACGCTGGGAAATTTTTACAGCTGAAAGCGATCTGCCTTTTTTGAAAAGACGCTCGAATTGTGAAACGTATTGGCGCGAGTTCATGTCTGTTTATTTACCGGCGATGCGCCAAACAACAACCGCAAACTGTTCATCACGACGACGACGGTGCTGCCTTCGTGACCGACGACGCCGATCGTCAGCGGAATTTTTCCGAGCATCGCAAACGTCACCAGCACGACGACCGTACCGAGAGAGATGACGAGATTTTGCCGGATGATACGCCGCGCACGCTGGCTCAAACGAAACGCCGCGAGAAAATTCTCCAGCTTGTCGTGCATCAAAACCACGTCGGCCTGTTCCAAAGCCGCGTCCGAACCGCGCGCGCCCATCGCCACGCCGATGTAAGCGGCGGCGAGGCTCGGCGCGTCGTTCACGCCGTCGCCGATCATCGCGACTTTTTTATTCTGTCCACTCAATTCACGGATCGCTTCGACTTTTTGTTCGGGTTTCAATTCCGCACGAACGTCGTCCAGTTTTAATTCGTCGCGCAAATGCTCGGCGGTCGCCGCGCGGTCGCCGGTCAAAACGACGGAGCGCAAACCTTCGTGCCGCAATTCGTCTATGACGGACGCGGCTTGCGGGCGGATGTCGTCGCGCAAGACGACCCGTCCGAGCAAATCGCCCTCGGCCAGCCAGATTTCGGAAAAGCCCGCATCTGTCGCGGGAACTTGCGAGATAATTTTCGCGTGTTTGTCCTGTACGAGCCATTCACGCCGTCCGAGCAGACACTCGTTTCCATTCCGACGCGCGCGCAGGCCTTGTCCCGTGATGGATTCAAAACTGTCGAGTGCAAGCGGCTCAAGTCGTTGTTGTTTTCCATGACGCGTGATGGCGCGGGCGAGCGGATGCGTGGATAGTTTTTCCAGCGAATACGCGAGCCTCGCGATTTCATTTTCGCGGCTGGGCGGAAAACTTTCGATTTTTTCCACGCGCAATTCGCCGGTCGTGAGCGTGCCGGTCTTGTCAAGCGCGACGACGTTGACCTCGGCCAGCTTTTCCACCGCCGCGCCGCCGCGAAACAAAATTCCATGACGCGCGCCCCATGCGATGGCCGCAAGCACCGCCGACGGGATCGAAAGCACCAGCGCGCACGGCGACGAGACGACGAGCAATGTTCCCGCGCGGTACAACGCGCTGTGCGCTTCGACGGCGGAACGCAACGGCGCGTAGCCGAGGATGAGCCACCACACGAAATACATCGCCAGTGACAATCCCAAAACAAAGTAAGTGTAAAACGTGCTGAATTTGTCGGCGAAGAGTTGCGCGGGCGCTTTTTGCTGCTGCGCCTCGTGAATGAGCGTGATGATTTTTTGCAGCGCGCTTTCGGCGGCGGGTTTGGTGACAATGATTTCGACCGCGCCCCAGAGATTAATCGTTCCAGCGAGAACCGAATCGCCGACTTTTTTTTCAGCGGGCGTCGCTTCGCCGGTCAGATTGGATTCGTCGGCGGCGGTCGCACCTTTGAAAATTTCCGCGTCCACGGGAAATTGCGCGCCGGGCTTGATGAGCAGTTTCATTCCGGCACGAAGATTTTCGACGGCCACTTCGCGTTCACGACCCCGATCGTCGAGCGCGGTGGCGGTTTTCGGCACGTCACGGAACAACGCGCGGATTTCTTTCTGCGTGCGGCCAAATGCGTAATGTTCCAGCGCTCCTGAAAATGAAAATAGGAACAACAGCGTCGCGCCTTCCGCCCACGCGCCGAGATAGGCGGCGACGGCGGCGACGAAAAGCATCAGAAAATGCACGTCAATCGTGCGCTTCTTCAGCCGCTCCCAGATTTCTTCAACTTGATAAAAACTGCCGGCAAAATAAGCGGCGGCGTAAAAAATGATTTTGAAGGGCGCGGGCGAAAAAAATCCGGCCAGCCCGAGGACGCCGCAAAAAATCGCTGCGGCCAGTTGCGGCTTCCATTCATTGATGTGCGCGTCGTCGTCATGGATTTCGATTTCGCGCGGGACGACTTTTGGCAGCGGGAAATCGCGCCAGCGCCAGAATTTCGGCGCGGTCGGGCAGGTCATTCGTGCGATGGTCGTGGCGTCGCCGGAACTGCTGATGGTGATTTTTTGCCGCTCGGTTTCGGATAACGGCGTATCGCAAGTGAGGCAATCACCAGCGCCGGTCAACAAAGAGCAGACATGGTTGGCGTCCGCAGTCTGTATCGCCTGAAATTTTGTCGTGACACGTTGGGTCAATTTTTCGACATCGGCGCGACCGAGCGTTGCGACGGAAATTTTTTGGTGTGCGCGGTCAATCGTCACTGCCTCGAGCGCCGGTTCCTCGGCAAACGTATCCAGCACGGAGCGCGCGAGACAAGGATCGGCCTCGCCACTGTGCGTGGATTTTTTTTTAAGCGCCGAATTCATGCAATTCATTTTTAGCACATGACCGGATGCAACGCGACGCAAAAGGTGCAACTAAAATTTAATTTTGACTGTCCAAACGATTGTTTGTCTGGCATTTTCAGGGATACCTTTTGCACGGATCAAATATGACGAACAACAATCCTCCCACTTCAAATCAAAGAATTCGTTCATGGGTTCAGCAAATGGCCGAGCTGTGCCGGCCCGAAAAAATCCACTGGTGCGACGGCTCGGATGCGGAAAACAAAACGCTGTGCGATTTGATGGTCAAGAACGGCACGTTCATCAAGCTGAATGAAAAATTGCGGCCAAATTCTTTTCTCGCCCGTTCGCATCCGAGCGACGTGGCACGCGTGGAAGACCGCACGTTCATATGCTCGAAGACGAAGGATGAAGCAGGCCCGACGAATAATTGGGCCGACCCGGTTGAGATGAAAAAGACGATGCTCGAACGGTTCAAGGGCTGCATGAAAGGCCGGACGATGTATGCGATCCCGTTCGCGATGGGACCGCTGGATTCACCGATCTGTAAAATCGGGATTGAAATTTCCGATTCGCCCTACGTCGTCGTCAATATGCGCATCATGACGCGCATGGGCAAAACAGTTTTGGACAAGCTCGGCGCGAACGGCACCTTCATTCCGTGCATGCACTCGGTCGGCGCGCCGTTGCAGCCGGGGCAGAAAGACGTTCCGTGGCCGTGTGAAGGGGATCCGAAAAACAAATACATCGTCCATTTTCCCGACGAACCTTCGATTTGGTCTTACGGCTCTGGTTACGGCGGCAACGCATTGCTCGGCAAAAAATGTCTCGCGCTGCGGATTGCGTCCACGGTCGCGCGACGCGAAGGCTGGCTGGCCGAGCACATGCTCATTCTTAATCTCACCTCGCCGCAGGGAAAAAAGTTTTACATCGCCGCCGCGTTTCCGAGCGCGTGCGGAAAAACCAATCTGGCGATGATGCAACCGACGTTGCCCGGCTGGAAGGTCACGACGCTCGGCGACGACATCGCGTGGATTCGCGTCGGCGAGGACGGACGACTTTATGCGATGAATCCTGAAACCGGATTTTTTGGCGTCGCGCCCGGCACTTCCGAAAAATCAAATCCGAATGCGTTGATCGCCTGCGCGAAGAACACGATTTTTACGAACGTTGTTTTGACACCCGACGGCGACGTTTGGTGGGAAGACATGGGCGTGCCCGCGCCAGCGAAAGGAATTGATTGGGAAGGCAACGAATGGACACCCGCGAGCGGAAAAAAAGGCGCGCATGCGAACTCGCGCTTCACCGCGCCCGCCTCGCAATGCCCGGTGATCGATCCCGACTGGCAAAATCCCAAAGGCATGCCGCTCTCTGCGATTTTGTTCGGCGGTCGCCGTCCGCACACGATTCCGCTCGTGAATGAAGCGTTCGATTGGGAGCACGGCGTTTTCATGGGTTCGGCTTGCGGCTCGGAGACGACCGCCGCCGCGCTGGGTCAAGCCGGGGTTCTTCGCCGCGACCCGTTCGCGATGCTGCCGTTCTGTGGCTACAACATGGGCGATTACTTCGCGCACTGGCTTTCGTTCGCGCAAAAGACCGACCGTGCGAAATTGCCGAAGGTTTATTTCGTCAATTGGTTCCGCAAGAGCGCGGACGGAAAATTTTTGTGGCCGGGTTACGGCGAAAATTCCCGCGTGCTCAAATGGATTTGCGAACGCATCGCCGGCACGGGCAAGGCACAACAGACGCCGATTGGAAATCTGCCGACGCCGGATGCGCTGGATTTGTCCGGCTTGAATCTGCCGACGGACGATGTAAAGGAATTGCTCACCGTTGACGCCATCGGCTGGCGAAATGAAATCGCCGACGTTGCCGCAAATTACGCGAAATTCGGCGGTCATTTGCCGAAGGCATTGAACGAGCAGCTTGACGGACTGAAAAAACGGCTGGGTTGAACAACCATTCAAAATCATGAAAAAGCATCTTTTGATTTTCGGCGCGGCGATTTTTTGTTTTGGAATTTTTCCTCTCCATGCGCAGACGGGCGGCGCGCCGGGCGTCCCGCAATTCGGCAACGGCATGGACAAGTTGTTTGGCGACAACCGGACGTTTTCCGCAACGCTGGAAATGCAAATGAGCAATTCCGCCAGTCCGATGACCATGTCCGGCAAAATGTCGTTCGACAACGGCAGCTCGCGTTTTGAAATGGACATATCGGCGATGAAAGGCGGCGCCATGCCGCCCGACGCCGCCTCGCTGATGAAATCCATGGGGCTGGATCGCATGGTGAGCATTTCACAAACCGACAAAAAGATTTTTTATGTGATTTATCCAAACGCGCAGTCCTACACTGAAATGACGCCTCCGGATTCGGCTACGGCCACCACGAACGCGGATTCCAAGGTTGAAATCACCAGGCTAGGCGAAGAAACCGTGGCCGGCCATCCATGTGTGAAAAATAAAGCCGTCGTCACCGACAAACAGGGCGACAAACACGAGTTCACCGTCTGGAACGCCACCGACTTGAAAAACTTCCCGATCAAAATCGAAATGAACGAACAGGGCAACGCGATTACCCAGTCATTCAAGGACATCAGTTTTTCCAAACCCGACGCCAGTTTGTTTGAACCACCTACCGGCTACACAAAATATGGCAGCGTGCAGGAAATGATGCAGACGGTGATGATGAAAAATATCGGCGGAACGGGCGTGCCTCAACCACCTCAATAGCGAAAGTCGTCCAATTCTTTTTCGAGCGCGGGCGTGAGCCGTTCATAAACTTCCGGCTTGAAATGCAATGTGTCGCGATACAGCGCCGCTTCCGGTTTTAACTCCGCTTCTTTGAACAGATCAACGACGCGGATTTCCCCTTCGGGAGAGTTCAACATTTGAAGCCGCGCGTTGAGTTCGTCAATTGCAACGGCGATTGCACTGTTCCAGACAAAACGCCGCGCAAAATCCGGTTTCCCGGTCGGCCACGTTTCCAGCAAAATCATTTTGCAATGACGCTTGACGCATTCGTCGGCGATTGCCGTGAGATTGCTCGATGCAAGCGACACCATTTGCGATGACATCTCCGGTTGCAATCCAAGAAACTTCAAATCGTTGATGCCCGCTTCGAGAAGCACCGCGTCGGGATGAAATTCGGCAAGCAACTTCGGCGCGGCAAGGCGGATTTGTCCGGTCGTCAAGCCGCCCGCACCTGCGTTCACGACGCGGCAGCCCGCCAGTCGCGGCAAATCCCATTGCGCCATCCGCGAATCGCCGAGCAGGAGAATGGTGGATTTGAAGTTGGCTGGAGCATTTGAAACGATGGAAATTTCCGGCGCGATGGACGGCCAGATTTGCAGCCGCAGTTGATTTTCATAATGTGCGCGCAATCCCAGGAACGATAAAAGAATCGCCACAAAAAAAATGCTCGCCGCGAGCGCGAGCCATTTCAACGAACGGAAATTTCCGCCGGAACCGTAACGTCTTTCAGTCTCGCGTCGGCTTGCGCTTAAGAATGGTTCTTCAAAAAAATGAAACCACAAGCCACCGACTGCGACAGAAACCAGCGCGCCAAGCGGATGCAGAAAATCCGGCAGAAAGTCGCAAATCGTGAACGGCTGCTGCCACAAATAGATCGAATACGTCCGTTCGCCGAGCCATTTCATCGTGCCTCCCGCGATTCCCGGCATTGGACGGCCAAACAAATACGCCATCAGGCACGGCGCGAGCAGAAGCGCGCCCGTCACCACGACGAGCAGCTTCATCTCAATCCCGAAAAGCATGATGAACACGCTCGCGACGCAAATCGCAACGCCAAACCACAAAATCAATGCGACCGGCAGTTTTGGAATCGTGAGAAACCAATCACGTTTATATTCGCAGCAAAAGCCGAGCATCATCGGCCACACGGCGAATTCAAAATCATATTGCCAGTAATTCGGATGCCACCTTCCAATCAACGGTTGTGCCAGACCAAGTCCCATCAGAAGAACCAAAAGAAATCCGAACACCAGTCCCCGCTTGTTTCCGCTGATGTTGCCCAGCCAATAAATCATCGGCGCGAGCAAATAGAACTGCATCTCGCACGCCAGACTCCACAGATGCCTCAACGACATCGGCGACTCCAAGGTCGTGTAATTCATCACATAACCAAAGGCCGAAGGCATCGCCTTTACGTAAGACATCACATCCGAATGCGGAAGCGGGTTTGGCCGATTCTGCAGCAGCCAGGTCACACCCAGCATCGCCAGCGTGTAAGTGATCATCGCCGGATACAAACGCCGCAACCGACGCCACCAGAAAGATTTTGACCTTACCAAATTCGTCTTCGCCCGCGTCCTCGACAACGAACGGAAAACCAGAATGCCGGAGATGAAGAAAAACAGATTGACGCCGACGCGCCCGATTCCATTGACGCGATTCGTGAAAAAAAATCCGTGCGAAATCAAAACCAGAACCAATGCCAGCCCGCGCCACTGGTCGAGCGCGATTGAACCCAGACGATCCTGCTCCGACTCCGGCAACGGAGTTGTGCTCGTGGAAGCGGAAACATTCATCAACCGAGCAACGACTTTGCTTTCGCAAGCGCTTCATCCAATTTTCCCGCGTCCTTGCCGCCGCCACGCGCGTTGTCCGGCTTGCCGCCGCCTTTGCCGCCGACAATCGGCGCAATCGTCTGAATAATTTTTCCCGCCTGAACTTTCGCGGTAAATTCGGGTGAAACATTTGCGACGAGGGCTACTGCACCATCCGACGCGCCACCTAAAACAATCACGCCTTTGAAGCGACTCTTGAGCGCGTCAACAATCGCCTGCAAATAATCTCCATCTGAGTCAGGAAAATTCTGCGTGATGAGCGGAATTCCGTTCACTTCCTGCGCGCGTGTGAGCAACCACGCCGCAGTTTGCGCCGCGTTGCGTTGAATGGCCGACTTAAGCGACTTCTCCAATTCCTTTTGATGCGCGAGCAATGATTCAATCTTTTTATCCAGTTCGTGAACTGGCGAATTCACTTTGCCCGCGAGCGCTTTAATCAAATGTAATTCGTCATTCGCCTTGCGATACGCTTCAAGTCCGGCAACCGCTTCGATTCTTCGCACGCCAGCCGCAATCGCGCTTTCGCCGGTGATGCGGAACAAGCCGATCTCGCCTGTCGCGCGCGTGTGCGTGCCGCCGCACAGTTCCATCGAATAACCGTCGAGCTTCCCGGCGTGGCCGCCGATCTGGACGACGCGCACTGTGTCGCCGTATTTGTCGCCGAAGAATTGCATCACGTCTTTGCGGTGCTTCACGTCGGCGTGCGCGACTTCCGTCCACGAGACGCCGGCGTTTTCGAGGATGCGTTCATTGACGAGCTTCTCGATGTCCGCGACCTGCGCGGGCGTGAGCGGCGCGCTGTTGAAGTCGAACGTCAACTTGTCCGGCCCGACGAACGAACCTTTCTGCGACGCTTCCTTGCTCGCGACTTCGTGCAACGCCCAATGCAAAAGATGCGTGACCGTGTGATGACGCTCGATGGCACGGCGACGATTTGTATCAACCGAAAGTGAAACTGTAGAACCGATGGGTGGCACAGCCGTCTCGGCTGTGGCGTCAGGCGTCCCGCCTGATGCAACATTGCTTCGGCGAGACGCCGAAGCGGACAGGCCAGAGGCCTGTTCCACCTCAAGAAAATGCAGCCATGTGTTCCCGGATTTTTGCGTATTGCTGATTCGCCAAAGATTTCCGCTGCCGGAAATTTCTCCAGTGTCGCCGACCTGGCCGCCCATCTCGGCGTAAAACGGCGACGTGTCCAGCACGACGGCGGTTTTGTCTTTGACGCTGACGACTTCGAGCACGCGCGCGGGCGATTCCAATTTTTCAAAGCCGACAAATTTTGTCGGCGCGGTCGTTTCGATTTGCGAAAGCGAAATGACTTCTTTTTTCTGCGCGGCGCGGGCGCGGGCGCGCTGCTCTTCCATCAACTTTTCAAAACCGTCCTTGTCCACGGTCAAGCCGCGTTCGCGCGCCATCAACTCGGTGAGGTCGAGCGGAAAACCGTAAGTGTCGTAAAGAATAAAAGCCGCATTGCCAGAAACGACTGCACCTCGTTGGAGAATTTTTTTTGCAGGAATTTCAAACTCTGGCAAAAATTTAGAAAATTCATTGGCTGGAATTTCATGCAAATGCACAAATTTATTTCTCAAAACGCGCAGTGTGTTTTCTTCCGGTGACAAACTTCTCACGATAAAATCACGGCTTTCGATTTGAGTTGAAACGCCAAATATGAGAAGCGCTTGAAAGCCTTTATATTCTTTTTCTGCTTGGTTCGAGTCGAACCATTGTTTAATTCGAATTTGAGAATTTAGTTGAAAATCGGCCACTGCGTTGAACAACTGAATTCCGACGTCCAAAGTTTTGTTAAACGCCTCTTCCTCGGTGCGGATGGTTTCCTGCACCTGCTTCTTGCGCGCGCGGATTTCGGGGAAGACGTCGCCCATCGTGTCGGCGAGCACGTCCACGAGTTTGTAGAAGAACGGTTCGTGGAAGCCGAGCGTGCGGCCGTATCGCACCGCGCGGCGCAGGATGCGGCGCAAAACGTAGTTGCGGTCGGTGTTGCCGGGCTGGATGCCGTCGGCAATCGCAAAACTCAACGTGCGGATGTGGTCGGCGATGACGCGGAAAGCGATGTCGAGCGCGATCTGTTCCGCGCTCGCGGTCGCGACGGGGAAATCATCTTCATCATCGCACGGCGAATGCGTGCCGCGTTCCTCGGCCTCGACTTCAATGATGTTTCCGCGCGCCTCGCCGGAAGTTTTCAGCGGCTCGCCGGTTTCAACTTTTGCAATCGCGTCACCGGGCAAAGTGCTGCCGTATTTTTTGCCGGAAAGTTTTTCCAGTTCGTCGAAGATCGGACGGAAAATGTCGGTCTCGTAATTGGAAATTTTTGCGTTGGCGAAACCGGAAAATTTTTTCGTGCCTTGAATGATGGAGGTCACGCGCTCAAAACCCATGCCGGTGTCAACATGCTTGGCGGGCAGCGGCGAAAAAGTGCCGTCGGGATTCGCGTTGAACTGGATGAAGACGAGATTCCAGATTTCGATGCAGCGCGCATCGCCTTTGTTCACAAGGCTTCCGCGCGTGTCCCCGTCCGGCGTCAAATCAACGTGCAGTTCCGAACAAGGACCGCACGGGCCGGTTTCGCCCATCATCCAAAAATTATCTTTCTTGTTGCCGTTGACGATGTGAATCGCCGGATCAAGTCCGACGCTGCGAAATTTTTCCGCCCAGAAATTCCACGCTTCCTGGTCGAATTCGCTCGGGTCGTTTTTGGTTTTGTCAGGATTGTAAACGGTGGCGTAAAGGCGTTGCGGCGGAAATTTCCAAATTGTAACGACGAGTTCCCATGCCCAGTCAATCGCCTCGCGCTTGAAGTAGTCGCCGAAGCTCCAGTTGCCGAGCATCTCGAAAAAAGTGTGGTGATAGGTGTCAAGGCCGACGTCGTCGAGGTCGTTGTGCTTGCCGCCGGCGCGGATGCACTTCTGCGTGTCCGCCGCGCGACCGGGCGTGTAGGGACATTTGGTCTGGCCGAGAAAAATCGGGACGAACTGGTTCATGCCCGCGTTCGTGAATAAAAGATTCGGCGAATCCGGCATGAGGCTCGAAGACGGCACGATGGTGTGCTGCTTCGACTTGAAGAAGTCGAGGAACGACTGGCGGATTTGCGCGGACGTCATCATTTGAAAACCAAAAAAGATTAACGGAAAACTTTTACACGTGCGAGTGGAAGTTTTTTGGTTCCGCGTCTAATCCGCTTATGGTGAATTGTCAACTGCTGGAGGTGAAATTTTTCCAAAAAAAATTCTTGAACAATTTCGCGGGCGGGACGATAAAGGAGTCAGAAGTTAGCACGCTCTTTGAATTTGAAATTCGGATTTCCCTGCCCTGTTCGTGATTCGCAACAATCCTTGAACCGTAGTAAAAACGATCCCGGAGCGAGTCGCGGTTGTGGCCGACATGCCTTCACTGGAAGTCGAAAGCAGCCCGGCGAGTTCCACATGTTGTAAAACATGTTCATAGGAAGAGTTAGACACGGCAATGGTGGGGTTCTTTCAAGATTTCAGGTTTGAATTTTCAAATCTGAAATCAAAGCCCGCCACCCGTTGCGGGCTTTTTTGTTTTTGGCAAACAGCAGTGAAATTATATGGTATCGCCATGTCAGGCCATACAATGGAACACAAATCAATCGCCGTTGCCGAGGGCACGGGACATTTTGAGGTGATAGCGTTACGAAGTTTTACACCGGGCGAAATTTTATTCCGCATTGAAGGAAAACGAGCCGCGCATCCGACTCGTTTCACAGTTCAGATCGACGAGGGTGTTCACATTGACCTCGATGACGGCATTGACATAGACAAAATTCGTTACCGCTACTACTGGCGTTTCATGAACCACAGTTGCGTCCCGAACACATATATCCGTAATCTGGAAGTGGTAGCGCTCAAATTGATTTCGTCGGGCGAGCAAATCACTTTCAATTACAACACGACCGAGTTCGACATGGCCGCGCCGTTTGTCTGTAACTGCGGGCAATCTCCTTGTCTGGGGCTGATTCGTGGATTCAAACACCTTCCCGCCAACGAACAAGAACGCTTGCAACCAATACTGGCACCGTATCTCCAGCGCCACTTTACAAACCAAAAAATGCCGACAGCGACCTATGCGAAAACAATCCGCCGATTTGACGCCACATAGGATTGAACTTTTTTAGGGCAAAAAAAAATCTTGCTGCTAATCTTAATCCATGGCGCGAGACGATTTGTTTGCAACCCCGATTGAAAAATCGCCGCAGGAAAAATCCACGCCCGCGCCTGACACTTTCAGAAGCCAGCCGCTCGCTGCGCGGATGCGTCCAGGCAACCTCGACGAATACGCCGGACAATCTCACATTCTCGCGCCCGGACAATTGCTTCGCCGCGCGATTGAGGCCGACCGCATCCAATCACTGATTTTTTACGGTCCGCCCGGCACGGGCAAAACGTCGCTCGCGCAAATCATCGCTCGCCAGACCAAATCAAAATTCGAACGTTTGAGCGGCGTGGAATCCAACGTCGCCGACATGCGCCGCGTTTTGTCCGCCGCCGCAAATCGCCTCGAAAACACCGGTCAGTCCACGATTCTCTTTATCGACGAAATCCATCGCTTCAACAAATCGCAACAGGACGTTTTGCTGCCGGATGTCGAGAGCGGCGTGGTCAGGCTCATCGGCGCGACGACGCACAATCCGTTTTTCTTCGTCAACTCGCCGCTCGTCTCGCGCTCCCAAATCTTTGAATTGCGCCCGCTGACCGAAGAAGAACTTTTTTCACTCCTGCAACGCGCGCTGACTGACGCAGAACGCGGACTCGGTTACATGAAAATTTCCGCCGATGAAAATGCGTTGCGTCATCTCGCCAAGATTTCCGACGGCGACGCACGCAAAGCATTGAACGCGCTGGAAATCGCCGCGCTCACCACTGCGCCGGACAAAAAGGGTGTCATAAAAATCACACTCGAAGTCGCTGAGCAGAGTATCCAGAAAAAAGCTGTGGTGTATGATGGCGATGGCGACGCGCATTACGACACGATTTCCGCGTTCATCAAATCCATGCGCGGCAGCGATCCCGACGCCGCGCTTTACTGGCTCGCGAAAATGATCCACGCCGGCGAAGACCCGCGCTTCATCGCGCGGCGAATCGTGATTTGCGCGGCGGAAGACGTCGGTCTCGCCGACCCGATGGCTTTGGTTTTGGCGAATGCCTGTTTGTCAGCTTCTGAATTTGTCGGCTGGCCGGAAGCGCGGATTCCGCTGGCCGAGGCGACGATTTACATCGCGACCGCAAACAAAAGCAACAGTGCCATCACCGCGATTGACGCCGCGCTTGAAGACGTAAAGTCGGGCCGCACGCTCGCCGTGCCGGAACATTTGCGCGATTCACATTATTCCGGCGCAAAAAAACTCGGCTACGGCGTCGGCTACGAATACGCGCATGACCATCCCGGACATTTTGTCACGCAGGATTATCTCGGCTCGGACAAAATCTACTATGAACCGACGGAGCAAGGCGTGGAAAAGAAAATCAAGGAGCGCGTCGAGAAATGGCGCGCAGAACTGGACGCCGCTCGAAAGAAAAAAAATGACCGTTGACTTGAACAAACAAAAATCTGCACTGCGGAAACAAATCCGCGCCGCACTGCAAAAAATTTCTCCTGCGGCGCGGGCAGCAGCGTCATTGGAACTTTGCGCAAAACTGAAGGAACTATCTTTTTTTCAGAACGCCGCTTCGATTCTTTTTTTTGCGCCATTACCGACAGAAGTGGATTTATGGCCTTTGCTGGAAGAAACTTTGTCCGGCGAAAAAATTGTCGCGCTGCCCCGTTTCGATTTGGAGGATAAACATTACACCGCGCACCGGATTCGTAATTTGAAAACACAAATTATGACCGGACCATTCAACATCCGTGAGCCGAAGCCGGACTGCGCGAAAGTCCCGTTCGTGGATTTTGATTTGGTTCTTGTTCCGGGAACTGCTTTTGATTTACGAGGGAATCGTCTCGGTCGCGGCATGGGTTTTTACGACCGGTTGCTGGCGAAAATTCGCGGAGTGAAATGCGGACTCGGCTTTGACGAACAAATTGCCGTGGAAATTCCAGTCGAACCGCACGACGTCCGGATGGATTTTATTTTGACGCCGACGCGCTGCGTGAAAATTGCGGAGTGAATTTGCGGGGGAAAAATTATTCGTGCTGACCCATGTCAACGGGCAGGCCGTTTTCCCAACCTTGCGGCGCGTTCCACGGACGGACGGATGCATTGTCAGGCTCATCAGACATGCAACCACCGGCACCGATGAGGATTCCAACAAGAATGAAGAGCAAAAGCCACTGGACTGCGCGAAATTTCATTTTCAGGAAGCCGGATGCGCGGGGCTGACTTCATCGCCTTCGATGAGTTCGCTGAGTTTCCAGCCGGGCACGACGTTGGCGATGCTGCGGTCTTTTTCAACGGTGCGAACCACGACTTTCGCGACGAGCTTTCCATCACGGCTGACGAGCATTTCGCCGTCCTGCAACACGCCCTGATCCTCGCCGATATCCAACACGACAAAATCCCACTTGGGATCAACCACAAGAATTTTTCCTTTGAGGTCGGCGCGCAATTTGATGTCGGTTTCCGGCCCTTCATATCGAGCAAGACGGGTTTGCAGCCGGAGAATCGTGCGCTGGAGAACGGTCTTTTCCTCGTTGACGGCCTCTATCGTGGCCTGCGCGTCTTTCAGCGATTTGCCGAGTTTGCTCACCTGTTCCGCCGTGAGGCCGCTGATCTTGTAAGAAGCCAGTTCATTTTGCGCATCATCGCGTTCCTGCGTGGTCTTGACAAGTTTGTCGGAAATTTCATCGGCGCGTTTGGCCTGCGCGGCGGCGCTGTCTTCGGCCTTTTTCTCCGCAGCCTGTGAATCGGCCAATTGTTGCTGCGTCTGCTTCAGATCATTCTGGGTTTTGGCCAGAGTCTTTTTAGTCGCGTCCCTTTCAGTCTCGGCGGCGATGCGACCGTCACGCTGAGTGTTCCTGTCTGTGATGAGGGTATTGATCTTGTCCTTGACCAGAACGACGTTGAGTGTTCCGGCGGCCAACGCGGCGATAATGGCCAAAATCAGACTGATACGCATTAACATGGCTTGCTTGAAATTTCTTCAGCAGACTAGCATTTGCGCCAGAGATGTCAACGGCGGTTTGCACTTTTCAAAACGAACTAATTTCACGATGTTTGCCGACCGATGAAACTGAACCACGGCATTCACCTCGCCTACTGCACGAACATCCATCGCGGCGAAATGTGGTGCGAAACTTTTGCCTCGCTGAAAAAACATTCTCTCGCCGTTCGCGAAAAAATTTGTCCGCGCGAGCCGTTCGCCATCGGATTGCGCTTGAGCAACCGCGCCGCGATTGAATTGTCCGAACGCAAAACGCTTCTGGAATTCCAGAAATGGCTCGAAAAAAATTCCTGCTATGTTTTCACCATCAACGGATTTCCGTTCGGACAATTTCACGGCGCGCGAGTCAAGGAACAGGTTTATGCGCCCGACTGGACTTCGCCGGAGCGTTTGGATTATACAAACCGGCTTTTCAATTTGCTCGCCAAACTTTTGCCAGACGGAACCGAAGGCAGCGTCAGCACCCTGCCCGGCTCGTTCAAGGAATTCATTTCGAGCCGCGAACAGGAAATTAAAATCCGCGAAAACATTTTCCGTTGCGTCGAACACATTTCCCGCTTGAGCGAAAAATCGAAACGTAAACTGCATCTCGGACTCGAACCCGAACCGCTTTGCCTGCTCGAAAATTCAGCCGAGACAATTTCATTTTTTGAAAAACTGCGCGACGAACATAAAAACGATCCGCGCATCGGCGAATTCCTTGGCGTCAATTACGACTGCTGCCATTTCGCAATTGAATTTGAAGGGCCTCAAGACGCGATCGCCGCGTTTCAAAAAGCCGGAATCAAAATCAGCAAAATCCATTTGAGTTCCGCGCTGAAAACAAAAACGACGAAGGAAGCGCGCGGCGCGTTGGAAAAATTTGCCGACGACGTTTATCTGCACCAAGTCGTCGCACGCGATGCAAATGGCAAACTGAAATTTTTCCGCGATTTGCCCGATGCGTTGGGCTTACCAAACTCAAAACTCAATACTCAAAACTCAAAATTTCCAGAATGGCGGATTCATTTTCACGTTCCGTTGCACGCGCCCGCCGCGCCGCCGTTTCAGAACACAAACGACCATTTGCTCGGTATTTTGGATTTACTCAAAAAAAATCCGAAGTTTTGTTCACATCTTGAAATGGAAACTTATACTTGGGAAGTGTTGCCGCCGGAGTTGAAAAGCCGGAATGTCGTTGACCAGCTCGCGGCGGAATATGATTGGACTTTGGCGAAATTGAAAGAACGCGGACTTTGTTGAATTTACGATTGATGATTTATGATTTACGATTTGCCTCGCGCTTCCGGCCTGTCGCCGGTGCAATCATTAATCATCAATCATAAATGTCACCACGCCTGCGAACTTTGCTGATTCTGGGACGAGTTTCAAACCTGCCGACGGTCTGGTCGAACTGCCTCGCGGGCTGGTGGCTTTCCAGCGGCGGAAATTTTGGAAAACTGCCGCTGCTGTTTCTCGGAACCAGTTCGCTTTACATCGGCGGAATGTTTTTGAACGACGCGTTCGACGCGGAGTTCGACCGGCAGCGCCGCGCGTCGCGGCCAATCCCCGCCGGCATGATTTCTTTGGAGTCGGTGTGGCGCTGGAGTTTTTTCTGGCTTGGACTCGGCGCGTTGTGTCTGGTCTTCATCAGCAAAACGACCGGCGTTCTCGCATTGGCATTGCTGACCTGCATCGTCATTTATGACGCGACGCATAAAGTCGTGACGGCTTCGCCGTGGCTCATGGGCTTGTGCCGTTTTTGGGTTTATGTCATCGCGGGTTCGGCGGGCGCGACGGGCGTGAACGGCTGGCCGATCTGGTGCGGCGCGGCGATGGCGCTTTATGTCGTGGGATTAAGTTATGTCGCGCGCAAGGAAAGTTTTCGCGGGCCGGTTCCGTACTGGCCGTTGATTCTTCTGGCCGCGCCGGTTTTTCTGGCGATGCTGATGAATCCTGGTGAAACACGCGCGGCGGCGATGCTCCTGTCCTTGGTACTCGTGTTATGGGTGGTGCGTTGTGTGCGGACGATTTTTCAGGCGGGTGAAACAAACGTGGGACGAATCGTTTCGGGACTTCTCGCGGGAATCGTCTTTGTGGACTGGCTGGCCGTCGCGCCGCAATGTCCGCGTGGATTGAGCGCGGTCTTTTTGATTTTGTTCGGCGCGACGAAACTGCTTCAGAAGTTCATTCCGGCGACCTGAAAATTTTCAATTGCCGTTGTTGTTTCCTCCGCCGCCGTTGCCGCCACCGCGTCCACCACCGAAACCGCCGCCGCCAAATCCACCGCGACCGCCGCCGCCAAAAATCTGCCGCATGTCCTGCGGTTGGATTTGCGAACCGTTTTGCAACGCGTCAATGGCCATGGTGATGGCCTGCGAAAGCGTCGGGTCATTGGCGACCATGGATTGGGATTGCGCCGAATTCAAAAGCGCGATGCGTCCGCTGATGATTTGCGGATCGGTCGGCGCATCGGAAGCGAACGGCCCGAAACCGCCGCCGGCCAGTTGAATGACGGACATGGCTTTCGCCCGCGAATCCAAATCCGGGTTGGCCAGCGTGTCGTTGAAAAGCTGGTTGGCCTGCGAATTTTGCCCGGCATAATTCAGGATTTCACGGCCAAGATTCATCTTGTCAAACTGGTTCGAGAGGCTCGAATTTTGATAAGCCGAATAAAGCGCGGAGACGGACTGGTCTTTCAACACCACCGAAAGATAATCCATCGCATCCTGGTCGAGCCGTCCGTCCGCGCCGACGAGCATCTGCTGCGCGTTCACGGCAAACGAGGTGTCCTTGTAAAATTCCAGCACGCCGTAAAGATACGACTTGGCCAGATCATCGAGCCGGTCGGGACTGTCAACCGGCGGCGGGTTCATCAGCAATTCCTTCGCTGCTGCAACGGCGGCATCCCGATATTTTCCGGGGGCGATCTCTTCGAGCATGACTGCAAGGTAGGCGACCTCGACACCGCGCCCGGTGGCGCTCAACATTTCCGCCATCGCCTGCTCCGCCTCCGGCCCGCCGATTTCCTTCAACGTGCCGACCAAACCCAAACGCAGCGACGGCGGCACGACCCAGTCCGTCCTTAAATTTTCCAGATTGCGGGCGCGGCGCGCGCCGCCACGAAAATTATTTCCACCGCCACCGCCAAATCCTCCGGCGAAACCTCCGCCGTTGTTTCCGTTTCTGTTTCTGCGATTGTTACCGGCGTTGTCATTATTATTTGTGTCGTTGTTTGCCGCGTTGCCTCCGCCGGCATTGGCTTGAGGCTGATTGTTGTTTTGATTTTGATTGTCCTGCTGGTTGTAATCCACGTCCACGTCGCGGCCAAGAAACGAGCGGATGGCGGGAACGGCCGCATTGCCGCGCAACGTGAGCGTCTCCAGTTTATAGACGACCACGCGCAACGCCGTGCTGCGCTCGCTGCCTGTACCGAGTTTCACGTTCAGCAAATCGTCCAGAATATCCTGCGATGATTCCCCGGCGGGCGCGGACGGCGCAGCGGCCACGATCACTTTTTCCTCTGGTGCGGGCGCGGGTTGCACCACGGCCTGCTGAACTTGCGGCGGCGGCTGTTTTTTGAATTGCGCCTGCACGACAAAGTAAGCCGACGCGAATCCCACACCGAGCGCCAAAATGATTGCGACCGCTGTTTTCATTGAAAATTCGACTCAAATTTACAAGAACCCGACATCTTGCAATGAACTTAAGACGCGCCGCGCCAAATTGCAGTTACAAAAACCTTTTTTCGACATCCTCAAGCCGCGCTTGAACAAATGCCCTTCACCAGCTATTTTAAGAATTCGCTTATGAGCAATACAGCGCCAGCAGAGCTGACACACAACGAAGAAATCAAAGACGCGATTCCGACGCTGGCCGGCACCATTGCGTCCACGCTCGCCAACACCGCCGCCGATTCCTTTTCCGGCGACGACAATCAATTCCTGAAATTTCACGGCATTTACCAGCAGGATGACCGCGACGCGCGTTCCGGCGGGAAAAAATTTATCATGATGATTCGCGGGCGGATTCCCGGCGGCGTGATGACGGCAAATCAATGGAAAATTTTTGACGAACTCGCGTGGCTTTACGGAAATAATACTTTGCGCATCACGACGCGCCAGAGCATCCAATTTCACGGCGTCGTGAAGGCGAACTTGCGTCGCCTCGTGAAAAAAATCAACGAGTCACTGCTCTCCACGCTCGCCGCGTGCGGCGACGTGAATCGCAATGTTCTCGCGCCGCCCACGCCCGCTTACACGAAGGCGCGCGAAGAAGTTTATCAGGATTGCGTGCGCGTGGCCGATGCGCTGAAGCCGCAGACCCGGGCCTATTACTCGATCTGGATAGACGGTTTCCAACTCAAGACGGACGACCCGTTCAACAAAGATTTTGTTGACCCGCTCTACGGCAAAACGTATTTGCCGCGAAAATTCAAAGTCGCGTTTGTCATCCCGCCGGTGAATGATTTGGACGTTTACACGAACTGCCTCGGCCTCATCGCGGTTGTCGAGAACGACAAACTTATCGGCTACAATCTCGTGGTCGGCGGCGGAATGGGTCGCACTCACGGCAACAAGGAAACTTATCCGCGTCTCGCGAGCGAGCTTGGCTTCTTCACGCCGGACAAACTCGTGGATGTGGCGAAGGCAGTCCTCACAATCCATCGCGATTTCGGCGACCGCACGGACCGCAAGCACGCGCGGCTCAAATATGTCGTGGAAGAACGCGGCGTGGATTGGACGCGCGCCGAAGTCGAAAAACGCGCGAATATAAAATTCGCGCCTGCGAAGCCTTTCAAATTCACGACGACCGCCGACATGCTCGGCTGGCACAAGGCCGTGGACGGAACGTGGTTCCTCGGATTGTTCGTCGAGACCGGCCGCGTGAAAGGCGCGCAGAAAATCGCGTTGCGTGACGTCGCGGAAAAATTTCCAAAAATTGAATTTCGTTTGACGGCAAATCAAAACGTGGTTTTGGCCAACGCCAATCACGACGAAAAAGTTGCCATCACCGCTTTGCTTGCGACGCACGGCGTGAAGACCGAAAATCAGGCGAGCATTTTGCACGCGGCTTCGATGGCCTGCCCCGCCCTGCCCACTTGCGGACTCGCGCTCGCGGAATCCGAACGCATGTTGCCCGGTTTGATTGACCGCATCGAAAAACTTTGCGGCGACCTCGGACTCGACGGCGAAGAAATTATTATTCGTTCAACCGGCTGCCCGAACGGTTGCGCGCGGCCTTACATGGCCGAAATCGCGTTCGTCGGCAAAGCGCCGGGACGCTATCAAGTCTGGCTCGGCGGCAACACTTCCGGTACGCGCCTGAATCGCGTCTGGAAAGACGTTGTTAAAGACCCGGACATCGAGAACGAATTGCGCCCCGTGCTCGCGCGTTTCGCGAAGGAAAGAAATTCCGGCGAACGTTTCGGCGACTGGTGCGACCGCGTTTTTCTCAACGAGCAAAAGAATTGAATGTCATGACTGCGGAGCAAATTTCAAAAGCCAATTCCGAGTTGCGAAACAAATCGCCGCTCGAAATTGTGAAGTGGGCCATCGCGCAAGCGAAAGGCCGCGCGATTGTCTCGACGAATTTTCGTCCTTACGAAGCGGTGATTTTGCATCTCGCCACACAAGTGCAAGCGGACATTCCGGTTCTTTGGGTTGACCACGGTTACAATCGTCCGGCGACTTACAAGCACGCGGAGGAATTGAAAAAATTGCTCAAGCTGAATCTCAAGCCGTTCCTTCCAAAAATTTCCGCCGCGCATCGCGACGCGATTTACGGCGAGATTCCGTCCACTGACGACGAAGCCGCTTTGAAGGAATTCAGCGCGGTGATGAAGCTCGAACCGTTTCAACGCGGCATGAAGGAACTTGCACCGACGGTTTGGATAACGGCTTTACGCAAAATCCAAAATCCGAATCGCGCGGAACTCGACATCGTGAGCGGGGATAAAAATTTTGGCGCGCTCAAAGTCAGCCCGGTTTTTTATTGGAGCGATGCGGACATGGAAAATTATTTGAAGCAGCACAAGTTGCCGAACGAGTGGGATTATTTCGATCCAGCTAAAGCCGATGACAAGCGCGAGTGCGGTCTGCATGCGAATTGGGGTGGCAAAGCGGTGGAAGGAGTTGGCAGATAGCAGATGGAAGATGGAGTTTCCAAACTGCCATCTCCTAACTCCTATCTCCTTTTTTTATGAGCAGTTATCATCTCGACCATTTGCAGTATCTCGAAACGGAAGCGATTCACGTCATGCGCGAAGTCGCGGGCGAATTCGAGCGTCCCGTCCTGCTCTTTTCCGGCGGCAAGGATTCCATCTGCCTGCTGCGTCTCGCGGAAAAAGCGTTCCGTCCGTCCGACATTCCGATGCCGTTCCTGAACATCGAGACCGGCCATGAATTTCCCGAACTGATTGAGTTCCGCGACCGGCGCGCGAAGGAACTCGGCGCGAAGCTGATTGTCCGCACGGTCGAGGACGCGATTGCGAAAGGCCTTGCGATCCCGAAACCCGGCGAGGTCAGCCGCAACCAATTGCAAACTCCGGCATTGCTCGCGGCGATCGAGGAATTCCGTTTTGATTGTTGCATCGGCGGCGCGCGGCGCGACGAGGAAAAGGCTCGCGCGAAAGAAAGGTTTTTCAGTTTTCGCGATTCGTTCGGCCAGTGGGACGTGAAAAATCAGCGACCGGAAATCTGGAATCTTTACAACGCGCGCGTGAACGCCGGCGAAAATATGCGTGTGTTTCCGCTTTCGAACTGGACGGAGATGGACGTTTGGGAATACATCAAAAAAGAAAATCTCGACGTGCCGACGATTTATTTTAGCCATGAGCGCGAATGTTTCCGGCGCGGTGGACAATGGATTCCCGTTCCGCCGCCGCACACCGATGCGTCGAAGCCCGATCCGTACGACGGGGCGCGACCGAAAGCGAAAGAGAAACACGCCAAGCTCGTCGTCCGCGTGCGCACCATCGCCGACATGATCAGCA
>CAZHXG010000004.1:0-92169 GCA_964536285.1 uncultured Bifidobacteriaceae bacterium
TCGTGGAAACGGAATACTGCGAGACGATGTTGCCGACTTCAAACGTGTTCGCGCCTGCGAGCGAGACGGAAAGCGAGATGAGCGAGTTGGGATTTACTGAATTCAGCAAATCCGCGCAGCGTCCGCCCCAGCCGGTGAGCGCGGGCTGGTCGGGAACGGAAGTCTGCCATTGCGTCACCTGATCCGCGTGCGAAAAAAGTTGCGGCGGCTTGGAAGTCGTTCCGGCTAGATATTGAGCGCGCGTGATCGGATAAACGAGCGTGCCGGTGTTGAGCAAAATCGCCAGCTTGCCTTCGCCGAAAAGCGTTTTGAGTTCGGGACACGCCGGATGCAGGCCGTAAGTGTGTCCCGCTGGATCAGTGTAACCGTCGAGCGTTTGAAGATTGCCCAGCGGCAGCGCGAGAATAGGCGTGCGGATGGCGGCGTAATTGGTGTATTCGGACGCGACGGTCGGGACGACCAGATTGTTCGAGTCATTTCCCCCAGCGAGAAAAATGCACACGAGCGCCTTGTAATCGGTGATGTTCGACTGCGCGACGGCGGCGTTCATGAAACGCAGATCGCGGATGGCCGAGGTCATCGCGAACGTGCCGACGGCGGCACAGGCGGCGCGGCGGACGAAATCGCGGCGCGTGATGACGGAAATATTTTTTTCGTTCATAAAATCATTTTTGGATCGTGAAATCCGGCGAGCTGACAATCAGGTGGACGACGGCGCGGACGCGGTCGCGCATCTGCGGCGCGTTCGGCGGCGCGCTGAACGGAAAATTCGCCGTGTTCGTGACGTAATTGACGATGTTCGTCTGCGCGGCGGCGGACAACTGGCCGGCGAGCAGCAGCGTGTTCAGGTTGCTCACGAGATTCGGAATGCCGGCGGCGGAAGTATAATTCGTCGTCATCCAAGAGCCGATGTCCAGAACGATGTCGCCGTTGCCGCCGGTGAAACTGGACAGGCCGTTGGTGTTCCCCGCGTTGTTCAAAATTCCGCCCTCAAGGAAATTCATCTGCAACGCGATGCCCGTGTCCGAGGTGAGTTGAAATTCCGGCGTCGTCAAACCGGCGGACGCCAGCGCGCCGGGGAATTCATAGTTCGGGAAATAAAAATTGAACACGGTCGGCGAGCGCAGCGGCGATTGCAGCAGGCTGGAGGTGACGCCGACGTATCCGGGGTCGGTGTAGCCGAGGTTCCAGGTGCTTTGCTGGAGCGTGACATTGCCGCTGCGTGTGAGTGGCGGCGGCCCAAGCGGATAAATGCTGAAGCCGCTTTGCGTCTGACTGGTCGAGTTGGTGGTGTAAATCGTGAAGTGAGTCGTGTCGGGAATTCCGGCGACCTGATACTGGCCGGGCGAAATGTAAATGGCACTCGCCGGAATATAAATCGTCTCGTTCGCGACCAGCGCGTGCGGCCCGGCGCAACTGACGGTGATGTTGGTGCCGGATTGCACGAAGCCACTGGCGGAAATTTTCGGCAGCAGACAATTTCCCGAACGGGTCGCAAAGTCGGGCGTGGACACGGTGAACTGCGTGGAGGAATTGACCGCGGTGACGAGATACAAACCGTTCGCCGCGCCGCCGGTCGTGAACACGAGATAAACCGCGTTGCCGGGAACCAGGCCGTTGCCGGAGACGTTCACCGTGATGACATTGTTCGTCTGGCCGTAGCTGCCGGTCAACAGATTCGGCGCGCTGATGTTGAACGAATTCACATTGGTCACGGTAACACCGTAACTTTGGTTCGGCGGCGCGGGATTGCCCGAAGTGTCGGTGAAAGTCAACTCCACCGTGTCGCCGCTGTTCATGCGATGCGGCGTCGGCGTGGTGATAGCGATGATTTGCGAACCGCTTTCGGTGTAGGTGCCGGTCATGCTGGGCGGCGAAGGAAACGCGCGCGCCATCGCCGTCACGCGCAGGAGAGCCTCGCGCTGCTTGCCGTAGGTCGGTTGCGAAATCAAATCCGGGCTGCGCGCTTCGTAATCGAGCAGGATCGCCTTGATGACGGCCTGCATGTCGCCGCGCACGCCACTGCCGTTGTCGTTGAAAACCTGAGTGACGCGATAGACGTAACCCCGGCTCGGATTACTCGTGACGAGGCGCTGGATCAACTGGCGGCAGATGAACGGCCCGACGTTCTGGTTGTTGAAAATCGAATCCATCGCCTGCTCCAAATCCTGCGAACAATAATAATCGAAATTCGTCAGAGTTGAATTCGCCGCGTTGCCCAAAGCCGGCGGCAGCGTGACATTGTCGAGCAGCAGTTTTGTGTTCAAGTCGTGATACGTCGGCACGAGCACCATCGGGTTCGTGTAATTTCCCGGTGGATAAAAATTCAAAGGCAATCGTCCATTGAATTGATTGGCCTGGTAATAATTCCAGCCGGTGAACGTCGCGGCGAATCCGCTGACGACGCTTTGATTGTAAGTCGGCACGAGATTCCCCGACGAATTCAAAATCAAAGTTCCGTCCGTCCACTCGCGGTTCAGGCCGATGGAAAAAAGCTGGTTGATTTCGCGCGCGTAATTTTCATTCGCGTGCGTTCCGTCGATGAGGCTGCCCTTGGCGTTGCCCTGCATGTTGAGATACAGGCCCATCGCAGGCGTGAGCGTGACGGCCTCGAGGAGCGCACGGAAATTTCCGAAGGCATTGTCAAGCAACGTGTCGTAATAAGACGCAAGACAGGTGGCGTTGTCCTGCAATGTGCCGTTTTCCGACACGACCATGATCTCGCTCAACGCGAACGCGACGCGCTGGCGCAACTGGTCGGGCGCGGTCACGGAATTCCGCCACCAAGCGTTGAACCAATCGCTGCTGGGATATGGATTCGACGGGTCGGAACTTCTGTTGGCAACCACCACCGGCAAATGATGTGTGGTCGCAAGCGACAATTGATTGTTGATCCAATTGGAATAGCCGAGCGATTGCACGGACGCGATGTCGTTGGAACTTGCGCCGAACGTCGCCTGTGTCAGAAATTGCACGGCGGCGCTGGTGTTGGCGGAATCGTCCGTCCAAGTCGGCGGTGCCGGCGGCGCGGTGAAATTTTGTGTGCCGGCGGCGAGCGTGAAATGCCCGCTGATTTCGCCGGCAGGATTTGCGGGTGTCTGCACGGTGAGATAAGCTTTGTTTTCGTTGATGATTTCGATGATGTCGTTGGTCGCGAGCGAGCCGGTGGCCTTGATGTTCCAGACATAACTGCCGTCGGCCTGCGGATGCGCGGCGGCGATGTCGAACAGCAGCGTCGTCGGGCTGTTCAGATACGGGTCGGAATAAATGTGGTCAACGTGCGTGCCGGAAAGGTTGTTGACGGAATAATTCAAGATGGCCTGCGTGCCAGCCGCGTTCAGGCGCAGCGTCGCCGAGCCGACGGCGTCGCTGTTGATGCCGGGCAGCGCGAGCATGTTCGCGGAATAAAGCGTGCCTGAAATGGTCGCGGGCAGCGGCGGATAATAACGCGAGAGCAGATAACTGGGCATGATGCCGGCGGGCGTGTTGTTCGTGCCGGTCGGGTCTTGCAGCCAGCCAACCGACCAGTTGTCGCCCGTGCCGGTTCCGGCTTTGTGCAAAATTTCGAGGTAATAATTTTGGCCCGCCACCAGTGAGAGCCAGCCGGATTTTTGCGACGGCTGCAAATTCCACTGGCGCGAAGAGGTCCCGTTGTGCCCGGACGCCGTCGGATTGTTCGTCGGCGTGACGTAAGAGCGCAACACTTTGTTGACGGATTCGCCGTCGTCGGAAATCCACAGTTGCGCGGAGTCGCTGCCCGCGAGCCAGAAATAATAATTGCCCGTGACCGGCGCGGTGAAGTAGCCGCGCACCCGCTCGCCGTAGTTGTCGCCGAAATCCGTGATGCCTTCCAGCGCGCCGAAAGCGTTGGTGAAATTCGCGGGCGTGCCGGTCGGGATGTCGGCGATGTTCGTGCCGGGAACATTCGTCCAGACTTCGCGCACGATGGAATTGCTGTTGTTGAAGATGAAGATATCCAGCACCGACGCGCCGCTGCCGACCAGATTGCTTGTCGTCACGATATTTTGAAAATCGCCCGCGAGCAGCGGCGTGCCGCTGATGAGTCCGTTGGTGGCATTGAGGCTCAAGCCCGGCGGCAGATTGCTGGCTTTGAAACGGAGCGGTGTGTTCGCCGCCGTGACCGTGAAGCTGAACGGTTGGCCCAGAAATCCAACCGCGCTCAACGCGCTCGTGATCGCCGCGGGCGCATTTGAAGTGCTGGTGCCGCCGGAACCATTCGTCGGATACAAACTGGTGTTGGGAATGATTTGCCGCGATTGATCCGCGCTATACCAATACAAGTGCGCCTGCGCCTTTTGGTTGAGTTGCAGGTATTCCATTTTGATGTCGTAGCGCGTGCCGCCCTGCAATGCGATGGCGTTCGTCCATTCCGCGCCGCCGTTTTGCACCTTCCATTCGTCAATGAGCAACTGGTCGTTGACCCAAAGCTTCACGCCATCATCGGAAACCACGTCAAAAAAGTAAGTCTCGGAATACTGCGGCTGCACTTGTCCCGTCCAGCGCACGCTGTAAAGATGGTTGCTCAAGTTCGGCGAATTTGTCGGTCCCCAGGTGAAATCAATCGTCGGATCAACGCGCGTAAGAGATAAATTCGCTGGATTGAAATTCGCCGTGTTCGTGTAAAACGGGCTCGCGTTTGTGAAATACTGCCCGAGCAAACCCGCGCCCTTCGCCGTGGGCGACGGATAAATGACGATACTCGCGTTGCTCTGGCCGCCGACGGAATAATTCGCGCCCGGCAACAGTTTCAGTTGCGCGATGACCGGCACCTGTAGATTTGTGTTCGCCAGCGGTGTCACCGTGATCGTTTTTGAAATTGTTCCGACGGGCAAAGTGATTGAGGCCGGCAGATTGTTGCTGTAATCCAGACCCGCCGTCGCAAATCCGGTTCCCGGTCCGCCAGTCGCCAGATTTACCGTGATTGAGTTTAATGGAAATCCGCCGCGCGAAACGGTGAACACTCCCAAGTCCGTCGCCGATTGCCCGGGATCGGGCTGCGTTGTGACCGGATCGGTCGCCGCAATCGTGACGACATTTTGTCGCGCGAGCATTGCGGTCACATATTGATAATCCGTCATCGGCTGGCCGTTGCCGTCGAGTGTCGCGTTGCTGAAGGCGTTGCTCGGATCAAGGCCGAGATGATATTTCTCCCAGTCGTTCAAGCTCCCGCCGTCTGTGTTCGTGTCCGATATAACGATGCGATAAAATTTCATTGCGGAATCCGCCGGCGACGGGAACGTGAAGCTCGTTCCCGCGCGCATGACCATGCTCGTTTCCGTCAGCCAGTTCGTGCCGCCGAGATTTGTGATGCTTTGCAGTTGATACAATTTTCCCGGTTGTGCGGGCATGGAAATGTTTGCATTCGTTCCGGCAACGACAACCACGGAAATTTTCGGGATAGAATTGGAATCAAATGGATTTGTTCCCGCGAGCGCCTCTTGCAAATTGGACATGCCGTCGCCATCCGCATCAGCATTCGGGTCGAGGTTCGTCGCGGAATAAACCCATTCCCAAATGTCGCTCATGCCGTTGCCATTCAAATCAATCATCTGGGCGTACGCGCCGGCCGTGACGGTCAAAAAAAATACGGCGATGACCGTGCGTAAAAACTGGACAAAAGATTTTGAGCGACGACGGAACATGGTCAAAAAAATTTAAGCGCGGCGGCGGCTGATGAAATTATTTTTGGAGCGTTCATGGATGTCTTCACCGTGCATTCGGCTTGGGTGGAAGTCAAGTGACGACGGGATGGAAACGGAGATTCCGATTGCCAAACGCGAAACTGTTTTGAACACGGTGGAAATTTTAGGGCAACAAATATGTTTGGTTTACCTAGCCGGCTAGGGGTTTGCGCCAGCGTTGAATCAGGCAGTACACCAATTGTAAGAATTGATGACCTTCGCTTATATTGGCGACATGCAAACAATTTTTGGCAACCAAGACAAAGGCAATCTGGCATCGGCGACATCGGTCGCGCCGAATGGGAACGACAACGGAAACGGCAACCGCACGCTTTTGAACGTGCTGGCCGGTTCGAAAATTTACCGCGATTACGAGCGCTCGTTCAGTGACATGACCGGGCTGCCGCTTGCGCTGCAGCCGGTTGAAACGTGGCAGTTGCCGCTTCACGGCAAGCGGAATGAAAATCCCTTTTGCGCGTTGATGTCGCAAAAGAACGGTTCTTGCGCGGCGTGTCTTCAAGTTCGCGCACAACTTTGTGAGAAGGCGGCCAATGAACCGCAGACCGTTACTTGTCCGGTCGGGCTTTGTGACACGGCGGTGCCGGTGCGGATGAGTGACCGGCTGATCGGTTTTCTGCAAACCGGCCAGTTGTTTCAGAAAAAGCCGACCAAGACGCAATTTGAGCGGACGGCAAAGCTCGCGGCCGATTGGGGTCTGAATGTGAATCGCGAAACTTTGAAGAAGGCCTTTTTTTCCGGCAAGGTCGTTTCGCCCAAACAATACGAATCCGCCGTCAAACTGCTCTCGATTTTTGCGCAACATCTCTCCGTCTTGAGCAATCAGGTTTTCATCCAGCAAGAAAATGCCGAGCCGCCGGTCATCAAGCGCGCGCGAACCTACATTCAGGAACATCAAGGCGAAGAACTCTCGCTCGGTCAGGTGGCCAAGGCCGTCAACATGAGCTCGTTCTATTTTTGCAAGATGTTCAAGAAGATCACCGGCATCAATTTCACGGATTATCTTTCGCGCGTCCGGATTGAAAAGGCGAAAAACCTTTTGCTCAACCCGAATCTGCGCGTGAGTGAAATCGCGTTTGAAGTCGGCTTCCAGTCGCTGACGCATTTCAACCGCGTGTTCAGGCGGTTGCTCGGCCAGTCGCCGTCCGATTACCGCGCCCAATTGCTCGCGCATTGAGCGAAACAAAAAATCCCTTGAAGCGCAATCGTCGGATTGAGATTGGCAGCGGCGCGGATTTTCCCGATAGTTTCTTCAACCGTGAAATGAAGGACTATCGGAAAATGTCCAAGACCGAGTTGCTGGCATGGATTGGGGAACTCAAATCCAAGCATACCAAATCAACTCGGGGGCGGCGAAAAAAGGCCGCGTCCGACTTGCGCGACCGCGAGGAGCGGTTGCGCGCGATCCTCGAAACGGCGGTCGAGGGCATCATCACGATCAACGAACGCGGCGTCATCGAATCCTTCAACACAGCGTCGGAGCGGATTTTTGGTTACAAGGCGCGCGAAGTCGTCGGGCAAAACGTCAGCGTCCTCATGCCTTCGCCTCACCGTGAATCGCACGATTCCTACCTCGCGAATTATCGCCACACCGGCCACGCAAAAATCATCGGCATCGGCCGCGAAGTCGAAGGGCGCCGCAAGGACGGCACAATTTTCCCGATGGAACTTTCCGTAAGCGAAGTCAAACTGGCCGATAACCGCCTCTTCACCGGTTTTGTCCGTGACATCACCGAGCGCAAACGGCTTGAAAGGGAAATTTTGGAGATCAGCGACCGCGAGCAGCGACGAATCGGCCACGATCTTCACGACGGACTTTGCCAGCACCTCGCGGGCATCGAGATGATGAGCCAGGTGTTGGAACAAAAATTATCGAAACAATCCAAACCCGTTGCTGCACGCGCGAGTGAAATCGGGAGAAATGTGCGCGAAGCCATCAGCCAGACTCGTGCCCTGGCGCGCGGCCTTTCGCCGGTCACGCTTGAATCCGATGGCTTGGTGTCCGCGTTGCACGAGTTGGCGATCAACACGGAAAAAATGTTCAACGTCGAGATTCATTTCGATTATGATGCAGATGTGATGATTCGCAGCCACGCCGCGGCCACGCACCTTTTTCGTCTGACGCAGGAAGCCGTTTCAAACGCCATCAAGCACGGCAACGCGAAACAAATTTCCATCCAATTGAAAACCGGCTCGGGGCGCATCTATCTTGGCGTGATCGACAACGGCACGGGCATTCTTGCCGGGATTCCGAAGTCAAAAGGAATGGGTTTGCGCATCATGCAATTTCGCGCCGGAATCATCGGTGGTACGTTGACCATCGAACAAAATGCCACCGGAGGCACCAGCGTGATTTGCTCGGTTCCAAACAATCCATTGAAAAATCATGGCGGCAAAAAATAAAAATTCTGCGAAACGACTGCTCATAGTGGACGATCATCCGATGATGCGCACGGGATTGGCGCAATTGATCGAAAACGAGCCGGACTTAAAAGTCTGTGCCGAGGCCGACAACGCCGGTCAGGCCATTGACGCGGTCATCAGCCAGACATTCGATTTGATTTTGCTCGACGTTTCTCTTCCCGACAAAAATGGTCTTGAACTTATCAAGGACATTCAGGCGTTGAAGCCGGAACTGCCGATTCTGGTCGTTTCCATGCACGACGAAATGCTTTACGCCGAACGTGTGCTGCGCGCTGGCGCGCGCGGCTACATCATGAAGCAGGAGGGCGGCAAAATGTTTTTACAGGCGATGCGTCAGGTGTTGGGCGGACAGGTTTATGTGAGCGAAAAAATGTCGGCGCGGATTTTGGAAATTTTTTCAGGCCGGCGCAATCAGGCGTTGAATTCGCCGATCGAACTTCTTTCTGATCGCGAGTTTGAAGTCTTTCGATTCATAGGTCTGGGCAAGAGCACGCGCGAAATCGCCGAATTGCTGCATTTGAGCGGAAAGACCGTCGAAGTGCACCGCGCGAAAATCAAGGAGAAGCTTAAATTGAAAACGGCGACGGATTTGGTTCGTCACGCCGTCCGCTGGGCCGAAACTGAAGGTAAAGACTGATTCAGCAGGGCAAAAAAAGGTGAGCCTTTGCCAAATGCGGTGAAGTGCGCGGCCTTCTTCACTGCGACCTTGCTTGTGTGAGACGGGTTGAAAACCGGCTCGTCTCCAGTTCATTATGCCAATCACGATTGCCAGTCCCGGGCGCATCGAATCCGCTCATGATATTCTGCGACAGGTGGGACGACGCCCGCTGGATTCCATTTTTCATCCGCACATTGTCGCCATCATCGGCGCGACCGAAACGCCAGGAAGCGTCGGCAGGACTGTTTTGGAAAATCTCAAGAACGGCGGATTCACCGGAACGATTTATCCCGTCAATCCGAAACGCGACACCGTCCTTGGCATCAAGGCTTATCCAAACATCGCTTCCGTGCCGGACAAACCCGATCTGGCTGTCATCATCACACCACCGGCGACCGTGCCGGGCATCATCCGCGATTGCGTGCAAGCCGGCGTGCGCGGCGCAATCATCATTTCCGCCGGCTTCAAAGAAATTGGTGCGTCCGGCGCGGAATTGGAACGGCAAATTTTGGCCGAGGCGCAACGCGGCGACATGCGGATTGTCGGACCGAATTGTCTCGGCGTGATGGTGCCGCATGGAAAATTCAACGCGACTTTCGCCGCGAACATGGCGCGGGCAGGCAGCGTTGGGTTCATCAGCCAGAGCGGCGCGCTTTGCACGGCGATTTTGGATTGGAGTTTGAAAGAAAATGTCGGGTTCAGCGCGTTCGTTTCGCTTGGCTCGATGCTCGACGTGAGCTGGGGCGATTTGATTTATCACCTCGGCGACGATCCGAACACCAAGAGCATCGTCATTTACATGGAAACCATCGGTGACGCGCGCGCGTTCCTGTCCGCCGCCCGCGAAGTGGCGCTGACCAAGCCGATCATCGTCATAAAACCCGGTCGTACTGAACAAGCCGCAAAAGCCGCTGCGTCACACACGGGGTCGCTCACTGGCAGCGATGAAGTTTTGCAAGCCGCTTTTCAGCGCGTCGGTGTTCTACGCGTGGAAGCGATTTCCGAATTGTTCGACATGGCGGAAGTTCTCGCCAAGCAACCGCGACCGAAAGGGCCGCACCTGACTATCATCACCAACGCGGGCGGCCCCGCCGTGCTCGCGACGGACGCGCTCATCACCGGTGGCGCGCAACTCGCGGAGTTGAAGCCGGAAACGATGGAGGAGTTCAATAAAATTTTCCCGCCGACGTGGAGTCATAATAATCCAGTGGACATCATCGGTGACGCGAGGCCGGAGCTTTACGCGAAGGCCGTGGAAATCGCTTCCAAGGATCCAAACACCGACGGCCTGCTTGTGATTCTCACGCCACAAGCGATGACCGACGCAACCGAGACGGCCAAGTGTTTGAAACCTTACGCGCATCTTGACGGCAAACCGATCATCGCGAGCTGGATGGGCGCGGATCAAGTCGAGGCGGGCGAAGACATTCTCAACGCGGCGAAAATTCCGACGTTCAAATATCCCGACCGTGCGGCGCGCGCATTTTGTTACATGTGGCGTTACAGTGAAAATTTGCGCGCACTTTATGAGACGCCGACGACGTCACCGGAATCCGAGCATGGTGAAATCAATCGCGACAAGGCCGCTGCGATTTTGAGTGAAATCCGCAAGACCGGCCGGACAATCCTCACGGAATTTGAATCCAAGAATCTTCTTGCGGCTTACGGAATACCGACGGTCGAGACGCAGATCGCGCGCACCGAAGCTGATGCCGTAAAAATCGCCGCGCATCTTGGTTTTCCTGTCGTTTTAAAATTATTTTCAGAAACCATCACACACAAGACAGATGTCGGCGGCGTACAATTGAATCTGCGCACGGCCTCGGCGGTGCGTCAGGCATGGCGTACGATTGAAACGTCCGTTGAAAAAAAAGCCGGCAAAGAACATTTCCTCGGCGTCACGGTGCAACCGATGATCAAGCTCGAAGGTTACGAATTGATCATCGGCAGCAGTGTTGATCCGCAATTCGGGCCGGTGCTGCTCTTCGGAACGGGCGGACAACTCGTGGAAGTTTTCAAGGACCGCGCGCTCGGATTGCCGCCGCTCAACGCCACGCTCGCGCGCCGCATGATGGAGCGCACAAAAATTTTCACCGCGCTCAAGGGCGTGCGCGGACGGAAGGCGGCGGACATCGCCGCGCTCGAGCAATTGCTCGTGCGCTTCAGCCAGCTCGTCGTTGAGCAGCCGTGGGTTTCGGAAATCGACATCAATCCCTTGCTCGTTTCGTCGGAAAGGATTTTCGCGCTCGACGCGCGCGTCGTTTTGTACGACCCGAAAACACCGGAAAATAAATTGCCGAAGCCGGCCATCCGTCCGTATCCGGTGCAATATGTTACGTTGTGGAATTTGAAGAACAAGGCGCCGATTGTCATCCGCCCGATCCGTCCTGAAGACGAGCCGCTCATGGTTTCATTTCACGAGACGCTGTCGGAAGAGAGCGTCTATCACCGTTATTTCAGCGCGTTGAAATTGTCGCAACGCGTCGCGCACGAACGCCTCACGCGGATTTGTTTCAACGATTACGACCGTGAAATCGCGCTCGTCGCCGAGTTCAAAGAAATGCGTGACGGCGAGAAAAAAATCCTCGGGGTCGGTCGCTTGAGCAAATTGCACGGTGTGGACGAAGCCGAATTCGCCGTTCTCGTCAGCGATCATTGGCAAGGTCTCGGTCTCGGAACGGAATTGCTCAAGCGGCTCATTCAAGTCGGCCGCGAGGAAAAACTCGACCGGCTCGCCGGTCACATCCTTCCCGAAAACCATGTCATGCAACACATCTGCAAGGAAGTCGGATTCAAAGTCGAATATGACGCCGACGATCACGATTACACGGCCGAATACACTTTTAAAAAATTATGACCCTTCCAAAATCAAATTTGCCGAAAGGTTCGAGACCGCCGGTCTTCAAGACCATTGACGGGAATGAAGCCGCCGCTTACGTCGCTTACCGCCTCAACGAGGTGATGGCGATTTATCCCATCACGCCGTCGTCGCCCATCGCCGAGTGGTGCGATCAATGGGCTTCGGAGGGAAAACAAAATCTTTGGGGAACGATTCCATCCATCATCGAAATGCAAAGCGAAGGCGGAGCGGTCGGTGCGGTCCACGGCGCGCTGCAAACCGGCTCCATCAGCACGACGTTCACTGCGTCACAAGGTTTGTTGCTGATGATACCGAACATGTTCAAGATTGCCGGCGAATTTTTGCCGACGGTTTTCCATGTCACGGCGCGCACAGTCGCGACGCACGCGCTTTCGATTTTCGGCGACCACAGCGACATCATGGCCTGCCGCTCGACCGGCTGGGGAATGCTCGGCGCGACTTCGGTTCAAGAGGCGATGGACTTTGCGTTGATTTCCCAAATCGCAGCGTGGCGCTCGCGCTTGCCGTTCGTGCATTTCTTCGACGGGTTTCGCACGTCGCATGAAGTTTCAAAGATCGAGTTGATTGACGAAGCGGTCATGCGCGCGATGATCGACGAAAAGCTGGTTGGCGAAATCCGTTCGCGCGGGATGACGCCGGACAAACCGGTGCTTCGCGGGACGGCGCAAAATCCCGACGCATTTTTTCAAGGGCGCGAGGCGTCGAATCCAATCTACTCCGCATGTCCGGACATCGTGCAAACTGTGATGGACGAATTCGCCGAACACACTGGCCGGAAATATAATTTATTCGATTACGTCGGCGCACCGGATGCGGAACAAGTCATCGTGATTATGGGTTCGGGCTGCGAAGCGGTCCACGAGACGGTGGACTATTTGACTCAGCAGGGCGAAAAAGTCGGGGTCATCAAAGTCCGCTTGTATCGGCCATTCGACAGCAAGCGGTTCGTCGAAGCGCTGCCGCGCACCGTTAAATCCATCGCAGTTCTTGACCGCACAAAAGAACCCGGCGCATCGGGCGAACCGTTGTATCAAGATTGCATCACGGCCATTCACGAAGGACTGGCCAATGACTGGGGGCAAATCAAAACGTTCCCAAAACTGGTCGGCGGGCGTTACGGTTTATCTTCAAAAGAATTTACGCCTGCGATGGTCAAGGCTGTGTTCGACAATCTCACGACGCTGAATCCGAAAAATCATTTCACCGTCGGCATCTACGACGATGTGTTCGGCACAAGCCTGCACTACGACGCAATGTTCTCGACCGAGTCCGACAAAGTCGTGCGCGCACTATTTTACGGACTTGGTGCAGATGGAACAGTCGGAGCGAATAAAAATTCCATCAAAATCATCGGCGAAGAAACCGAGAATTACGCACAAGGTTATTTCGTTTATGACTCGAAGAAATCCGGTTCGATGACCGTTTCGCATTTGCGTTTCGGCCCGCAGCCGATTCGCTCAACCTATTTGGTTTCGCGCGCGAATTTCATCGCGTGCCATCAACCGGGATTTCTGGAGCGTTACGACATGCTGCGCAGCCTTGTGCCCGGCGGAACGTTTTTGATCAACACACCACACTCGAAAGACGAAGCCTGGTCGAAACTGCCGACGCCGGTGCAGGAAGATTTGCTCGCGAAGAAAGCGAAACTTTTTGTGATTGATGCGACGAAAGTCGCGCGCGAAAGCGGAATGGGCGGACGCATCAACACCATCATGCAAGTTTGTTTCTTCGCGCTCTCGGGCGTATTGCCGAAGGACGAGGCGATCGAGGCGATTAACAATTCCATTAAAAAAACCTACGGCAAAAAAGGCGACGAAGTCGTCCAGATGAATTTAAAGGCGGTGGACAACACGCTCGCGCATTTATTCGAGGTGCGCATTGCCGACTGCAAAGTCAACGGCACCGGCGCGTTGCTGCCGCCGATTTCTCCAGACTCGCCGGCTTTTGTGCGCAACTCGCTCGGCAAACTCGCCGCCGGTCTGGGTGACGAACTGCCAGTGAGCGCATTTCCGCGCGACGGTTCGTATCCAACGGCCACTTCGCAATACGAAAAACGAAATCTTGCTATAGACATTCCGGTCTGGGATGAGAAAACCTGCATCCAATGCTTGAAGTGCGTGGCGATTTGTCCGCACGCGACGATCCGCGCGAAAGTTTATGAACCCGCCGCGATTTACGGCGCGCCGGCGAATTTCAAGAGCACCGACGCGCGTGTGCCGGAATTCAAGGGGATGAAATTCACTTTGCAAGTCGCCGCCGAAGATTGTACAGGCTGCTCGCTTTGCGTGGACATTTGCCCGGCCAAAAATAAAACAGAATCCAAATTCAAAGCCATCAACATGCGTCCGCAAGCGCCGCTGCGATTGCAAGAACGCGAGAATTGGGATTTCTTTTTGGCGTTGCCGGAGATTGACCGGCGCAAACTCAAGACGACGCAACTTCGTCAGCAACAACTCATGCGCCCGTTGTTTGAATTCAGCGGTGCGTGCGCCGGTTGCGGCGAAACGCCTTACATCAAGCTGCTCACGCAATTGTTCGGCGACCGCGCGATCATCGCGAACGCCACAGGCTGCTCTTCGATATACGGCGGCAATCTTCCGACGACGCCATATTGCACGGACAAGGCCGGTCGCGGGCCGACGTGGTGCAATTCGCTCTTCGAGGACAACGCGGAATTCGGGCTCGGTTTTCGCGTCTCGATTGACAAGCAAAAGGAATTCGCCTGTGAACTCGTCAAAAAACTCGCGCCAAAACTCGGCGACAATTTCATCATAGAAATCCTTCTCGCCGATCAAAGCGATGAAGCGGGCATCCATGAACAACGCCAGCGCGTCGCGGCATTGAAACAAAAACTTGTCAAAATCATTTCTCCCGAAGCAAAGGCGCTTCTGACCATCGCCGATTCGCTCGTCAAAAGAAGCGTGTGGATCGTTGGCGGCGACGGCTGGGCTTACGACATCGGCTACGGCGGTTTGGATCACGTTCTCGCCAGCGGGCGCGATGTGAACGTACTGGTGCTCGACACGGAGGTTTATTCCAATACCGGCGGCCAGATGTCGAAATCCACGCCACGCGGCGCGGTCGCGAAATATGCCGCGGGCGGAAAACCTGCCGGCAAAAAAGACCTCGGCCTGATCGCGATGAGTTATGGAAACATCTATGTGGCGAGCGTCGCTCTCGGCGCGAAGGATGAACAAACTTTGAAGGCGTTTGTCGAGGCGGAATCGTATCACGGCCCGTCGCTCATCATCGCCTACAGCCATTGCATCGCTCACGGCATCGCGGTGGACATGGGCGTCGGCGCGCGCCAGCAAAAACTCGCGGTGGATTCGGGGCAATGGCTGCTGTATCGCCACGATCCGCGCCGCGCGGAACGCGGAGAAAATCCGCTGCAACTGGATTCACCGGCGGCCCGGGTGAAGCTGCAGGATTATCTGCTTTCGGAAAATCGTTTCAAGATGCTGACGAAGAGCAAGCCCGACGACGCGAAGAAATTTTTCGCGCAGGCGCAGGTTGATTCCGAAAAGCGCTGGAAATTTTATCAGTTCCTCGCCGGACGGGATTTCAAAGTCGGCGGTGACGAACCGGCGGCCAAACTGCCGGCAACCGTGAACGAACAACCGTAATTTAAAACCAAGTTATGGATTTGACCACAAATTATCTGGGTTTGAACCTTCGGACGCCGCTCGTGCCGTCGGCGTCGCCGCTGTCGGAGGAGATTGACAACCTCAAACGGATGGAGGACGCGGGCGCGTCGGCGGTGGTGCTTCATTCGCTGTTCGAGGAGCAACTGCGTCAGGACCGCGCCGAGCTGCATCATCATCTGGAGCAGGGCACGGAAAGTTTTCCCGAGGCGCTGACTTATTTTCCGGAACCCGGGGAATTTCATCTCGGCCCGGAGGAATATCTCCAGCACATCACGAGGGCGAAGGCCGCGACGGAAATTCCCATCATCGCGAGCCTGAATTGTTCGTCCACCGGCGGATGGACGGAATATGCGAAGTTGGTCCAGCAGGCCGGCGCGGACGCGATTGAGCTGAACATTTACAGCATCCCGACCGACATCAATCTGTCTGGCGCGAAGGTGGAGCAGAACTATCTAGAAATCCTCAAGGCGGTGAAATCGAAGGTGACGATCCCGGTCGCGGTGAAATTGAGTCCGTTCTTCAGCAATTTTGCGAACATGGCCAAACAGCTCGACGACGCGGGTGCGAACGGCCTTGTGCTGTTCAACCGGTTTTATCAGCCGGACATTGACCTCGAAACGCTCGAAGTGAAGCCGAATATTTTATTGAGCACGCCGATGGCGATGCGCCTGCCGCTGCGCTGGATCGCGATTCTTTACCGCCGTCTGGACTTGAACCTCGCCGCCACCAGCGGCATCCATCGCGCGCCGGACGTTCTGAAAATGCTCATGGCCGGCGCGGACGTGACGATGCTTTGCTCCACGCTTCTTCGCCACGGCATTCCGCAGATCAAAACCATCGAGCGCGACCTCGTCGCGTGGATGGAAGAACACGAATACGAATCGGTCAACCAACTCAAAGGAAGTTTGAGCCAGAAAAATTGCGCCGATCCGGCGGAGTTCGAGCGCGCGCAATACATGAAAGCCATTTCCGGCTATTCCGTGTGAATCAAGACAACGATCGCTTAATTTCTTTCAAGCAGCGAAATTTAAAACACTTCCGTTTTCAAACCCGTGATGTTCCGCACGGTCTGGGCGATTTGCGAAAGCGCCTTCAGAGGCAGATGCCCGCATTCGGCGCGCGACATCGGGCGTGTGGCGGAATAAATCTGGACTAGAGGGATTTGCGCGCCGTTGTTTTTCAATTCCTTGAGCCGTTGCGCGTATTCCCTGATTTCATCGAAGGACGGTTCCTCGCCGTTGAGGGCGGCGAACAGGCTTTGGATGATCACCGGCCGCTGGCGCGCGAGCGAAAGGATGTTCGCCAGCAATTTTTCCAGCGAAACGTCCGGCTTGTTGACCTGACTCAAAAAAGTTTGCGTGCCGCCGTCGAGTTTGGCCCAGACTTCGTCGGACTTTGTGAAATGTTTCAGGCCTTCGCTCACTTGCGGGCGGTCAAGGCCGGTGGCGTTGGTGAACAGGACGATTTTGAAGAAAGGAAATTCTCCCATCGCGCGAACGCGGATGACGGATTGCACGGCCTCGGAAAAATCCGGCGCGAGTGTCGGCTCTCCATCGCCGCTCAAGGCCACCTGACGAAGCTGCAGGAGTTCGTCGGGCAACGTTCGGTAATACGAGCGCTCGTGCAATCTTTTTTCATGGACGAATGCGAGCGTCCGGCGCAATTCGACGGCCATGGCGTCCACGTCCAATTTTATTTCCCGCGGCTCGCTGCGGTCCACTTCGCAATACACGCAGTCGAAGTTGCAAAGTTTGTCGGGATTCATGTTCACGCCGATCGAAAGACCGCGTGCGCGCGTGGAAACGACCATGTACACGAACCGGTTGGTCAGGAAATCGCGCGGCTGGCCAAACGCCGTTTCATGCGGCGAAGCGTGCCGTTTCTCGACCGGTGCCGTCGTCAAAATTTTCTCATCAATGGTTCTCACGGTTCTTGATTGAAGTTAGAACCGAAGCGGCGTTGTCACTACACGGTCATTGTCAAATTGCAGTCGTATCTTGCCGCCGCATTTGGCCGGTTTTTAGGTGGTCAGAAGCGGTTTGATTTCCCCCTATTTTGCCAAACTCGCGGTGTATTTTGGCAAATCGGGCATTGGGCGTGGAGTTAATCCGCGCTTCGTGTATTTTTCTACATGAGTGCAAAAGGTTTTCCTATGACTGAAAAAAGTGATCGAACAGCGTGGCTCAAAGGCGGCGATGCCCGTTGCCTGATTCCGCCGCGCAAACCTGTGGGACAAACATGGAGGCTGGTGCTGCTAGGCGCGCCCGGCGTCGGCAAGGGAACGCAGGCGGATTTGTTGAGCGAACGGCTCGGCGCTTGTCATTTGTCCACCGGCGATGTTTTCCGCGCCGCAAAATGTCAGGAGGATGGTGAGCGCTCTCCTGCAACGAAAATCGCGCTCGACTCGATGCGGCGCGGAGACCTTGTTTCCGATGAAATCGTCTTGGCGCTGGTGCGCGAACGTTTGCGCTGCCTGCGCTGTTCGGGCGGCTTTTTGCTCGACGGCTTTCCGCGCACCGTTGCGCAGGCGCAGGCGCTGGAAGATTTGTTGCAAAAAGAGCAAATAGATTTGACCGCAGTGTTCAATTACGAATTGCCGCAAGAGCAGTTGATCGAACGCTTAAGCGGACGGCGCACCTGCGAAAAATGCAAATCCGTTTTTCACGTGACGAGCCTTCCGCCGCGCATGAAGGATGTTTGCGATTATTGTGGCGGAAAACTTTTTCAGCGGGAGGATGACCGGCCGGAATCCGTCCGGGTGCGGATGCAGGCTTACGAGCGGAGCACCCGGCCGCTGATTGATTTTTATCAAAAACGCGGATTGCTTGTCATGATTCAAGCGGCTGGCACGCCGGAAGAAACTTATCATCGAACCCTGATGCTCATGCGCGCTCAACAAATCCTCGGCAATTGCTCGCCGGTGGCCATGTCTAACACGCGCTGAACACCCACGAGACTTTTCAGCAAAACTTTTGCATGGCGCTGGTCGCTCACCTTGCCGATCGCGCAGGCGCTTTCGCCATTCGGACCCGCCCGCAGGACGGCTAATGCCCGTTCGGCGTCCCGCGCCGGGATGAACGCGGCAAATCTTCCTTCGCACGCGACTTGAAACGGATCGAGCCCGAGAATTTCACACGCGGCATGAACGTCTTCGCGCACCGGAATCAATTTTTCTTCAACTAAGAAAGTCAGTTTGACCGCCTCGGAAATTTCGTTGAGCGCGCTGGTCAGGCCGCCTCGCGTCAAGTCGCGCAGGCAATGGATTTCAATTCCAGCTTTAAGCAATTGTAAAACAGTTTCGTGAACCGGCGCGGAGTCGCTTTCGATTTGGCTCTCAAATTCCAAGCCTTCGCGCACGGCCATGATGGCCATGCCGTGCCGCCCCAAATCGCCGCTGACCAGAATCACGTCGCCAGATTCAACATTTTGCGGTGCGATTTTTTGCTCGTGCGCGACGACGCCGATGCCCGCCGTGTTGATGAACAGTCCGTCGCCTTTGCCTTTGTCCACGACCTTCGTGTCGCCGGTGATGATTTGCACGCCGCATTTTTTCGCCGCGTCGCGCATCGAACACACGACGCGCCACAAAGTTTCCATCGGCAGACCTTCTTCCAAAATAAATCCCGCGCTCAAGTAAAGAGGTCGCGCCCCGGCCATCGCCAGATCGTTCACGGTTCCATGCACCGCCATCGAACCGACATCGCCACCGGGAAAAAACAGCGGGCGCACGACGTAGGAATCCGTCGTGAACGCAATTTTCTTTCCAGTCAATTCTACAACCGCGGCGTCGTGCTGCGTTTCAAGCAGCGGATTTTTGAAGGCCGCCAGAAACATTTTGCCGATGAGATCGTGCATCAACTTGCCGCCGCCGCCGTGCGCGAGCAGCACTTGTGGATAATTCCGGATCGGGAACGGACAAGCCGGCGCGAAATCTTTTTTCCCTTCGCTCATGATTTTTTGTCGGCTGCGTCTTCGACCAACTCATGCCGGCGATAGCGGTAATATGCCGCGCACGCGCCTTCGCTCGAAACCATCGTCGCGCCGAGCGGATGTTCCGGCGTGCATTTTGTTCCGAAGGCAGGGCATTCGTGAGGTTTGATTTGCCCTTGTAAAACAAGGCCGCTCAAGCACTCGGAAGGTTCCTCGACGCGAAGTTCCGCCACGCCGAATTTTTTTTCAGCGTCGAATGCCATATAAGCTTCACTCAATCCCAATCCGCTCTGCGGAATTTCGCCAACGCCGCGCCATTTGCGCGGAACGATCTGAAAAACTTCGCGGATGAGTTGTTGCGCCGGCAGATTGCCTTCGCGTCGAACGGAACGGCTGTATTGGTTTTCAACCTCGGCGCGGCCGGATTCCAGTTGTTGCACGACCATCAGCACGCCTTGCAAAATGTCCATCGGCTCGAAACCGGTGACGACAATCGGCACATGATATTTTTTCGCGATGGGAAAATATTCCTCGAAGCCCATCACCGTGCAGACGTGGCCGGCAGCGAGAAATCCCTGCACGCGGCAGTTCGGCGACGACATCAGCGCCTCCATCGCCGGCGGCACGAGCACGTGCGACACGAGCAGCGAAAAATTCTTCAAGTTTTTTTTGGCTGCTTGATAAACCGTCATCGCCGTCGCGGGCGCGGTCGTCTCAAAACCGACGCCGAAGAAAACGATTTCCTTCGTTGGATTTTGTTCGGCGAGTTTCAGGGTGTCGAGCGGCGAATAAACGATCCGCACGTCGCCGCCGCTGGCTTTGACGGACAGCAGATCCGTCGTGCTGCCCGGCACGCGCAGCATATCGCCGAATGAACAAAAAATCACGTTGGGCCGCGCGGCGATTTCCAGCGCCTTGTCAATCAGCTCGACGGCCGTGACACAAACCGGGCAGCCGGGTCCGTGAATCAGATTGATTTGCTTCGGCAAAAGTTCGTCGAGACCGAACTTGACGATGGCGTGCGTCTGGCCGCCGCAGACTTCCATGATCGACCACGGCTTCGTGGTGACGCGATGGATTTCGCGCGCGAGCTGACGCGCAAATTCCGCGTCACGATATTCGTCCAGAAATTTCATGGCCCGCCTTCCTTCAACTCACTCAAGTCCTCCATCTGTTTCAGATACTCGAAAACTTTTTGCGCCTCATCCTCATCCAGTCGGCTGATGGCAAAGCCGACGTGAACAATGACATAATCGCCGACCTTCGCCTCGGGCACGTAGGCCAGATTTGCCTGCTTGAGAATGCCGCCGAAATCAATTTTGCCGACGCGTTCCAGCGGATCTTCACCGCTGATGCTCACAATTTTTCCTGGAATGGCTAGGCACATCGTTAAAGGCTACTTCTTATCGCGCATCGCCGCAACAACTTGACCAAGAGCGATGCCGCCGTCGTTTGGCGGCACACGTTGATGCCAATACGGTTTGAATTTTTCTTCGCGCAAACGTTTGACGGCGCGCTCTGTCAGATAACGATTTTGAAAACAACCGCCCGAAAGAACGATGCGCGGCTCGCTAAATTTTTTTGCGATTTCGACAATCGCTTCAACGAGTGCGTTGTGAAATTTTGCAGAAATCTCGCTGACGGAAACGCCGCGTTTTACATCGGACAAAATTTCCTCAACCATCAACGACCAATCCAAAACAATTTCGGATTTGGTGGGGCGAGCGTCCTCGCGAGCCATAATTGAAAATTCGTAAGCTTCGTCGGTCTCAATTCCATCGAGTGCAAATTCCAATTCCATCGCCGCCTGTCCTTCAAAGCGCATGGTTTGATGCAAGCCAATCAGCGAAGCGACGGCGTCAAACAAACGTCCGGCGCTGGAAGTGAGCGGTGAATTGATTTTATTTTTCAACATTGTTTTCAGTGCGGCCAGTTCTGTTTTGGAAAATGCGGCAACCGTTGGAATCTTTCCTTGTCCAAAAATTGTGTCGCCAAAAATCTCATAGAGCAATCCGAGCGCGGAACGGCGCGGTTCTTTTACGGCCTTGTCGCCGCCGGGCAACCGGAACGGGCGCAAATGCCCAATGCGCTCAATTTTTTCGTTTGTTACGAGGAAAAATTCGCCGCCCCAAATCGTGCCGTCGAGTCCGTAGCCCGTGCCGTCCCACGAAACGCCGAGCGCCGGCGGTTCAAGTTCATTTTCCGCCATGCATGAAAGCACATGGGCGATGTGGTGTTGGACGCCGATGTGTTTGGGGATTTCCAATTCGTCAGCAAATTTCGTCGAGAGATAATCCGGATGCAAATCGGCGGCGACAATTTCCGGTTTAGTTTCGTAAAGTTTTTCAAAGTCGGCGATCACACGACGAAAAGCGTTGTTCGCCGGTTCAGTTTCCAGATCACCGATATGCTGGCTGATGAAAACCTGATGGCCGACCGAAAGTGCGACGGCATTTTTCAAATGCGCGCCGACGGCCAGAACAGATTGGGAATCCGGAGCCGAAATTTTAGAATTCAAAACGACCGGCAATGGCGCGTATCCGCGCGCGCGGCGCAAAACCATTTCGCGATTGAGCATCACGCGCACGATGGAATCGTCCACGTGACGGACAATCGGACGATCATGAACCAAAAACAGATCGGCGATGCCGCGCAATCGTTCGAGCGCCTCGCGTTCATCCGTGCAAATCGGTTCGTCGCTCAAATTGCCGCTCGTGGCAGCGACAGGAAAATTCAGTTCGGCCAGAAGTAGATGATGAAGCGGCGTGTAAGGCAACATCGCGCCGAGGCTGGGATTGTTCGGTGCGACTGAATTTGCGATTTGCGATTTTTTGTTCGCGATTTTTTTCAACAAAACAATCGGAGCTTCGGGCGAGCGCAGCAAACGTTCTTCCAGCGGCGAAACTTCGCAAACGGATTTCACGCTTTTGAGCGATGGAAACATGAGAGCGAGCGGTTTTTCTTCGCGATGTTTTCGTTTGCGCAAGCGTTGGACGGCGGCTTCGTTGTTCGCGGCGACCATCAAATGAAATCCGCCGAGTCCTTTGACCGCCACGATTTTGCCGCGACGAATTGCGTTTGCGGCGGCGAGCAATGTTTCGTTGCGTCCGAATAACGCTTCGCAGTTTGAATCCCAAAGTTCCAAATGCGGCCCGCAAACCGGACACGCATTCGGCTGTGCGTGGAAACGGCGGTCGCGCGGGTCGTCATATTCGGCCTGACATTCGGGGCACATCGCGAATTTTTTCATCGAGGTGTTGGCGCGATCGTAAGGGAGCGATTCGATGATGCTAAAACGCGGGCCGCAGTTCGTGCAGTTGGTGAACGGATAAGCATGCCGACGGTTTTTTGGATTGAAAATTTCGCGAAGACAATCGGAGCAAGTGGCGATGTCCGGCAAAATGAGTGCGGTTTTGCCGCCGGAATCTTCACTTTTCCGGATCTCAAACTTTTTGTAGCCGACAGCATCGAGCCATGTCGCTTCCAAACTTTGAATGAAACTGCGCGGCGGCTTTTCGTTTTCAAGCTGCAACAGGAATTTTTCCAATTTGATTCGCGGGCCTTCGGCTTCGATGAAGACGCCCTGCGGAGAATTGTTGACCCAGCCTTTCAAGCCGAGTCCGGTGGCCAGACGAAAAATAAAGGGTCGGAAGCCGACGCCTTGCACCGCGCCGCGAACGGCGATCTTCAATCGCGTTGCCGGCGGAGTTTTCATGAAATCCTTTCAGCGTTCGATCTCGAAACCGAGCAGAAGCATGTCGGTCGGGTTGACGGCCTTGAGGTCGAGCGATTGGCATTTGGGACATTCGTCCGGCAGATGATGAGTCTCGAATTCGTGGCCGCATTTCTGGCAGCGCACCAGCGGTTCGACTTCTGTCAACTCAAGCTCGGCGTCTTTGGTGAGAGGATGTTCTTTTTTGACGATGTCAAAACTGAAGCGGACGTGATCGCCGCTGTGGCTGGTGAGCGCGTTGGCGCGGATTTTGACGAGCTTCACGCGTTTGGCTTTTTGCGCGGCGGCCTGTTTTTCGACCGCGTCGAGTATCGCGCGAACAAGATGGACTTCATGCATAAAATTCTTTCTATCCTATTTATGCAGCTTGCGCGGCGATGCTGCAAATTTTTTCGACGGCTACGTTAAAACCGCGACGGGCGACGGGTGACAATTCGTCGCCGAATCCAAAATCTTCAACCGGAATCGTCAGCCACCAAGCCGGCGGGCAATAGCCGAAAACTTCGTGCGCAAGTGCGAGCAGGGAATGTGGATTCGCCGCGTGGGCCATGACATTGACGGTTTCATCCGGCTTGAGCTTGAGCGTTTGGACTTCTTTCGAAGCGAGCGTTGCGGCATCCACAAAAATCACCCGGCTCGAATGTGAAATCGGGTCGGCTAGTTCGGGAGTCAGTTGATGGCAGATGTGGATGCGAACTCCGGGAAGATTCATTTTGGCGACCGCGGCGGCGACCTTCGGGCCGACTCCGTCGTCACGGCGCAATTCGTTGCCGTAGCCGATGACGAGCAGGCCGGCGGTTGGAGGTTGTGATTCTTTTTTATTCACGTTATGAGCTTAAACATTTTTTCCCTGTATGCCAACTTCATCGGCAGGCGCATGACTGTATGTCAGATCGCGGGGCAACAATAATGCGGTGAGCAGCCAACCATAGGTAAGGGAATCCAAAAGCAGTTCGACGCTGTGGACGCTTCGCAGCGTCCACGGCATCCAGAATGCCTGCATCAATCCGTAAAGCCCGGAAACGACAAACAGGTTCAAGCCGAACGTCCAGCCAAACCGTCGTCGCGAACCCGACCAGGCAACCAAAATGGGCAACGCGGCCAGCAAAGCGAAAATGCTGCGGATGGACTGCACTCCGAGGAGAGCCAGCAACGAGGACGGAAGCCGAAGGCCGAACTCGTGGTTGCGATAACTGTCCGAGACAATCAATCCGACCGGCATGCCGAAAACGAAATACACGATTGGAAAGGCAAGCACGACCACCGACAGCCGGAGTGTCCATTGAGCGGACGTTCGATTGGCGAAAAATTGGCGGAGGTCGCTGGAAAATGTCGTCCCAGATTTTCTGCCATTGAAAAGCAGCACGATCGCGCCGGCCACAGACAAAGACAGAAACAGCATGGTAACGGCCGACAAAGTTTCGCCACCGATGGTGGTGAAGACATGCGCCTCAATGCCGTTGTTGATTCCCATCCACGCGTAAACGAACCAGGCGACGACCGCAAAGCGTGTCCAGCGGTTTCCTCCAAGCCGGCGCGACAATTCGGCGAGCGCCATTGCGACTACAACTCCAGAGGCGAGAGCATAATAGCCGAACACCCGCATGTCCAAAGGCTCGGGGAATTTTGGCTGCTCCAATCCCAACGCGGTTGAGAACATGCCGCCGGCCATCGTGCCAGCCACCAGACTCAACGTGCACAGAAAAATTTTTCCGATATATTTGATCATAATTTAACCGGTTTGGATTTGTCCTGCTGGAAACGACGCATCCTGCGATGCTCGGCGGATTTCGCCATCAATTGGGGAATCCAGCCTATCGCCAGGAAAAAAATTACGGCAAAGGGCAGCACTTTAAACACCTTGTCCACCATTTTCCCGATCCAAGGGTTGAAAAAAACATCGGCTGCCGGACTGACCAAATGGGGTCCCATCACAAATTTTCCGACGACGACCTGACCGCAGGCATAATAACCAACAACAAGCCCGCCCACCGCAACGGGAGCGAGCGCAAGTCCGCCCACGGCCCACCATAATCCCACCGCGACGCTGCCGCTTGCGATCACGCCGACCGCCACAACCGAAATGGAAACAATTCCGTAACCAAAGATGCCGCAGGCAATCACCCCCACAGCCGTATCGCCGAATGCGATCACTCCTCTGGCCGAGCTTCCCAGCGCGATGACCCCCCTTGCGCTTCGCTTGCGGCCAGTCGCTGGATCAACGCCCATCGCCATGTGCAGCAGCGGCCAGCCAAATAATGTGGCCTTGGAACGATATTCATAACTCATTTTGCGGCTCGCCTCCGGCGAAAGTTTTGAAGCAACGCCGGCAATCGACTCCAGTTCAGTCCTGATTTCAGCCGCCTGCTGGTAGCGGCTCTTTGGATTTCTTTCCAGAATTTTCAGCACCAACTCGTCGAGCCGCGAGTCCACCGCCGATTTTTGGGAAGGCAATTCAAACCGGCCGAGCGGCAATTCGCCCGTCAGCATTTCGTAGAACACCACGCCCAGCGAATAAAGATCGGCGCGATGATCCACTTCAAGCGGTTTGTCAATTTGTTCCGGGGCCATGTAGTGCATCGTGCCCATCACTTGATTGGACATCGTCAATTGCAAGTCCTGCCGCGCCACACCCAGCAATTTTGACAATCCGAAGTCAGCAATTTTCACGTGACCCTTTTTGTCTATTAAAATATTTTCCGGCTTGATGTCGCGATGGACAACACCTTCGCCGTGGGCGTATTCGAGCGCTTCACAAATTTGCAGCGTCAGGTTCAGCGCGTCACGCGGCGCCAATTGACCGGCCTGCAACATTTGCCGCAGATTTATGCCATCCACGAATTCCATGAGGAAGTAGTAAAGCGGACCGGTCTGGCCAAGATCGAAAACGGTCACGACATTCGGATGGTTCAGGCGGGCCAGGGCGCGCGCTTCGCGGGCGAAGCGTTCGGCAAAGGCCGGCTCGGCGGAAATTTGCGGAGGAAGAATTTTGAGCGCCACCATCCGGTCAAGGCCGCGCTGCCGCGCCTTGTAAACGGCGCCCATGCCCCCATGACCGAGCAGCTCAAGGACTTCGAGTTGTGGGAAAAGATTTTTTATCGCGTCCGGGTGCGGTGGAGAAAAATCGGGGCCTTGCCGTGGCGACAATCTGATTGTCGCGCCTGCCTCTAGGCATTTGGGACACAACCTCTGCGTTGAATCCGCAGGAAGTTCTGCTTTGCAAGACTCGCAAATTCGCAACGTTTTCATTTGGCTTACGGCAAGACTTGCCTGTTTCAGTTTCGTCGCGGCTCGAAGAATCGGCCTCCCGCAATTTGGCTTTCAATCCACTTCTTTTGCGCTCAAGGAAAAAATCACAATCTGAAATGTTGCTGAAGCCAAGAGCGGGACAACGCTTCAGCAGTTTCGCCACGCGTGTTGGTCCTAGCTCAATTCAGGAAACTTATATACAATGTTACCCTTGATTTGGCTTGATGTAGTTTGAATTGCTCTCATTTGAAGTCAGCTCTTCTTTTGGTTTCGTGAATAAACGACAACAGCAGCCGCGATGATAATTAGCAGGACTAAAAACCCTGAAGTAGAGCCAGACAATGATGCTAACAAAGGTTTCACTTTAACTCCTTGTTAGTTCCTTAATTATCGCACCGTCTGAACCGACCAACTGGATTTGCAACGGCATCTGTCCGACGGCATGTGTCGAACAACTTAAGCACGGATCGTAACAGCGGATTCCATGCTCGACGCGATTGAGCATCGCTTCCGGGATTTCCTTCCCTTTGATGTAGTGCCGCGCGATTTGCGCGACGGTCTGGTTCATCGCCAGATTATTTTGTCCGGTGGCGATGACGAGATTGACCTTCGTGATCAGACCGTTGCGATCCACCGCGTATTGATGGAACAACGTGCCTCGCGGCGCTTCGCTTACGCCCACGCCTTCAAGTTTGTTGATGCCGGCATCGGCGCGCAAATCGCCGGACAACAATTCCGGGTCGTCCATGTATTTCTCGATGCGCTCGATGCAGGCGACAATTTCAATCAGCCGCGCGTAATGATAAAGGAACGACGATGTGACGACTCCATGTCCCATTTTTTTGAACTGTTTCAACTCCGCATCAGCCAGTGGCGTGCCGATGTTTCTGCAAATGTTCAGGCGCGCGAGCGGACCGACGCGATACATGCCACCGGGATAACCGAGCGGCTTGTAGTAAGGCGACTTGAGATAAGATGTCGGTTGCGTCGCCTCGCCGATGTAATCCTTGAAATTTTGCGCGTCAATCTGGTCGGCAACAATATGGCCGTAGCTGTCCATGAAACGCAGTTTGCCACCGTGATGTTCCCATTCGCCATCCGATCCGACGAGTCCCATGAAAAGCGAAGGGAAGTTTCCAAAAACTTGCGCTTCGCGTTCATGCGTCTCCAAAATCTTTTTGAACAAATCGAGCGCGATTTTCGAAGTTGCATACGCTTCCGGCAGCCAGTTGCGAATCTTCGTCCGACCTTCTTCCGTCAAAGCACTGCGCACGCCACCGGGCACGGCCCACGGCGGATGGATTTTCTTGCCGCCGAGCGTCTCGATGATTTCCTGACCGAATTGACGCAATCGGATTCCAGCCCGCGCAAGGTTTGGATGTGTTGCAACAATGCCGAAAACATTCCTTTGTGCAGGCGGCGTATCCCAGCCGAGCAAAAAATCCGGCGCGCTCAAATGAAAGAAACTCAACGCGTGTGACTGAAGGAGTTGTCCGAGATTCATCAGCCGGCGCAATTTGTCGGCGGCGGGCGGAATGGTCACGGCCATGATGGTGTCGCCTGCCTTGGCCGATGCGAGCAAATGGCTGATGGGGCAAATGCCGCAGATGCGCTGCGTGATGCCGGGCATCTCGGTATAAGGCCGGCCTTCGCAAAATTTTTCAAAGCCGCGGAACTCGACGACATGAAACGCGGCGTCCGTCACCTTGCCGTCGTCGCCGAGGTAGATGCTGATTTTCGCGTGACCTTCGATTCGCGTCACAGGATTGATTAAGATTCGTTGCGCCATAAAAATTCTTTCAGCCAAATTTGATGTCCAAGCCCGCGAGTTTGGGTTCTTTACCCGCGATCATTTGTTCCAATAAAAATCTGATGCGTGCCGCGGGCGGCGGGCAGCCGGGCAGATAATAATCCACGTGCACGACTTCCTGCACCGGCATCACGCGCTTCAAAAGCACCGGCACGACGCCGGGGTCTCTCGGAATCTGCGGATTCGTTTCCGACAATTCGACGTAAGCGCGTTGCAAAACATTTTCGTCATTGCCAAGGCCAAGCTGATTGCGAATAGCCGTGACGTTGCCCGTGACCGCGCAGTCGCCGAAGGCAACGATGATTTTTGACCGTTCACGAATCTTGTGCGCCATCTCGACATGCTCCTCGTTGCATACTGCGCCTTCGATGAGGCAAACGTCCACGTTTTTTGGAAATTCCTTTGCGTCCACGACCGGGCCGTAGACGATGTCCACGTGCTGCGCCAGGTCGATGAGAAATTCGTCCAGATCCAAAAAGGACATATGACAGCCGGAGCAGCCGCCGAACCAGGTTGATGCCAGTCTTATACGATCCATTGTTTTTTCTCCCGTGCGTTGACGATGAATTCGAGTTTTGTGCGGTCGCGTTCCATTTCGGCCACCGTCGAGCCTTTGTGGAACAGCGCGCCGGTCGGACAGGATTGCACGCATTTGCCGCAGGACGTGCAGGTTTCGGAATCGCCCCACGGCATGTTGAGGTCGCTGATGATTTTGGATTTGCCGCCGCGGCCGGAAACATTTTTCGTTCCCGCGCCCTCGATGTGCCAGCACACGCGCACGCAGCGCGTGCAAAGGATGCAACGGTTGTGATCCATGCCGAACAGCTTGTGCGTCGCGTCCACGTTCCATTTCGGATAACAATAATCGTAACGGACATGATCCATGCCTTGCGAATAGGCGAGCGTCTGCAATTCGCAATGGCCGTTCGCCACGCACACGGCGCAGATGTGATTCCGTTCCGCGAACAAAAGCTCCAGCGTCATGCGGCGGTATTTTTGTAACCGCTCGCTGTCGGTCTTGATGTCCATGCCCTCGGCGATTTTCGTGGTGCAGGCCGGAAGAAGTTTGGGCACGCCGGTGATTTCCACGATGCAAAGGCGGCACGCGCCCACGTCATAAACGCCATCGAGATGGCAGAGCGTGGGAATCTTCACGTCAGCTTCTTCCGCAGCCTGCAAAATCGTCGTGCCTTCCTCGGCGCTGATTTCCTTCCCATCAATGGTTAAAGTTTTGACGGCCATAAAATTTTCAAGGGCTTGATTGTGAACGAATCAATTTAAGACCAGTGGCTGTCAGCGCCATTTTCTCTTTTCTCGCTTTTTCGGAAGAAAACACACACAACGATCCGTTGGTGTCAATTTGCCCTGTGAAAGAACCATTGCTAAAATCACAGATCATCGTCAATTCCGGGCGCGTAATGCCTTCAGCAGCCACTATGGCGCCATCAAGTTTGCCCGTGATCAGGGTATGCCCCCACGGCCAGCTGCGATGCGACAGGAAATGGCCCGCGGCGAGTGTGGCATCACCAATTTTTCCCGTCACACTTCCGTCTGCGTGGATGTCCAGCGCGACTGTGAGATTTGTTTGATGGCACCATGAAACAATGATTCGCGCGTTTCCTTCCCAATGACCAACCATTGGCGGAGTAATGATGCTTTCGGATGAAAATAAATTCCAAGTCGTCAACACAGTGAACGCAATCATCAAAGCCGTGATATGAAATTTTTTGTTCATACGATTACCGTTTTTTTCTTCAATTCACCATTACTACGCGGGCCAAATTCGTCCGGTTGCAACAACTCTTCATATTCGTTTCGGAAAAATCGAAGGGTGCTCAACGTGGGATTCGGCGCGGTCTGGCCGAGTCCGCAAAGACTCGTGTTCTTCACCATGTCGCAAAGTTCTTCCAGCTTCGCCAAATCGCGCGCGGTGGCCTTGCGATTCAAAATCTTTTCCAGCAGGTGAAGCATCTGCACCGTGCCGGCGCGGCAGGGAATGCATTTGCCGCAGGATTCGTCCACGCAGAACTCCATGAAATAGCGTGCGACATCCACCATCTTCGTCGAGTCATCCATCACGATCATGCCGCCCGAACCCATGATGGAGCCGAGTTTGCCGAGCGATTCGTAATCCACCGGCGTATCCAAATGTTGCGACGGAATGCAGCCGCCGGACGGTCCGCCGGTTTGCACGGCTTTTATTTTGCGTCCATCGGGCGCGCCGCCGCCCATTTCCTCGACGATTTGTCGCAGAGGAGTGCCCATCGGCACTTCGATGAGGCCGGTGTTGTTGATTTTTCCGGCGAGCGCAAAAACTTTTGTTCCTTTGCTTTTTTCTGTGCCAATGCTCGCGAACCAATCCGCACCTTTGCGAATGATCGGCGGCACGTTGGCGAAAGTTTCGACGTTATTGATCAAAGTCGGACAGCCCCACAATCCGCTTTCGGCGGGGAACGGCGGACGCGGACGCGGCGTGCCGCGCTTGCCTTCGACGGAGGCCATCAATGCGGTCTCTTCGCCGCAAACGAACGCACCCGCACCGATGCGAATGTCGATGTTGAAGCTGAAAGGCGACTCAAAAACTCCGCTGCCGAGCAAGCCAAGTTGTTTCGCCTGCTTGATTGCAAGCTGCAGCCGCTTGATTGCGAGCGGATATTCGGCGCGGCAATAAATAAAACCTTGATTCGCGCCGACGGCATAAGCGGCGATGGCCATGCCTTCGAGCACGCTGTGCGGATCGCTTTCCAAAACACTGCGATCCATGAACGCGCCGGGGTCGCCTTCGTCCGCATTGCAAATGACATACTTCTGCGCGCTTTGTGTTTTGGCGACCGTGCTCCATTTAAGACCGGTCGGAAAACCCGCGCCGCCGCGCCCGCGCAAGCCGCTCTTGATCATCGAATCCACTACGTCCTTCGGCGTCATCTCGCGAAGTACGTGATGCAATCCCTGATAACCGTCGGCGGCGATGTAAGCTTCGATCCGTTCTGGGTCGATTTTGCCGCTGTTGGCCAGAACGATGGACAATTGCTTTTTGAAAAATGGATTCTGCGGATCACCGACTTTGACGTTTGTCTTGCCGCCTTTCAAAGTGTCGATGAGCGAGCGAGCGTCTTCCGGCGTGACCTTTTCGTAAAGCGTGCCCTTCGGGTCAACGCCCACGAGCGGGCCTTCGCAACAGAGTTTCATGCAGCCGACACCGCGCACTTCGACTTCATCGCTCAAGCCTGCGTCCTTCACCGCTTGGTCGAGATTTTTTTTGACGGTTTCGGAATTGGACGACATGCAACCCGCGGCCATGCAGCAGCGGATGACCGTTTTTTTGCGCGCGGCGCGTTCCTTTTCGGCAATCACATGGAGATCATCATTTACCATTTGGAATCCAGTTTTTTATGTGTTCAAGCGTGGTTTCAGGCGTCTGGCGCGGTGTGACGACACCGTCGAAAACAACGGCGGGGGCAATACCGCACGCGCCGATGCATCGCGCGGTTAAAAGGGAAAGTTGATTGTCCGAGGTCGTTTCACCGGCTTTGATTTTTGATTTCGCTTCGACAGCGGCGAGGACTTTGTCCGCGCCTTTCACATAACAGGCCGTGCCGAGGCAGACGACGCAGGTGTGTTTACCTTGCGGTTTGAGCGTAAAAAAATGATAAAATGTCGCAACGCCATAGACGCGGCTTGCGGGCAACTTGAGCCGGTAGGCGACGAACAAAAGCAAATCGTCTTCGAGATAGCCGAAGAGTTCCTGTGCCTTGTGCAAAACCTCGATGAGCGCGTCCTGCCGATACTGGTGCTTCTTCATGTGCACTTCAAGAATCTTGAAACGCTTGTCGCCGCTGGCGTGCTGCATCACGCGGTCGACCGTCTTCTGTTTTTCATGCAAGAGTATTGACATAAGCCATCAAATTAAGTCTGACGCGCTCAACATAGTGGCGGCGGAACAAGGACTCTCCACGTAACTTGGCTTTGACTGCACATTTTTTGTTCCTGTAAGGCGGAGGAGAACGAAGCCGGGAAAATTGCGGCGGCATTTTTTAATTCATTAAAAAATTTTCCAAGCCGGATCGGTAGCAAGAATTGCGAAGACTTTGACAAGGGAAGAGAAGAGGCATTGGTCTTGTTGCATCAGATTTGTCCCACGAACAACGAACCAACCAAATCCATTTTATGGCCAAAACATCGAACTCATTGAAATACGTTTATCTCTTTGGAAACAAAAAAGCTGACGGAAACGGCTCCTTGAAACCTCTGCTCGGCGGCAAAGGCGCGAACCTCGCCGAAATGTCTCGCATCGGTTTGCCCGTGCCGCCGGGCTTTACGATCACCACCGAGGTCTGCACTCATTATTACGCGAACAAGCGGAGCTATCCCAAAGACCTTACCCAGCAGACCAAGGCCGGTGTCGCTTTCATCGAAAACATCATGGGCACGAAGTTCGGCGACAAGACCGCGACGCCGTTGCTCGTTTCAGTCCGTTCCGGCGCGCGCGATTCGATGCCCGGCATGATGGACACGATTTTGAACCTTGGTTTGAACGACGAAACAGTCGTCGCGCTCGTCAAAGCGACAAAGAACGAGCGGTTCGCGTGGGATTGTTATCGCCGCTTCATTCAAATGTATGGCGACGTCGTCATGGGCGTGCAGAAACGTGCGGACGAGGATCATGAACCGTTTGAAATTGTCATCCACAAACTCAAACACGATCGTCACGGTGATGACGTTGAAGACACAAAACTTAGCGTTGCAGACCTCAAGGAACTTGTCGCCCGTTTCAAGAAGTTGATCAAGGAACGCACCGATGGCGAATTTCCGCAAGACCCGTGGCAACAGCTTTGGGGCGCGGTCGGCGCGGTGTTCGGTTCGTGGATGAATGATCGAGCGATGGTTTATCGTCGCAAATATAATATTCCTTCCGAATGGGGAACTGCGGTCAACGTGCAGGCGATGGTTTATGGAAACACCGGGGACAATTCAGGCTCAGGCGTTGCATTTACGCGCGATCCGGCAACCGGCGAAAAAGTTTTTTACGGGGAATTTCTGATCAACGCACAAGGCGAAGACGTCGTTGCCGGTGTGCGTACGCCGGAACCGGTCGCACAATTGAAAAATCATATGCCGCAGGCTTTTGCCGAACTCGAAATAGTCCGCCAGACGCTCGAATCGCATTTCAAGGACGTTCAGGATTTTGAATTCACGATTCAGGACGGAAAACTTTTCATGCTGCAAACGCGCAATGGCAAGCGCACCGGTCTTGCTGCCGTTCGTTTCGCGATTGAGATGGAGAAGGAAAAACTGATTGATTGGAAGACGGCGATTCGTCGCGTTCCCGCGAATCAATTGGATCAAGTGCTCGCACCGATTTTTGATCGCAAGGCAATCAAGGCCGCGAAGTGCATCGCGCGCGGTTTGCCCGCCGGTCCGGGCGCGGCTTCCGGTAAAATGTATTTGAATGCGGATCGCGCTGCCGCTGCGGCGGCAAAGGGTGAAAAAGTTTTGCTGGTTCGCAATGAAACGTCGCCCGAAGATTTGCGCGGCATGATCGCCGCCGAAGGAATCTTGACGGCGAAAGGTGGCGTCAGTTCGCACGCGGCGCTTGTCGCGCGGCAGATGGGCAAGGTTTGTGTTTGCGGCGCGGGCGCTTTGAACATTGATTACGTCACGAAGACCGTCAGCGTCAACGGCGACAAGTTCAACGAAGGTGATTTTATTTCCATCAACGGGACTGCAGGTGAAGTTTATCCCGGAGAACTTCGCACCGCGCATTCCGAAATCGTTCAGGTACTCGTCGAAAGGTCTCTTGGCGAGAAGGAGAGCGTGACTTTCCAGATGTTCAAAAAACTCATGGAGTGGTGCGCGAAAGTTTCGCGGATGCAAGTCCGCACGAATGCCGACACGCCGGAGCAGACAGCCAACGCCATCGCGTTCGGCGCTAGCGGAATCGGTTTGTGCCGCACGGAGCACATGTTTTTCGCGGGCAATCGCATTGACGCGATGCGCGAAATGATTCTGGCCGACAACCTCGCCGACCGGAAAAAAGCACTGGCAAAAATTCTGCCTTATCAAAAGGAAGATTTCGCCGGAATTTTTCGCGAGCTGAAAGGTTTGCCGGCGACGATTCGTTTTCTCGATCCGCCGCTGCACGAATTTCTGCCGCACGAAGATGCGGCGCAGCAGGACCTGGCGAAAAAAATGGGCGTGCCGGTCGAAAAAATTAAACAGCGCGTCAAAGAATTGCACGAGTTCAACCCGATGCTCGGCTTCCGCGGTTGCCGTCTCGGCCTGGTCTATCCGGAAATTTCCGAAATGCAATCGCGCGCAGTTTTTGAAGCTGCAGCAGAAGTTCTGAAATCCGGCGTCAAGGTGAAACCGGAAATCATGATTCCGCTCGTCGGGTTCAAAAAAGAATTCGATCTACAAATGGAAGTTGTCCATCGCGTCGCGAAAGAAGTCATGGCCGAACAGAAAGTGAAATTGGAATACCTCGTCGGCACGATGATCGAAGTGCCGCGCGGCGCGCTTACTGCGGACGAAATCGCGCAAACCGCCGAGTTTTTCAGCTTCGGCACGAACGACCTCACGCAAACCGCGTTGGGCATGAGCCGCGACGATTCCGGTTCATTTCTTCCGCCATATACCGAAATGGAAATCGTGAAGTCGAATCCGTTCGCCACGATTGATCAGACTGGCGTCGGCAAATTGATGGAGATGGCCGTTGAGCTTGGCCGCAAGACGCGTCCGAACATCAAGCTTGGCATTTGCGGCGAACACGGCGGCGACCCGGAATCAGTAAAATTTTGCCATCGTATCGGTCTGAACTATGTTAGCTGCTCGCCGTTCCGCGTACCTGTCGCAAGACTTGCCGCAGCGCAGGCCGCATTGGAAGAAGAAGCCGCCAAAAAAGCGAAAAAAAAATAAAACCAACAACAAACATCACGAAATATCTTATGAGAAAAGCCAATTCTTTTTTTCGCATCGCAATCATATCGATACCGCTGCTCTGGACGGCAAGCGCTTTCGCCGGAGACGCTGATATCCAATTGCCACCGTTGCAGAATGTGACGTTCTTCGGCGGCAGCCTGAGCGGTGACGCCCTTTTGTATTTGGGATTGGCTTGCTGCGCAATCGGCGCGCTGTTCGGTTTTTGGGAATACGGACGTTGCCGCGCGCTGCCGGTGCATAAATCCATGAGCAGCGTTTCCAACATGATTTGGGAAACGTGCAAAACCTATCTGTGGCAGCAGGGAAAATTTCTCGTGCTGCTTTGGACATTGATCGCCGCGTGCATCGTCTATTACTTCCTCGGCTTGCAGCACAAATCCATCGGTTCGGTGCTGGTGATTCTGGCGAGTTCGGTGGTCGGCATCCTCGGCAGTTACGGCGTTGCATGGTTTGGAATTCGCATCAACACCTACGCCAACAGCCGTGCCGCGTTCGCCTCGCTCAAAGGCAACTCGCTTAAAACTCTGTTCATCCCGCTAAGTTCTGGCATGAGCATCGGTCTGTTGCTCGTCTGCGTGGAATTGGTTTGCATGATTGGCATTTTGCTGTTCATGCCGTCGACGCTGGCCGGACCGTGCTTCATCGGCTTCGCCATCGGCGAATCGCTCGGCGCGGCGGCGTTGCGCATCGGCGGCGGCATCTTCACAAAAATCGCCGACATCGGCTCCGACTTGATGAAAATTGTCTTTAACCTGCCGGAAGATGACCCGAAGAATCCCGGCGTCATCGCGGACTGCACCGGCGACAATGCGGGCGATTCTGTCGGGCCAACAGCAGACGGCTTTGAAACTTACGGTGTGACTGGCGTTGCGTTGATTGCGTTTTTAGCCTTGTCGTTGGCGGCGGCACCGGAGATTTGCGCCAAACTCATCGTCTGGATTTTTGCAATTCAAAGCTTGATGGTGCTGGCGTCGCTTGGCTCGTTTTACGTCAACAAAATCATCAGCCACTCGCTTTACAACGACAAAAAGAATTTTAATTGGGAACAGCCGCTGACGAATCTTGTTTGGATGACTTCGCTGGTTTCCATCGCGGCCACTTTCGCCGCCAGCAAGCTGCTGCTCGGTGATTTTACCGACGGGACGGGCGCGGCAGATCCGAATCTTTGGTGGGTGCTGGCAGGAATCATTTCATGCGGCACGCTGGCCGGACCGCTTATCATGGAATTCACAAAAATTTTCGTCAGCACCAAGTCACGGCACGTGCGCGAAATCACCACCTGCTCGGGTCAGGGCGGCGCGTCACTGAATATTTTGTCCGGCTTCGTCGCCGGAAACTTCTGCGCGTTCTGGATGGGGCTTGTCATTCTCACGCTCATGTTTTGCGCCTATCTGCTCTCGCAAAACCCGGCTGTGCTTTCGCTCATGCCGGAACAATTCAAGTTCGCCGCGCCGATTTTCGCGTTCGGCCTCGTCGCATTCGGTTTTCTGGCGATGGCGCCGGTGATCATCGCCGTGGATAGTTTTGGTCCCGTGACCGACAACGCACAATCCATTTACGAATTGAGCCGCATCGAGTCACAGCCCAATGTTCGCGCGGAAATCGAAAAGGATTTCGGGTTCAAGCCCGACTTTGAGAACGCCAAATTCGAACTCGAAAAAGGTGACGGTGCAGGCAACACATTCAAGGCGACGGCTAAGCCCGTGCTCATCGGCACAGCTGTTGTCGGCGCAACCACGATGATTTTCGGAATCATCATGCTGCTCGAAAAAGTTTACGGCGGCGTCATCGCCCACTTGAGTCTCGTGCAACCCGAAATCATTTTCGGCCTGCTGATGGGCGGCGCGGTGATTTATTGGTTCACTGGCGCTTCCTGCCAAGCCGTCGTCACCGGCGCATATCGCGCGGTGGTGTATATCAAGGAACATCTCAACCTCGACAAGGAGGAAGCTTCCATCGCCGACAGTAAAAAGGTTGTGGAGATTTGCACCATATATGCGCAGAAAGGCATGATCAATATCTTCATTGTTGTGTTCTGCATGGCGTTGGCGCTCTCATTTTTCAATCCGTATTTCTTCATCGGCTATCTTGTGGGCATTGCGTTCTTCGGTTTGTTCCAGGCCATCTTTATGGCGAACGCCGGCGGCGCGTGGGACAATGCCAAGAAAATCGTCGAAGTGGACTTAAAACAAAAAGGCACGGAACTTCACGCCGCAACTGTCGTTGGCGATACTGTCGGCGATCCATTCAAAGACACCAGCTCCGTCGCGATGAATCCAATCATCAAGTTCACGACGCTCTTTGGCTTGTTGGCGTCGGAAATTGCTGTGACGATGACGAATAAAAACTTGAAGCTCGGCATCGGCATATGTTTCTTCATCGTCGCGCTTATCTTTGTCTATCGCTCCTTCTATTCCATGCGTATTCCAGAGGAGAAGCAGAGTGAGAAATCGCAAACAACTTTGGAACCTAAACCGGAGGAAATGCGTAAAGCGGCATGATTTGAAAACAGATGCGCCGGTCGAACTCAAACGACCGGCGCATTTTTTTTTGCAGTTATTTATTCTCCAACGCCCGCGTATTCTTCATCCGTCTTGATGCCCATGCCAAGCAGCACGTAATCGTGCCGGACACCCTTCATATCCACGACGTATTCGGGCAAATGCATCAGCTTTCTGAAGCCGAGTTGAGCGAGGACGCTTAACGCGATTTTGCGTTCACCGTTCATTTCCGCTTCGAGCCGGCTCAAACCACCGTGCCGCGCTATCTCGATCAATTCTGAAACAAGAATTTTGGAAACATGCCGCCCGCGATATTGCGGATGTGTCAGCAGCGTGACCAATCCGATGTGCCGCTTCCAACCGCCGAGACGTTGATGCAATGTCGCCTCACCGATGATTTTTTGCCCATGCAACATTATCAACGGCAGATTATGATCGAAGTCGGGGTTGCGGCACCATTGGCGAAACATCGAGCGGTCGAAAACCGGTTGCTTGATGTAGAGCCGCTCTTCTTCAGGCACGGTGAGAAAAAATTTATGGAGCTTGGCTTCGTCGCGTTTGCCGAGCGGCCGTACGACGACCGCTGTGCCGTCCCGCAGCTTGAACGAAACGGGAAATTTTTCGATTGCATTTTCTAACATAAAAGACCTTTTGTTAATTAGATTGATAGCATGTATCAGGCGGAGGTGATAGTTTGAATTCGTTCAAAGCAAAATATGGAGAGCAATTGCCAAGAACGGCGCAGTCGGAAACGCCAGTTGGGATATTTTACTATCATATGAATAATTCATTTAAGATTTCCAGATTATTGCTCAAGGCGCTTGTCTTGTTTCCGATTCTTCTTCTGCCATCGTTGGCACAGGCGCATCCGGGTTGGCCCGGCCACACCCACGGCTTTATGAACGGCCTGGCGCATCCACTTACGGGATTCGACCATATTTTGGCGATGGTTGCCGTCGGGCTTTGGGCGGCGCAACGCGATGGTCGCGCGCTTTGGGCGGTGCCGCTGGCATTTGTTTCGGTCATGGCATTGGGCGGAATTCTCGGCATGATGGGCGGCGCGCTTCCGTTTGTGGAAACGGGAATTGCCATGTCGGTTTTGGTTCTTGGGGTTTTGATTGCTGCATCCGTTCGTTTGCCGTTGTTGGCGAGTGTTCTCATTGTCGGCGCGTTCGCATTATTTCACGGCATTGCGCACGGCGCGGAAATGCCCGCGACGGCTTCTGGTCTGGATTATGGAATGGGTTTTATGCTGGCGACGGCGAGCCTGCATCTTTGCGGTATCGGCCTTGGTCTGACCGCAAAGCGATGGGGTTCGATGCAACTAATTCGATGCGCAGGTTGTGCGATCGCGATCTGCGGAGCTTTTCTTTTTTTTATGGCGTAAACCAAATATCTTAAAAATTAACAAAACGAAATTTATGACACAAATAAACCAACTCCTCGGCGACAAAGCGGATTATCTGCTCAATTACAACAAACCAAAAATTTCCAGGGATCGTCTGCACATTCCGGGACCGGACTTTGTTGACAGGATTTTTTCCGTGTCCGACCGCAACGACCGCGTGTTGAGTAATCTCCACCGCATTTTCAATCACGGGCGGCTTGCCGGCAGCGGTTACGTTTCCATTTTGCCCGTGGATCAGGGCATCGAACATTCCGGCGGCGCAAGCTTTGCGAAAAATCCGGATTACTTTGACCCGGAAAATATCGTGCGGCTTGCGCTCGAAGGCGGCTGCAACGCGGTTGCTTCAACGTTCGGCGTGCTTGGCGCGGTGTCGCGCAAATACGCGCACAGAATTCCGTTCCTCGTCAAGATCAACCACAACGAGTTGATGACTTATCCGAACAAGTTCGACCAAATCATGTTCGGCACGGTCAAACAGGCGTCCGACATGGGCGCGGCTGCGGTCGGTGCGACGATTTATTTTGGTTCGGATCAAAGCGCACGTCAGATTGTCGAAGTCGCGCAAGCATTCGCGCACGCGCACGAAATGGGCATGGCCACGGTGCTTTGGTGCTACCTGCGCAACAACGCGTTCAAGATCAAAGGCGCGGACGGCAAGTCGACGGATTATCACGTCGCTGCCGACCTCACCGGTCAGGCCAATCATCTTGGCGTGACGATTCAAGCGGACATCATCAAACAAAAATTGCCGGAGAATAACGGAGGCTTTAAAGCGTTGAACACCGGAAATTCCAGTTACGGAAAACTGGATGAGCGCATTTACACCGAGCTGACCAGCGACCATCCGATCGACCTCTGCCGTTATCAGGTCGCGAATTGTTACATGGGACGCGCCGGTCTCATCAACAGTGGCGGCGCTTCAGGCAAGAACGATCTGGCCGAAGCTGTTGTGACCGCCGTCATCAACAAACGCGCGGGCGGCACCGGATTGATTTCCGGGCGCAAAGCTTTCCAGCGTCCGATGAAAGAAGGCATCGCTTTGCTCAACGCAATCCAAGACGTTTATTTGAGCAAAGACGTGACTGTCGCATGAGTTGAATTTTGATTTGCTCCGAGCGGTGCCGTGATTTTTTTTGATCGTCGCGTTTCGCACGACTTTAATCTGGCGATCTCCGCGCGACGATGTCACGTCGCGCTATGTGCCGCACGCGGCCTCGACAGGCAGTTCACTCGCCGCTTCCATCTTTCATTGTAAAGATCTGCATGAGAATAAAATCACTTTCCAAGATACTTTGACGGGTTGCGTATCCGGTCGAGCCGTTCGGCTTCACGTTCGTCCAGGACAATCTGCCACCGTCTCTGCTTAAGTGCGTTTCGGGGAAACTCGCAGGTCTGTTTGACGCGTTGGATGATGGTCTGGCAAATAAGCTTCAGTGTGTTCATCGGTGTTGTATTAACGGTTCAGGTTTGAACTGCCGGCCACGGCTCTTGAGACTGTCACCCTCCCAAACACGAAAGCCCGGTGAACACCGGAGGAAAAGTGTTCGCCGGGCAATGCCGGTCCGGACAAAATTTCATTTCGTCCGGGCTGTGCAAATGATTCATGTCCGCTCGTCAGACGCGCTTGGTTTTCACGAGCAGCAACACGATTCCACCGACGAGCGCAAGCGCTCCGACGGCGGGCGGGATAAAATGGTTATCGGTGGTCTGAATGTGCATCCCAAGGAACTCGATGGGTTTTCCCGGAGTCGTGAAGCTCAAGCCCGAGTAGGCGAGCACCACGATGCCCAAAGCGACCAGAATGACTGCAACGACGGTTTTTGTGTTCATATTGAATCTATGGTTAATTTTCCTGGCTGACAGTTTTTCAAAGCACGGATTTCCGACCGGAGATGATTCTGACTAAAATCATCACGACAGCGATGACGAGAAGGACATGAATAAAGCCGCCCATGGTGGTGCCGGTCACCAGACCGAGCAGCCAGAGAATGAGCAGGACCATTGCGATTGTGTATAACATATATTCCTTGGTTTGTTTTGCTCACTGCTGGCTGGCGCATTTCCGCGCCAGCCGGCAATAACTTATTGTTTAGTTCGCAGCCACAGGCACGGCGATGGTCATGTTGTTGATCACGCTGGTCACGCCGTTGATGTCGGTCGCGAGCTTGGTGACGAGGCTTTTTTCAGCGTCGTTTTTGGCAATGCCGCTCAAGGTGACGACGCCGTCCGTCGTTGAAACCGTGGTGTGCAAGGCGCTGGTCGAACGATGCGACAGCAACGACGACTTGACTTCAGCCGTGATGGAGGCGTCGTCAATTTTGTCGCCAATGGTTGCGTCTGGAGTTGCCGGAGTATTGGCAATCGTCATGTCGTTCTTGACCTCGTTGACGTTGTCAATGTCCCTGGCGTATTCGGTGGTGAGTTCCTTCTGCGCCATGCTGCTTGCTTCACCCTGCAAGGTGACGATGCCGTCTTTCACATACACGGTGGTTCCGGTGGCGCTCACGTTACGATGGAACAACAGCGCGGTTTGCACTTTCATTTTGATCCACATGTCGGAATGTTCAGCCGGCTGTTTGCCGTTGATCAGTAGTTCATTGTCCACGGTTACGACGCCGGGCAGACTCGCCACGGTGTTTTCGGCCATGGATCTGTGCGACGCATCGGCGACCGTGCCGGTCAAAGTGACGACGCCATTTTTGGAATCAACCTTGATTGAATCGTCCTTGAGGTAGTTTTTGAATGTATAGGAGTGTGCGGCGGACGATTCGATGCGGCTGTCCGTGCTGGCAGCGCGCACTGGCGAACTGGTGATTAATATTGTGCTCACAACCGCTGCGAGCGTTAAGGGGAACATTGATTTCATTTTATTTCTTTCGTTTGTTATGTTGTTGGTTTTTGACACTTGAAGCACGTTAAGTGATGCGCCAACTCCTGGCTATGGGGTGTAACCCTACCGTGAATTGCTGGAGGCGTTCTCGCGGTAAACTGTTTCAGCCCGTCTGGAGACAATCGGCGAGTCGGGTTTTACCCCATATACAAGTCCAGGCACCCGACAGATACTGACTGCGAACTGGTAACAGGTGAATTCGTCATAACCATGAAACGAAAGTTGATCAAGTTGTCACAACGATACGTGACAGCGTTGCGAAAACACCTGAAGCCGGGATTACGCCGGAGCTTGCAGCCGGCGCTGGGACTGGGACGCCAGGCTGTCGTGCTCGGGCTCGAGACGCTGGAACTGGCCCGAATTCACGAGAAGGCGATCACCACACTGGAATTATCCAAAAGTAAAAACGGCTTTACCAGGCAGGCGGAGATTTTTTTTACCGAGGCCATCACCCCGATCGTGGAGACGCATCGCGCCGCGCGGCAGAGCAAGATTCAACTGGACCGGCTGAACGAGACGCTGAACCGGCGAACGGTGGAACTGGCCGCCACGAACCGTCAGTTGCGACACGGCATCGTCCGCCGCAAGTGCGTGGAAGCCGCCCTCAAGAAAAGCGGCGAACACTACACCAGATTGTTGAAGGATTCCCTGCAACTGCAGGAAGGCTTGCGGCAACTGACGCATCAGGTGCTGGCGGCGCAGGAGGATGAACGCAAGAAGATCAGCGGCGAACTTCAGGACGAAATCGCCCAGACGTTGCTGGGCATCAATGTCCGCCTGCTCTCGTTGAAACAGGAGGCACGGAACAACACCAAGGGTCTGAAGAATGAAATCGCCAGCACACAGCGGTTGGTGGTAAAATCGGCCAAGTCCGTGCGGCGGGTCGCCCGTGAATTCGGCAGCTCATGAAAGCCAAATTTTTTAGACACTATCAGTCGGCATTGCTGAAGTATCTCAAGCAATGCCCCGGCGGACGCCTGCAATCGGCGCACGGCATGGGACGGCAGGCGCTGGCCGCCGGCCTGCAGACGCTCGACGTGGCCAAGCTCCACGAGCAGATATTGATCACCCAGGTGTTGCCGGGCCTCCCGGCCGGCAAACGCGCCACGCTCATCAAGCAGGCGGGTGCTTTCTTCACCGAGGCGATCACCCCGATCGAGAAAATTCATCGCGGCGCGCACGAGGCCGCTGTCCACCTGAACCAGATCGTCGAGATGTTGAGCCAGCGCACAGTGGATCTGGCCGCCTCGAACCTGGAATTGGAACAGGAAATCACCCAGCGCAAGGCGGTGGAGGTGGCGCTCAAAAAAAGCGAGCACCATTACAGCCAGTTGCTGGAACAATCGGATCACCTGCAGGAGCAGTTGCGCCAATTGTCCCGCCAGATCCTCTCGACACAGGAGGAGGAGCGCCGGGAGATCAGCCGCGAACTGCATGATGTCATCGCCCAGACTTTGACGGGCATCAACGTCCGGCTCGCGGCCTTGAAAAAGGAGGCCGCGCTCAACACCAAGGGTCTCGACCGCAACATCGCCCGCACGCAACGGCTGGTGGAAAAATCGGTGAACATCGTGCATCAGTTCGCCCGCGAATTGCGCCCGGCAGTGCTGGACGATCTCGGCCTGATCCCCGCGCTGCATGCGTTCGTCAAAAATTTTTCCAAGCGGACGGGCGTCCACGTTCACATGAAGGTCTTTGCGGGGGTTGAACAACTGGACAACAGCAAACGCACGGTGCTCTATCGCGTCGCGCAGGAGGCGCTGACCAATGTCGCACGCCATGCAAAAGCCGGACGGGTGGAAGTGAACATTCAGAAGCTTCACGGTGCCGCCCGCATGGAAGTCAAAGACGACGGCAAATCCTTTCAAGTGGAGCGCGTCATCCATTCCAAGGAAAATAAACGATTGGGACTGCTCGGCATGAGGGAGCGCGTCGAAATGGTCGGCGGCACTTTTTGCGTCGAGTCCGCGCCCGGCCGCGGCACCACCATCCGGGTGGAGATTCCATTCAAACACGTCCCGAAGGACGCGCTGAAAAAATCCGGTAAAAAAACCACACTAGAATGTCCATGAAACGAATCACTGTCCTGTTGGCCGAAGACCACACCATCGTGCGCGAGGGGTTCCGCAAGATGCTCGAACTTGAAGACGACTTTGAAGTCGTCGGCGAAGCGCCGGACGGGCGGCAGGCCGTCACGCTGGCCAAAAAACTCCGTCCCGACGTGATGTTGATGGACATCGCGATGCCCCTGCTCAACGGCCTGGAAGCCACCCGCCAGATTCTCAAGGCCGTCCCCGGCACCAAAATAGTCATCCTCTCCGCGCACAATGACGATGCGTATGTCAAAAATGCGAGCGAGTCCGGCGCGATGGGATTTCTGCTCAAACAAAACTCCTCCCACGTGGTGTGCGAGGCCATCCGGCAGGTGCAAAAGGGGAAAGCGTTTTACGGCCCGACGGTCGCCAGGCGTCTCGAACGCATCAATTCCAAATCGTCCAACGGCTCGAAACCAAACGGCAAGAAAATTTCCAAACTGACTTCGCGCGAGATGGAAGTGCTCCAGCTCATCGCCGAGGGCAAGGCCAACAAGGAGACCGCGTCGGAACTGGGCATCGGCATCAAGACCGTCGAGAAGCATCGCGAGCATCTCATGGAGAAGCTCGACATCCACGACACCGCCGGACTCACCCGCTACGCCATCAGCGCGGGCATCATCGAGAGCAGCGTCCAGTTGACCATCGTTTAGCAGCGCCCCGCAGTGTTGTTTCGCGCCGATGTTCTTGGTCCGCCGCATGATCGTTATGAATGAAAATGGCCTCGCTTTCTGGATGACCCTGACCGGCACCATTTGCTGGGCTGTTTGCTTTTGGTGGATGCACCGGCTGTCAACCAAGCAGAACGCGCTTTTGGACCAGCTTCGCGAACAGGGCAAACGCATCGAAAAACTTTCCAAGATCGAACACGACCTCATCAAGGAAGTGCATCCGCAGGTCGGCGAGATCAAGGAAGGGATGGACGAGATGATCGCGGCGGTGAAGGAAAATTCCAATCCCCCGGCATCCAAAAAGAAGGGGCATTAGTTCCGCCAATCGCGCCGCAGGCGAGACTGCTCCGTCCTGAATTTTGCGGTCCCGCCCTGAAAATTTTTATTGACCCCGAATACTCCGATATGATTTAACAATTTCAGGTTCGGGCGGGTCGGATTATGGACTGGGTCAGGGTCACAAGTGTGATTTGGGAAAGGGCACGGGGACGCAAAGGTCTTCGCGTTTTCCCGTCCCGTGATACTTTCGCGCGGTGTCGCGCAGCGACCCGCCGGTCTGCCCCGGCCATTTTTAGCCGAGTCCCCACCCCCGGGCGGCGCGTCACCATCATCAGGCGGCGCGCCGTAATCATTTTTACACGCGGAAACTTCATCCGCACGCGTGTCGCAACCATTTTTACGCGCGTAAACTTCGTCCGCACGCGCGTGGCGATGATTCTTACGCAAGGAATAATCATTCCCACGCGAGTAAACTTCATTCCCACGTGCGTGGAAATCATTCCTACGCACGTAAACTTCATCGGTGCGCGCGTAAAAATCATTCCTACGCACGTAAACTTCATCGGTGCGCGCGTGGAAATCATTTTTACTCACGTAAAAACCGTTCCCACGCACGTAAAAATCATTTTTACGCACCATTTTATGGCCAAAACAGGCCGAAAATGCAGGAAATCCGCTGTTTTTCCCTCCTAAACACCGCAAACAACCAAAAAACCACAAATAACACATCAACTATGGCAAAAACCGGATACATACAGCAAAGCGACATCGCCTTCTCGGCGCAGTTGCAAACCTTCAAGAACAACATCGGCAGTTACTCGGCTGCGCTCGGCGTCAGCGCCGCGCAAGTCACCGGACAGGCGGCGGATGCCGATTACTTCGAATACGTCCTCAAATGTCAGGCCGTCATGCAGAATGGCGCGCAACAATGGACGGCGTGGAAAGACCTCACCCGCGACGGCGGCACACTGCCGCCCACCGGCATGCCCGCCGCGGCCGTGTTTCCCACCTCCGTTCCGCCCGTCGCTTCCGGCGTGGAAGTGCGGTTCCGCGCGCTGGTCAAACAGATCAAGGCCAGCGCCGACTACAACGAAGCCGTCGGCGACGCGCTGGGCATCGAAGGCGCGCAACAGACCGCGCCCGACCTGACCGCCGTCCAGCCGCAGATTGCCGTGGAGATTTCCGGCGGTCATGTGCAAGTGGATTGGGATTGGCAGGGCAACAGCGCCTTTCTGGACATGTGCGAGATACAGGTGGATCGCGGCGACGGCAAGGGCTTCGGTGTTCTGGCCTACGACACCACGCCCGGCTACACGGACACCGCGCCGTTCCCCGCCACGCCCGCCAAGTGGACATACAAGGCCATTTATCGCGTGAACGACGCGGAAGTGGGCCAATGGAGCAATCCCGTCAGCATCGTGGTGCAGGCCTGAAATATTTCATCTGCGGATAACACAGCGGCCTTCGGAAACGGAGGCCGCTTTTTTCATTGCGCGAATTTTCAAAGAGGACGGCGTATGATTCTTCTTATCGCTCGGAGAACGCGGGTTAAGGATTTGATAAAAGTTTATCAAGAGAATAGTTTAGTGTCCGTAAATCAGGAGAAAGGGAAAAATCTTTACCCAATTGTAGCATTTGCTTATTAAAATTTGTTTCGCGAGAATCTACCACATAATGGAAAGAAAAAGTTAATGTGTTGGTATCGAAGGAATATAAATCTCCCCAAAACATATTTTTTAAAAATTCTGTAGCAAATAAACGAGTCGGATATCTACTACTTGCATCCACTATGGTCATTTCAACGCTCCCCTTTATAGGAACATGATTCAATCTTACAATATATGCAATAGCACCGTTAGTGTTAGAGATAAAAAGCACATTATTAGTGTCCGCAACTGAAAAAGTTACGTTAGTTGTCTTATCGTATAAATTGTCAACCCAGTATTCTATGTCAGAAAGTTTTTTTGTTTGAGAGTCAAGATTTGTCGTTGTAGCCAATAATTGATTTTGCAGCGTCGAAATTTGTTGGAACTGGTTCGTTATGGCGGATTGCTGACTGGAAACGTTAGCTGCAGCATCTGCGATTTTATCTTGCTGTTTTGATAATCTTTTTTCTACGTCTGCAATTTGAACTTTGAATTCATCCTGTCCTTTGCTTAATATCAATTGGTTTGACGATAGTTCAAATTGTTGCTGCGATAAGCTTTGGTGCATATCTGCAACGGTTTTCTGATAGTTATCAATTTTCTCTCCGTAGGATTGCAATGTGGAGGTTACTTGCCATAACAAATGAGTTTTCAACAAGGCTTGCACGCCAGAAAGTCCGCAAAAACAGGCAAATACAGAAATTAGTAAAATTACAAAAGCATAGGCTAGACTATCCTTGTGCGCAAAATAAACAGCAAGAATAAGAAATGCAAAGCCAAATCCCCAACAAACAAATTGTTCAAGGCTTAAATCGTTCCAAAATTTAGATAGAAAATCGCCATTGAGTTGAGCGATTACGAAGCATAAAACAGACAATGAGATAGCCAACGCTGAAGTTCGATATTGATTTTTTTTGACGAGCCAAAATGAAAGACTCATTAACGCCACTGTCATTAAGTAGGCCATTATATGTTCAATAAAATTCATGGTATGTAAATGAGGTCAACGCAGGCGTCAGGCAGCTTGGCGAGTTGTTCCGGATTGTCGCCGCAATAAATGACGCGGGTGTCGAGAAGGGAGCTTGGCTTCAATTTGGTGGCCGTCTGCAAAGACCGGCTCGCGGAGACGGTGGCAGCGCCACTGGCCATTGCCCTACCAGAAGATTTTCCAGCAGCCTTTTTCGCCATGCGTTGAGATTAAGCAACGGATGGCGCGTCGTCAATTCATGGGCGCGGCCACTTCGGTCTAATTTAAGGGAATGGGTAAAACACCCCATAGCGCCCTCTAGTTGACCACCTTAACCTTATGTTATGAAGAGCAGTCATGGGAATGGGAATAAGGGATTGACGCTGGGTGAATTCATCATGGTCGCATACGACACCTGGGGTAAACGACGAGCCGGACAGATTGTGCGGCTCGCCATCAACACACGCTTGGTCGAGTTCCGAGGACAACGACGCCTTGTGTTTTCCAAGTGGAGTCTCAATTAAATTTACGATTTTATGACCAAACTCCTTAAAGCTCCTATTGAGCAAGACATTGCCGCGCCGGCGCAGAACCAAACGAATCCGCCCCAGCGCATTCTTCTGGTGGATGATGATTTTTACGTGCGCGAACTGAATGCCGGGGTCCTGATCCGCTACGGTTACAAGGTTGACACCGCTGATGACGGCGCCGATGCATGGAAGGCTCTCAATGAAATCCGTTATGATCTTTTGATCACCGACAATAAAATGGCAAGGGTGTCGGGACTGGAGTTGATCAAGAAACTGCGTTCCGTGGACATGACGCTGCCGGTCATTCTGGCGTCGGGAACGGCGCCGACGGAGGAGTTAAAGCGGCACCCGTGGCTGAAACTTGACGCCACGTTGCCCAAACCTTTCACCGTCGCACAGTTGTTGGACACGGTTAAAAAAGTCCTGCGAACTCCGGACAGCAACAATTCCAAACTTGATATGAAGACCAACATAATCCCGCGAATCGAAGAACCGGCCATCGCGCCGGCTCAACGACAAACGAATCCGGCGCAACGCATTCTCGTGGTGGATGACGACAGTGACGTCCGCCAATTGAGCGTTGATGTGCTGACCGGCTGCGGCTACGACGTTGCAGGCGCCAAGGACGGTGCCGACGGCTGGGACGAACTTCAGTCCAACATCTATGACCTCGTCATCACCGACAATAAAATGCCCCGGATGACGGGCATCGAGATGCTCGAAAAAGTGCGTTCCGCGCGCATGTCGCTGCCGGTCATCATGGCCACGGGACATTTGCCCACGCATGAATTTGCCCGCAAGCCGTGGCTGACACCCGACGCCACGTTGCAGAGGCCGTTTTCGGCTGATGATTTAGTAAAAGTGGTGAAAAAAGTCCTGCGTCCGGAAGACGGCAGCACCGGTCGCAAAGAGGCGTCTTTCCCGATATATCTCTGAATGATGTGCGTTTGGTAAATCGCCGCGATGATGCCGGGCAAACGGGATTCAGGTGGAAGCGGAATGAAAACCAACGATCATCAAAACGGGAACGGCAACGGGGCGCGAACGGAGCTGACGCTCCGCGCCTCCGAACTCCGTTACCGGCGGCTGTTCGAAGCGGCCAAGGACGGCATCCTGATTCTGGACGTTGACACGGGGCGAATCGACGATGTGAACCCCTTCCTCTTCCATCTCCTGGGTTTTTCCCGCGATGAAATGATCGGCAAAACCGTCGGCGAGCTGAGTCCGTTCAAGGACATCGAGGAGAACAAGGTCATGCTCTCGCGGTTGCAAAAGGACGGATATGTCCGCTATGAAGATTTGCCGCTGGAAACGAGAGACGGTCGCAAGATGGCCGTGGAGTTTGTCAGCAACGTGTATCCAGCCGGTGACCACGACGTGATCCAATGCAACGTTCGCAACATCACGGAGCGCAAACATGCGCAAGATGAAATACACCGCCTGAATGCAGAACTGGAGCAACGTGTCGCCGAGCGGACGGTGCAACTGGAAGCCACCAACGCGAAACTGGAAACCTCCAACGGGGAAATGGAGTCGTTCAGTTATTCCGTTTCCCACGATTTGCGCGCGCCGCTGCGCCATATCATGGGCTTCGTGGAACTGCTGCAAAAAGACGCAGGGCCGTCGCTTTCAGAAAAAAATCGCCGCCATCTGACGGTCATTTCCCAGTCGGCAAAACACATGGGAAATTTGATTGATGACCTGCTGTCCCTCTCGCGCATCGGACGTGCCGGAATGCAAAAGACGGAGTGCGATCTCAATCGGTTGGTTCAGGAGGTGCTGGGCGATTTTAAAGAAGAGACGAAGGAGAGAAATATCGTCTGGGAAATCGATCCGTTGCCGGCAGTACAGGCCGACTGTTCCCTGCTGCGCATGGTGCTGGTCAATCTGATCTCCAATGCGGTGAAATTCACCGGCAAATGCGCCGAGGCCAAAATCGAAATCGGTTGCGTTCCCGGTCGGGACGACGAGACGGTGATTTTTATTCGCGACAACGGCGCGGGTTTCGATCCGCGTTATGTCCACAAACTGTTCGGCGTATTTCAACGCCTGCACAGCCAGGACGAGTTCGAGGGCACGGGCATCGGGCTGGCGAACGTCCAGCGCATCATTCTCCGGCACGGTGGCCGGGTATGGGCGGAGGGCGTGGTGGATGGCGGCGCGACATTTTACTTTTCGATTCCAAAACAAGACAAAGGCGTCAATGGACACTGAATTTAAAAACATCAAAAACATCCTGTTGATCGAAGACGACCCGCATGACGTGGAGCTGACACTGGCAGCGCTGGAGGAGCATCATCTGGCCAACCGGGTCGTGGTCGCCTGCGATGGCGCGGAGGCGCTGGATTATCTTTATCGCCGGGGAAAATTTAAAATGCGCTCGGGCGGCGATCCCATCCTGGTGCTGCTCGACCTGAAGATGCCCAAGGTCAACGGACTGGAAGTGTTGAAAGCCATCAAGGCCGACGAGTCCTTGAAACTCATTCCTGTGGTCGTGCTTTCTTCCTCGCGCGAAACGCCGGATCTGGTCGAGTGTTACAAACACGGCGTCAACGCCTATGTGGTGAAGCCCGTGGATTTCGGCGACTTCATGAAGGCGGTCAAACAACTCGGTATTTTTTGGGCGGCCATCAACGAACCGCCGCCCACCACCTCGAGAGAAAGAGCCGAGGCTGACAACGGAGTTCTTTCCGGAAAGGAAGAAATTAAAAATGAAATCCCCGCTCCACATCCTGCATCTGGAGGATAATCCAAACGATGCCGCGCTCATTCAATCCGCTCTGGAAGCGGGGGGCATCACTTGCGCGATCACATGCGTCCAAAACCGTGATGAGTTTGTGGCGGCGCTGGAACGCGGGAATATTGACCTGATCCTTTCGGACTGCGCGCTGCCCGCCTTCGACGGAATGTCGGCATTGAAAATCGCGCACGCCAAGTGGCCGGCCATACCTTTAATCTTTGTGTCCGGGACGCTGGGCGAGGAAAAAGCCATTGATTCGCTCAAGAGTGGCGCGACGGATTATGTCCTGAAGGAACGCCTCGCCCGTCTCGTTCCCGCGGTGCGCCGCGCCATGCGGGAAATCGAGGCGCGCGAAGAACGCCAGAGGGCCGACAAGATACTCCAGAGCGAGCGCAATTTGTTGGAAGTCAGCCTGAACAGCCTGCCGGGGATTTTTTTTCTGTTTGACCAGGCGGGAAATTTTCTGCACTGGAACAGGAATTTTGAGAGCGTCTCCGGTTATGCCGCCGTGGAGATCGCCCGCATGAAGCCGCTTGATTTTTTTGCCGGAGACGAGCGGGACGGCATGGCCGGAAAGATTGAAAAAGTTTTTGCGGAAGGCACCGCGATTGTCGAAGCACACTTCACGGCCAAGGACGGCACGCGCACACCCTACTATTTTAACGGAAACAAAATCCAGTTGGAAGGCAGGCCGTGCCTCATCGGCACCGGCATTGATATTTCCGAACGGCGGCGGCTGGAGACGCGGTTCATCGAAGCGCAAAAAATGGAGGTGATCGGCCAGCTCGCCGGCGGCGTGGCGCACGATTTCAACAACGTCCTCGCGGTCATCATGGGTTACAGCGATTTGATCATGTCAGATCTCGGCCCGGACACAGACAGTCCGCTGCGAAAATACGCCGAGGAGATCCGGCACGCATCGGAGCGTGCCGCCGGGTTGACACAGCAACTGCTTGTCTTCAGCCGAAAGCAAACGGTGCAACTCGTCGTGCTCGATCTCAATGACGTGATGAAAGACCTGGATAAAATGCTGCGGCGGCTCACTGACGAACGCATCGAAATGACGATTGTCCCCGGAAAAAAAATCGGACGCGTCAAGGCCGACTCGGGCTACATCGGGCAGGTGCTGATGAATCTGGTCGTCAATGCCCGCGATGCCATGCCCGACGGCGGCAAGCTCACCATCGCCACCAGCAATGTAACGCTCGATGAAAACTACGAGCACACACACAAGGGCGCAATTCCCGGCGACTACGTGATGCTTAGCGTCACTGACACGGGAACCGGCATGACCGACGAAGTCAAAAAGCGTTTGTTTGAAGCATTCTACACAACGAAACCTAGAGGCAAAGGAACCGGTCTTGGACTGGCAACCTGCCAGACCATCGTCCAACAATCCGGCGGCCATATCTTCGTTGACAGCGAGATTGGCAGGGGCACGACCTTCAAGATTTATTTTCCGCGAGTCGATCAGCCGCTTGATGCCGCGGCAAAACCGGTCCAGACCGGACCGTTGCCGCGCGGGACGGAGACCTTGCTGGTCGTGGAGGATGATCCATCCGTGCGGCATCTGGCTCGCGGTGTGTTGGAAGCCCAAGGTTATGAAGTGCTGTCGGCCTCGAACGGCCAGGATGCGCTGCGCGCAGCGCGCGAACATAAAGGGTCGCCAATCCGTCTGGTGGTCACCGACGTCATCATGCCGCTGATGGGCGGCAAGGTGATGGCGGAGTGGCTGAAAACAACTTATCCCGGCCTCAAAATCCTCTTCACGTCGGGTTACACGGATGACGCCATTTCTCAACATGGCGTGCTTGATCCGGGCGTGGCGTTCCTGTCCAAACCCTACACTCCCGCCACCCTTGCCCGCAAAGTGCGCGCGATGCTGGATAATGAAACTGACAGCGCCTTCCTTCGGAAACAAGACGTGACGATCAATCAAAGCCAGTGATTACTTCACAGACCAACCGACTGATGATTTGCGCGTGCGTAATGCGGCTGGTGGTAATCCGCTGCCTTCTCACGGCCGCAGACCAAAATCAACTTTCGAAATCCTCCGGCGATTTGGAGAACTTGACGCTGTGAGCGCAAATACACATCTGTCCCGGTTCCGATCCCCATTCGTCTGGAGCGCTCTCGTCTTGTGCCTCGCCGCGTCCCATTGTCTGGCGCTTGACCCGGAAAAAACCATCTTCCAAAACAATTGCAGGACATGGACCCGCCAGAACGGGCTCCCGGCCGACGGCGTCAACGCCATCGCTCAAACCGCCGACGGCTACCTCTGGCTTGGAACCGCCGACGGTCTGGTCTCGTTCGACGGCATCGAATTCAAATCGCACCGCTTAAATCAACTGCAAAGCCAGATCGTCACCAGCCTCTCCAGTTCCCGGGACGGCGGCCTTTGGATGGGCATGGAGCATGGTGCTTTCGCTTATTACGACGGACAAAACATTACATACCAAGGCAAAGAATCTTGGGGCGGCGTCAACCTTAACATTCATTCCATCTTGGAAACCAGCGACCACACGGTGTGGTTGGCGGCGGAGACTCAACTTGCCATACTGACCAAGGAACGACTCTTCCAAACCGTCGGAAGCAACGACACCACCGCGCTCATGCAGGATTCCAAGGGCCGAATCTGGATCGGCACCGCCCATCACGGCCTTTTCTGGTGGGAAAATGGAGTCCTCACCCAGTTTCCCGATCATGCCGTTGATGGCCAGGAAATCCGCGCCCTGACCGAGGACAAAAACGGCCAGCTCTGGATCGGCACCGATTGGGGACCGTTCTGCTATGATTCAAACTTTTTGAGAAAAGACTTCCCTTTTCCATGGTATCCCATCCGCGCCCTTCTGGTGGATCGCGAGGGCGCACTCTGGATGGGAACCACCGGCGCGGGCCTGATCAAATATCAAAATGGCACGACCACATCGTTTCGCAAGCAGGACGGCCTGGTTGACGACAACGTCTCCGCGCTGGCCGAAGATCAGGAGGGCAACCTCTGGGTTGGCACTCGGAGCGGTCTCAGCGAGTTCTCCGACTTTAAAATCCCGACCTTTACCAAAACCGAAGGAGTTCCCGCCGAGATCATCACGGACGTCTCCGCGTCCCGTAACGGCGGCCTTTGGCTGGCCACCGGCCACGGCTTTACCTACTTCGACGGCAAAGGCAACAGCTCGACCACGCTTCTGGGCCTGACCAACGAATACGTCAACAGAATCTTCGAGGCAAAAAACCGGGACATTTACCTCATCAATGGTTACAAGGACATTGAGATTTTCCGCGGCACCAACGTGCTCGCCCGCTACACCAACGACGACTGGCCCACCGCTTTTGGCGAAGATGACAAAGGCGTGGTCGTCTCCGTCGGAAAAAACCTTTTCCGCGTTGGGACAAACTATTTTTCCCCCTTCCCATTCGTCGGCGGTCAGAACCCGGAACTGGGCTGGATTTTCAACATTGCCACCGGACGCGACGGCTCCCTCTGGCTGGCCACCGATGCCGGCATTTGCAGCATCAAGGATGGCGTCTTCAAATTATGGTCCGCCAAGGATGGCCTGGCCGACAGCCATGCCGTATGGGTCTGTGAAGACAACGAGGGTGTTGTCTGGGCCGGCTTGAACAAAGGCATCGCCCGAATCAAAGACGGAAAAGTCACCACAGTCAATCACGACCACGGCTTGTTCGACGACATCATTTACTCCGCCATACCCGACAATCGCGGCCGTCTCTGGGTGGATTCCAGCCGCGGTTTTTTCAGCCTTGAGATAGGGGACTTCGATGATTTCACCAACGGCAAAACCAATCATGTCACCTGCACCGATTTCACCGGACTTGACGGCGTCAAAAGTTCAGACCGGTTTCAACAAAAAGAAGCGGGCTGCAGGACACTCGACGGCCGCATCTGGTTCCCCACGGCCCAAGGCGTCGCCATGATTGATCCTGACCGCATCAAAACCCAGTCCGTTCCTCCGCGCATTTACGTCCAGAGCACCCGCGTCGACGGAACGGAATTCAAGCCACGCGAGAAAACCGTCCGTCCCGGCAAGGGCAACTTGGAATTCCAATACACCGGCTTGAGCTACATCGCCCCCCAGCGAATTCACTACCGCTACATGCTTGAGGGTTATGATAAAGAATGGGTGGACGCCGGCACTCGCCGCGCCGCTTTCTACACCAACCTCAAACCCGGACAATATCGTTTCCTCGTCCAGGCGTGCAATGAGGACGGCGTCTGGAGCACCGACCCGGCATCCGTTGATGTCGAACTTCTTCCTTACTTCTACCAGACCGCGTGGTTCATCTCCATTGCCGTTGCCGCCTTCATCGCCGCCCTCCTGGCGATCTACGCCTGGCGTCTCAAGCTCCTCACCCACAAACAGCAACAATTGCAAAAAAACCGTGACCTTCTGGAAGCTGAAGTCGCCAGCCGGACGACGGAACTCGCCTACGAGCGCGATTTGTTGGGGGCGCTGCTGGAATATTCCCCGGATCCGATTTATTTCAAGGATTTGCAATCCCGTTTTTTGAAAACCAGCCGACACATGGTCGTATTTTCCGGGATGAAGGACGTGAATGATTTGGTGGGTAAGACGGATTTTGATTTTTTTGCGGAGGAACATGCGCGTCCGGCCTTCGAGGACGAACAGGAAATCATGCGCACCGGTCTCCCATTGATCGGCAAGGTGGAAAAAGAGGTTTTGAAAGGCGGGCGGGAGACTTGGGCGCTCACGAGTAAAATGCCGCTTCGCGATAAAGCTGGCCAGATCATCGGCACGTTCGGCATCTCCAAAGACATCACGGTTATCAAACAAGGCGAAGTTGAACTGGCTTACCAACGCGATCTGCTTGAGACGCTGATGGATTATTCTCCCGACTCCATTTTCTTCAAAGACCTGCAATCGCGTTTCGTAAGGGTCAGCCGCTCGGAGGTGAATAATTTGAGGCGAGTATCTTTAAGCCATTACCGCGCCTCCCATCCAGCCGATGGAGAAGACTCATTGCCGTCGCACCTCGCGAGCGTGGAAGAATTTGAAAAATATGTCATCGGGAAGTCGGACGCTGAAATTTATGGGCATGAACGGGCTGGTGAATTTGCCCACGATGAGGAAGAAATCGTGCGCACGGGCCAGCCGATGATTGGGAAAATTGAACAGACGATTTGCCCCGATGGCAGTGTCATCTGGTATATGACCACAAAAGTTCCCTGGCGCAACAAGGATGGAGAAATCATAGGTACTTTCGGCACTGCCAGAGAAATTTCCGACCTGAAGAACGCCGAAGCCAAATTGGAACAGGTGAATAAACAATTGCAGTGGAAGACGGCGTTCCTTGAGGCCCAAGTGAATTCCTCCATAGACGGAATTTTAGTCGTGGATCAGGAGGGAAAGAAAAGCCTCCAAAACCAGAGGTTTGCCGACCTGTTCAAAATTCCACAGGGCATCATTGATGGGAACGATGACGCGGCTCAAGTCTTGTGGATTACAAACACAGCCAAAAACCCTGAACAGTTCGCCGAAAAAATCTGCTATCTTAATGCTCACCCGAATGAAATCAGTCGCGATGAGATTGAACTCAAGGGCGGGACAATTCTGGATCGATACTCTTCTCCCGTGGTTGGCCAAGACGGAAAATACTACGGCAGAATCTGGACGTTCCGCGACATCACGGAGCGCAAGCGGGTGGAGGAAGCCTCTGCAGCGCAGCAGAGGTTGTTGGACAGTTTAATCGCGGCCGTCCCCGACCTGATCTATTTCAAGGATCGGGAAAGCCGCTTCGTCCGAATCAACGAGGCGTTTGCCCGAAGATCTGGTTTGATCGACGTCAAAGCGGCGCTGGGAAAGACCGATTTCGACCTCTTTGGAGAACAGCACGCGCGCCAGGCTTACGAAGACGAACAACGAATCATGGCCACCGGCCAGCCGATGATTAACAAGGAAGAGCGGGAAGACTGGCCGGACGGGCGGATCACATGGGCAACGAGCACCAAGCTGCCGATGTTCGACAATAGCGGGAAGATTGCCGGCATCATGGGCATTTCACACGACATCACCGACTTGAAACGGGCCGATGTCCTGCTGCGGCGAACCGAGGAGCTTTACCGCAATGCCATCGCCGGCGCGGATGCAGTGCCCTATTCATCCGATCTCAAGACAAAATCGTATGTGTTCATGGGCGAGGGAATCCAGCAATTGATCGGATATGCGCCGCACGAAGTGAACGACGCCCTCTGGCAGAAAATCATCCAAAAATCAGTCATGCTGGGTGAGACGGCCGGATTGGACAAGGACGAGGCCGCCCGGCGGGTGGCTAGCGGTGACATCCGGCACTGGCGTTGCGACATGTGCATCACCACCCGAGATGGAAAAACACGCTGGATTGCTGACGCCTCCGTCCTCAAACTCGATGAGTCCGGCCAGCCAATCGGGTCCATGGGCATCCTTCAGGACATCACCGAGCGCAAACTCGCGGACGAAAGTGCCAACCGTTTGGCCGCGATTATCGAATATTCGGACGAGGCAATTATCAGCGAGACCTTGAAAGGCATCATCACCAGTTGGAATTCTGCGGCGGAAAAAATGTTCGGCTACACCCCGTCGGAAATTATTGGCCAACCGTTACAGGTGCTCGTTCCGCCAGATTACCTCCATGAGGAAGTGGAGATACTGGCCGGCTTTGCCAGAGGTGAACTTGTCCGGCATTTTGAAACTGTCCGGATTCGAAAGAACGGCCAACGATTCGATGTCTCGACCACAATTTCCCCGATCAAAGATTCCGACGGAAAAATCATTGGCGCATCAAAGATCATCCGTGACATCACCGAGCGCAAGCGGCTCGAAGCGCAGTTGGTTCAATCGCAGAAGATGGAAACCGTCGGCAAACTGGCCGGCGGTTTCGCGCACGAGTTCAACAGCATCCTGACGGCCATCATCGGCCAGAGTGAATTGCTGCTCGGCGATCTTCCCGCCGGAAGTCCACTGGCCAAAAACGCGACCGAAATCAGCAAGGCCGCCGGGCGTGCCGCCAGACTGACCCAGCAACTCCTGGCGTATGGCCGCAAACAGTTTCTCCAACAGGAAATCCTTGATCTCAACCGGGTCATCGCGAGCATGGAAAGCATGTTTCACCATCTCATGGGCATCGAGGTGGATACGCAGATCGTTCCTGCCCCTGATCTGCAAGCAGTGAAGGCGGACGCCGGACAGATTGAACAGGTCATTATGAACATGGCCATCAACGCGCGCGATGCCATGCCCAACGGCGGCAAACTCACGTTGGAAACCGCGAACGTCTCGTTCGACCCGGAGAGCGTGGGCCGTTATCCGGAATTGAAACCGGGCAACTACGTGATGCTGGCGATCACGGACACCGGCATGGGCATGAGCGAGGAAGTGAAGGCGCGCATATTCGAGCCGTTTTTTACGACCAAGGGCGTTGGTCAGGGAACAGGTTTGGGATTGTCCACCTGTTACGGCATCGTCAAGCAAAGCGGCGGTCATATCAGCGTTTATAGCGAGCCGGGTCGGGGCACAACTTTCAAAATTTATCTACCACAAGTCGAACAGAAGGCGAAAATTTCCATTCAACGTCTTGACTCACCTGATTTGCCGCGCGGAACGGAAACTATTTTGCTGGTCGAGGACGATCCCGCCCTGCGGGAGATGGCGGCGACATTGTTGCGACGGCTGGGTTACACCGTTTTGACGGCGGCCAATGGCATCGAAGCCTTGAGCGTGAAACATGAACGAAGCACCGGGCACATAGATTTGTTGTTTACCGATGTCGTCATGCCGCACATGAGCGGCAAGGAACTGGCCGATCGCGTGCGGGCGTTGTATCCTTACACGAAAATTCTTTTCACCTCCGCCTACACCGAGAACGCCATCGTCCATCAAGGCGTGTTGAACAAAGGCGTGAACCTTTTGCAAAAGCCGTTCACGCCGTCCGCACTGGCGCACAAATTACGGGAAGTGCTGGACCAACAGGGCGCTCCGAACCCGGATAATGCGCAAAAAGAAACTGGCTTCGAGAAAATCTCCGAAGAAGCAAAGACGCCCGGGAACTGATTATGGGAAAATTGATGCGGGATCAGAAATTGACGACATTCACGCGTGTAGTGGTGCTCATCGCGCTTTACTTCGTCGGAGGATTGATCGGCAAACAGACGACGTTTCTTTCCGGCAGCGTGGCGCTGGTCTGGCCGCCGGCGGGCATTGCGCTTGCCGCCATTCTGCTGTTTGGCTACCGGTTTTGGCCGGGCGTGGCTTTGGGCGCGGTACTCTTTTCGACGATGAACGGAATGCCGTTCGGATTTTTCACGCTTGGAACGGCCGTCGGCAACACCATGGGTGCCATCGTCTGCGCTTACCTGCTGAAAAGATTCATCGCCTTCGACAATGCGATGGAACGCACACGCGATGTGATTGGCTACATTGTGCTGGCGTGTTTTCTCGGCACGACGGTCAATGCGGCGTTCAATGTCGTCAGCCTTGCCTACAGCGGCGCGGTCAAGTGGGACGATTTATTTCCCACGACTCTGGTGTGGTGGGTGCCAAACGCGCTCGCTGGTCTCGTCGTCGCGCCGTTCATCATCACTTGGGCGACGCCGTCGGCCATTCGCTGGAATGGGAAGCTGATTTTTGAAGCCGTCATCTGCGGCGCGGGCTTGGTCGGCGGCACGCTGATTTCTTTTAATTCCTGGTTTGTCTATGGCATTCAAAATTATCCGCTCGCGTATTTGCCATTTCCATTTCTCGTCTGGGGCGCGCTGCGCTTCGGCCAGCGCGGCGCAACGACGGGAACATTGCTGGTGTCAACACTTGCTATTTATTCACTCGTCCGCGGAACCGGGCCGTTCGTGACGATTTCTGAAAAGGACAGTCTGATGCTCATCGGCAGTTACATCGGGATTCTGGCGGTCACGAATATGCTGTTGGCCGCCGCCGCCGCCGAGCGTCGTGCCGCCGAACGCGCGGTGTCAGAAAGTGAAAAACGTTTTCGCGCCGTCGTCGAAGACCAGACGGATTTGATCTGCCGTTTCAAGCCGAACGGCCTGCTCACTTTTGTGAACGAGGCGTTCTGCCGTTTTCACGGCAAACGCAGCGACAAACTAATCGGCACGAATTTTTTTCAAACTTTATCCGAAGAGGATGCCGCCGTTCCGTTGAGTTACATCAATTCTTTGCCGCCGGATGAACCGGTCGTTTCGTTCGACCATCGCCTGCATTCGCCGGACGATCAAATTGTCTGGCATCAATATCGCGTCCGCCGGTTGTTTGAGAAAAAGGGCGACACGCGGGAATTTCAGGCGGTGATCCAGGACATCACGCAACGCAAACAATCCGAGCAAGCCTTGCGCGCGAGCGAGGAAAAATATCGTTCGCTCATTGATCACATCCCAGACGTCGTCTGGACCGCCGATTCAAACCGCGACCTGATTTACATCAGCGGCAACGCCGTCAAAGTGCTCGGTTACGGTTCGGAAGAACTTCTCGGCGGGCAATTATGGTTGAACCGGATTCATCCCGAAGACGCGTCGCGTGTCGGTCAGGCTTATCAGAAGCTTTTTTCCGAGGGCGAGAAATTCGACGTGGAATACCGCGTCTGCCGGAAAAATGGCGAGTGGATTTGGCTGCACAACCGTGCTCTCGCCACTCGCCCGCGCGAAGGCGTCATGTGCGCCGATGGTATTTTTCTGGACATCACGCAGCGCCGCCAGTCAGAGGACGCCGTCCAGCAGACGAAGGACGCCGCTGAGACCGCGAACCTCGCCAAAAGCCAGTTTCTCGCCAACATGAGCCACGAATTACGCACGCCGCTCAACGCCATCATCGGCTTTTCGGAAATTCTCGCCGACCAAACGTTTGGCGACCTGAACGACCGGCAACTCAAATACAGCAACAACATTCTCAACAGCGGACGCCATTTGCTGCAACTCATCAACGACATTCTCGACTTGGCGAAAGTGGAAGCAGGGCGCGTGGAACTGATGCGAAATACGTTCAGCGTCGCGAAGGCGTTGACGGAGGTGCAAACCATCGTCAAAACACTCGCCAACAAAAAACACATTCTCCTTGAATCGAAAGTTGCGGTGGAACTGCCGGAGTTGTTCGCAGACGAAGCGAAGTTCAAACAGATCATGTATAATCTGTTGAGCAACGCGATCAAGTTCACGCCGGACGGCGGGAAAGTTTTTATCAGCGCCACCGTCCAAACCGCCGACCACGGCGATTCGGTTTTGCAAATCGCCGTGACCGACACTGGCATCGGCATCAAGGCGAACGATCAGGAGCGCGTTTTCAAAGAGTTCGAGCAGGTGGATTCCTCTTACGGCCGGCAGCAGCAAGGCACTGGTTTGGGACTCGCATTGACCAAGCGGCTCGTCGAGATGCACGGCGGAAAAATCCGCGTCGAGAGCGAAGGCGTCGAAGGAAAAGGCAGCACGTTCACTTTTTCGATTCCGATTCCAAGAGCGGAAATGGCGCCGACGCTACTCACCGACAAGCCGGGCGCGCACGACGACACCATTCGTCCGTTGGTTTTGGTCGCGACGGATGACGACGCGCATCAGCAGCTCATCGGCAAATATCTGACGACTGCGGGCTACGATGTGACGATGGTTTCCGAGACGGAGGCGATGGTGGCGGCGTTAAAAGTCCGGCGTCCTTACGTCGTGGCGATTGATCGCAAATTGGGCGGTGGCGGCCAGTCGGCGGAACAAACTAAATCCGATTTTTCTGACACGCTCGTCCAGTACAAATGCCATTCACGAATTCCCGCCGGAATCCGGCAGGTGATTTTTTCTGGCGACGGAAACGGCCATTTGACGTTCAGTTTGATCGGCAAGGAAGGCGCAGTTTCCTCGCGCGTGAGTTCGCGGCTCGCGGACGCCATCCACCAGTCCGACACCACCATCGGGAAGGAGCTCAAAACGATTTTGATCATTGACGACGAGCCGTCCATTTTGGAATTGCTCACGAAAACTTTGCTGCAAAAAGGTTTTCGAGTTTTGCGCGCCGCGGACGGCCGGACCGGCGTGGAGTTCGCAACGAAATATCTGCCTGAAGTCATCATTCTCGATTTCAATATGCCGGAATTCAGCGGGACTCAAATCGTCGAACAACTGCGCGCGTACCCACGCACGAAAAACATTCCAATTTTGATCAACACCGGCACGGTGCTGAATGAAGAGGAACGCCAGCGGCTTGCCGGTCATGTGCAGTCCATCACCTCCAAAACCGAGCGCGAAAATCTGCTGTCGGAATTGGAACGGCTCGGCGCGTTGAGTGATGAAACGGTTGCAACCGGAGTGAACTTATGACCGGCAAAAAAATTCTCATCATCGAGGACAACTTATTAAACCTCGAACTCGCCACCGATTTGTTGGAGGCGAACGGCTTTGTCGTTTCTTCGGCGCAGACGGCGGAAGAAGGTTTGAGGATGGCGCGAGAACTTTTGCCGGATTTGGTGCTGATGGATTTCAGCCTGCCCGGCATGGATGGTTTGTCCGCCACCAAAAATCTCAAAGCCGATTCCACGACGCGCTATCTGGCTGTCGTCGGCCTCACGGCCAACGCCATGAAAGGCGACGAGGAACTCGCGCTGAACGCCGGTTGCGACGGCTACCTGACCAAGCCGATTGACACACGGACATTCATCGCCGCCGTAAATCAATTCATCACGGCGGCAAAATTGTGCCAAACAGAAAATCAACCCGTTGAAAATTATGCAAAGTGAAATCAAAAACATCAAACCCATGAGCACCGTGCCCGCGCCTTCGCTCGGCTACGTGCTGGTCGTGGACGATGAAGAACAAAACCGCAGTTTGTTGCGCGATCCGCTGGAAGCGCGCGGCTATGAAATCGCCGAGGCCGAAAATGGCATGGTTGCGCTGGAGAAAATCGCCGCGCGCCTGCCCGATGTCATTTTGCTGGACGTGATGATGCCGCAAATGGACGGCTTTGAAGTTTGTCGCCGGTTGAAGACCGATTCCAAAACGGCGCACATTCCCATTTTGATGGTGACCGCGCTGTCCGAACGCAAGGAGCGGCTGATGGGCATCGCCGTCGGGGCGAACGATTTTTTGAACAAGCCGGTGGATATCCAGGACGTGACCTTGCGCGTCGGCAACGCCGTCTATACCAAACATCTTCGCGACCAGTTGCAAGTAGAGCAGGAAAAGTCCGAGCAATTACTGCTGAACATTCTGCCCAAGCCTGTCGCGGAACGAATGAAAAAAGGCGAGACGAACATCGCCGACAGTTATCCCGATGTCACGGTGCTGCTCGCGGATTTGGTCGGCTTCACGACGTTGTCCGCGCATATCGGGCCGGAGCAAATTGTGCAATTGTTGAACGAAATTTTTTCCGCGTTCGATCTGCTGGCGGAAAAACACGGCCTGGAAAAAATCAAAACCATCGGCGACGCCTACATGGTGGCCGGCGGCATTTCTTTTCCACGGCCGGACCATGCCGAAGCCTGCGCCGAACTCGCGCTCAACTTGCAGGCCGAAATTGTGCGACTCAACCACGAGTATGACACGTCCGTCCGATTGCGCATTGGTATCTGCACTGGCTCGGTCATCGCTGGTGTCATTGGACGCAAAAGATTCGCCTACGATCTTTGGGGTGAAACCGTCAACCTCGCCTGCCGTTTGGAATCAACGGGCGAAACGGGAAAAATTCAAATCGCCGAATCCACCTACGAACGGTTGAAACATCAATATCAGTTTGAACCGAAACATAGAATTGACGTCAAGGGACACGGCGACCTGTCTGCCTACTGGCTCGATAGGCGGACATAACTTTGCGAAACAGCTTCGGGCAGTTGCGGCTTGAGTGTTTGGGTGATTATCGTCGCCGAGGCTTCATTAAATTTCTGGTAGGGTAACACCCCATAGCACCCCTTTGGTCTCCGGCTTATGCTCGCAATATGAATAACAAAACGCTCATCCAAATTGGAGGCAATATATGTCGCTGATTTCTCTCGTCATTACTCTGATCGTCGTTGGTGTGTTGCTCTGGCTGGTCAATACCTACATTCCGATGGATGGAAAGATCAAAAAAATTCTCAACGTCGTCGTGGTGATTTGCGTCGTCGTGTGGTTGTTGTTCGCCTTCGGCATTCTCAACCATTCAAGCGAAATCCGTGTCCCACAGGTTCAGTAGCAGGTCGCCGTGAAATACATCAACCCATGAAGCAAATTTGAAGTTGTGAAAGCATCCTTTGAAACTGGTGGCGACAAACCGCGATTAGGTCAACCTGAAAACAGGCGAATCCGTTCCAATGCATTCTCATGGTCAGGGACGATGAATCTGCCAACACTAAATCAAACTCGCTTTAGGAACGCCAGTCGAGGATTGAGCGAGCTTTGGATGGACACAAACTGTGAAAGCAAAAGTATTCGAAGTCATTCTCCATAAGCTGTCATCTGGCAAGTCGTCGGCAAACGCTATTGAGGAATAGTTCAACAGCTTTCTTGTGCAACACCCGAACCTTCGAGCGGTGGTGGCGCACGCGGTTACAGAAAATTTAGCATTAAAAAACATAACAAATAAAAACGACAGAAAATATGAACAAACATACTCAAGCAACCAGCAATGACATGGGCACGCTCGCCGAAGATGCGCGCGCCTTGATGGCCGCCACCGTGGACGTGGCCGGGGAAAAAGTCGGCGAAGCCCGCAAACGTCTCGCGGCCGCGCTGGAACGCGCCAAGGAAATCGCGGGCAACGTTCGTGACAAAGCGGTCGCGGGCGCGAAAGCCACCGACGAAGCCGTGCGTGAACATCCTTATCAAGCCATCGCCATCGGCGTTGGTGTCGGAGCGATTCTCGGTTATATCATGGCTCGCCGGTGCTCCCGCAGCCGCGACTGATTTCGTTATGGAAGAATCCACTGCCAGCTTCGGGCAACTCGCCTCAACCTCGAAACAGTTTGCGCAACGCTTGTTGACCATCGGGGAAAACCGGCTCGAACTGTTGGCGGTGGAAGTGCAGGAGGAACGCGAGCGACTCCTGCACGCCATCCTGCTGGCGCTCGGCGTGGCGGCGCTCGGTCTGCTCGCCGGCATTACACTCACGGCTGCCATCGTGGTTTTGTTGTGGGCGTGGTCACAAGTGGCCGTCCTGCTGATATTGACCGGCCTTTACGGAGCAACCGGGGTTTGTCTTTATCGGCGACTCACCAAACTGTTGCGTGACTGGCAAACGCTCTCCGTTACGCTCGATCAACTCCGAAAGGATCGAACATGTTTGGAAAAAATATTCTCATGAACCCGCTCACATCCCGGAAAAAACTTCTGATTGCGGAAAGCGAACTCAACCGCGCACAACTGGTTCAGGAATTGGAGACGATGGCGGACGAAGTCCACTCGCTCGCAAATCAGGCCAGAACCATCAGTTCCTTTGCGTCAACCGCCGTATCGTTGGTTGCAGGTCTTGCGTCTTTCCGACGCAAAAAGTCCGCGCCCGCTGCCGAAAAACCTTCACGGTGGCAGACTATCTTGAAAGGCGCGCAATTGGCCGGTTCGCTCTGGTCGGAATTTCGTTCACACCGTCGCGATCGGGACGGACTTTAATTCGTAATATCCGCGGTAGGGTTACACCCCATAGCGCCTGCAGGTTTTTGAACTATTCTCATTCCATGAATTACAAAGAACTTTTCTTCCGAACCGACAAAGCCGGATTCGCGTTGGGTGCTGTGCTTCTGGCGATGTTGACCGGATGCGTGGGTTACGTTGATGGTCCACGCGCCGGCGTATATGTAGCACCGCCGGTGGTGGAAACTGCAGTCGCGGTGCAAGACGACTATGTTTATTACCCCAACTATGAAGTCTATTACAGCAGCAGCCGGCATCAATACGCTTACCTGGAAGGTGGCGGATGGGTTTCGCGCCCAGCGCCGCGTGGAGTGTCAGTCAATGTACTGCTTGCTTCACCTTCAGTAAGGATGAATTTCCACGATTCCCCGGCGAATCACCACGCGGAGATTGTTCGGCAGTATCCGAAAAATTGGAAGTCGTCCGGCTCGCATCAAGGCCAGAAAGAAAATCGCAAGGACGACAAACAAAACGATCACGGAGAAAATAACGGAAGATAAACAAGCGAACCACATTCGCACATCGAAAGGAACGTTATGTTGGGAACTGTTTTATTGATTGTACTCATCCTTATGTTGCTCGGCGCACTTCCCACGTGGCCACACAGCAAGAATTGGGGTTATTACCCGAGCGGCGGATTGGGACTGATTCTGGTGATTCTCATTGTCCTGCTTTTGCTTGGTAGAATTTGAACAGGCTGGGCTGTACTCCATCGGTCGTAAGGGTTTCCGGTTGACTAGACAGAATACCGGGCAAGTTATTTTTGGGTAACGGTTCGCGCAATTTCCGCGAAAGACAAATTTATGTTACGAAGCATTAAACAATTATACGGAAACAAACTTGGTGCGTCAGATGGCGAGATCGGCCATGTGAAGAATTTTTATTTTGACGTTCAGAACTGGGCGGTGCGTTATCTGGTCGCTGAAACAGGAACATGGTTGACGAGCCGTCAGGTGCTGCTCTCGCCTCATACCTTGGGTAACGCTGATCCATCTAGTAAAGTTTTGTCTGTCAACCTGACCCGGAAACAGATTGAGGATAGTCCTTCGCTAGAATGGCATAAGCCGGTATCCCGACAATATGAGGAGGAGTATTACCGATATTACGGCTGGCCCCGCTACTGGCAGGGTGACGGGTTGTGGGGTATGAATGATTTTCCAATTTTGAAACGGCCTGCAAGACATTTTCCAAGCAAACCAATCACTACGATTGATTCGCAACACGAACGTTCCGATACGCATCTGCGTAGCACGCAGGCCGTGAAGACCTGCCACATCCAAACCGGCGATGGAATCATCGGCCAGGTCTGCGATTTTATGATGGACGCCCGAAGCTGGGCGATTAGTCATCTGGTCATCAAAACCACCGATCATCGACTTTCGGCCAGGGAGATAAAAATACCGACGGGCAAAGTTGACCGGATCAATTATGAGGAATCCACGATGTTCATAAATTTGACCGGTAAAGTCGTCGGACAGAGACCCGCACACCGTTTAACTCCGGCTGTTGCGGCAGATTGACGCCGTTATAGGGTGAACACCCCATAGCGAACACACCGTTGCACAGTTTATTCTCCATGTATGAAACATAATAAATTTCCCCAAAACCAAAAACCGGCCGGCGCTTTGCGGCCAACTGCGGCGACGGACTTGAACCGAAATGAAATTGATTTTGCACCCGCACCGGAAGAAGTGGCCAGAAAGGCATACTTCAGTTACGTGAACCAGGGTTCGTCGCAAGGGCACGAGGTGCAGCATTGGCTGGAAGCCGAATCGCAATTGCTCGCGGAACGCAAACTCACCCGGACTCATGGGTTTCACAACAAGACCTAAAACAAATTATCCAGATGGCCAATCATGAAAGACCCGGTCTATAAACTCATCGAACTCACCGGCACATCCGCTACCTCCATTGAGAACGCGGTTGAGAAGGCCATAAAACGCGCACACAAAACCATCAAGAACCTGTGCTGGTTCCAAGTGATCGAAACGCGCGGCAACATCGAAAAGGGAAAGGTGCATCACTGGCAGGTGACCATCAAAATCGGTTTCGCCGTGAAAGACTGAACACCATCAAGCGCGAAAGCTGCAGTTTAATTTTAAAAATATTATGACTAAAGAACACACGACAGCAGGATTGAATATCACTCGCAAAGAGATGATCGGGTTGTTGAACGAGGATCTGGCCGGAGAATATCAGGCCATCATCGCCTACACAGTGTATAGCCAGGTGCTCAAAGGAGCCGCTTACACGGACATTGCGCGGGAATTGGAACTGCATGCGGTCGAAGAATTGCAGCACGCAATAAAGATCGCGAAACAGATTGATTATCTCGGCGGCATGCCGGGCGTCACGCCCAAGCCGGTCAAAACTTCAAGCGACCCCGTTGCCATGCTGCGCGCGGATCTGGAGAACGAACGGACAACGGTCGGGCGCTATCGCGAGCGCATCCGGCAGGCCGAGGCGATGGGGGAATTCGGGTTGAGCGAAACATTGCGCGCGATCATCGTGCAGGAGCAGGAGCATGAAATTGATTTGAGCTCTGCGCTCGGCATCGATGTGCCTCCTGCAAAAAATCCTGCAGACAAAAAATAGTCGAAATCCAGCAAAGGACACCCATGCCTCAAGGTGATAAATCCAGCTATACTGACAAACAGAAACGTCAGGCGGCACATATCGAAGCCGGCTACGAGAAAAAAGGTGTCAGCACGAAATCCGCCGAAGCGCGGGCCTGGGCCACCGTCAACAAACTCACCGGCGGCGGCAAAAAAAGCGGCTCCGGAAGAAAACAAGAATTAATTTGAAATTGTGCCAGCCTTGACCGCCAAGCAAATAAATCTTCGCTTGAAAACCATTCCGGACTGGGCGAAGCGCGCGCAAACCATTTGCCGCACATTCAAGTTTGAGGGATTCCTGATGAGCATCGCTTTTGTGCGTCGAATCGCCAAACAAGCTCAAAAAATCAATCATCATCCGGATATTGACATTCGTTTTGACAAGGTGACGTTGACGCTCACCACGCATGACGAAGGAGGAATCACCGGAAAAGATTTCCTGCTGGCCGGGCAATGCGACGTGGTCTTCTCCAGATTTTCTGCGTCTTGAATCAACGCAATTTCACATCGTACAAACAGCCGGGGCGTCCTCGGACAATCACGGTAGGGTTACACCCCATGGGCACGGCATAAGTGGTCGCGTAAAATTCCATAGAAATAACGGCAAATGAATTGCCATTAAAAAAAGACTTATGAATACCAATGCAAAATCACAACACGCGGCAGAACAATACAAGCCGCAGTTTCTGAAGCTCATTTTCAACTCCGCATCAGCCACGATGACCATGGTCTTGTTGGCGTTGGGAATTCTGGTTCCAAGTGCAAACGCAGCAACGACCATCTCCACGGCGGATCAAGACTTTATGCTGGCGGCTGCCCAAGGCGGCATGACCGAGGTGAAGCTCGGCGAACTGGCTTCCACCAACGGGGTGCGTGACGATGTCAAGTCGTTCGGCCAGATGATGGTGAAGGATCACACGGCCATCAATGACGACCTGAAGGCATTGGCCGCGCAAAAGGGCGTGACCTTGCCCGACAGCCTGGATGCAACACATCAGGCGATGGTGGATAAATTTACGGTCTTGACCGGTTCGAAATTCGACGACGCATATATCAGGGGCATGATCAAAGCCCATCAAAAGGACGCCACGGCATTCAAAACCGAATTTGTCGCCACGCAGGACGCGGATATTAAAAACTTCCTCGATAAATCCATTCCCGTTGTGGAAGCGCATTTGCAGCACGTCATAGCCCTGAGGAAATAAAGTTTCGATACGATCACACCAAAAAAAATTAAAAATATGAAAACACCCATCATTGAACGCGACCTGACCAAACAAGCCCCGCACAGCCCGCGCGAACGCATCGCCGGATTCGCCATCGCCGACCGCACCACGGATAAATGCCGCGCCAGTCTGGCCGGAAAGTTGGGCGAATATCATTACGATTGTCCGCTCGACAATATGCTTTTCAGTTTCAAGGGCATCACCAGCCACGAGTTCAAATCCGCCGTCCAAGCCGCGAAAAATTATGAAGACGTCGGCGTCTGGTTGCAGGCCAATGGCACAAAAAAAACCCCGGCTGAAATCAAAACATGGTCGGATGAAGTGGAGGCCGGCAGCATGATGAAAAATCCCGAAAAGCGCGCTTACTTCATTGAGGAATGCAAGAAGCTCGGACTGAACCCGGAGAAGAGCACCACGTTCGACTGGCTTGAAGCGGACGACCGCGCGAGTTTTCGCCACGCAACCTGAAGCCGTTTCGCATGAGAAAAGTCGGATCAATCCCGGGAATCCGCACTTTGGCGCTGGTGATTTTTTCGCTATGCCTTTCGCAGTTCGCACACGCGCAGGGACGAACCGTTGGCGGCACAAATTCGCCGGCAACGAAAACCGTTGTTCTTCCCAAATCCGTTCCCGATCCCATCGAGCCGTTCAATCGCGCGATGTGGGATTTCAATGTGGGGCTGATGACCGACGTCATCAAGCCGACGAGCAAAGTTTACCGGTTCATCGTCGTGAAACCGGTCCGGACCGGCATCGGAAATTTTGGCAAAAACCTCACTTATCCTGGACGGCTAATCAATAATCTGTTCCAAAGAAAGTGGAGCGGAGCGCGCGAAGAATCCTACCGGTTTGTTTGCAATACCACTGTCGGCGTGGCCGGGTTCTGGGACGTGGCGACCAAATGGAAGATCCCCAAATCAGACGCGGATTTCGGCCAGACGTTCGGCAAATGGGGCTGGAAGCCGCAATGTTTCATCATGCTGCCGGTTTTCGGGCCGAGCAATGAACGCGACACCCTCGGCCTCGCCGCCGACACCGCCGCCAACCCGCTGCTCTATATTGCTCCCTACAAATTTGTCGCGAATGATCCGCTGACCTATCTCGGCCCTTACACTTATTTCACCTACGCGGTCATGTATAACGATTTGTCCGACAGCGTGGGCGAATATGTGCGCTTCAGTCAGGCTGAAATGGACCCGTATTCCGAAATCCAATACGCATGGACGTTCGCGCGCGCGAACCAGGTGGCCGATTTCCAGGTGAAGGGAAAACAGGACGAAGCCTCGCTTGAAACTCTCGAATCCGTTTTCTTCACCTATCAAGACCCTGACTTTCCGGGCCGGGGCAAAACCGGTTCGGCTTTGATTCCGGCGACGGGCCGGAAACTAAAATTCACGTTTTGGTTGCAGCCGGGAAAAGCGCCTGTGGTTTATATCGTTCCCGGTCTTGGTTCGCATCGTCTGGCCGAAAATTCCCTGGCGCTCGCCGAGCTGATTTACAAAAACGGCTTTTCCGTCGTGAACGTCAGCAGCCCTTTCAATTCCGAGTTCATGGAAAACGCCTCGACTGCCGCGTTGCCGGCCTATCTGCCCGCAGACGGTCATGACTTGCATGTCGCTCTCACCGAAATTGATCATCGCTTGAATAAATTGTATCCAACTCGCTTGGGCGACAGGGCATTGATGGGCTATTCGTTGGGCGCATTCGATTCTTTATATGTCGCAGCCACCGAACCGACGAACCAATTGCCTGCCGCGCCGAAGCCTGGCGAAGGCGGGCCGCTGATCAAATTCGACCGCATCGTCGCCATCAACACACCCGTCCGACTGGCGCAGGGAATTTCCAAGCTGGATGAATTTTACCGCGCGCCCTTGAGCTGGCCGGAAACGAACCGCACCGACAACATCGAAAATACTTTTCTCAAGGTCGCCGTCTTAAGCAAACTTTCCCTCACGCCGCGTTCCTCCCTGCCGTTCAGCGCCATCGAATCCAAGTTTCTCATCGGCCTGACGTTCCGGTTCATGCTGCGCGATATTATTTACAGCAGCCAGCGGCGGCACAATGAGGGCGTCCTGCGACATCCGATTCACAATTTTCGCCGCGCGCCTGTCTATCAGGAAATCCTCCAATATTCCTACGAGGATTATTTTGAGAAATTTGCGATTCCATATTATGAGGCCCACGGCCTTGGAGCAGACGCGCCGGAAACGCTGCAAAAAGCTGGTGACTTGCGGACGTATGATGCGGGTCTACGCGCCAATCCCAACATCCGCGTCATCGTCAATGAAAACGATTTTCTTCTGGCTGACGAAGATCTGGCATGGCTTCGCGCCACGTTCGCGCCGGAACAACTAACGGTTTTCAATCGGGGTGGTCACTTGGGAAATCTTACCAATCCGACCGTGCAAAAAACAATTTTAAGGGCGCTCGCGAATCTGAACCCGCCACAGCACAAATCCAAGTAACCACTGAAAATTTTCTGCGCATGAAACCCGAAGCTCCCGCAATCGTCAGCCGGGCGATTCCAGTTGCCGCCAGATGGCAGCCCGCTGTTCGGAAAAATAAAATTCCGCTGGTCGCGAAAGTGGCCGCCACCGTTTTTCTCGCCGTCCTTGTTCCGGTCTATTTGCACACCTATGGGCCGACCAATTTTTTATGGTTCTGCGACGCCGCGCTCATTCTCACGGTGGCGGGGATGTGGTTGGAAAATTCCCTGCTTATCAGCATGTGCGCCGTGGGCATCCTGCTGCCGCAATGTTTCTGGCTCGCGGATTTTGGCGTCAACCTTCTGGGATTTCACTTTCTGAACCTGACCGGTTATATGTTCGATTCACACCTTCCTCTTTTCACGCGAGGACTCTCGCTCTTTCATGGCTGGCTGCCGTTGCTGCTCGTCTGGCTTCTGATTCGCTTGGGCTACGACAAACGGGCTTTGTCCGCTTGGACCGGTCTGGCCGTGGGGTTGGTGTTCGTCTGCTACTTTTTTACCCCGCCCGCCGGCGCGCATCCGGTAAATCCCAACATTCCCATCAACCTGAACTATCTTTATGGTTTCAACGACCAGCAGCCGCAACGCTGGGTCAACCAAAACATTTATGTCGTCCTGTGGTTTGGCGTATTGTGGCTCGTCGCCTTTTTCCCCACCCATCTGGCCCTGCGCAAAATCTTCGCCGCACCACAGCCGGCAATCGGCCTGAAACTTCCCATCCGATTTCTTTGATCATTCCAATTTGTTCGACAGATTTGGATTTATAAATATTTGGTAGGGTTACACCCCATGGCGTTCGCAAGGTTGTCGGGTGATGCTCTTGGCGATGAAAAACAAAACATTGCTCATCAAACTCGCGGAAACGCCTCAACCCCCGGTTTTCCAAATCGCAATCCGCAAACTTGGCGCGAACCGCAAGACGGTCGCTCCAAATTCAAAATCACAAAATCGGGGCAATGATTTGTCTCAATCCCGAGCCGCGCGCGAAGATCGCGACCCGCGCCGCATGGAGACGACTCTTAATTCACAAATACTTTTCCGCCTTTGCGCTGATTTAGACCCATGAAAACAAATCCATTGAAGCAAGGCGCCTTGACCGAAAATTCCTCCGGCCTCGGCACGGTGACACGTGAAATGGTGCGGGAGCGCGCGGCGGAATTGGCCGTGATCAAAGGTCGTTCCGCGCATGACGTAACCGAATCCGATCTGGCGCAGGCCAGACGGGAATTAACGGGTGAACCGGACGCGGACCCGAGAGAAACAATTCTCGAATCCGCCCCTGAATCCGAGCGATGGGATCCGGTTCCCGGTTCGACCGGACACAAAGTGCCGGTGGCTGCCAGCGAAGATGAGGACGACGAAGGGCGAAGCGATAATGAAAGACTCGTCGAAGAAGGCATCGCCGGAGCGGAGCAGGATCAGATGTTCCAAGCCGCCAGAGAAGCCGCAAAAAAAATCAGATGAGAGTCTTGAGTTTAACTTGCCGCGCCTCGTTTCATTCCATCGCGGTTTGGCGACCAGAGTTGATGGTAAGGCTTGATTTCAGGCGGTGTTTTACAATGTCCGATCTAATTTTTTGCCGGGTTTACCGTGTATGCAATTTCGAAATTGCCTGTGCATAATATTTTTCAAACAGACTTGCCAGCAGCGGTATGACGGTGTTCTATTCTTATTGCCTTGGTTATGAGTGAGCCAACAAAAACGGGCAAAGAGAGTTCTCTACCGATGATTTTCGTCGTGGATGACGAACCGATGTTGCTTGATCTCGCCGCGGCGATCCTTCAGCCGCTCGGTTATGAGGTGCGGACTTTTCGTGATCCCGAAGAGGCGTTGAAGGAATTTTCAAAAGCCAGGCCGACGGTGGTCGTGACGGATTATGCGATGGGCGCGATGAGCGGCATGGATTTGGTGCGTGAATGCAAACGTGTCAACCCAAAACAAAAAATGATGCTTTTGAGCGGCACGATAAACGAAGAAATTTACGCCGACGAACCCTCCAAGCCCGACAGTTTTCTCGCCAAACCGTATCAGGTCCGAGAATTCGTCGAATCAGTCCAGAAGCTTGCCGCAGGTTGAGATGGAAAAATTTTCAAACTTTCAAATACAGCTTCAGTTTTTCGGCCAGTTCCTCGGGCAAGCGTTTTGGTTTTTCTTCAAGACTTGTGCAGACGTGAAATGTCTCGGCTTCGAGAATCAGTTTTCCGCCTTGATTCGTGATGCGATGGCCGAAATTCACGCGCACCTTTTCAATCGCCGTCAGCCAGACTTCAATCGTCAGCAAATCATCGTAACGCGCCGGCGATTTATAGGACAGGCGGGCTTCGACGACAGGGAAAATCGCATCTTGTTCCTGCCAATGAAGGACGGTCGAGCCGAGCGAGCGGAGAAATTCGCCGCGCGCGGCTTCGAGCAAATCAAGATAGCGCGAGTGGTAAACGTGGTCGCCGACCGTGCATTCGGCATAAGTGACGCGATGCGTGTGGCGAAACGGATTGGCCATGCGCGCAGCGTAGCGATGTGCGCCGAAAGTTCAACTCAATCTCAAACTTGTTCCCGATTGCAGATGCAAATCAAAGTGAATTTATTTCATGATTAAAATCAGTAGATGAAAATCCGTGTTGCGCTGGCGGGTTTTGCGGTTATGTTGGGGATGTGAATCAAAACAAGCCCTTCGCTTGCATGTTGCAAATTTTACGTTAGAATCCTCAATCATGGCTATAACCAAAGTCAGTTCCACTGTGCATCTGGTTTCTCGAGGCTCGACGGTGAGCCGACGTCACGGGGCGGCGAACGGACGCTGGATTCCCAATACGGATGTTTATTCGACCGAAGATGGCATCGTCGTCAAGGTCGAATTGCCCGGCATGAAAAGTGAGAACCTCGAAATCACCGTTGAAGGCAGCCGCCTCCGCATCGCCGGCAACCGCCCGGATTGTTGCCGCGCGGCGAATTGCAGTTTTCTCGTCATGGAAATCAGTTACGGCCCCTTCGAGAGCGTGTTGGAACTTCCGTCCGGTTACGATTTGAGTCAGGCCAAAGCTGTTTATGTCAATGGCTTCCTCCGGATTGACGTGCCGGCAGCCCACGAGCCTCATTTCAAGACGACCAAAGTCCCGATAGCCGAAGGAGATTAGCCGCGCGTGAAACTTTTCAGGTTTTGCGGTATCTAACTTGCAGTGGAAACGACGATGACTTCGCAGGAAACAGAATTTGTCAGCATACTTGGCGCCGCCGAAAAAACGGAAGCTCCGCCGAGGATTTCGTCGCGTTCGCTGCCGGACAGCGTGCCGATCCTCGGCCTTTCGGACATCGTGATTTTTCCCGGAGCGGTCGTACCGCTGCTCGTCGAGACCGGGTCAAGCCTTAAATTGATCGACGACATCGTCGCAGGCGACCGTTTGTTCGGCGCGATCCTCCAGCGCAAACCGGAGGTTGCCGATCCGGTGCCGGAGGATTTATATGAAGTCGGCTGCGTTTCGCGACTGTCCAAAATGGTGAAATTTCCCGACGGCACGGTGCGCGTGCTTGTGGAAGGTCTCTGGCGCATCCGCGTCAAAAAATTTTCTCCGCCCGGACCGTATCTTCGCGCGACCTACGAATTGCTGCGCGACGAGACCGAGGACTCCGTCGAACTTCAAGCGATGCTCCGCAACGCGCACAAGCAGTTCGAGGAAATCGCCAAGATATCCACCGCGCTGACCGATCACGTCAAAATCGCCGCGCTCAACACCGAACACCCCGGCCATTTTGCAGACCTCATCGCCGCGAATTTGAATTTGAGCCTTGAAGACAGGCAGAAGCTTCTTGAAACAGTTTCCGTCCGCGAACGTCTTCAAAAACTTTTGCCGCTGCTCAATCGCGAACAGGAAGTTTTGACGTTGAGCTCCAAAATCCAGAACGACGTCGCCTCGAACATCGCCAAAACGCAGCGTGATTTTTTCCTTCGCGAACAGATGCGCGCCATCCAGCGCGAACTGGGCGAGGGAGAGGGCAGCATGGGCGAAATCAAAACGTTGCGCGAGAAAATCGAGCAGACCGTCATGCCCGCCGAAGCCCGAAAGGCCGCCGAGCAGGAAGTTGAACGATTGCAGCAAACACCGCCCGCCGCCGCCGAATACGCCGTTGCGCGGAATTACCTCGACTGGATTTTGACGTTGCCGTGGGAAAAATCCACGGAAGACAAATTGGATTTGAAAGAGGCCGAACGCATTTTGAACGAGCAGCATTTCGGCCTGACGAAAATCAAGGATCGTCTGCTTGAATTTCTCGCCGTCATCAAGCGCCGCAGGCAAATCAAAGGGCCGATTCTCTGCCTCGTCGGCCCGCCCGGCGTCGGAAAAACTTCGCTCGGCAAAAGCGTGGCCGACGCGCTCGGCAGAAAATTTGCGCGCATTTCTTTGGGTGGAATGCGCGACGAAGCGGAAATCCGCGGTCATCGCCGCACTTACGTCAGCGCCATGCCGGGGCGAATCATCCAGACGTTGCGCCGCGTCGAAAGCCGCAACCCGGTCATCCTGCTCGACGAATTGGACAAAGTCGGCACGGATTTTCGCGGCGATCCGGCGGCGGCGTTGCTCGAAGTCCTCGACCCGGCGCAGAACCACACGTTCACCGACCATTACCTTGATATACCGTTCGATTTGTCGCGCGTGCTGTTCATCGCGACGGCGAACTGGCTCGAACCGATCCATCCCGCGTTGCGCGACCGGCTCGAAGTCATCGAATTGCCGAGTTACACCGAATCCGAAAAATTGGAAATCGCAAAACGTTATCTGGTTCCGCGCCAGATCGAAGAGCACGGGCTGACGCGGCAGGATTTGAAACTCACAGACGCCACGTTGCGCAAACTCATCCGCGAATACACGCGCGAAGCCGGCGTGCGCCAGCTCGAACGCGAGATCGCGGCGCTCGCGCGCAAGGCCGCGCGGAAAATCGTTTCCAAAAACGGCGCGGCGAAGACGATCAAACTGGACGCGCACGAATTGGAAAGTTATCTCGGCCACGCTCCGTTCGTTTCCGAAAGCGCCGAGAAGATCACCGAATTCGGCATCGCCACCGGTCTCGCGTGGACGCCGGTCGGCGGCGACATTTTGTTCATCGAGGCCACGCGGATGCGCGGGCGCGGTAATCTGACCCTGACCGGTTCGCTCGGCGAAGTGATGAAGGAAAGCGCGCAGACGGCGGTGAGTTATCTGCGCAGTCAGGCGAAGAAACTCGACGTGGATTTGACCGACTACAACAAACATGATCTTCACATCCACGTGCCCGCAGGCGCGACGCCGAAGGACGGACCGAGCGCGGGCGTGGCCATCGTCGCGGCGCTGGCGTCGCTGCTGACGAAGCGGCGCGTGCGTTCGGAAGTGGCGATGACGGGCGAGATCAGTCTGCGCGGGCGCGTGCTGCGCGTCGGCGGCGTGAAGGAAAAAATTCTGGCGGCGATGCGGTTGGGTTTGAAGGAAGTCATTTTGCCGGAAGGCAACAAATCCGACTGGCTCGACGCGCCGGCGGAAGTGCGTGCCAAGCTCAAAGTCCATTTCGTCCGGCAGATTTCCGAAGTCCTGCAATTCGCGCTCACGCCGAAATGAAAATGCTTCCCGCAGTCGCGGCGATGAGCTTGCTCGTCACTTCCTGTTCCACGGCTCAAACGACGAACACTTTGTCCGACGCGGAAATTCAAGGACGGCAACTGGCGCAGCAAATTTTGGAGCAGCAGCCGACGGAAAATTCTACCAATACCGGCGCTCTGAAAATTCGCAACGCAAAGGGCGAGCAAGATGAGGTTTATGTCTCCTTTTTTTTGTCTGTAAAAACAACCAATTGGGAGAGTAGCTATCTGGCCACAACTGCCGATAAACACGGCGTTGAAAGGCTTGTTGTTTCGCACCGATTGAATCAACCAAGCCAGTATTTTTATGGTCGAACTTTTTGGCCTGAACAGTCACTGCTGGCGATGGGGGAAATTACGCCGCAGGAAGCTGCGACCAAAGCACTCGCTGGCTCAGATTTTAGTTTGGCCGATTTGGGTCTGGAATTTTTCCACTGGCCGGAGCAGAAAGTTTTAAAAAAAGAAGTCCGGCGCAGTCGCGGTTGCACGGTTTTGGAAAGCACGAATCCGAATCCGTCCGCGAACGGTTATTCGCGCGTGGTTTCGTGGATTGACAGCGAGACGCTCGGCATCGTCCACGCCGAGGCTTACGACGCGAACGGGAAATTATTGAAGGAATTCGACCCGAAGTCGTTCAAAAAAGTGAACGGGCAGTGGGAGCTTCAGGAAATGGAAATCCGCAACGTCCAGACCGGTTCGCGCACGCGGCTTGAGTTCGATGTGAAAAACCAGTGAGCCGGTTGGGAACAAGTCGGCTGGTCGCGCGCTTGACTTCAATTCGCCGTCTCTCCACGCTTCGCGCGTTGTTATGAATTTCAAGTTGCATCCGGTATTGTTCACGGCCTGCGCGTGCTTCATTTTGAACGGGCGAGTTTTTGCAGCGGAAACAAATTCAGTTTCTCCGGCGCCCGCGCCGTCGGCTGCCGACGCCATGACGCAAAATCTGGTGAACGGTTATCTTCAAATACAGGAGCAGCTTCACAACACGCAACTTGCGCTCGAAGACAGCCGGCGGGAAGCCAAACAAAACGCCGACGGAATGGTCGCGCGGATGCAAGCGCTCGAACAGACCATCGCCACACAGCGCGCGAATGAAGTCGAATTGGCGCAAAGAAATCAGGATTTCACGCTCATGCTGGGAGGCGCGTTCGGATTGACCGTGCTGGCCGCTGTGTTGTTCATGGCCTGGCTGCAATGGCGCGCCGTGTCGCGGCTGGTGGAATTGGCGGCGGTGCGACAATCGGAATTTTTGTCGGGCGGCTCCGCGGCGTCGCTTGTGTCGGGCGCGGCGGTGGAGCAATCGAACGCGCGATTGTTCAGTTCGGTTGACAGTCTGCAGAAACGGATTTTGGAATTGGAACAAACTTCGCGCGGTGTGCTGGCTGAAAAAATTCCGTCCACCACGACGACCGCGTCGGCGGTTTCCGAACACAAAAACGGAAATTCAACTTCAAGCGATCGCGAAGAGTGCATCGCCAACCTGCTTGTAGAAGGCCAGTCGCAACTTGACGCGCACAATCCGGAAAAGGCGCTGGAATGTTTCGAGGTAGCGCTTGGACTCGACTCGAAGCACATTGACGCGCTTGTCAAAAAAGGCGGCGCGCTGGAAAAATTGGGGCGGACGGACGAGGCGATCGTGTGTTATGACCGCGCGATTGAGGCGAACGATTCCGCAACCATCGCGTATCTGCAAAAGGGCGGGCTGTTCAACCGGCTGGCGCGTTACGACGAAGCGTTACGGTGCTACGAGCAGGCGTTGCGCACGCAGGAGAAAAAGCAGGCGGCGTAAATTTCGGGACTCACCACAAAAAAGATTTTTGTTCGCCGATCATCTGGTCGCCAGCCCAGACGGTGGCGCGCCATGCGACGACCTCGCCGAAATTTTTGTAGTCTTCGCCTCCGAGTTCCAATGAAGTCCAGCGGCGGAAGAGTGCCGGCTTGGCTTCCTGTTCCAGAGTGGTCTGATGTGGCAGGCTGTTCGTGCCGATGCCGCGCAGTTCGAGGCGCACTTTGAATTTCACGTCCGGCGGATTTTCGACCTGCCACAACACGTCGAAGCGGATGGCGGAACGCTGTTCGGGATGCTGGCGGAGATAAACCTGGTACGCGTCGCGGTCGTAAAGGCTGGGCGAAATCGCGTCGTGGCCTTTCAAATCAAGGAACAGCGGGAGCGTCTTGACGAGGCGTCCTTTGACGGCGTCGGACGCGAACGCCGGAAACAGGGCGAGCAAAAGCAAAACCGTCAAAAACCTGCGCATGGCCGGACGATAGTTTTTTAGCGCGATGAATTCAACACTGATTTACGGATGCGGATTTTTTTGCAATGGCGGAGGGGTTCGCTAGACTCGGAATTCGAGAGGGGAAATTATGAAGAGAAAATTGCTCGTGTTGATGGCCGCGCTCGGCGCATTCGCCTTTAATCTTGGCACGTGGGATTACGAAGGTCATCACGCCGTCAACGAACTGGCGCTGGCGTCGCTGCCGGAAGGTTTCGGCGGATTTGAGCTGACGCCGGCGCTGAAGGAGCGCATCGCCTTTCTTGCGGGCGAGCCGGATCGCTGGCGGAACGTGAGCGACTTGCCGCTGAAACATCTCAACGTGCCGGATCATTATATTGATCTGGAGGACTTGAAACTTTTCGGGCTGACGCCGGAGACGCTGCCGGTCATGCGGTATGATTTTGTCGCGGACATTGCGCTGGCGCGCGCGGCGCATCCGGAAAGATTTCCGGCGATCGACCCGACGAAGGACGCCGACCATACGCGCGAGCTGGACGGATTTCTGCCGTGGGTGATCACGGAGTATTACGAAAAATTGAAATCGGATTTCGGTACGTTGAAGGCGCTCCGGCAGTATGGAGGCACTCCGACGGAAATCGCCAACGCACGGGCGGATTGTATTTATGTGATGGGCGTGATGGGACATTTTGTCGGCGACGGTTCGCAGCCATTGCACACGACGAAGTATTTCAACGGCTGGGATGCAAGCGACAATCCGAAGGGTTACACGACACGACAAACTTTTCACGCGTGGATTGACGGCGGTTATTTCAAAAAGACCGGCGGAATAAAAGTTGATGCGCTGGTCGGAAAAATCCAGTCCGCCACGCGCATCGCCAACGCGGACGAGCCGGACGGGATGTTCAAATCGGTTGTGGCTTATCTCGTGGAGCAAAATAAATTCGTCGAACCGCTTTATCAGATGGAAAAGGACGGTCAACTTACCGGTGATGGCGAAAAAGGTTTGCAGGCGCGACCGTTTCTTGAAAGCCAGCTTGTCAAAGCCGGCCAGATGCTTGGCAACATCTGGTACACCGCGTGGCTTGAAGCACCGGAGGACACGTCTCTTGAAAGGCAGTTGCAAAAGCGCAGCGAGCAAACGAAGTGAATCTGTTTCGCTTTGCCAAAACTCAATGCAAAAATGGTGGGCGCTGAGGGATTCGAACCCCCGACCTACTCGGTGTAAACGAGACGCGCTAGCCACTGCGCCAAGCGCCCACACCCGATTTTAAGCGCGGAATCACAGGCCGTTCAATCGCTAAATCATTGGCGAGCGCCCTTTTATAGGATTATTCTGCAGGAACTGGTGATTTTAAAAATGCCAGCCCCGCCCTTGTCCCTTATCCACTTATTCCCCACCCCAGGGTCGGAGCTGGCAAAATTTGACATCAATTAAAAATATCTCCACCAAACGGCTTCGTTTTGAAGCAGCCACCCCAATTAAAAAAATACTATTCTCTACTAACTAATACGGTCGTAGATTCGAAATCTTTCAAAAAATCTTAAAATATTTTTTTGCGGACTGTCCGCAGTCCGTTTTGACGCGAAAAATAAGGGCTTTTGAACGATTTTACTTCAGAATCCAGATTAACGGGAGAACAGCCGTAAGTTAAAAGTCGGTGTGCCAAAGTCACCGGTAGGCTGAAAAGAGGACTCTGAAAGCTTAAATTGCTTCTCTTTTCAATCGCTCAACTTCTTCCTTGATCATTTCAGTTACCCGATGCTTGGCCAGATAAACCTGCTCGACAGGAATACCGAAGGTTTTGGCAACTTTATCGGCGTCCCACTCTTTGTTCACATAAAAATCGAAGATTTGATATTTTTGCGGGTCAAGACGGCGTTTCACTTTTGTGACGGCGGCCTCAAGCAGGTTGCTTTCCCATTCGGTCTCCCACAGTGCATCCAACTCCGGAGCTTTATCATCCAAATTTGGGTTTTTCTTATCGGGAACTTTGTTGAACGCGACTGTTTCAGTGACCGGTTCATCAGGTGGAGAAGGTTGTGGTGCCAGAGGTCCGCGTTTTCGAAGTTGGTCGGCTATGCGCCAACGCGTCATATTCAGAAGCCATACTTTGAATGAACCGATTTTGCGGTCATATTTAAAGTCGGGCAAATACTTGGCGGCGGAAACCATCGTTTCCTGCACCACATCCTGCGCTTCGGACTCGGTCAAACCGCTTTTGACAGCGACGCCATGGATGAGTTTCCAGTAAGTATCATAGAATTGCTGCCAGCTTGACTGGTCTTGCAAATCTTTTACGCGATTCAACAAAGTCGTTCGCGTTGGAATCAACTCATCCATGAGACAAGTAATGTCGCCATGCACAGTCATTGGCAATTAAGAAATGAATTGAAATATTACGGAAGCTTCTTCTATTCTCACCTAGTAATCAGGAAATGCTTGAATCCGTTTCTCCAAACGCTTCGGGAAATTTTTAGAACCGCGATGTTTGTTTATTTCGCGGTTGCCGCAGTTTTTTTTGCGCAATCCGTGATGGGCGGTCAGCTTACAAACGAAATCCAGATTGTGGGATTCGAAGGAGTGGTGGAAACTTTACCGCCGGGTGCCACGATTTGGGTTCCCGTTCAGACCAATCAAATCCTGCACTCTTCCGACCGGTTGCGAACGAGCGTAAACAGCCGCGTTGCACTCCGCTGGTCCGACCAAAGCGTCGTGCCGTTCGGCGCTTCGACGGAACTCGAAATTTTACCGCCAAACTCATCCGATGCCGGATGTGGATTACATTTGGTTCGCGGAATCATTTCTTTTTTCCATCGCGACAAGCCGGGACGGATTCAAATCATCACACGCGGGGCTGTCGCGGGCGTGGAGGGAACCGAATTTGTTTTGGCCGTGGACGACATAGACAGAACGACCCTTTCCTTGATTGACGGCAAAGTCCGGTTTGGCAATGAGCAGTCCACACTTCTGCTCACCAACGGCCAGCAGGCTGTCGCTGCATTGGGCAAGGGACCGGTTCGCACTGCGGGTTTTATCGCCAACAATATTTTGCAATGGTGTTTCTACTATCCCGCGGTGCTTGACCTGAACGATTTGCAATTCTCATCCGAAGAACAAAAAAATCTGGATCAATCCATCAACGCATATGAAGCAGGCGACTTGTTGGCCGCATTGGAGAAATATCCCGCCACGCGACGGCCTGATTCCGACAATGAACGGATTTATTACGCGGCATTGCTGCTTTCCGTCGGGCAAGTCGAACAGACCGAAGCTGTGCTTGCTTCTTTATCAAATGGCGGCAATTCAGGACGGCCTCAACGCCTTGCACTTGCATTGCGTCAACTTATAGCCGCAGTCAAACATCAGCCGGTTTTTCCGAATCCGAAACCGGAGCTTGCCACGGAGTTTCTCGCAGATTCTTATTACGAACAGTCGCGGGCAATTCCTGACATTTCGTTGAAGACCGCATTGAATCTGGCGAAACAAGCGGCCGCCCTTTCGCCAAAATCTGGGTTTGCCTGGGAACGCGTGGCGGAACTCGAATTCGACTTTGGGCAAATCAAGCCAGCGCTCAAGTCGCTGGATAAAAGCCTCGCGCTCGCACCGCGCAACGCGCAGGCACTCGCGTTGAAGGGATTTATGATCGCCACTCAAAATCGCACGCGCGAGGCCATCGTCTGGTTCGACCGCGCGTTGGCCGCAGATTCCGCGCTCGGCAACGCATGGCTGGGTCGCGGCCTTTGTCGCATCCGTCTTGGCGACAAGGTTGGTGGACGCGAAGACTTGTTGATCGCCGCCGCGCTTGAACCGCAGCGCGCGGAGCTGAGAAGTTATTTGGGCAAAGCTTATGCGGGTGCCGGCGATTTTCCGCGTGCGGAAAAGGAGCTTCAATTGGCCAAGCACCTTGACCCAAACGATCCGACGCCCTGGCTTTACTCGGCATTGCTGAATCAGGAAAACAATGGCATCAACGACGCTATACGCGATTTGGAAAAGTCGGAGAAATTGAACGGCAACCGAAGCGTTTACCGCTCGCAACTTTTGCTGGATCAAGATCAGGCCGTTCGCAGCGCCAATCTGGCCGGCCTGTATCAGGACGCGGGAATGTTCGATGTGAGCATCCGCGAAGCCGCCCGCGCGGTGAGTTATGATTACGCGAATTACTCCGCGCATCTTTTTCTGGCGAACAGCTACGATCAGCTTCGTGATCCGGAATGGAGCAACTTGCGTTACGAGACCCCGGCCAACGCCGAGTTTTTCATTGCGAATTTACTGGCTCCGGCCAACGCGGGCACGCTTTCGCCAGTGATTTCACAGCAGGAATATTCCAGATTGTTTGAACAGAACCGGTTTGGGGTCGTTTCGGACACTGAATATTTGAGCCGCGGGGCGTGGATGCAGTCGGGCGCGCAGTACGGCACGTTTGGCGGCTTCAGTTATGATTTGGAGGCGAAATATAATTACGATCCCGGCCAGCGTCCGAATGATGATTTCGATGAGCGGGACTTGTCCCTCACCATCAAGCAGCAACTCACGCCACAAGACAGCATTTTTTTGTCTGCCGAACAGGAAAAAATCGAAAGAGGCGATACGCTTGAATATTACGACCCGAGCATGGCGCAACCAACCCTTCGCATCCACGAGGAACAGGATCCCAATTTATTCCTGGGTTACCATCATGAATGGGGTCCGGGAGTGCATACATTGTTTTTGGCCGCTCGATTGACCGGTGATGAAACAATTGATGATTCGAATTCCGGCCAGTTGCTCGCAGATGAACTTTCCGGGCCTATATCTTCAGTGACAGTATTCGGGGTCAACCAGACGTTCAACGTTTCTCCTGAAATTTACTCGACTGAACTTCAACAGATTTGGGAACAGCCAGAACACACCACAGTCCTCGGCGCACGCTATCAATGGGGAGATTTTCATTATCAAAACGTGGAGCAAAACCCATCGCCTTTTACTGTCGCGTTGCTCTTTGAGGATCCAACTGTCGCCACAGTTCAAGATTTCACGACGGATTTTCATCGCTTGAATTTATACGGCTACCATGAGTGGCAAATTGCGGACTCCCTGATGTTGATTGGCGGGTTAAGCTACGACTATCTGCACTTGCCCGCGAACGTGGCGACGACGCCCTTTTCAAGCCAGGAAAAATCCATTGACCAAATTTCACCGAAAGCGGGATTGATCTGGACGCCGGCACCAAACACCACATTCCGCGCGGCGTATACGCGTTCGCTGTCGGGCGCAACTTTTGATCAGAGTGTTCGTTTGGAACCGACAGAAGTCGCCGGATTCAATCAGGCTTTCCGCAGCATCATTCCCGAATCGGCCGTCGGGGACACCAGCGGCGCTCAATTTGACACTTGTGATTTTTCCATCGAACAAAGATTTCAAACCGGAACTTATCTCGGGCTTTCCGGGGAAATTCTATATTCCAAAGGACAACAACTCGCCGGCAGCTTTGTTGATGATGGAATTAATAATAATGGCTTCCCTTTTGCATCAGGGCTAAATGAGTCTTTATATTATCGCGAACGCTCGCTGACTTTTACAATCGACCAATTGTTTGGAAAACAATGGTCGGCAGGGGCACGCTATCAGTTGAGTCAGGCGAATCTGGATGTAAGCTACCCGGATGTCCCGGCCAATCTGCCACCTTCACTAATTGGTACACCTTTTCAACAGCGCAAAAGTCTGGACAGTGTTTTGCACCAACTCAATCTGCACGCAAATTGGAATCATCCGTCCGGCCTGTTTTCAACCATCGAAGGAAACTGGTATATGCAGAGCAACGCGGAATTTTCGCCAGCCGAACCGGGCGATGAGTTCTGGCAGTTCAATTTTTTTGCCGGTTACCGATTCGCACACCGGAAAGCCGAACTGTCCGTCGGATTGCTCAACATCACCGGTCAGGATTACCGGCTTGAACCATTGAATCTTTATAACGAGATGCCGCGCCAGCGAACGCTTGCAGTGCGTTTTCAGTTCAATTTTTAGCGCTCAAAAAATTTTCATCCAGCGCATGAATCATTGCCATACGATTTGCAGCTTCAACGGCTGGCCATTGGTCGGCGGCGGTGTGGCGCTTTTGACAAACACACCAAGTTCATACGAGGTGCCATTGGTCGCCGGGAAGGTGACGCTGTTGGTTTGGCACCACCCTGCAAAATCACTCTGGCGCGTGACCACCGCGACAGACCAGTAGGGTGGAGGAAATCCAGAAACATCGGTGAGCGTGCCGGTGGTGGTGTTTGTGGGTGGTCGTATCCATACACTGCCTGCGCTGTTTGTCATTCTGGCATAGGCCGTGAACGTTCCCGAACACGGCGTGTTGGTTGACCCGCCCGAACCAAGTTTGGGAATTATAATTTCCATGTCAGCGCGTGCAACCCAACACATAAGACCGATCAATATTGCCATTCCCGTCATGGCCACGATTTGAGATTTAATTTTTTTGCCCATATTTTTGATTGATGTTGTTTGTTATTTTCCAAATCCCAGAGACGCCGGAATAATTCCCCAGGAAGCACGACCATTCTGAATGTGGCACTACAAAGTTGGTTGTAAAGGGGAAAGAAACAGAAAAAGCGCTGCTTTCTTCCCCGGCTTTTCCTATACTCCGGCGTTCAGAATTGGGTGAGTCGTGAAAGCCATCAGGCAACATGATTTTTTAAAATCCGCATCGGGTGCGGTGCTGACGGTGCTTTGCGGTCTGATCTTATGGAAAGCGCCGCTGGGCGAGGGCTGGGTGAACGCCAGCTATGACAATCTCTTCCGCTTCGGCGCGCGAGCCGTCACGAACAATGTCACGCTTGTTTTGATGGACAACGGAGCGTTCGATCAATTTCACCAGACGCGCGGACAACCATGGGATCGCGCATTGCACGCTCGATTGTTGAATAAACTTGCCGATGACGGCTGTGCGCTCGTGGTGTTCGATTCTTTTTTTCAAGAACCTCGGGATACGGCGAAAGATAAAGCTCTGGCGGATGCGATGCGGAGGCAAAGTGGGGTTGTGTTGATGGCCGAACAGGCGCAAGTGACGCATCCAACCCTGACCGGCGTGCAACCAACGCTTCCGTCAAAATTATTTCTCGACGCGGCTGGAACAAATTGGGGTGTCGCATGGCTTGATCCCGACCTTGACTTGGTTGTGCGACGGCACTGGCCGTTCCCATCGCCCGGCCCGTATCCGAGTTTGTCTTGGACGGCGGCGCGATTGTCTGGCGCGTACTTGGACGAGGAACCACGCGAGCGATGGTTGCGTTACTACGGTCAAAATGGCGCGTGGAAAAAATTGAGTTATCAGTTCGCGTTCTCGCAACCGACAAATTTTTTCCGCAATCAAATCGTATTCATCGGCAAACAACCAAAAACTTCCATGCCCGACGGTGAAGACGATAAATTCCGGACGCCATACACGCGCTGGACCGGCGAATCAACCGGCGGCGTGGAAATCATGCTGACCTCTTTTTTAAATCTGATGAACGGCGACTGGTTGCGGCGACCGGCATGGTGGGCGGAAGTGTTCATATTTGTCTTCACCGGAACATTGCTTGGCGGGGGATTGTGCCGTTTGCGACTGCTGGCATCTTGCATATCTGTCGCGGTAATCGTTGCAGGCGTGACGCTCGCGTCGGTTTCGTTGAGTTATTTCACAAACTATTGGTTCCCGTGGCTCGTGATCGTCGGCGGACAATTGCCGTGTGCCTTCGTCTGGGCGCTGGCAACAAAATTTCGCCGTTCATTTGCAACGACATCCAGGCCGCTTGAAAACGAACCTTTGCCGGACATCCCCGATTACGAATTGTTTCATCCGCCGTTCGGTCAGGGCGCCTACGGAAAAGTCTGGCTGGTGAGGAACGCCGTCGGCCAATGGCAGGCTCTAAAAATCGTCTATCTGAAAAATTTTGACAACAATCCCGATCCTTACGACCGCGAGTTCAACGGCATCAGCAAATACAAACCTGTTTCGGACAAACATCCCGGCCTTCTGCGCGTTGATTTTGTCAGCAAAAAAAATCCGGACTTTTTTTATTATGTGATGGAACTCGGCGATCCGCTTGAACCCGGCTGGGAGCGCGAGCCGTCCACTTACAAGCCGCGCGACCTGGTCGGCGAGCGCGCACGATTGCACGGGCGCAGGCTGCCGATCCGGGAATGTGTGCGCATCGGGCTTGCGTTGAGCGACGCGCTGGATTTTCTCCATCGGCGCGGACTGACGCACCGCGACATCAAGCCGCAAAATATCATTTTTGTGAACGGCCAGCCCAAGCTCGCGGACTTGGGGCTCATCACCGAAATCCGTCCGCCCGATCAGGAAAGGACATACGTGGGCACGGTCGGTTACATGCCGCCGCCGCCCGAGAGACCGGGCACGCCGCAAGCGGACATCTATGCTTTGGGCATGGTGCTTTACGTCCTTGGCACCGGTCGCAGCGCGGCGTTCTTTCCCGAAATTGCGACCACCCTTGTCGATGACAAAAATCCGGCGGATTTTTTTCCATTTAACGCCGTTATTCTCAAGGCCTGCCAGCCCGACCCGAAGCAACGTTACGCATCAGCCGCGGAAATGCACGAAGCCTTGAAGGAGTTGCAGAAAACGTTGGGAGGAAAATGACCGCAAAATCTTCCTGCTTCAAATTCAAATTTCTCCCCGAAAACCTTGCTGCCGCAACGCCTCGAACAAAACCAGCGCGACGCAATTCGATAGATTCAGCGAACGCGATTTCGCATTGAACATCGGAATCCGCAGCCAGTTTTCGCGATGCCTTTCCAAAAGCTGTTTCGGCAAGCCCGCCGTTTCGCGTCCGAAGACCAGATAATCGTCCGGCGAAAATTTCACTTCGCTGTAAATTTTTGGCCCGTTTGATTCGACAAACCATAACCGCGCCTTTGGCGGAAGTTTTTCTTCAAACGCGCTCCAATTTTTCCAGCGATGCCACTCGACGTCCTGCCAGTAATCCATCCCGGCGCGTTTCAATTGTGAATCGTCGAGCTTGAAACCGAACGGCTCGATCAAATGCAAAACGGACTTCGTGGCCGCGCACAGCCGCGCCACGTTGCCCGTGTTCGGTGGGATTTCCGGTTCGACTAAAACAATTTGCATAAAAATTAAACCGCAGAGGCGCGGAGGTGCAGAGATTTTTTTTCTTTCGATTTTTCCTCCGCGTCTCTGCGTCTCTGCGGTGAATAGAAGACTTTCCACAAAACCAGCCCGTGCGCCGGTGCGGTCATGCCGGCGACGCGCCGATCGCGGCTGGCCAGAATATGTTTGATTTCCGTTGCGGCGATTTTTCCCTGGCCGACTTGAACCAGCGTTCCCACGATTCCGCGGCACATCTTGTAGAGAAAACCGTCGCCTTCGATGACGAACGTCAGTTGCGCGCCGGATTTTTTTACGTCGCAGCGCGTCAACGTTCGCACATTGGATTTCATTTCGTAACTACGCGTCCCGGCGAACGATTTGAAATCGCGCTTGCCCAAAAATAATTTTGCCGCCGCGCGCATTTTTGCCAAGTCCAGTTTCACCGGAAAATGCCAGGCGCGATTTTGTAGCAGCGGATTCATTGCCGTGTGGTTCCAGACGAAGTAACGATACTGCTTGCCCGTCGCGTCAAATCGCGCGTGGAATTTTTCCGGCGCGCGCGAAGCCGACAACACGCGCACGTCTTCTGGCAACCACGAATTAAGCGCCAGTGCCAGTCTGCGGACCGGCATTTTGAATTCAGTCTGCGGAATTTCAAAATGAGCGACCATTCCGAGCGCGTGGACGCCGGTGTCCGTGCGGCTCGAACTGTGAAGTCGCGGCGCGCCCGGAAATAATTTTGCGAGCGCCGCTTCGACGATTTGCTGAACGCCGGTGCCGATTTTCTGCGCCTGCCAGCCCTCGTAGCGGGAACCGTCGTAGGCGATGACGAGTTTGAATTTCATTTCGAGATTCGTTGAATCGCGAATAGTGAATCGTCCGATGCAACAATGTAACGATTCAACGACCAACGATTCGATTCATCACATTCCATCCAGATAACTTTGCAATAAAATCGCCGCGGCCATTTTGTCCACTTTTTCTTTGCGCTTATCGCGGCGGACTCTGCCTTGGATCAAAATTTTGTTCGCCTGCGAACTCGTCAGCCGCTCGTCCCACAATTTTATCGGAACGGTGATGGCGGTTTTCAAAACTCCCGCGAACGTTTCCACTTTTTGTGCCGCCGGGCCGTAACTGCCGTCCATGTTGCGCGGTAGGCCGAGCAGGACGAAATCCACTTCCTTTTCGGCGAGAATTTTTTTGAGCCGCGCCAGAAAATCCGCGAACGGCTCGGCGGGAATGTATTCCAATGGCTGCGCAATCGTTTTGGTTTCGTCGCTCACCGCGACGCCGATGCGCTTGCTTCCGTGATCGAGGGCGAGGATTCTCATTGGCGCACAGTTTCGCAGTAAAATTCCGGTGTGGCGAGCCGATTTCAATTGTGCTTAAAAAGCGCCGGACAGAAACCGGATGGTGAAAGACGCCATCTAATCCTTTACGAAGCCCTGCGTCTTCAGCCAGAACAGACAATCCGCCGCCCACGGATGCGGATGCGCGAACGGCGGTTTGTCGGCCAAACCCATGCCGTGTCCGCCCTTTTGATAGACGTGCAGATCAAACGACACATGGTTTTTCCGCAACGCCTCGGCGAACATCATCGTATTTTCCATCGGCACGGTTTTGTCCTCGAAGGTCGTCCAGATGAAACACGGCGGCGTGTTGGTCGTCACTTGCAGTTCATTCGAGAGCAGTTTCACCAGTTTTTGTGACGGATTTTTGCCGAGCAAATTATCTTTCGAGCCTTGATGCGCGAACTCGCCCATCGTGATGACCGGGTAACAAAGGATGCCGATGTCCGGGCGCGAACTTTGCCGCTCAATCGGGTCGTCCGCATTCGTATTCCCAAAATCAAAATGCGTCAGCAACGTCGACGCCAGATGCCCGCCTGCCGAAGAGCCCATGATGCCGATGCGTGCCGGTTCGATTTTATAATCCTTCGCGTGCGTGCGCACCCAGCGCATCGCGCGCGACACGTCCTGAAATTCCGCCGGATAATGATAGCCGTGGGAACCAAGGCGATATTTCAAAACAAAGCAGGTGACGCCATGCTGGTTCAGCCAAAGCGCGTAATCATTTCCCTCGTGCGAGGCGAGCATCCAGTAAGCACCGCCGGGACAGATCACCATCGCCGTGCCCGTCGCATTTGATTCGCATAAATACGGTGTGAGCGTGGGAGTGTCGTTGGTGGAATGGCCGAGCGCGCCGGGCGCGCCGTCCGGCCAGAGTGGAATCGGGCTTTGCATTTCCGCGCGGGATAAAATCATGGACGCAAATAAAATTGCCGTTGCCAAAAAAGCCTTCATAGATGGGCGCAGCATAGTCATTTGCCATCGCTACCAGCTTTGAGTGCACGATAAACGACGTTCTTGAATGAGGCGTCGGTCATTTTGCCTACGCCATGACAGAGTTGAAAACCGATCGGCCCGGTAAGCAGTCCTTTTTCATCCACGACGTCAATCGTCTTCACACCATTGAGCCACGCCTGGATGTGATGGCCTTGTGCGCGAACGTAATAATGATTCCAGTCGTCTTTCCTGACCAGCTTGTCCGCTTCTTCCTTCGGATAATTCACGACCTTGCCGCGACCGTGTTCCTCCCACAGGCAACCCCAATAACCATCGCCCATGTCCACTTGATAACCGGGCACGCTGTCAAAGTTGGCCGGCGCGATGCGGATGCAGACGCCGGAATTATATCCGATGAGCCTCACGTCGGCGTGCAATTCAAAGTCGGCAAAATTGTTCGTGGTGTAATCGTAATGATGTTGCGGCGTGCCGGGCGTGTGGCCGTGCATAACGCCGTCCGCGTCCATTTTCCAATATTCCGGCTCGGCCGCCCAGCCGTCGAAGTTCGTGCCGTTGAAAAGTGGCAGCCATCCGTCGCCGACGGGCTTCAGCACGGAATCATCGGGCTTCATTTCATCGGCGCGCAGATATATGGCAAACGCCAGCGCAATCAACGGCAAATAAATCCGGGTTTTAATTTTCATGCAGATTCTTGGTTTAGGTTTTGTTGAAAACAAGCGGACGTGCTATTGTTGGTCGTGGTATCGTTGCGAATGGTATCGCCACACCCGGACACGGCAACAAGAATTCAGCCGTGTCGCCGCCAATTGACACTTTCGCCTTGCGCTCCTACCTTCGCTGTTCATGTTCGAACTCGTCTCCGATTACGAACCTGCCGGCGACCAGCCGCAGGCAATTGAGAAATTGACCGCCGGAATTATTTCCGGCGCGAAGCATCAGACACTGCTCGGCGTCACCGGTTCGGGAAAAACTTTTACCGTCGCGAACGTCATCAAAAATGTCAATCGCCCGACACTCGTCATTTCGCACAACAAAACTTTGGCCGCGCAGCTTTACGCCGAGTTCAAAAGTTTTTTTCCGCACAACGCCGTCGAATATTTCGTCAGCTACTTCGATTATTACCAGCCCGAAGCCTACATTCCGCGCACCGATACGTTCATCGAAAAGGATTCTTCGCGAAACGAGGAGATCGAGCGCCTTCGCCTTTCGACGATGAGTTCGCTGTTTTCGCGGCGCGACGTGATTGTCGTCGCGAGCGTCTCGTGCATTTACGGCATCG